>NZ_JEMV01000014.1 GCF_000588875.1 Sphingobium sp. Ant17
CGGCAAGACGCACGCAGTTGCCGCCATTGGTCATGCCCTCATGACACGGGCGCGGCGTCCTGTTCTGTCTCACCACCGACATGGTCCAGAAGCTCCAGTCCGCGCGCCGCGACCTCAGCCTACCCGCCATGCTCGACAAGCTCGACAAGTTCGATCTCATCGTGCTCGACGATCTGTCCTACGTCCGCAAGGACCAGGTCGAGACCAGCGCCTTGTTCGAGCTCATCGCCCACCGCTACGAACGCCACTCGCTCGCCATTACCGCCAACCAGCCATTTTCGGCATGGGACAACGTCTTCCCTGATCCCGCYATGACTGTCGCCGCGATCGACCGCCTCGTGCACCACTCGACCATCATCGAGATGAACGGCGAAAGCTACCGCAAGCGTTCCGCCGTCGCCCGCATCACGCCGGCGATTACGACCCGCCCAATGGCGCCCCGGACCGGCCATCATAATTGTCGCTGGCTTCGCGCTCGGGAGCACCCTTGCTGAGGCAACGGGTAATTGTCGCCAGCGGCAATTACATGCCAACCATCCCATGCGCTTCAAACCCTCGCTTCCGGCCAGCGCCAGCGACAATTACCCAGCGTCGTAATTGTCGCTCGACGGTTGCTCCTCGCAACAGCAAATGGTAGCCAGAATTCACCAACCGGCGCGGCCACCTATCGGCCATCAAAATTGACGCCGACCGGACACCGTAATCGTCGCGCTACAACTACATCCCGATGGCGAGGGGGTTCGTCTATCTCGTGGCCATCGTCGACTGGTTCAGCCGCAAAGTCCTGGCTTGGCGGGTGTCGATCACGATGGAGGCCGACTTCTGCGTCGAAGCGCTGGAGGAAGCGTTGACGCGCTTCGGGAAACCGGAGATATTCAACACCGATCAGGGCAGCCAGTTCACCAGCCACGCCTTCACCAGCGTGCTGCTGCGCGAGGAAATCGCCATCAGCATGGATGGCCGAGGCGCCTGGCGCGACAATGTGATGGTCGAGCGCCTGTGGCGCTCGGTGAAATATGAGGAGGTTTACCTCCGCGCCTACGGCGGGGTCAGCGAAGCCCGCGAGTCGATCGGTCGTTATCTGAGCTTCTACAATGGAAGGAGGCCACATTCGAGCCTCGCCGCCAGGACGCCGGATCAGGCGTATTTTGACAACCTGCCGGTAATGATGGCAGCATGAATTTGGCAACCAATACGGGGCGTCACTCCAGTCGGGCTACGCCCTCCCTGCATGACGCCCCATATTGGCAAGGCAAGGAACCCGGCAGACGATCCACTTAACCGTTGCCGATCCCTGTTCAGACAAACCCGGCCACCTCTCTTCCACCCCGGCCCAAGGCCATTATGAATGGCGTCAAGTTCCACAATATGGGCCGCGTGCGCCCCTCCAGTCAGCCCGGCGCATCTGGGTGCCGGATGCCACGCAGATGGCAAACTGCGGCTGCGACGTGATGAAGATGGGCGCCACGGCTGAAGCCGCCTGCATGCCGACGGTGCCCGGTGCGGGGTCTCCTTCAGGCGCGAGGGCCGGCTAGGACAGGCCTTGGCTGGTCCGGTACTTATTGACGGCCAGGTCTGCGGCATCGGCGGAGCACGCTTCGCTCCGCCGATTTTAGCCTGTCCCATCCTATAGCGCCGCGCCGGCCTGATCCCACGATCAGGAGATTTTCATGCGAATATTACTATGTCTGCCACTTCTCGTGGCGATCCCGGGCGTTGCGTATGCCGGGCCGCTCACCTTCGACGGAGCGCTGCAGCGCGCCCGGCAGGAAGCGCCGTCTATCAGGGCAAAGACGCTGGGCGTTGACGCGGCGCATTCGGCGCGCGGTGCAGCTGGGGCGCTACCCGACCCGACCCTGGCGGTCGGCATCGACAGCTTCCCCATATCGGGTCCGCTGGCGTTCGAACCCGGCCAGGACAACTTTACGATGGCGCGGGTCGGCGTGTCCCAGGATATTCCCAATCTCGCTAGGCGGCATGCCCAGCAGGCGCGCGCCGACAGCGACATCAGGGCGGCCGAGGCCGACACCGCCGTCGAGGCCCGCACGGTCGAAGTCGGGACGGCGCTGGCGTGGATTACTCTCGCCTATGCCGAGCGGCGGCTTGCCGCGCTCGACGATGTCCTATCCCGTCTCGAGCATGTGGTGGGAACGACACCGAGCGCGGTCGCATCTGGCAGCACACGGCCAGCCCAGACATTGGCCGGACAGCAAGCCATAGCGATGATGCAGGATCGCCGAAGCGAACTGGTTTCGAACGTGGCGCGGGCACGCGCGACACTGACGCGCTGGACCGGGGATCCTGCGCCCGAGATCGCTGGCTCGATCCCGGATTTCCCGGTCGATGCAGCGAGCCTGCGGGCAGGGCTCGATCGCCATCCCACCATCCAGATGATCGATGCCCAGGCCGGGCAGGCGGACGCCGATGTGCGCGTGGCCGATGCCGGGCGGCGGTCCGACTTTGGCGTCAACCTCGCCTATCAGCGCCGTGATCCGCGTTTCGGTGACTATGTCTCGGCCGGCGTGACGGTCAGCTTGCCGTTCTTCACCCGCAATCGCCAGAATGCCGGGATCGCGGCAGCCCAGGCAAATGCCGGGCGGGTTCTAGCCGAACGCGAAGCCGCGCAGCGCGCGCTCGCCGCCGACCTCGAAGCCGATATCGGCGATCATCTCATGCACCATGAACAATGGATGCGGGCGCAAAGCACGCTGCAGCCGCTGGCCGAGCAGCGGGTAAAACTGGAGACAGTCAGCTACGGAGCAGGGCGCGCCAGTCTGGTCGATATCGCCGACGCCTATGCCGCGCTCGCCGATGCGAGCCTCGATACCCTCGACCGTGAAGCCCTGGTCGCCGCCGACGGCGCCCGATTGACTCTCACCTATCGGAGCGACGCACGATGAGCCTCGAAATGTCACCCCGCGCACGGCTGGGACTGGCCGCCGCAGCGCTCGCGCTGGTTGCCGGCGGAGCAGGCTATGGCATCGCCCATCTCGGTGGGGGCGAGGCTCCCGCGATGCGATCCGCCGACGCGGGCCGCAAGCCGCTCTATTATTATGACCCGATGGTGCCGTCGCAGCATTTCGACGCGCCTGGCAAGTCGCCCTTCATGGATATGCAGCTCGTCCCCAAATATGCCGATGGGAGCGGGAGCGACGCACCCGGCGTGGGGATCAATCCGGCGACATCGCAATCGCTTGGGCTCCGCACGGTCGCCGTCCGACGCGGGGAACTCGCGAGCAGTCTGACCGCTACCGGCACGATTGACTTCAACCAGCGCGATGTCGCGATCATCCAGGCGCGCGCGGGCGGCTTCGTGCAACGGGTCTATGCCCGGGCGCCCGGCGACATCGTCGGCGCGGGCGCACCGTTCGCCGACCTGCTCGTCCCCGACTGGGGTGGCGCACAGGCCGAGTTTCTGGCGGTCCGCCGTACTGGGAACGCTGCGTTAATTCAAGCTGCGCGCCAGCGGCTCATGCTGCTCGGCATGCCACTTGGCACCATCGCGTCCGTGGAGCGGAGTGGGCGGCCGCACAATGTCGTTACGATCTCCACGCCGACCGGCGGGGTCATCAAAACATTGGACGTGCGCGCCGGCATGACCATGGTGGCGGGGCAAACGCTCGCCGAGGTCAATGGTCTTGGCACGGTCTGGCTCAATGCGGCCGTACCAGAGGCGATCGCGGGACCGCTCAAGCCCGGCCAGATCGTGCAGGCCTCGCTTGCCGCGTTCCCCGGCGAGACCCTGTCGGGTCGCGTCTCCGCGATCCTGCCCCAGACCCAGGCCGACAGTCGGACGCTGACCGTTCGGATTGAACTGCCCAATCGCGGCGGACGCCTGCGGCCTGGCATGTTCGCGACTGTCTCGTTCGGTGGAGCCACGCAACCGGCGCTGCTCGTGCCATCCGAAGCGCTGATCCGCACGGGCAAGCGGACATTGGTGATGCTCGCACTCGACAAGGGCCGCTATCGGCCGGCCGAGGTGCAAACCGGACGGGAGGCCGGCGGCGATACCGAGATTCTGGCCGGCCTTAGCGCAGGCGAGAAGATCATCGCGTCAGGCCAGTTCCTCATCGATTCCGAAGCGAGCCTGTCGGGCGTCGAGGCGCGGCCGATCGGCGGGGCCGTATCGGCGGCACCCGCCGCCAGGTCCGCCACGTCGCTCTACGAGGCGACGGGCAAGATCGAGCAGATCACCGCCACCTCGGTGACGCTCAGCCATGAGCCGGTGCCCGCGATCAGCTGGCCCGCGATGACCATGACCTTCCAGCTCGGCACACCGGCGATCGTGCGCGGCCTGAAGACGGGCGATCGTGTCCGCTTCGGGTTCGACCAGCCTTCCGCCGGCCCGACTGTGCGGCGCATGGCGAAGGTCGCGGGCCAATGATCGCCCATCTCATTCGCTGGTCGGTCAATAACCGCTTCTTCGTCCTGATCGGCTTGCTGGCGCTGGTCGGCGCCGGTTTATGGGCGGTGCGTTCGACCCCAATCGACGCGTTGCCCGATCTCTCCGACGTGCAGGTGGTGATCCGCACCTCCTATCCGGGACAGGCCCCGCAGATCGTCGAGAACCAGGTCACCTATCCGCTGACCACCACCATGCTGTCGGTGCCGGGGGCGAAGACGGTGCGTGGCTATTCCTTCTTCGGCGACAGCTTCGTCTATGTGATCTTCGAGGACGGCACCGACCTTTATTGGGCGCGCAGCCGCGTCCTCGAATATCTCAATCAGGTGCAGGGGCGCTTGCCCGCAAGCGCCCGCAGCGCACTCGGTCCCGATGCCACCGGCGTTGGCTGGGTCTATGAATATGCGCTGGTCGATCGCAGCGGCCGGCACGACCTGTCACAGCTTCGCGGGCTTCAGGACTGGTTTCTTCGCTACGAGCTGAAAACCGTGCCCGGCGTTGCCGAGGTCGCAAGCATCGGCGGCATGGTGAAACAATATCAGGTACTGCTCGATCCGGTGAAGCTCGCCGCTTACGGCATCACTCACGCCCAGGCGGTCGATGCCATTCAAAAGGCCAACCAGGAAGCGGGTGGCTCGGTCCTCGAGATGGCCGAAGCCGAATATATGGTCCGCGCCTCGGGCTATCTGAAGACGCTCGATGACTTCCGGGCAATCCCGCTCAGAACCGCCGCCGGCGGCGTGCCGGTGACGCTCGGCGACGTTGCTACCATCCAGATTGGTCCGGAGATGCGGCGCGGCATCGCCGAATTGAACGGCGAAGGCGAAGTCGCCGGTGGCGTGGTGATATTGCGCTCGGGCAAGAATGCGCGTGAGACGATCGCTGCAATCAAAGACAAGCTCACCGATCTCAGGAAGAGCATGCCGCCCGGCGTCGAGGTGGTGACGGTCTATGATCGCTCGCAGCTCATCGATCGCGCGGTCGAGAACCTTACCCACAAGCTGGTCGAGGAATTCATCGTCGTCGCCATCGTCTGCGGCCTGTTCCTCTGGCACGTCCGCTCGGCGTTAGTCGCGATCCTGACGCTGCCGCTGGGCGTCCTGGCGGCATTCGTCGTGATGCGGTTCCAGGGGGTGAACGCCAACATCATGTCGCTGGGCGGCATCGCGATCGCCATCGGGGCGATGGTTGATGCGGCCGTGGTCATGATCGAGAACGCCCATAAGAAGATCGAACGCTGGGAGCACGACCATCCGGATCAGGCGCTCGATAGCCCGACACGGTGGTCGGTCGTCACCGATGCTGCTGCCGAGGTTGGCCCGGCGCTGTTCTTCAGCCTGCTCATCATCACACTTTCCTTCGTGCCCGTCTTCACGCTGGAAGCGCAGGAGGGGCGGCTGTTCGCGCCGCTCGCCTTCACCAAGACCTATGCGATGGCTTCGGCGGCTATCCTGTCGGTGACATTGGTGCCGATCCTGATGGGTTGGCTGATCCGGGGCCGCATCCCAGCCGAGCAGGCCAATCCGGTCAATCGCTGGCTGACGAATGCTTATCGGCCCGCGCTCGACTGGACGATGCAAAAGCCCAAGACGGTGCTGCTGATCGCGGCGTTGGTGTTCGCGACCACGGCCTGGCCGCTTGCCCGGCTCGGCGGCGAGTTCATGCCCAACCTCGACGAGGGCGACCTGCTCTACATGCCCTCGGCGCTGCCGGGGCTGTCGGCGGCGAAAGCCTCGCAACTGCTCCAACAGACCGACCGGCTGATCAAGACCGTGCCCGAGGTCGAGAGCGTGTTCGGCAAGGCCGGCCGCGCCGAGACCGCGACCGACCCGGCGCCGCTGGAAATGTTCGAGACCACCATCCAGTTCAAGCCGCGCGACCAGTGGCGACCGGGAATGACGCCCGACAAGCTGATCGACGAACTCGACCGGACGGTGAAGCTCCCCGGACTCGCCAATGTCTGGGTGCCGCCGATCCGCAATCGGATCGACATGCTGGCTACCGGGATCAAGAGCCCAATCGGGGTCAAGGTCTCCGGCGCGGATCTCGTCCAACTCGATCGCATCGCGCATGATGTCGAGACGGTGGCCAAGACCGTGCCCGGCGTCTCTTCCGCGCTCGCTGAGCGGCTGACCGGCGGGCGCTATGTCGATGTCGACATCGACCGCGCCGCCGCCGCCCGGTTCGGTCTCAACATAGCCGACGTGCAGGCTATCGTATCGGGCGCGATCGGCGGCGCGACGATCGGCGAGACGGTCGAGGGGCTGGCGCGTTACCCCATCAGCGTTCGTTACCCACGCGAACTGCGTGACAGCCTCGAAGGATTGCGCACACTCCCGGTCCTGACCCCATCGGGCCAGCAGATCACGCTCGGAACGGTGGCAAAGGTCTCGATCACCGAGGGACCGCCGATGCTCAAGACCGAGAATGCCCGACCCTCGACTTGGGTGTATGTAGATGTGCGGGGACGCGACCTCGCCTCGGTAGTCGGCGACCTCCAGCGCGCGGTCGCGAAACAGGTCAAGCTCTCGCCAGGTGTCAGCATCGCCTATTCGGGTCAGTTCGAATATCTTCAGCGCGCCGTCGAAAAGCTTAAGCTGGTCGTACCCGCGACGCTGCTGATCATCTTCGTGCTGCTCTACATGATCTTTGGGCGGTTCGACGAGGCCGCGCTGATCATGGGCACTTTGCCGTTCGCCCTGACCGGCGGTTTCTGGATTCTCTATTTGCTGGGCTTCAACCAGTCGGTCGCGACCGGGGTCGGCTTCATCGCGCTAGCCGGCGTTTCGGCGGAGTTCGGCGTGGTGATGCTGATCTACCTCAAGAACGCTCTGGAGGAATGCGGTGCCGATCCCGATGCTGCTCAGGTCGAGGCGGCGGTGCGCGAGGGCGCATTGCTCCGCGTCCGGCCCAAGGCGATGACGGTCGCGGTAATCCTCGCCGGCCTGCTGCCGATCCTGCTGGGATCGGGTGCGGGCTCGGAGGTGATGAGCCGGATAGCCGCACCAATGATCGGCGGCATGCTGACAGCGCCGCTGCTCTCCATGTTCGTCCTGCCCGCCGCCTATCTGCTGCTCCGCCGGCGGCGGGCACAGCCCCTCCACCAACCTGTTTAACCTGCAAGGAGAAGACCATGAACTCTGTACGACTGACTATCGCTCTCGGCCTCGCCGCCCTGACTGCCGCCTGCGGCAAAAAAGCGGAAAACGCCGGTTTCGACTGAGACCAACCAGGCGGCACCTGCCGCCACCGGCATGAATGGCGACATGGGCGATATGCCCCCGGCAGCTACTGCACCGACCAAGGCCAAGGGCCATGGCACCGTCATGGCCATCGACAATACGGCGGGCACGATCACGCTCGATCATGGCCCGATCCTCGAAGCCAAGTGGCCGGCGATGACAATGGCGTTCAAAGCAGCGCCCGCAATCATCGATGCAACCAAGGTCGGCGACAAAGTCGATTTTGATCTGACGCTGACCGGCAGCGCCGGTGAAGTGACCGCCATTCACAAGCAACCCTGACCAGCTTCGATGGCGTCGGCCTACTCCGGCGCCACCGGCAGATCGTCAAGTTGCCACCCGATACGGCTCCCTGACAAGGTGGAAGCCGCCGACTTTAGCGGCTCCGGTCCTTAGTCGGCGGTGAGGCCGGCGAGATCGAATTGCCAAAATCGGCTTCGAGCGCGCCGCCGCTTCTGATGCGATCGGCAACGAGCTGGCGGGTCGCTTGCCCGATGGAAGTGACCATACGCGCGCTTTCGCCACGCTCGCGTGCGGCCTGCATGGCCGTATCGACGATAATTTGCGCGACTGACAGCCGGGTGTCGGCCAGGTTGTTTTCTGGCGAATTCTTCAGGAACACGGCGGCAAGACGTTCCTGCCCCGGCGCATGGCCGGGCGGCAGGATCGGTCGTTCCAGCGCGCGAACAGCGCGCTGAAGCTGTACCGGCTGCTGGGCATTGATCTGCACGCCCAAGGCCGCACCAATCTCCCGCACGCGCTCCAGCGGCGTTTGCTCGGCCGAGATAACGGCATCGACCTGCCGCACTCCGAGATAAGTCAGAAGATGGGATTGATAGACTGGCCCCTTGGCGTGCCGGACATAGGCCAGCTCGGTGCGGGCGGCGGCGATCTTCTCAGACGGCGCATCCTGCCCGATCAGCGTTCTCAGACGCTCGCCAGCCTGTTGGCGAGCGGTCGGAAGATACCGCTCCAGTTCCTCGCGCACCTTGTTCAAGGTGATGCGGTAACGCTGGCCGGTTGGGGGCGCGCGCTGGGGAAGCAAGGCGATGCCATGCGCGCCGATGCGCGCCTCCGGGGCGGCATCGCGCTGGACCGCAGCAGCAGCGAGCACGGACGCCATTGCGCGATGATCACCTGTCAGGAAACCATGCCGCGACGCGTCCATCCAGAGTGTCTTATCGATAGAGGCGATACGAATGGGATGTCCCGCTTCGCGCGCGACCTGGGCGGCATGATGGCGCATCGTGCGGCCATTGCCTTCGCGGAAGGGGTGAATGGTATTGAGTTCGTTGACGTGGTTGCCAAGTCGGTCGAAAAATTCATCGCGCGCGAGGCCGCGAAACCCATTCTTCGCCGCCATGTCCGCGAACAGTTTGTCGAGTTCGCTAGCGATATAGGGAGTGGCGGCAAAGCTAGACCCGCCCTTGGAGATGTTGATGCTGCGATCCTCGCCTGCCCAATCATAGAGGTCGTGGAACAGATGTTTGTGCAAGGTGCGATAACCATCTGCTGAACCCGGAAAAGACTGGCGTGCAACCTGTGCGCCGCGCGCCAGCGTCAACCGCCGCTCGGCTTCGTTGAGCGTGGCATCACCGGTGATCCCAAGCCGGTTCCGCAGGATGTCGGTGCCGGGATAGGTATAAGGGTCGTCGCCCAACGTCAGCCTGCGGCGGGGTGCATTCCCGGCTTGTAAAGACCGAGAATGATCGATGCCATCAGTGAGGGGGGAGCGCCCTCGTCGAGCATTATGGCGAAAAGGGCATCGTCGTCATCACTGGGCGTCATGTCCTCAATAATCAGATTGGCGCGCGCATCGGCAACATCTTCGCGCCAGAGTGCGACCTGCTCGGGTGTGCCGCGCTCGAAGTCCATGCCTCGAACGCGCTCACGAAATGTCTCAAGATCGATCTGCGCCATCCCAATCATCCTTCCCCGTTAACTTTACTCTGTCTATCGTGATTTCTCAACAAATCACTTAGCTGGCCGGTTGCAAGGTCAGAAGAATATAGGCGTCGCCAAACTGCCGGTCCGATCGGGTAAGTTTCAGTATTCATTCGATAACATGATCGTAAGCACACGTTTGGTGCGATCCTCGTCCCACGGGGCCTCGCTGCCGAAAGCCAAATTTGGCTCGTAATAGTCGATCTTCCAGAAAACGGTCACTGCAATCACCTTGTCATCATCGGGCCGGTCCTGCGTCCAGTCACCCGATGCGAGACGGAAGACGGCCCCGAAGTCATGCTCACCATAAGGGGCATTGTTGTCGTCGAATTTCGAGAACCGCGCGATCAACACCAATGCGGCGGAACGGTCCGCATCGCAGAGGGCCTGAAACCCCATCGTGACATTGGTGACGGACGTGACGCCGGGGATTGCACGCGCAGCATCGTTCAAGCGGCGGATAGCATCGATCTGTTCAGGGTTCTGCATCACTCGTTTCTTTCATCTGGGCATGGCTGCAAGGCCGTGGGCCGGGCAACCCTGCCGTTCCGGCGAGGAACGGGATGGGGAGGGAGGGCGAGAATCTGCCGCTGGCGCGGGCGAGCGGCCTTAGCGCGGTCGACGCCTCCAAGGCGTCGGGTGCCGCGCTTGGCGGATTACACGGGCGACAAGATTGTCGTTCGGGAACGAAAGGGCAGCGCCCTTGGTGTTCCCTGTCCGCCTCGCGCCTCGGGAGGCTTGGCGGAACGCGTGAAGCTCTTGCGCGCTGGCGCGCATCCGCCTTGACCAGCTCAACGCCATTTCCGTATAAACTACAGTCACTGTAGAATGAGCATTGCGCGTCGCACTCAAGATCGTGGAAACCACATGCAAATCGGCGAGTTGTCGCGTGCGACTGACACCAAAGTGACGACCATCCGCTTCTATGAGGAAATTGGACTGCTGGGCCAACCAGTGCGAACGGCCTCGGGACGGCGAACCTATGGGCTACCCGATACTGATCGATTGAACTTCATTCGTAATGCTCGTCGGCTTGGTTTTTCGATCGACGAGGTTCGATCGCTGCTTGCACTTGCCGATCAGCCAGAGCGCGATTGCCGGGAAGCGGCGAACATCGCAGCACGTCATCTGGCCGATGTAGAACAGCGGCTTAGACAGCTAAGCGCTCTCCGCGACGAGCTCGCAGCCATGAGCGCGGCGGGTTGCTGCGCCAAGACGATGGCGGAATGTCGAGTCATACAGGCCATCGCTCGACCTGCAGCATGAGTCGAGCGAACATCGATAACCTTCTATCCTCCATGCGCTCGAGGATTTGATTGCTATCCTCTTCAAAGCGACCAGGGACACAAGCCTCACCGGTCGCCAACATTATTAATGCGAGCGGATCGCAAATCCCTTGATCCTACAGTAGCTAGAGGTTGTAGGGGGCGCTCATGTCAACGCCCTCACTCCACCACGCCCCTGCCATCAACGCGCCCTCCGCAGGCCCGATCCGTACCACCTCCATGCGCTTGATGCTCATTGCGGCGGCTATCCTATTAGGTTTGGTGTTGCCGCTCACTGCGCTGCGCGCTGCACCAACTACGGACCAGAACGACGTGCAAACCGCATGGCGGCTGCTCGACTATGTCGCCGTCGATTATGGTGGCGCGGTCGCTGGGGGGCGGATCACGAGCGTTTCGGAATATGCCGAAATGAAGGAATTCACAGGTTCCGTGTCCGCGCAGCTCGTCGCTCTGCCTCTCAAGCCTGAACGGGCAGCGCTGATTGAAAGAGCGGCACGCCTCCAGAGCGTGATCGCGCGCAAGGGAACGCCGCAGGAAGTCGCGACGCTGGCGCGCGGACTCGCGGCCGACCTACTGAAAGCCTACCCTGTGCCGCTTGCCCCGGCGACGCCGCCGAGCTTTGCTCGGGGGGTGGCTCTGTTCGGCTCCAGCTGCGCAGCCTGTCACGGCACGACAGGGAACGGGCATGGCCCCGACGCGGCCAAGCTCACGACGCCGCCGATCGCGTTCACCGACATCGAGCGCGCCCGCCAGCGTAGCGTATTTGCGCTATACCAGGTCATAGGCCAAGGCATCGACGGAACGGCGATGCAGAGCTTCGCCGACTTGCCAAGTCAGGACCGTTGGGCGCTGGCGTTCCGCGCCGGCAGCTTCGCCCTGACCGACGAACAGGCGCGGGAAGGGGAGCGGCTGTGGAAGACTGATCCGTCGCTCCGCCAACAGGTGCCCGACCTCCAGACACTCGTGGCGCTCACGCCATCCTCGCTTGCCGATCATATCGGCGAGGAACGGGCTTTGGCGGTCATGGCTTATCTCCGCCGCCATCCTGACGCTGTGATCGAACAGGCTCCTGCGTCGCTCTCACTGGTGCGCCAGAAGCTGGCAGCGAGCCTCGATGCCGCCCGAAAGGGAGATCGTCGTGCGGCGAAGGAATTGGCGCTGTCCGCCTACCTGGACGGCTTCGAACCGGTAGAGCCGACGCTGGGCGCACGCGATGCAACGCTGCTCGCACGTATCGAAGGCGCGATGGGCGAGTATCGCGCTGCAATCGATCAGGGTGCCGGGTCCGACGATCTGGCGAACCGCGCGCTCGTCCTCAACGATCTGTTCGACAATGCCGAGGCCGCGCTGGCCCCTGGCGCGTCCAGCGATGCATCGACCTTCCTCGGCGCGTTTACGATCCTGTTGCGCGAAGGCTTGGAAGCCCTGCTCATCGTCGTCGCCATGATCGCCTTCCTGCGCAAAGCGGAACGCTCGGAAGTGCTACCCTATGTACATGGTGGCTGGGTCGGAGCGCTTGTGGCCGGCCTGCTGACTTGGGTGGTGGCCACCTATGCAATCGGGATCAGCGGCGCGAGCCGAGAGCTGACGGAGGGGTTCGGTTCGCTATTTGCAGCAGTGGTCCTGCTCTCGGTCGGGATATGGATGCACGGCAAGGCACAAGCCGATCAATGGCAACGCTACATCAGAGAAAAGATGGCGCGCGCGCTGTCGGGCCGCTCCGCCTGGTTCCTCTTTGGGCTGGCCTTCGTGGTGGTTTATCGTGAGGTGTTTGAAACGATCCTGTTCTACGCGGCGCTGTGGACGCAGGGGAATGGCAGCGCGCTGCTCGCCGGGGCAGGATCAGCGGTCGCGATCCTCGCCGTGATCGCCTGGGCCATGCTCCGCTACAGCCGCCAGCTCCCGATTGCTAAGGTTTTCGCTTACAGTTCGTGGCTGATGGCGGGGCTGACAGTGGTTCTTGCTGGCAAAGGCGTGGGGGCACTGCAAGAGGCCGGAATCATCGGCATAGCGCCGATCGCCAACGGCCCCCGACTTTCCATGCTAGGCATATTTCCCACTTGGCAATCCATCATAGCCCAGCTTCTCATGGTGTTGGCAATTGCCACGGGCTTCTCGTTCAATCGTCGCAAGCGAGATAAGACCGTCGATCTTGCGCCATCTGCGTAAGGCAGGGTGCTCCGTAAAGACCGAATTTTCTACTTGCTTCTATAGTTACTGTAGATTGTAGGAATAGCGTATGAGTGAAATCCAAACCCCCTCATGCGGCTGTACCGGCGATACGAAGCGGGCGGAGCGCGACCCCGCGTATCGCCGTGCTCTGTGGATCGTCATCCTGCTCAACCTTGGTTTCGGTCTGGTCGAGATCGTCGGCGGGTTTATTGCTGATAGCCAGGCGCTCAAGGCGGATGCGCTCGACTTTATCGGCGATGGGACCATTTCCCTGTTCGGCCTTATCGCCTTGGGCTGGACTGCTCACGCGAGATCGAGAATCGCCCTCGCACAGGGCCTTTTCCTCGGAGCGCTGGGTCTGGGTGTTATCGGATTTGCCATGTGGCGTTCGATGAACGCTGTCGCGCCTGAAGCCGATCTAATGGGCGGGATCGGGGTGGTAGCGCTGATAATCAATGTAAGCGCCGCTCTTGTCCTCTCTCGTTTTCGTGAAGGTGACGCCAATGTCCGCGCGATCTGGCTGTTCAGCCGCAACGATGCTCTGGCAAATATCGCCGTGATCGCTGCGGCAGGGCTGGTCGCCTGGACTGGACAAGCATGGCCTGACCTTGCTGTCGCTGGTATTATTGCGCTGCTATTCCTGCATTCGGCATGGGAAATCACGCGGGGAGCCATGGCCGAGATGAACAATCGCCCATAACGGTCGATAATGCGCGGGTTGCCGATGCGGCGCTCTCGCTTTCACTACCCGACGCAGGAGGAGAGCGGACCAGCTCTGCACCACTTGCGAACTAACTCACGGTGCTACCGCTAAACGGCAATTGCACTCAAAAATATATCCATTATGCTGGATATATGGAAAATGAGTTGGCAATCACCGCTTTGAGCGCCTTGGCACAAGGGACGCGGCTCGACACCTTCCGGCTACTGGTGCGGCATGAACCCGATGGCCTGGCTGCGGGAGAAATCGCGCGCCAGCTCGATGTGCCGCAAAACACCATGTCGGCGCATCTTGGTATTCTCACCCGGGCAGGCCTGGTGCGTTCCGAACGCCATAGCCGATCGATTATCTACCGCGCCGATCTTGACGGGCTGCGGGCGCTGACCCTGTTTCTCCTCAAGGATTGCTGCGGCGGCAACGCGCAAGTGTGCGCGCCGCTGATCGCTGAACTCTCACCTTGCTGCTGAAAGGATGCCCCGTGGCCATCGACATCGTCATCTATCACAATTCCGAATGCGGCACATCGCGCAACGCGCTCGCCATGATCCGCAACGCGGGCATCGAACCGCATGTGATCGAATATCTTAAGACGCCGCCTACGCGAGCCTTGCTGGTCGAACTGGTTGGCCGCGCCGGCATGACCCCGCGCGATCTCCTGCGCGAAAAGGGTACGCCTTTTGGCGAGTTGGGCCTTGCCGACCCGGCACTGTCCGACGAACAGCTCGTGGACGCGATGATGGCGCATCCAATCCTTATCAACCGGCCCCTCGTTGTGTCGCCGCTGGGTGTGAAACTGTGCCGTCCTTCCGAAGCGGTGCTTGATCTGCTGCCGACAGGCCAGCTTGGCGCATTCGCGAAAGAAGATGGCGAACAGGTCGTGGATGGCACAGGCCAGCGTATCGCCTGATGCTGCCAGCAATTCTGATCTTCATCGCCACGATTGCGCTCGTCATCTGGCAACCCAAGGGCCTCGGCATCGGGTGGAGCGCCATGGGCGGGGCGATCGTAGCGCTGCTTGCCGGCGTTGTGTCGCTGTCCGACGTGCCTGTGGTTTGGGACATTGTCTGGAACGCGACGGGGGCATTCGTCTCGATCATCGTCATCAGCCTGCTGCTCGATGAGGCGGGATTTTTCGAATGGGCGGCGCTTCACGTCGCTCGCTGGGGCAAGGGCAACGGTCGTGCCCTGTTCGCCCTCATCGTGCTGCTCGGCGCGGCGGTATCGTCCCTGTTCGCCAATGATGGCGCGGCCTTGATCCTCACCCCCATCGTCATCGCGATGCTGCGCGCGCTGGGCTATGGCGACAAGGCGACGCTGGCGTTCGTAATGGCCGCAGGCTTCATCGCGGACACCGCCAGCCTCCCGCTTGTGGTCTCGAATCTCGTCAACATCGTGTCGACCGACTTCTTCAAGCTCGGCTTTGGCGAATATGCGAGCGTGATGGTGCCGGTGGATCTGGCCGCGATCGCCGCCACGCTCGGCGCGCTGATGGTGTTCTTCCGGCGCGACATACCGACAGACTATGATGTTGCCGCGCTGCGCGCGCCGCGCGCGGCGATCCGGGACGCCGCAACCTTTCGCGCCGGTTGGGTCGTCCTCGTGCTTCTTCTCGTGGGCTTCTTCCTGCTTGATCCGCTGGGCGTGCCTGTCAGCGCGGTTGCCGCTGCCGGCGCGATCCTGCTGCTCGCAATTGCGGGGAGGGGGCATGTCATCGAGACCCGCAAGGTGCTGCGCGGCGCGCCTTGGCAGGTCGTCATCTTTTCGCTTGGCATGTATCTCGTCGTCTATGGCCTGCGAAATGCAGGACTGACCGACCACCTCGCTGCGCTGCTCGATCGGACCGCGCAGGGCGGGGTGTGGGGTGCCGCTCTGGGAACCGGCGTGATCGCTGCCATCCTGTCATCCGTCATGAACAACATGCCGACGGTTCTGGTGGGCGCGCTGTCGATCGACGCCACGCACGCCACAGGAGCGGTGAGGGAAGCGATGATCTACGCCAATGTGATCGGCTGTGATCTTGGCCCCAAGATCACACCCATCGGATCGCTTGCCACCCTGCTGTGGCTTCATGTCCTCGGACAAAAAGGCATTCGCATCGGTTGGGGCTATTACTTCAAGGTCGGCGTAACGCTGACGGTTCCGGTGTTACTGGTGACCCTCGTAGCTCTCGCAATCAGGATCAGCATGGTATGACGGCGCTCGTTTATCTTGGCGCAGCAATCGCAGAAATCGCCGGCTGCTTTGCTTTTTGGGCATGGCTCCGACTGGATAAGTCCCCCCTATGGCTAGCGCCGGGTGTCGCGTCGCTAATGCTGTTCGCATGGCTTCTGACCCGCGTGGACAGTGACGCAGCGGGTCGAGCCTACGCTGCATATGGCGGCATCTACATTTGTGCATCCCTCGCGTGGCTATGGGCTGTGGAAGGCGTACGCCCAGACCGTTGGGACGTTGGCGGGGCCGCCCTTTGCCTCATTGGCACCTGTGTAATCCTATTAGGACCAAGGACCGCCTGATGCCTCTTCGCGATCTCTATGAGGCCGACCATCTCCCGGCGCTCGACCCGGCCTATGTCCGCCAGCGCCCCGCCCTGGGGTTGGGCGCGCTCGATCCTGCGCCGCGCATTCTGCTGCTCTATGGCAGTTTGCGCGAGCGATCCTTCTCGCGTCTCGCCGCGGAGGAAGCCGCGCGGCTTCTACGCCTGTTTGGCGCGGAAACCCGCATCTTCGACCCATCGACACTGCCGCTGCCCGACCAGGTGGCGGGAGACGATCACCCCGCCGTCCACGAACTGCGTGAACTGGCACTGTGGTCGGAGGGTCAGGTGTGGTGCAGCCCGGAGCGGCACGGCCAGATCACGGGCATCATGAAGGCGCAGATCGATCATCTGCCGCTGGAGATGAGGGGGATGCGGCCGACGCAGGGTCGCACGCTGGCGGTCATGCAGGTGTCCGGCGGCTCGCAGTCGTTCAATGCCGTCAACTCGCTTCGCCTCCTCGGTCGCTGGATGCGGATGTTCACCATCCCCAATCAGTCCTCCGTGGCGATGGCCTACAAGGAGTTCGACGAGGCGGGCCGCATGAAAGCGTCCAGCTACTATGATCGCATCGTCGACGTCATGGAGGAACTGGTGCGCTTCACCGTCCTGCTGCGCCCGCACGCGGACCAGCTCGTTGATCGCTATTCAGAGCGTCGATCATCGGGCGTGCCCGTTGATCCGGCTACGGATCTGTCGAGCATCGCTATCGCGGCGCAAGGCCAGCATCCTTGATCGTTACTTTGATCCGTTCGGCCATGACAGGCGACGCTTGCGCCATACAGGCGATTTACGCGCCTGTGGTCGAGCATACCGCCATTTCCTTTGAGGAAGCGCCGCCAAGCGTGGTCGAAATGGCGGCACGGATCGAGGCCACCTTGCAGGATTATCCCTACCTGGTGGCAGAGCAGGGCGGCGAGGTCGTAGGCTATGCCTACGCCAGCCAGCACCGCACTCGCGCGGCCTATCGCACCTCCGTCGATGTGACAGTCTACATTGCCGACGGGGTAAGGCGGACCGGGGTCGGGCGTGCCCTTTATGGCCACTTGCTACCTGACCTTGCCGGACGTGGTTTTCACGCAGCGTTCGCCGGCATCGCATTACCCAACAAGGGCAGCATTGCTCTGCACGAGAGCATGGGTTTCACACCACTCGGGATCTACCGTGATGTGGGCCGCAAATTTGGAAAGTGGCACGACGTAGGCTGGTGGCAACGGCTGCTGTGAAAAGGGCCTGACTGGGTTCATAGTCGCCCGCCGCGCGGCCTTGGTCGCGCGGCGCCGGGCAGGTCCGCCAGGACCGGCGAGCGCGCCCGTCATGCTGTGGCATGGCGAGCGCGCCGGGGCGACGGGCGCGCCGCACTGGATCTTGGTATGGAGAGACGGGGGCCGGTTCGCACCAGCCCCCGCTCGGTCAGGCGTCTTCGTTCTCGGCCATATCCTCTTCGTCAATCATGTCGCCTTCCTGATCCTTGCTCTCGTCGGCCTGATCGAAGGCACCGATCTTAATGGGAACGGGAAGCCAACCTGCGGGCAGGCGTCCTGCCACGTTGACGGCGAGGTCGGCCTTCTTCTTGATGGTTGCGCAGTTCTCCGCACTTGCCGCACCGACTTCATCGGTCAGAAGGGTAATCAGGGCAGCGCGGCGCATCTTGTCGAACAGGGCGATGGGGGCGGTCCAGCGAGCCGCGATGTCCACCCCGCTTGCGCGCGCGATCTGCTCGAACTGGTGGTGGCGCTGACCGGGGGAGCCACCCGAAAACACGGTGCCGTCCACGGTCATGGCAACAAGTCCCGCCAGCAGCGCCATCTTGTCATCGCCAGTCATGGCCCGGATCGCCTCGAACCGGCCATCTTCGGGGACGGCAGCGAAGCGGTTAGCCATCACTTCCTCAACGGCCTGCACGTCACTGGTCGCCATCAACTCGTCCGCAACGTCGGTGGCGATCGCCTTGGCCTGCACCTCGACCGCCAACTGGTAGCTGTGAGCGCCATGGAGCAACTGCCCGGCAAGGCTGTCCAGTAGAACATCGAGAGCCAGCGCCGGGTCGGCCGCGACCGCTTCCTGCACGATCTGCGTCTTGATGCGCGACAGGTCGGCGAGCAGGCTATTGCTGTAGAGCGGGGTCGGCCCGTCATGGCTCGCCTTGGGCTTGGGTTCGGCCTTAGCGCGATAGAAGCTCCTGCCCAGCGTCCCGTCCCGCGCAATCCATAGCGCAACGCCGCCCACCGATACTTGCTCGCCAGTGAAAGCGCGCTGGCCTTCCATGATCGCTTCCTGCTCGTCCACCAGCGGTTCGATCCTCTGACTGTCCTCGCCTTCATCGTCGGCAATCGCTCGATCTCGGCGGCAAGGACGGTCATGCGCTCCGCTTCGGCCTCGGTCGGCTCGCGCGTGGCGGGATACATGCTGCCCTTCATGTAGAGGTCATAGGGCCGCTCGATTTCCGCGCGCACTTCGTGCCACCCGATGCTGCGGTATTCGGCAGCGATCGTCTCCAGCTTTTCCTCCGCCAATTCCTGCACCAGTTCGGGGCTGTCGGCGAAACCCTCATCCCCTTGGCTGAACAGGTCCACGGTGATGGAACCGCCTTTGGCTTCGTAGGCTTCGCGCCCGACGAACAGGAACATGCCGCTGGTCGTATCGACCTTCTCGGTGGTGAGCATCCGGCGGATGGTGTGGGCCTGCCCGTTCGCCGCCTTGCACACTTTCACTTGGAAGTCGTGATCGTCGGTCAAGGTGAGCGCGCGGGCGGCTTCAAGGGTCAACTGATCCTTGGCGATCAGGTCGATCAGCACCGGGGCAAGCGCGGAAAGGCGCAGCATCTTATAGACGAAACTGACCGCCTGACCGAACCGGGCCGCGATTTCCTCGGCGTCCATGCCGGTATCGCGCAGAGCCGCAAAGGCGCGGATACTGTCCGCAGGGTGCATGTCTTCACGCTGGAAATTCTCTGCCAGCGACAGCTCGATGGCCTCTTCCTTGCTGCGTACCTCGACGGGGAACAGGTCGCTGTTCCTGACCTTCTTGCGCTTCACCAGTTCCTTGAGGCCGCGATAGCGCCGTCCCCCTGCGAATACCCACAACAGGCCGTCTTCCTCATAGGCGACAAGGTTCTGCAACAGGCCATGCGCGTGAATATCGTCGGCCATGGACTCGATTGCCGATGGCTTGATGCGGCGCTGGTTGAGCGGGGAAAGACGAAGCTGCGACAGCTTGGCGGTGATGATAGCCATGATGAATGCTCCTGATCTGTAATTTCGATTGGGGGGAGGTCAGCCTTCGAGGGCTGCGAGTTCGTCAAATTCGGCGGAAGCGCGCGTGGCGGCGTCGCCCGCGTAAGTCGCGCCAGTGCGCGGATAGAAGAACACGCGCTCGCCCTTGCGGTAGGGGCTGCCGTCTGCGCCCGTCCCGTCCACTTTGGCCCGCTTCCAGTAGGGATCGCCCTTGTATCGTGTGTAAGCCATTGTCCTTGTTCTCCTTCCTTCGGGGCTGAAAGCCGCTTGCTCTGCGGCATGCGGCTCTGCCTCTCCGGCGAGGAGCGGGATGGAGAGGGAGGAGGAAAATCGATGGCCTGGCGCGGGCAGGCCGCCCTAGCGCGGCCGACGCCCATCGGGGCGTCGGGTGCCGCGCTTGGCGGACCACACGGGGCTGTCGATTTTGCTTCGGGAACGAAAGGGCAGCGGCCCTTGGTGTTCCCCGCGTGCGCGGGCCTCCGGGGGAGGGCCGTAGCGCCGAGGGAAGATGTCGCGCTGCGCGCGGCTATTGGGGGGTGTGCCACATGGCACACCCCCTCACGCGAGGATCGTTACCCTAAATGGGCCGAGACGCCGGTACGGTGGCTTGGTCGGCGCGTGCCGCCGGTAGAGCCGTGCCCGGCAGGGCCGCGCCCTGTACCTGTGTTCTTAGACCCCGCACATCAGCGTATCAGGTTACAAGCGCCCCGGTGCGCCCGAAGACAAAGCGTCGATGACCTTGCATTCCGCGATCGTCGTTGCCTCGCAGTCGCCGCCCCAACGCACCACCTCGCTCCGCAAAGCCGTCAGATCGGCGAGCTTACGATCGATCTCGTCGATATGAAGTGCCACGATGCTGTCCACTTCCTCACACGACCCCCGAGGATTATCGGCCAGGCGTAAGAGATCGCGAACCTGATCCAAGGTAAAGCCAAGGTCGCGCGATCGTTTGATGAAAGACAATCGATCGAGATGGGTCTGGCCATACAGCCGGTAATTCCCGCCGCTACGTGTTGGCGGTTCGATCAACCCCTCGGCCTCATAGAAGCGGATGGTCTCGATTTTCAGCCCGGTTTGCTTGGCAATGGCACCGATCTTCATGAGCCGTCCCTTGACCCTCTAGTAGGATGAGGGTTCATATAGGGTGTCCGACGCACGAATCGAGGCATCAGATGGCGGACGACTGCTGTTCGAAAAAAAGTGATACGATCGCTGAGCTGGGCCGAAAGGCGGATCAGCGGCGCGTCCTGATCACCGTGATGGTGATCAACTTCGTGATGTTTATCGCCGAGTTCGGCGGCGGCCTGGCGGCCCGCTCATCGGCGCTGATGGCGGACTCCGTCGACATGTTTGGCGATGCGCTCGTCTATGCACTGAGCCTTTACGCTTTGAGCCGGGGGCCGCGCTGGGAGGCAGGGGCCGCGGTTGCGAAGGGCGGCATCATCCTTGTTTTCGGCATCGCGGTGGTCGTCGAGATTGCCGACAAGCTCGTGAACGGCGTGCCGCCCTCATCGACGCTGATGCTCGCGTTCGGGAGCGCCGCACTTGTGGCCAACGTCGTTTGCCTGGCGCTGCTGTGGCGGTTCCGCTCCCAAAATGTGAATATGTCGAGCACGTTCGAATGTTCACGCAACGACGTGGCGTCCAACATCGGCGTGTTGATTGCTGCCGGACTGGTAGCCGCGACAGGCTCGGTCTGGCCCGACATTGCCGTCGGCGCGGTGATTGCGCTTATCTTCCTGCGGTCGGCGTGGCGCGTGCTGGGCGAGGCGATCCCCGCATGGCGCGAAGCACGGCCAGTGCCTCCTGAAGTTATGCAATGACACTTGCCGGCATCTCGTTTAGATCACGGCACATGCTGCGCAGGCTCTGCTCCCTCTTGCTGGTCATGATCGCGTCGTCCCTTGTGCTGACGGCGACGATCCATGCGCGCGAGGTTTCCGGGCAGATTATGGTGGATTGCGCCGGCGTCGTACATGAAGATGGCGATGCTGATCAGTCTCAGGGCGACGCCGACAAGGCGATGCCCCATCACCACAGCACCTGCCATGGTCCAGCATTGGACATACCCGATACAAGCGACCTGTATTCCCTGGGCGAGGCGGGCGGGTTGCGTCCGTTTCCTGCGGCGCATAGCGCGCTGGCGTCATACCGGACTGGCCCGGCCTTGAGGCCTCCCGCCGCCTGACACGACCCGCCGGTCGGCGCTCGCCGGCCAGATGTGTTTTGTCAGGATCACCAGATAATGAAAAAGATGTTCGTGGCCATGATGGCCGCGGCGTCCTGCGCTTCGATGGCGCAGGCGCAGCAAACGCCGACTACGGAGGCGACGCAGCCGCTCGGCATCTATACCCTCGATCAGGCCGTGCTGGCCGCCGGCGGCGCGGCACCTGCCGCTGACGCGGCATCGGCCGCAATCGAAGCAGCCCAGGCCGAACGGACAGTCGCGGGGCTACGGCCAAATCCCGTGGTTCAGGGTCAGGTCGAGAATGTCGTCGGCTCTGGCCCATATAAGGGCTTGCAAAGCGCAGAGACGACCGTTGGCGTGGCGATTCCGATCGAGCTGGGCGGCAAGCGCGGCGCGCGCGTCGCTGTCGCCAGCGCACAGTTGTCGCGTGCCGAACTGCAGGCAGCAATCACCGCGAGCGATATTCGCCTGCAGGTGACACAGCTCTATATCGAGGCGATCGCGGCCGAACGCCGGCTCGCAACGGCGCGCGATCAGGCGCGCATTGCCGCCGAAGTGCTGCGCGGCGCGGGTGTGCGGGTTCAGGCGGGCCGGGCCTCACCGCTCGAACAGCAACGCGCCGATGTCACAAGGATCAACGCCGATGCCAATGTGGAACGGCTGACCCGGCTTGCCGAAGCCGCGCGCGCGAACCTTGCACGGCGGATTGGCCGACCGATCGACGGAAGGCTCGATGCTGCGCTTCTGGACCAGCTCCCAGCGTCGACTTTTGGCCCCGTCGAGACGCCGCCGGCGGCAAACACCTTGGCGCTCGCTGCCGCCGATGCCGATCTGGCTATTGCCGATGCCGGCGTGAGGCTTGCGCGGGCGAACCGGGTGCCGGACCTCAACGTCGGCCCGGGCCTGCGGCGGCTCGAAGCGACCAACGACACCGCCGCGGTATTTTCGATCTCCATTCCGATTCCGCTGTTCAACAGCGGCCGCGCGGCCATCGCGCAGGCGAGCGCGCAGCGCACCCAGGCAGAAGCCTTGCGGCGTGTTACCGCCCTCGATGTCGAGCAGGCGATCACGAACGCGCAGGCGGAGGCAGCAAACGCAGCGACAACCGCTCGCGCTGCAGCCGGACCGGCGCTGGCGGCGGCGCAGGAAGCTGCCCGGATCGCCCGGATCGGCTACCGTGAGGGCAAGTTCGGCCAGCTCGATCTACTGGATGCCGAACGAACTCTTGCCGAGACGCGCGTCGCCGCGATCGACGCACTCGCCAATTATCAAAATGCTCGCGCGCAACTGGAGCGGCTGACCGCCCCCGCGACGGCGACCACGATTTCGGGGAACACCGACCGATGAAGACCATCCTTATGGGCGGCGCGCTGCCGCTTGGCCTCGCCTTGCTGCTCTCCGCGTGCGGCGGTCCTGAAGCCGGCGATGCTTCTGCAACCAACGAAGCGGCGGCCGACGCTCACGGGGGCGGCGGTGAAGAGGCGCATGCCGACGAAGGTGTGGTGACGCTCACGGCCGACCAGATCAAGTCCGCCGGGGTCCAGATCGGCCGACCGATGACAGGCGGTGCCGGTACAATCGAACTCCCTGCGACTATCGAAGGCGACCCGCAGGGCACGCAGGTCGTTTCGGCCGCGATCGGTGGCCGCATTGTGGCATTGACCCGCAATCTGGGCCAGTCGGTTGGCAGAGGGGAGACCATCGCGGTCATCGAAAGCCGGGAAGCCGCTCAGCTCAAGGGTGAAGTCGAAGCGTCGCGCGCCAGGCTGGCACTCGCCAATTCCAACCTTGCGCGTGAACAGCGCCTGTTCGCACAGCGCGTGTCACCCGAACAGGACCTGATAGCGGCACGAACGGCTGCAACCGAAGCACGGATTGCCTACCGCCAGGCCCAAAGTCAGGTCTCGGCCGCCGGCGGCGGCGCAGGCGGGGGCGGCCTCAACCGCCTCGGCATTACCGCCCCTATCGCCGGCCAGATCATCTCGCGTCCGATCGTGCTGGGCCAGACGGTCACTGCTGACGCGGAGCTTTACCGTATCGCCAATCTTGGCCGGGTATCGCTGGCGCTGAACCTCAAGCCCGAAGATGCGGGCAGGGTGAAGCCCGGCAACGTGGTGACGGTGACGGCGCCAGGCAGGCAGACGAGCGCCCGCATAACCTTCGTATCGCCCGCGCTTGATCCCCAGACCCGGCAGGTGCCGGTCATCGCAACGCTCGACAATCGCGGCGCGCAGTGGCGTGTCGGCGAGCCCGTCACTGCGGCGGTGCAGCTCAGCGGCAATGCCGGAAGCTCTGCGGTCCGCGTCCCGACGACGGCCATTCAGACCGTCGAAGGCAAATCGGTCGTCTTTGTCCGCACGGCCAAGGGCTTCCAGGCGACCCCGGTCACGCTGGGCGACGCTGCCGGCGATACCGTCATCGTCCGTTCTGCCTCACCGGCCGCGAACAGATCGCCACTACAGGCAGCTTCACGCTCAAGGCCGAACTCGGCAAGGGCGAAGCGGCGCACGAGGATTGATGCCATGATCGCCCGTATCGTCACATGGGCGGTCGAGAAGCGCTGGCTCGTCCTGCTCCTCACCGCCGTCGCCACCGCCATCGGTGCCTATTCCCTCTATCGGCTCCCGATCGACGCGGTGCCGGACATCACCAATAATCAGGTCCAGATCAATGTCCGCGCCTCGGCGCTCTCGCCCGAGCTGGTAGAGAAGCAGGTCTCGTTTCCGATCGAGACCGCGCTTGCCGGCATTCCCGGCCTTGAAAACACACGCTCGCTCAGCCGCAATGGGTTCGCGCAGATAACTGCGGTCTTCGACGAGTCCACCGACATCTATTTCGCTCGCCAACAGGTTGGCGAGCGCCTGGCGGGCGTCGCGGAGAACCTGCCCGATGGCGTAAACCCCGAAATGGGGCCGATCGCAACGGGACTGGGCGAGGTCTATATGTGGACTGTCCGGCTTGATCATCGACAAGATGACAAGCACCGACCCGGCGAGCCGGGTCAGCAGCCCGACGGCAGTTACATCACGCCGGAAGGCGAACGGCTGACGAGCGAAGAAGACAAGGCAACCTATCTGCGCACCGCGCAGGACTGGATCGTCACGCCGCTCCTGAAGAATACGCCGGGTCTTGCCGGCGTCGACTCCATCGGCGGCTATGCCAAGCAGTATCTGGTCATCCCCGACGTCCAGAAGCTCGCTTCCCTGAACATCACGCTCACCGAGCTTGGCACCGCACTCGAGAAGAACAACACCAGCGTGGGCGGCGGCTTCGTCAACCGCAACGGAGAGGGTCTGGCGGTCCGTTCCGACGCGCTGGTGCGCAACGCGGCCGAACTGGCGCGCACCGTCATCGCAACCCGCGAAGGGGTGCCGATCACCCTCGACCAGGTTGCAACCGTTCGCACGGGTCAGGCGATCCGCATGGGCTCGGCCTCGGAGAACGGCACCGAAGTGGTCGTGGGCACCGCGATCATGCGGATTGGCGAGAACAGCCGCAACGTCGCCACGGCGGTCGCTGATCGGCTGAAGGAGATCAATGCCTCGCTGCCGCCCGATGTCGTGGTTCAACCCGTTCTGGACCGGACCGCGCTGGTCAATTCGACGATCAAGACGGTCGCCAAGAACCTCTCCGAAGGCGCGTTGCTCGTCATCGTCGTGCTGTTCCTTCTGCTCGGCAATTTCCGCGCCGCGCTCATTGCGGCGGCGGTGATCCCGGTGACAATGATGCTCACCGGGTTCGGCATGCTGCGTCTGGGTGTCTCGGCAAATCTGATGAGCCTGGGGGCGCTCGACTTTGGTCTCATCGTCGATGGCGCTGTCATCATCGTCGAGAACGCGCTGCGCCGCCTCGCGGAGCAACAGCACCATGAAGGCCGGCTGCTCAGCATGAAGGAGCGCCTCGAAGCCGTTGCCACGGCGGCGCGCGAGATGATCCGGCCCTCGGTCTACGGGCAGGCGATCATCATCCTTGTCTATGTGCCGCTGCTCACGCTCACGGGCGTGGAGGGCAAGACGTTCGTGCCGATGGCGCTGACGGTCATCATCGCCCTGCTTTTCGCCTTTGCCTTGTCGCTGACTTTCGTGCCGGCGGCGATTGCCATCTGGCTGTCCAAGCGGGTCGAGGAGAAGGATGGGCGCATCATCTCGTGGCTGAAAGCCCGTTACGAACCGGGTCTCGAGAAGGCCATGAAGCGCCCGTCGCTCACGATCGGCGCAAGCGTTGTGAGTCTCGTCGCGGCGGCGCTGGCTTTCACCACGCTGGGGCAAGTCTTCCTGCCCCAGCTCGATGAGGGCGATCTGCTCATCCAGGCGCTGCGTATCCCGGCGACCTCGGTTCAGCAGAGCCAGGCCATGCAGGTGCCGATCGAGCGTATTGTCGCCAAGCAGCCCGAGGTGCGCTTCGTCTTTTCCAAGACAGGTACGGCCGAGCTGGCATCGGACCCGATGCCGCCCAATGCGACCGATATGTTCGTCATCCTCAAGCCCCGCGATGAATGGCCTGATCCCAAGCTAGCAAAGGAGGAACTGGTCGAGCGACTGGAAGGCCTGCTCGGCAAGATTCCGGGCAACGCCTACGAGATCACGCAGCCGATCCAGATGCGGTTCAACGAGCTGATCGCCGGCGTGCGCGGCGACATCGCGGTCAAGGTGTTTGGCGACGACTTCGTTGCCATGAACCGCACCGCCGAACAGATCGCCGGTGTTCTGCGCAAGACGCAAGGGGCTGCGGACGTGAAGGTCGAGCAGACCACGGGTCTTCCAATGCTCGATATTCGCGTCAATCGCGACGCGATGGCGCGGGTCGGTGTCACCGCGCAGGACGTGCAGGACACGATAACCGCCACCATCGGCGGCCGCGAGTCCGGCATGATCTTTGAGGGTGATCGCCGGTTCCCGGTGGTCATCCGCTTGTCGGACGCGCAGCGCGCGGATCTGCGTCAGCTCGAACAGGTGCAGGTGCCGATTGCCGGGGGCGGCTATGTGCCGCTGTCCAGCGTCGCCAGTATCGGCGTCGTCGATGGGCCGAACCAGATCAGTCGCGAGAACGGCAAGCGCCGTGTCGTCGTGCAGGCCAATGTGCGTGGACGTGACGTCGGCAGCGTGGTTGCGGACGCACAGGCGGCCGTCGGGCAAAATGTGCGCTTGCCCGCTGGCAGCTATCTTGAATGGGGCGGGCAATTCGAAAATCTGGAGTCCGCCAGTCAGCGGCTTCAGCTCGTGATCCCGGCCTGCTTCATCTTAATCCTGCTGCTGCTCTACGGGGCATTGGGATCGGCGCGGGATGCCGCGATTGTGTTCACCGGCGTGCCCTTCGCCTTGGTCGGCGGCGTGCTGCTGCTGTTTGCCCGGGGTATGGACTTCTCGATCTCGGCTGCGGTGGGCTTCATCGCGCTGTCGGGTATCGCGGTCCTCAACGGCCTCGTCATGGTCAGTTCGGTGCAGGACCTGATCCGGTCCGGCATGGACCGGGCAGAAGCTGCACGGACAGGGGCGATCCAGCGGCTCCGTCCTGTGGTGATGACGGCCTTGGTCGCCAGTCTCGGCTTCGTGCCGATGGCGTTTGCGAGCGGGGCCGGCGCGGAAGTGCAAAAGCCGCTCGCGACCGTCGTCATCGGCGGTCTCATCTCCGCGACCTTTTTGACGCTGTTCGTGCTTCCCACGCTCTACGCGCGTTTCGGCCAGCAGGCGGTGAAGGGTGACGAGGGTGACGAGAGGGAAGAGGCTGCCCCGCCGCAGCATGCATGACCGCAAAGGGGAGGGCGAAACTTCGCCCTCCTCACCACGTTCAGAAAGGAGGCATCAGGTGTCAGTGATCGAAAATGTGATCAGCCTTAAGGCATCGCCGCTGCGCATCTGGTCGGTGCTCACCGACTTTCCAGCGCATTCCCGGTGGAACCCCTTCATTCGACTTTCCGGCGCTGCGGTCCAGGGCGGCGAGGCCGCCTACATTTTCCGCATCGGCAGGCTCGATAAGGAGCTGACCGCCAAGGCGAACATCATCCGCGCCGATAAGCCGCGCATGTTCACCTGGACCGCTGGCGTTCCCAAACTCCTAATGTTTGAGGAAAATTATACTCTTGAGAGCGAGGCCACGGGAACGCGTGTGCGGCATAGCCTGCGCTTCTCGGGCCTCCTTGGCGCGCCTCTGGCGGCGATGATGCGCCGCAAAATTCACGCCAGTCTCGCCCAGTCGGATGCCGGTCTGGAACGGCATCTGCGGCGGCTGTCGGCCCAACCGGCTGCGAAGGGGCGCACCTTGCCGGCTCGCAACGGCTTCAGAAGCAATCGGAGGCCATGATGGCATTCCCATATTCGCGCACGCTGGCCATCGCCGCTGCGCCAATGGCATTGGCTGCATGTTCGGAGCAGCGACGACAAAGGCGCCGACAGAACAGGAAATCCACGCGAATGACAGCGCGGACGCAAGCGGCACTCCTGGCCGCCATCCGTATGAGTGCGACGACAAGCGCACGCTTCTCATCGACTTCAAAAACGAAGGGCTGACCCTTGAGATCCGGCGCAATGCCGATGCGGCACCCATCATCCTGACCGCACCAGCACAGGGCCTCCAATATGTTGGCGATACGGCCAGTGCGACCTTCCGAGGTAACGAGATCAGGATCGAAGAGACCGGAAAGCCAACTGCCGTGTGCACGAAGGCAACGAACCTGTGACCAATCCCCGCATCATCATGGAGCGCTGACGATGGCCGCGCTCAAATTCGCGCTCATTCCGATGGCTGCGATCATGTTCGGGGCGCTCATCGCCGGGTGGCGGTCCCCCGGCGAAAAGCTGGTCGCGGCCATGCAGCATCTGGCAGCCGGCGTCGTGTTCGCAGCCGCTGCCACAGAAATCCTGCCACTGGTTAAGCATGGCGGTTCCCCGACCGCGACGCTGATCGGCGGCGCACTCGGCGTCGCCGTCATGCTGAGCCTCAAGGCGGCGGAGAGCCGGTTCAAGGGACCTGTCGCGCTTCTCGCGGCGATAGGACTCGACCTTGCCATAGACGGCCTGGTTCTGGGGCTCGCTTTCATCGCCGGCGAAAAGGCAGGGGCGCTCCTCGCCGTCGCGCTGACGCTCGAGGTGCTGTTCCTTGCGCTTACCCTCACCAACGACCTTGCCGGCAAATATCGCAAGGCCAAGGCGATCGGCCTGACCTGCGCGCTGGCGTTGCTTTTGCCCTTCGGCGCCCTCGTCGCGCAGCCAGTGGCGTTGCTGACGCCGGTATGGATCACCGGGTTCCTGAGTTTCGGGCTCATGGCACTGCTCTACCTCGTGACCGAGGAACTGCTGGTCGAAGCCCATGAGAAGCCGGACTCACCGCTCATCAGCGCCATGTTCTTTGTCGGGTTTCTCGCGCTGCTGCTTATCGAGGAGATCATGGTATGACGCCCTCAGACCCACAGGCGCCAGATGAGCGCCGGACGTTATGGATAGTGCTGCTGCTCAACGCAGCGATTGCGATCGGCTTCTTCGCCTCCGGACTGATCGGTGATTCCAGCGCGCTGATCGCCAATGGCGTCGACAATCTTTCCGATACGGCCGTTTATGGGTTGAGCCTTGTTGCGTTAAGCCGCGGACAGACCTGGAAAACGCGAGCGGCGCGGGCATCGGGCGTGATGCTGCTGATCTTCGCGGGCGGCATTCTCCTCGATGTCGGACGCCGCTATCTTCAGGGCAGCGAGCCGATCGGACCCACGATGATGGTAATGTCGGCGGTCGCTGCGGTCGTGAACTATATCTGCCTGCGGATGCTCCAGCGTCTAAAGCAGAAGGACGTGAACCTTCGCGCCGCCACGACCTTCAGCTTCAACGACTTCATCTCCAACGGCGGCATCCTGATCGCCGGGGCATTGGTATTGTGGCTGGGGACGAATTGGCCCGATCTAATCGTCGGCCTGGCGACCGCGCTCATCGCGATCAAGGGCGGCATGGAAATCCTGCGCGATGCTCGTGCAGAAGCGAAAAACAGCGCGGAGACGGTGCGATGACCGACAAGCTCAAACTCGATATTCCCGTCCTGTTGCCGCAGATCCCTGACGCGGCCGATGCTTGCGTTGGCCGGCTTGTCGCGACACTCAAGGCGAAACCCGGCGTCGAAGAGGCGCATGTCCTTCCCGCCGATGGCGAGACCCCCGCAAAGCTGTGCATCCATTTCGATAGCGCGGCATTGCCGATGTCGCGTGTGCGCGAAATGGTGCGCGCAGCCGGCGCCGAGATCAGCGGACGATACGGTCATGCCAGGTGGCAGGTCGAGCGTATCGGCCACGAGCGCCGCGCGCGCACCATTAGCGAAACCCTGTGCCGGATGCCCGGCGTGCTGCAGGCCGACGCCAGCGCCTCGGGCAGCATCCGTGTCGAATATGACAAGGAGCGGGTCGACGAGGCGTTCATCCTCGCGGCGCTCGGCAAGCTCAAGGTCAGGCCGGTACAGCGGACTGGCTCGGAGCACGTCGGACACGGCCACAGCACCGGTGACCATACAGGCCACGACCATGGCGACGCCAGTCATGGTGAGGGCGCTGAGAAACATGGGCCGGGTGACGGGCATGATCACGCCCATGCCAATTTTCTTGGCCCCAATACCGAATTGATCTTTGCGCTCGCGTGCGGCGCACTGCTGGCGATCGGCTTCGCGGTCGAAAAGCTGGTAGCGGGCACGCCCGAATGGCTACCGACCGCCTTCTATGTGGGTGCCTATGGTTTTGGCGGATTCTTCACGCTGCGCGAGGCGATCGACAATCTGAAGCTCAGGAAATTCGAGATCGACACGCTGATGCTCGTGGCAGCCGCTGGCGCCGCGGCGCTCGGTGCCTGGGCGGAAGGCGCGCTCCTGCTGTTCCTGTTCAGCCTCGGCCATGCGCTCGAGCATTATGCGATGGGGCGCGCCAGGCGGGCCATCGAAGCGCTCGCCGAACTCGCGCCCGACAAGGCCACAGTGCGCCGCGACGGACAGACCACGGAGCTTGCCGTCGAGGAGCTGGTGATCGGTGATGTGGTGATTGTGCGCCCCAACGAGCGCCTGCCTGCTGACGGCTTCGTCATCAAGGGTTCGAGCGCGATCAACCAGGCCCCCGTGACTGGCGAGAGCATCCCGGTCGACAAGGAGCCTGTGGCCGACATCGAGGCGGCACGCGCGAAGCCCGATGCAGTCGAAGCGACGTCCCGGGTGTTCGCCGGTACGATCAACGGCGGTGCCGCGATCGAGATCGAGGTGACGCGGCGTTCCAACGAAAGCGCGCTCGCCAAGGTCGTGAAGATGGTGAGCGAAGCGGAGACGCAGAAGTCGCCGACGCAGCGTTTTACCGATCGGTTTGAGCGCATCTTCGTGCCGGCGGTCCTGGCCCTTTCGTTCATCCTCCTGTTCGCGTGGGTCGTGATCGACGAGCCATTCCGCGACAGCTTCTATCGGGCGATGGCGGTGCTGGTCGCCGCCAGCCCCTGTGCGCTCGCCATCGCGACCCCCAGCGCCGTGCTTTCGGGCGTTGCGCGCGCGGCACGCGGCGGCGTGCTGGTGAAGGGCGGTGCTCCGCTCGAAAACCTCGGTTCGTTGAAGGCGATCGCGTTCGACAAGACGGGCACCCTGACGGAAGGCCGCCCGCGCATCACCGATGTCGTGCCGGTGGACGGCGCGAGCGAGGAAGATCTGTTGACGCTCGCGGTCGCGGTCGAGGGTTTGAGCGATCACCCCTTGGCGCAGGCGATCGTCAAGGATGGGCGCGAACGCCTGGGCGGACGCCACCTTCCGACGGCGACCGACCTCAAGAGCCTGACCGGACGCGGCGTCACTGCGACCGTTGGTGGCGAGACGGTGTGGATCGGGAAGGCCGAGATGTTCGGCGTGGAGGGTATCCCTACGCTGAATGCGGCCGCTACTGACGCCATCGCGGCCCTGCGTGACGGGGGGCGCACCACGATGGTGGTGCGCAAGGGCGATCGGGACATCGGTGCGATCGGGCTGATGGACACGCCGCGCGAGGCGGCCAAGGTCGCGCTCAAACGCCTGCGGGACATGGGTATCACCCGAATGATCATGATCTCGGGCGATCACCAGAAGGTTGCCGACGCCGTCGCCAGGGATGTCGGGCTTGACGAGGCATGGGGCGACCTGATGCCGGAGGACAAGGTCGCCGCGATCAAGAAGCTCGCGGGTGAGGACAAGGTCGCGATGGTCGGCGACGGGGTCAATGATGCACCGGCAATGGCATCGGCGACCGTTGGCATTGCGATGGGCGCTGCCGGCTCGGATGTGGCGCTGGAGACGGCCGACGTGGCGTTAATGGCCGACGATCTGGCCCATCTCCCGTTCGCGGTGGGCCTAAGCCGCCACACACGCGGCATCATCCGGCAGAATGTGTTCGTCAGCCTGGGTGTCGTTGCATTGCTTGTGCCAGCAACGATCCTTGGCCTTGGCATCGGTCCGGCAGTTGCGATGCACGAAGGCTCCACGCTTCTTGTCGTCTTCAATGCACTGCGCCTGCTCGCCTATCGCGATGTGGTGAAGCAAACAGCATGACCTGCTGATCGGCGGCAACGATCTTGCACAAACGACGGCGCCTCGTCCGCTCGCGAGCGGGCGAGGCGCGATTTTCTTACCGGAACCAGCCCCGCGCCTACTCAGAGCGGGGGCTGGTCTGGCCGTTCAGACGCTCTCTTCCAGCGTGGAGGGGCTTTCCGCGCCCATCCGGCTCAGCAGCCAGTCGGCTGCATCCTGCGCTTGGCGCGCGGCGGTGAAGATGCACCGCTTGTCATTGCGAAGGGCAGACAGCCAGCTTGCCAGATAGGCCGCATGATCCTCGCGGTCGTGGAGTTTGATGCCGATCGCGCCGCTGACGAACGCGGCCCCTAGCTCGGCCACCAGCTCTTCACGCGCATAGTCTTCGCGCTTGGTGGAAATGAGGGTGGGACGGGCAAGCCGATCCACATGGCCGCTGGCGTGACAAAGTTCGTGTGCAAGGGTCGAATAATAATCGTCGCTGGTATGGAAGTCGACGAATGCCGGCATGACGACCTGATCGCCGGTCGGCTGATAATAGGGCTGCGAACCATGAGGGCGCACGGTAACAGGCACCCGGCCAAAGAGCGTATCCAGCTCGGCGTCCCGGTCGTGGGGATTGGTGGCGGTGATGATCGGTTCGGGCATGGGATATTGCGTCTCGATGCCGTCGATCTGCTCCGAATTGAAAACCGTGTAGCGTTTCAGGAACGCGACCTGCCGCCTGCCGTCCTCGCTCTGTTCGTTGCTCGCTTCGCCGCCCTTGCCGTCGCCCACCACGATCTTGTTGGCATAGACCACGGTTGATCCCTTCTCGCCCTTGCGGACACATCCGCCCAGCGCCAGCGCCTGTTTGAAGGTCAGCCAATGCGGGGAGGCATAGCCCTTGGTCATGGAGGCCACCCACAAGGTCAGGACGTTGATGCCGCGATAAGGAACCCCGGTGGAGCGCAGCGGGATATTGGGAGCCGTGCTGCCGTTCCATGATTTGGACCAAGGCCGGGTGCCAGCCTCGATCATGACAATCATCTGGTCGGTGATCTCCTGATAGACGTCGGCCCGGTTGTCGGTGATGCGTCCCATGATTTCGTCCTTTCCTCTTGAGGCTGAAAGCCGCTTGCTCTGCGGCATGCGGCTCTGCCTTTCCGGCGAGGAACGGGACGGGGAGGGAGGGCGAGAATCTTGCTCCTGGCGCGGGCGAGCCGCCCTAGCGCGGCCGATGCCTTCAGGCGTCGGGTGCCGCGCTTGGCGGATTACACGGGGGGCATGATTGTCGTTCGGGGACGAAAGGGCAGTAGCCCTTGGTGTTCCCCTAAGCGCGCGGGCCTGCGGGGGAGGGCCGCAAGCGCCCTATGAAGGCAATACCGCGCCATGGTGCGGCAACAGGGGTGCGCCACGTGGCACACCCCTTACGCGAGGATCGTCACCCGAATGGGATGAGACGCCCACGGCGGCTCGGTCGGCGCTGTAAGGGACGATAGAGCCGTGCCCGCGAGGGCCGCGCCCTGTGGGATGCTCCTACGCTCGAAGCGATCCCGGTGAGATAAGAGAAGGTCCCTCTGCACCCTGAAACACGAAGCCGCCCCTTGCTGCCAGAGCGACAGCGGGAACGGCCATGATGTTTTTTCACTTTTACGCATGAACCCACCGCAGCTCGCGGCGCTGGTTCAGTGCAACGAACCTAGTCCTCGTCATCGTCCTCATTGAGCGCGCCCATCAGATCCGCAACGGTAGCGAACCGCTCCACCCGGCCTTCGGACGCATCGCGCATCGCGGCCTGGGTGGCGGCGTTGGGAACGCGGATGTCAAAAGGCAGGTTCTTGTCAGAGGCAACGCGCACCAGCATCAGCCGAATGGCATCGGACACAGACAGGCCCATCCCCGCAAGAATTGCGCTGGCTTCTTTCTTCAGGTCGGAATCAATCCGAGCACGGACTACGTCTGCCGCTGCCACTTCACTTACCCCATATAATCATCCGAGCCACAATGTAGCTACAAATCCTAAATGGTCTCCTAACACCGGGGTGTCAATAGCACTACCCCTCTCTGCACTCTCCCGGGAGCACGTGAAGCACATGCAGCACGTGGGAGTACCATAAGCACCCATGAGCACAGTGGAGTCAGGTCATAACCACCTGAAAACACGCCAAAAAATGCGATCTGAAAAAAACATATGTTGCACAACCAAGTTTCAGTTGCAGCATATCGGGTGATTTCGCATGGTCTAAGTGCAACGAGCGCACATCCGATGTTGCGCGAGTAAACACCTACATCATTGAAATATAACGATAAATCTAGCATAACCTGTTTGTCGCCGCGATCAGGCGGCGACATGAGGAGTTAAATACATGACGACGATCAGGGAGGCGAGTGCAATCACGAAAAAGCAGCTTGCCCTGCGCGAGCTGCATTGGCCGGGCAAGGAGGACATGCTGTGGCATCGCCTCGCCAACAAGGGGTTCGCAACGATCCCCAAGACGATGCCTATGATCCTCAAGATCATGGACGACATGACCAAGGGGGCGCCGGTGTCCTCTACCTATCTGACGTTGTGGTGCCACACGTGGGACAACTCATTCGTCGTGCTGAACAAGCACGGCGACATGTCGACCGCGTCAGGCTTCGGCGGACAGCGCGGCGAACACACCTGGGCTAACCGGATGAAGAAACTTCAGGAACTGAAGTTCATCGACATCAAGCCGGGCAAGTCCGGGGCGATGGGCAATGCGATCATCTGGAATCCGCACCTCGTTTTGCGGTGGCACAATTCGATTAAGACGCCGGGCCTGACGCAGACAAGCTATGCAGCGCTGGTAGAAATGGCGTTGGAAATCGGCGCAAAGGACATGCTCGACCCGTGGACGCCGGCGCCACCTGACGCCCCGGCTCCGCCCCCCCCGCCGCCACCTCCGGCTCCTGCAGCCCCAGCGCCGCAAGCGACGCCAGCCACGGGAGAGCCAAAATGAGACCAGTAGAGATCACGGGTCGTTTCAAGCGCGATTACAAGCGTGAGAAGCGATCCGACGCGACCCTCGATGCCATTTTCCAGCCGGTCATCGACATGCTGGTGATGGATGAAGTGCTGCCGCCCAATCTGTCCGATCATTCGCTGACCGGCGAGTGGAAGGGATACCGGGATTGCCACATCAAGCCCGACCTGGTGCTGATCTACCGCAAGACCGAAGAAGCACTCGTCCTGGCCCGTATCGGTTCGCACAGCGAACTGTTCGGATGACCCGAGCGCCGATCCGGGGCGAAGGCGGCGTCACCTCAAGCTTTGTACGCTGAACAACGATTTTCCGGACATAATGTGAACATTGGTGTCAGGCAGCGGCGCGAAGGTACTGGTAGAGGGTTTCGCGGCTGATGCCCATGTCGCGCGCTATGGTCGCCTTGCGTTCACCGGCGGCAACGCGGCGGTGCAGATCGGCAATCATCTCATCCGAGAGCGACCGTTTCCGCCCCCGATAGGCGCCGCGCTGCCGAGCGATCGCAATGCCTTCGCGTTGCCGTTCGCGGATCAGRGCGCGCTCGAACTCAGCAAACGCACCCATGACCGAGAGCATCAGATTGGCCATCGGGGAGTCCTCCCCCGAGAAGGACAGGCTTTCCTTCTCAAACTCGATCCGGATACCTCGCTTGGTGAGGCCCTGGACCAGCTTGCGCAGGTCATCCAGATTGCGGGCCAACCGATCCATGCTGTGGACGACGACGGTATCGCCTTCGCGGGCGAAAGTGAGCAGAGCCTCAAGCTGGGGGCGGTTGACGTCCTTGCCCGATGCCTTGTCGGTGAAGGTCCGATCGAGCGACTGACCTTCCAATTGGCGATCCACATTCTGATCGAACGTGCTGACCCGGACATAGCCGATCCGTTGCCCCTTCACTGCGCACTCTCTCCATCAAAATGTCAGGTTGAAATCTATGATACGTAACGAAATTCGTCAACAAATTCCGTTTATCACCCTAATCTGACAGAAACCGCAGTACCGCCCTGACGTCCAGTTAGGCTATACTCCAAGCTGACATCACGAAATCAAATCCCTCAAAGATGGCGTCAATTGCCTTGATGGGGTAAAAACTGGAGTGCTTCCAGGATGGGACATTCGGCAACGTCATCTCCAGTGCATCTGGCTAACGTGGTCGCCAGCGTCACCTCTATCTTCTGCAAATCTGCAATGCGGCGGCGGACATCTTCAAGGTGGAGTTCGGTTCTCGCCATAACCTCCGCGCAGGTTTGTGCACCGGTATCGGTGAGCGACAACAATGACCGTATCTCATCCATTGCATAGCCAAGGTCGCGCGCGCGCAGGATGAACTGCAACCTTTGCACCAGTTCCGGCGAATAGACGCGGTAGCCGTTGGAACTGCGAGGCGGCCCCGGCAGCAATCCCACCTTCTCGTAATAGCGGATGGTTTCGAGATTGCAGCCTGTTTTCCGGGCAAGCTGGGCACGCAAGATGCCGACCTGTTGCTCCATGAAAATACCTCTTGAGTCTGTAGTGGCTACAGAGCCTACACTGCGAATCACTCAGTTGGAACAAGGGATTCAAGCCATGGTCTCAACGCCGGAAGCGGGACAGCCAGCCCTCACCGAAAACCACGAGCCGAAGCAGGCAAACTGGGTTGCGGCGGGCGCATTGATCGGCGCGGGGCTCGCCTCGGCTTGCTGCGTCGTCCCGCTACTGTTGGTTATGCTCGGAATTTCCGGCGCGTGGATCGCCAACCTGACGGCGCTCGAACCTTACAAGCCCTATGTCGCAGGCGTAACGCTCGCGCTGCTCGGCTACGGCTTCTGGCATGTCTATTTCAAGCCGAAACCGCCCTGTGAAGACGGTTCCTACTGCGCTCGTCCACAATCGGCTTGGACCACCAAGGCGGTGCTGTGGCTGGGCCTTGCCGTCGCCATCCTGGCGCTCACCATCGACTGGTGGGCACCCTGGTTCTATTGAAAGGAAATACCCATGAAAAAGACAGTATGTATCGCTATGGCCGTGCTGGCTATGGCTGGCGGCGGGGTCGCCTATGCAGTTAGTGGCACGGCGCAAGATCGCCCCGCGGCTACCGCAACCGCTCAGAAGCAAACCACCTTTGCCATAGAGAACATGACCTGCGCCACCTGCCCGATCACCGTGAAGAAGGCGATGGAAGGCGTCGCCGGGGTAACGGCGGTCACGGTCGATTTCGCAGCCAAGACCGCGCGCGCAACCTATAACCCGCGCCGCACCAATGCTGCTGCGATTGCCGCTGCATCAACCAACGCGGGTTATCCGCGCGCGCTATTCAAAACTGAGCGGGGCGCCGCCAGCGCCTCAAGAAAGCGATAAGCAATGAACGACTGTTGCAACCGCCCCGGGCAGGAAGGATTTGACGTGGCCGTCATCGGCGCGGGTTCTGCCGGGTTCTCCGCCGCGATCGCCGCTGCCGATCTGGGCGCGAAAGTGGCGCTCGTCGGTCACGGCACGATTGGCGGCACCTGTGTCAATGTTGGCTGCGTTCCTTCCAAGACGCTGATCCGCGCCGCCGAAGCGGTGCATGGTGGGCTTGCCGCCGCGCGCTTTCCCGGCCTTGGGGGCGCTGTCCAGATGGATGACTGGTCCGTATTGGCGGCGTCGAAGGACGATCTTGTCACGACGCTGCGCCAAAAAAAATATGTCGATCTGCTGCCCGCCTATGACGGTGTGAGCTATATCGAGGGCAAGGCACGCTTTGCCGATGGTGCGCTGATTGTCGGCGATGCGCCCATGAAGGTCGGCAAGGTCATATTGGCGATGGGTGCGCACGCCGCCGTGCCGCCGATTCCGGGGATGGACAGCGTGCCCTACCTAACCAGCACATCGGCGCTGGCGCTGGATCGCTTGCCCAAATCGCTGCTGGTGATCGGTGGCGGGGTGATCGGGGTAGAACTGGGACAGATGTTTTCGCGTCTGGGCGTTGATGTCACCATCTGCTGCCGAAGCCGCCTGCTCCCCGAAATGGACCCGGAAGTGAGTGCCGCGCTGAAAAACTATTTGGAAGCCGAGGGCGTGCGGGTTTGCGCAGGTGTCGGCTATCAGCGTATCGCCCAAACACAGAGCGGGGTCGAATTGACCTGCGAGGGGCATYGYGACACCGTCGCGGCGGAACAGGTGCTSATYGCCACCGGACGCCGACCCAATAGCGACGGGCTTGGGYTGGAGGAGCGCGGCATAGTGCTTGCCCGTAATGGTGGAATCGTCGTCGATGACCACCTCGAAACGTCGGTTCCAGGCATTTACGCGGCGGGCGATGTAACGGGACGGGACCAGTTCGTCTACATGGCCGCCTATGSCGCAAAACTGGCCGCGCGCAACGCGGTGACGGGCAACCAATACCGCTACGACAATTCCKCCATGCCATCCGTCGTYTTCACYGACCCGCAAGTCGCCAGCGCMGGCCTCACTGAAACKACAGCACGGGCGCAAGGCCTGGACATCAAGGTTTCGCTGCTCCCGCTCGAYGCTGTGCCAAGGGCACTGGCAGCACGCGATACGCGGGGTCTCATCAAACTGATTGCCGACAAGGCRAACGACCGTTTGCTGGGCGGCCAGATCATGGCACCCGAAGGCGCGGATTCGATCCAGACACTGGTGCTGGCGATCAAACACGGCATGACCACCCTGGAATTGGGTGCAACGATATTTCCTTACCTGACCACTGTGGAAGGCCTCAAACTGGCGGCCCAAACGTTTGATAAGGATGTCGCCAAACTGTCTTGCTGCGCCGGGTGATTGTTCGGGGATCAACCGGCAACGAATGGCCTCCCTCCAGTGCAAGCCGCTTTGGTGTCAATTTTGTTATTCGCCTCAGCGGGAGAGCAAAATGGCACGACGCCGACTTCTGACCGGAGACGAGCGCCGGCGCCTGTTCGATCCTCCTGTCCAAGAAACCGCGATCATTGGGCATTATACCCTTCTGCGGAAGATGTTGAATTGGTTGGGCGCCGCTATGGTCCAGCAAATCGCCTCGGTCTGGCTGCACAAATCGCTTTGATGCGACATCCCGGCTTTGGTCTGCAACCCGAGATCGGGCTTCCCGACGTCATTCTTCAGTACCTCGCGGCACAGTTATTCGTCGATCCTTCCTCCTTCTCTGCATATGGTCAGCGCGCGCAAACCCGTACCGATCATGCCGATCTCGTGGCGCGTTATCTTGCATACGCCCGTTTCGACGCGGCGACCTGGCACTTGCCCTGAATCTTGCCGCGCARGCCGCCGAGTATACAGACAGAGGTGAACCGATTGTTCGCGCCCTMATGGTTGGCCTGAAGGGTGAGCGGTTCATTCTTCCGTCAGGCGACACRCTGGAACGCGCCGGTCTTGCTGGCCGGGCACGCGCACGCAAAGCTGCCGCAGCCGCAATCGTCGAAGGCCTCAGCTCTGCTGAACTGACACGGCTAGACGAACTCGTAATCAACAACCCGGATTTCGGCATGACACCGCTGGCGTGGTTGCGTAATTTCGAAGAAGCCCCGACTGCGGCCAATATCAATGGCTTGCTTGAGCGCCTGCGCTATGTTCGCGGCATAGGTATCCACCCGGTAGTTGGGGGCGCCATTCCGGAATTCCGCTTTGCCCAATTTGTCCGCGAGGGCGGCGTGGCACCGGCATTCCTGCTTTCGGATTACAGCGTCAATCGCAGGCGGGCGACGTTGACGGCCGCAGTGATCGACCTTGAGGCCAGACTTGCCGATGCCGCGATCCAAATGTTTGACCGACTTATCGGCGGCATGTTCACGCGCGCGCGGCGTGGGCGCGAGCGTCGCTACCAAGATAGTATTCAGTCGGTGGGGCAACTCATGCGGCTGTTTGGCGCCACGATTACAGCACTTGATGAGGCTGTCCAGAATGGCGGCGATCCGCTCGAATTGATTGACGAAGCGGTGGGCTGGCACCGGCTTGTTGCGGCAAAGGCCCAAGTAGATGCCCTTGCTGATCTTGCCGGCGAGGACGCACTGGTAACGGCAACCGAGCGTTACGCCACGCTACGGCGTTTCAGCCCGGCATTTCTGGACGCCTTCACCTTCAAGGCGTCTGGAACAGGGACGGCACTGATCAAAGCCATCGATGTCATTCGCGATGCGAACACACGAAAGTCGCGCGACCTTCCCGATGGCGTTCCACTGCCATTCCCCAATCGGCAGTGGAAGCGTCTCATCACCGAAAGCGGCCGTATCGACCGCCGACGTTATGAAATTGCGATCATGGCAACCTTGCGTGATCGTTTGCGCGCCGGTGATGTATGGATCGAGGGAACCCGCAACTATCAGCGCTTCGATGCCTATTTGCTGGGTCGGCGCGACGCCGCCAAAGTGGCGGATGTGCTTCCGTTCGATTCAAATGCTGCATCCTACCTCGCTGACCGGGCACGAAATCTTGACTGGCGGCTGCGCCGATTTGCCAAGCAGTTGAAAACAAACAAGCTTGAGGGAGTGTCGCTCGAACGAGACCGGCTCAAGCTTCAGCAAATGCCGCCTGTCACCCCACCGGAAGCTGAAGCCCTCGATCGCAAGCTCGATACCCTGCTTCCCCGCGTGCGCATCACCGAGCTGCTGCTTGAAGTCGCCGAACGCACTGGTTTTTTGAACGCATTCCGTGACCTGCGCTCAGGCAAGGAGCACGACAACCCCAGCACGGTACTCGCCGCAATTCTGGCTGATGGCACCAACCTCGGGCTGGAGCGGATGGCCAATGCCAGCGAAGGCGTCAGCTATGCCCAACTCGCATGGACCCACAACTGGTATCTTTCACCCGAGAACTATCAGGCCGCGCTGGCCATGATCATCTCAGCCCATCACGAATTACCCTTCGCGCGGCATTGGGGCGCTGGCACCAGTTCGTCGTCCGATGGCCAGTTCTTCCGGTCGGGGCGGAGCCGTTCAGGGGCGGCGGACGTCAATGCCAAATATGGCGCCGAACCTGGCGTGAAAATCTATTCTCACCTTTCCGATCACTTCGCATCATTCGGATCACGGATCATGTCCGCGACGGCAGGTGAAGCGCCTTACGTGCTCGACGGGCTTGTCCTGGGCGCCGGCAACCTTCCGTTGCATGAGCACTATACCGATACCGGCGGCGCCACCGATCATGTTTTCGCACTCTGCCACCTACTCGGGTTCCGCTTCGCGCCCCGGCTGCGCGATATTGGCGACCGCAAGCTGGGTTCGATCGCTGCGCCATCGACATACAAGGGCATCGAAAATCTGATGGGCCGCACCATCAAAACGGCAGCGATCGAGGCYGATTGGGATGACATCGTCAGGATTGTCGCCTCAATCAAGGATGGCACGGTGGCGCCGTCAGTAATCTTGCGAAARCTTGCCGCCTACAAACGCCAGAACAGGCTGGATTTTGCATTGGCTGAACTGGGCCGTATCGAGCGCACTTTGTTCACGCTCGATTGGCTYGAACAACCGGAACTGCGMCGTGCCTGTCAGGCCGGTCTCAACAAAGGCGAGGCGAGGCACACGCTTGCCGCCGCCATCTATACCAACCGGCAGGGTCGGTTCACCGATCGCTCGCTGGAAAATCAGGAATTTCGCGCATCTGGGCTGAACCTGCTGATTGCGGCGATTTCCTACTGGAACACGGTCTATCTCGACCGGGCCGCCCAGCACCTCAACGCTGTCGGCACGACGTTCGATGCGGCACTGCTTGCGCACCTTTCTCCGATGGGCTGGGCGCACATCAGTCTGACCGGCGATTACCTCTGGGAGCAGGCCAGGCGACTTCCAGCAGGTGAATTCCACCCACTCAACGAGCCAATGGCGCGGTTGAAGCGTGTAGCGTAGCCCATGTTCCGCTTATGTCCGAGAAATCGTTGTCTGGCGAACAAACCTTGAGGTGACGCCCAGTACGGGACAGACTCTTCCGTTGCCGCGCCTTGTCAACTGAGGGCATAGCGTGGATGGTGCGCCAGACAACGCTAAGGGAGAACGATGCCAGAACGGTGGTATGAGGGCGGTCAACGCCGGAGGTCGATCAGCCCCAGTTGATCCCACATCCACGTAAAATCATAGGTAGCCATCGGATCGCCAGGCCCGGATTTTGCCGCGCCATTCTCTATATATTTGAGCCAGTCGGCCACTTTCGGTCGGCCTGCCTTCGTGCGGGCCAGAGCGCGTGGCGTCTTGTGCCCGAGGGCCGGCACCGCTTCATCAAGCGTTTTGGTATATTCGCGTGTCAGCATCTGATGAACGATGCGTTCCATTTCGTTCGGCGGGATATCGAGCGGCTCTTCCTGCGGAGCGCGGGCGGCATCATCGGCCATGAACTGGGCCAGAGTCCGGATTTCGGTCATAGGTGTGCTCACGCAATCACCAAGCCATTCGCTCATCTGCGCAATCGCCTGTTCAGCGCGGGCGGCGCTGTTGACCTCAACGATCAGTTTGCGTCCAGCCAACTCGACATTGGCAAAAACGGGTGTGCCGTCCTCCATGGTTGTCACAAAAGCCTGCCCGCCTTTGGTCGTTCCTGGTGTCCTCTTCTTCGTCACCGGCGCCAGCCAGTTCCAGAACGTGTCGCTCGCAGGTTCCAGCCATTGAGCCGCGTTCAGCCTGCGAACCACGCTTTTGCCGATCACGCCCTTTGCCAGCGGAAAAACGATACGGTGGAACACAAGGTCATCACCGTCGGCGTTGACCATATCCGGCGAGCTGCCGGGAATGGCCTTACCCAGACAGTCGAGCAGCCACATGTTCGTGAACATCGGCCCCGATGCCCGCAAGAGCGCGTCCTTGTCTAGGGGATCCAATCCGACAGTGCCCTGTGCATCGTCCACAAGTCGGGAAAATGCGTCGATTACGCGCACGGCGCCATCTGCGCTGAACGGCAGCAGTGCCCCGGAAATGCCGTGCCGACCGTTCACGTCAACAATTCTTGCGGCGATTTTGTCCCAGTTGACGAGGGTCTGGGTCGCACCGTGTTCCCGCACCGTCACCGGGGCAACGTCGCGCAGCAGATCGCGCAAGGTCATCGATTGGCCGGGAACCACTTCGCTGATCTCATAGAGCGACATGACCGTATCGCGTAGTGCGCGCATATAGGCTTTGTCCGGCGCCTTTTCATTCCAGCCCCGGCGCTTGAGATAGTCATCGACCAGATTGCCACCGTCAGGTTCCAGTTCCTGCGTCAGCAGATCTTCAAAGGCACAGCCCCATAGCGGCCCTTGCCAGTGATCGCCGATGATTTCGAATATGGCATCTGGCTCGAGCCCGGTTGCTTCGCACGCTGGGCCAAGATGCGCGGACAGCATTTCAGCCATCGCTTCATCCCATGGCGCCCGTTCCGCATATTTCATCAGGCCCGAAAGATCGTGAACCGATTTTGATCTGGACATTCAGGCGGGCCTTTCCACGCCAAGGCGGCGCATTTCTCGATATATGGTTGATCGGCCGATGCCGAGTTGCCGTGCCGCTTCTGTTGGCGAGATACTCGCTTCGACCAGTTTAATGGCGGCATGGACCTTGCTCATGTCGAGCGGCTGACGGCCAGGTAACTTGCCCCTGGCACGGGCGGCGGCGATGCCATCCTTGGTGCGTTCGGAAATCAGCCGTCGTTCAAAATGGGCGATGGCCCCGAACACATGGAAGATCAGTTCGCCGGCGGCCGATGAAGTGTCGATTTTCTCTTCAAGGCTTAGCAGCGCCACGCCTTGGGCGTGCAGCTTCTCAACCGTGACAAGTAATTCGGCCAGCGACCGCCCGAGCCGATCGAGGCGAACCACGGCCAATGTGTCACCCTTACGGGCGTAGGCGAGCAGGTCGGCCAAACCGGGACGATCCATGCTCTTGCCCGACATAACGTCGGTGAACACTTTAATGGCGCCAGCCTTCTCCAGACGCATGGTCTGCCCTGCCACGTCCTGGTCGCCGGTGCTCACACGAGCATAGCCCAGAATACCGCCCATGCCCTGTGTCTCCCAAACGGCCGTTTCGTGGACATTGTGAAAGGCGCCGGCTTCACCCATCCATATCCGTCCACATACTATGTCTCTTTACTCCTGCCTGTCCATAGCCACAAATGACCTTTTGTGGACAGGAATCGGCATGGTGAAGCGCAAACATCAACTCCTGACCGAAGGTGAGCGCGATCAACTGCTAGCCATCCCGGCAGATCGGGACCGCCTGGCCCGGCTCTATACCTTCGAGCCCTCGGACATCGAAATCATCGGTGCGCGACGCGAGCGGCGAAACCAGCTTGGGGTTGCGCTGCAACTCGCCCTTCTGCGTCACCCCGGCGTCACGCTCGCTCAATTGATGCGAGACAGGGGAGCGATCCCCCATGACCTCGCGGTCTTCGTCGCGGAGCAAATGGGCCTACGCGTAACCGATCTGGCCGACTATGCGGCGCGGGATCAGACCATGACGGATCATGCGCGCGAATTGGCGGAACGCCTTGGGGTGCGTGGCCCGATCCGCACCGATATTCCCTTCATGATCGAGGCCGCGACGAAAACGGCATGGGCGACCGACAAGGGGTCAACGATCGTGAGCGGTGTCATCACCGCGCTCCGCGAGGCCCGGATTCTACTGCCCTCCTTCTCCACCATCGAACGCGCCAGTATCGCGGGACGCGCTCGTGCCCGCAAGCAAGCGGCCCATGCCCTGATCGCCAACCTCAGCGCTGAACAGGTCCAGGCCCTCGATCAGCTCTTTGATGAAGCTGGCGCTGGCGGCGCGAGCCGGCTTACCTTGCTCAAGACGATTCCCGTGGCGGCCAAACCCGATCACATCCGGCAGATTCTCGACCGTTTGAGACAGGTACGGAAAATCGGCATTCCTCCGGACATAGCCGACCGCATCCACACCGATCGCTTTCGCCAATATGTCAGGGAGGGCCGCGCCTCTCCAGCCTATATGATCGAGCGTTATACGCCATCGCGACGCCATGCCACGCTGCTCGCCTTTCTAATCGATGTCGAAGAGCGGCTCACCGACAGCGCCCTCGAGATGGCGGACAAGCTGATCGGCGGTATATTCACCCGCGCCAAGAACGCCCAGGCCCGCAATTATGCCGCCACCTCGAAGAATGTGGCGCGGCTGATGCTGATCTTCCGCAGGACGATCGACGCGCTTACCGATGCCGTCGATACAGGCGAAGATCCCATCGACGCGCTGGACGCGTCGGTGGGGTGGACGACCCTTCTGAGGGCCAGGCCGGAAGTGGCGAGCATCGCGGAAACGGCCAGCCTCGATCCGCTGACGGTTGCGGCCGATCGCTATGCGACCCTGCGCAAATTCGCTCCCGATCTGCTTGAAGCGCTGGAGTTCCGCGCCGGCAAGGGCAGTGCGAAGACAATCGCAGCCATTGAGATGCTGCGTGCGCTCAACAGGTCGGGCAAGCGCGATTTGCCCGCCGACGCCCCGATGCCGTTCCGCAAGGAATGGCGGAAAATCGTTGTGGGCGGTGATGGCGAGGTCAATCGGCGGCTTTGGGAGATCGCCACGCTCGCGCATCTGCGCAACAAATTGCGTTCCGGAGATGTCTGGGTCGAGCGATCGGCGAGTTATCGCCGGTTCGACAGCTACCTGCTCAGCGAGCCGAAGGCCAAGCCGGTCGTGTCAGCCCTCGGCCTGCCATCGTCGGCGGACACATGGCTGGAACAGCGTGGCCGCGAACTCGACTGGCGCTTGAAGAGGTTCACCCAGCGGCTGAAGCACGATGCTCTGGAGGGCGTCCGCTTCCGGGATGGCCGCCTCCAGATATCGCCGGTTCGCACGATCGCGACACCCGACGCCGAAGAACTGGCCGACCGGCTCGATGCTATGATGCCGCGCATCCGCATTACCGAACTGCTTCATGAGGTAGCTCAGGAAACCGGTTTTCTCGCGGCCTTCATCAACCTGCGCACCGGCCAGCCCTGTCCCAATGAAAATGCGCTGCTCGCCACCATCCTCGCTGATGCCACCAATCTCGGCCTGTCGCGCATGGCCGCCGCAAGCCAGGGCGTCACGCGCGATCAGCTTCTGTGGACGCATGACGCCTATATCCGCGATGACAGCTATCGCGCGGCGCTGGCCGTCCTCATCAATGCTCACCACCGGCTGCCATTCTCGCGGGTGTGGGGCGATGGCACCACGTCGAGCTCCGATGGCCAATTTTTCCGGGGAGCAAAGCGCGGCGCATCGGGCGGGGACATCAACGCCCGCTATGGCGTCGATCATGGCTTCAGCTTCTATACGCATAATTCCGATCAGCGCGCACCCTACCATATCAATGTGATCTCGGCCGCGACGCATGAGGCGCCCTATGTGCTCGATGGCCTCACCAGCCATGGAACCGATCTCAGGATCGTTGAGCACTATACTGACACCGGCGGGGCGACTGATCACGTATTTGCCCTGTGCGCCATGCTGGGATTTCGCTTCTGCCCGCGTCTGCGCGATTTTCCTGACAGACGTCTCGCGCCGATCGCCGCGGCAGGTGCCTATCCATCCATCGCCCCGCTGCTGGGGAAACGGATCCGCACCGACATCATCCGTGAGCAATGGGATGACGTGCTGCGGCTCGTGGGATCAATCAAAGCTGGACACGTTGCGCCTTCGGTTATGTTACGGAAGCTCGCCGCTTATGAGCGACAGAACCAGCTCGACGTAGCGTTACAGGAAATCGGCAAGATCGAGCGGACATTGTTCATGCTGGACTGGCTTGAAAACCCGGACCTGCGCCGGCGGTGCCATGCCGGCCTCAACAACAGCGAACAGCGGCATGCCCTGACGCAGGCGATCTACACATTCCGCCAGGGACGCATCATCGATCGCAGCCATGAAGCCCAGCAATATCGGGCGTCAGGCCTCAATCTGGTCATCGCCGCCATCGTCTATTGGAACACCACCTACATGGACGCTGCTGTCCAGCATCTACAATCGGAATCGGTCGCGGCGCCCGATCACCTCCTTGCCCACACATCGCCTGTAGGCTGGGAACATATCGCTTTTTCCGGAGACTTTCTCTGGGATAGAGCGGCCGCATCCGCTGGCCGGAAGGCACTTAATCTACCACGAGATATCCACGTCGCCTAACCGTTCACCGGTTGTTCGCCCTTAGCGTTGTTTGGCGTACTCTTCACGCTATGCCCTCTATAGGCGAAATGACGCGCGTCCAGCGCGATATTGCGCTTCGCGAGACCGCGAACGAATAGTGCAATGACCGTACCGGCGTTAGCTGGTCAGTCATTCAGCGATGCGAGCCTTATCCCGAGCCTCGGCAAAGATCGCCAAAAATTCATCTTCAGTCTTACGGCCAATGGCGAGGAGGCTTTCGACGAGGAACGCAGGTGTGCCGCGGATACCGAGACCGAAGGCAAGATTGGCGTCCTGATGCAAACGGTTTAGAAATGCCTGGCGCCGGTCTTTCAGATCCTTCGTGGCCTGCTCCCAATCCGCGCCTATATCGTGTCCGATGTCGCGCAGCGCTGTCTCGTTCAGCGGTATGTGCATTGCCATCGTGCGGTCGTGATAGGCGGGGATAAAAGACTCTGTCGGTCCATAGCGAGGCCGACCAGGGCGGCACGCTCCGCCATTGGCCCGAAGAACGCCAGATCGCGATACTCGATCCGCACGTCACCGTCCTGCTTCACTGCGGCTGCAAGTATGTGCGCGGTCACCTTGCAGATCGGACAGAGGAAATCATTGAACGCAACGACGGTCACCGACCCATCCGGGTTTCCAGCCGACCGACCCGTCCGCTGGTCTGCGGCGGTTTGAGCTCTGCCATTTGAAGACATGTCCTGAGCCAAAGGCGCAGTTTCGCGAAGTGCCCAGCTTCCGAGCCATCCCACTGCGGCAAATCCGCTCAGCATGACAAAGTCGCGGCGGTTGAATGCCGTTCGCGGAGATACATCTCCTTGATCGGGGGGAACGTCAGCTGGCACCATTGCTCGATATCCTGACGCGATTTGATGGAAAGCGCAGCACGGCGGCAAAGCGGCATCATCCAGACGAAATTCCAGAACGCCCTGCGCTGGAGCGATTGCGGCCTCGACGATCGACAGGCCCAGCCCGGTGCCGCCCGACGTGGCGCGAGGGCCACGTTCGAACCTGCGACGCACACGCTCAACCTCATCCGCCGCGATGCCCGCCCCACAATCGATGACACGCAGCTCCAGTCCATCGTTTGCGGCACACTCGATCCGGACTGGGCCTTTGCCGCCATGGTGCAGAGCGTTCTCCACCAGATTGCCCAGCGCAAGGCGAAGGGCTTCGGCATCGATTGCCAGGTCGACATCGCGGAGTCCGCAGGCGGTGACGATCGATCGACGGCCCGTCGCGGCCAGATGTGCATAATCGCCGACCACGCCGTTCACCACGTCATGCACGCGTGCGAAGCAGTTGGCTGGTTCCGCCTCTCGCCTTTCCTGCCGGGCCAGCTCCAGCAACTGGCGTACCAGTCGGCTGGTGCGATCCACCGCTATAGCGATGCGCTCCAGGGCATGATCCCGCATGGCCGGGTCCGTGGCGCGACGGGCCACTTCCGCCTGGGTCTTGAGACCAGCCAGCGGCGTCTGGAGTTCGTGCGCGGCGTTGGCCACGAAGTCGCGCTCGGCCCGTCTGGCCCCTTCAAGTCTGCTAAGCAGATCGTCCATAGCCTGCACCAGAGGCCTCAGCTCTTCGGGCACAGGGTCGACGGCGAGCGGCTCAAGGGTCTGTGGCGAACGCAGCTCGATTGCGCGGGCAACACGACCGAGCGGTGCAAGGCCACTCCTGACACCAAACCAAAGCAGCACTGCGAGCGCAACGAGCCCGACCGCTGCGGGCAACAGCAAGCCCAGCATCAGATCGTTGACCAGATGCTGGCGGACCGCCAAGCTGTCGCCGACCATGACCCTGATGCCACGCGCTGTGTCGACATGTGTATAGACACGCCACTGTTCATCTTCGATCTGGCGACTGGAAAAACCGGGTGCGCCCCCGGCCAACGGTGCATCGGGCGCTCCGGTTGACTGACCGATCAATGCGCCGTTCAGTGACCAGATCTGGCACGACAACTGGCGGGAGTAAGGTGCCGGGGCCAGTCGCCGCACTGGTCCGCTGGCGGGAATATCGAGTGCAGCGACCATTCGTGCCGCCTCCACCAACCGCCCGTCGAGCACACGCTGCACTTCAGCCCTGGTTGAAAAACTCGTCCAGCCTGCTGCACCCGCCCAGACGAGCATGGTCACGCCGGCGACGAGAATGAACAGACGGATCCGTAACGCAGTCATGATCGTATAATCCGGTAACCCTCTCCGCGCACCGTTTCGATCCGGCTCCGGCCGAGTTTTGCACGGAGCTTGTGGATGTGTACCTCCACCGCGTTGCTTTCGATTTCTTCCTGCCAGCCGTAGATGCGATCTTCCAGCTGGCTGCGCGACAGCACGTGCCCCGGGCGCTCCGCCAGAGCATGCAGGATCGCAAACTCGCGGCGGGACACGGCGATTTCCTCGCCATCCAAGGCCACTGATCTACGCGCTTCGCTGATTATCAGCGCACCCAGTTCCAGATCGCCGCTTGCCCGGCCACTGGCTCGACGCATGATCGCGCGCAGGCGGGCTGATAGTTCCGTAAGATCGAAGGGTTTGCCCAGATAATCGTCGGCACCGCGATCAAGTCCCTCGACCCGGTCCGCGACCATGTCACGCGCCGTCAGCAGCAGCACCGGGGTCTCGACGCCGGCCCGTCGCCATTCCGCTAGCAGGTCGAGACCGGAACCATCTGGCAGGCCGATATCGAGCACGACGCCAGCATGATCTCCTATCGCGGCGCGCGCGTCGGCAAGACAGGCCACAGCATCGACCTCGAACCCCTCAAGGCCCAGCCCCACCACGATACCGTCGCGCAGAATATCATCATCTTCAACAAGCAGAATCCGCATTTCTGCTCCTTTCCCTGTCCGCCTTACCGCTACCTTAAGCCGGATGCTAAGCCTGCCTTAAGAAAGGGCGGCAAGGAGAACCACAATGGATGGCGTCATACAGATCGGCCCACTTGCCATGGCTACAGACCGTTTGATCGCTGTTGCAGCGATCTGGGCGTTTCTGGCGATCGCGGGTGTGATTGCGCGCGGCTGGATAGTAGGGCAATGCGTGCCGGATGGTTGTCCTTGCTGGCCGGACTGGTTGCAGCGCGCATCGGCTTTATTCTTGCCAATATTGATGCCTTTATCGCCGAACCCTGGACCATGCTTGCAATCTGGCAGGGCGGATTCTCGGTCTGGGCAGGCGCTGCGGCGGCGTTGATCATCATCTTGGTTATGCTGGGGCGCAAACCTGCAGGTCTTGCCCTGATCGCCACGGTCGCAGGTCTTTTTGTACTTCATCTCGGTGCGGCCACCTTGATTGCACCGGATGTACGACCGATGCCGCGCCTGATGCTGACGGACCTCGATGGCAAACCGGTCGAGCTGGGCATTCCAGGGCGACCTATGGTTATCAATCTGTGGGCCACATGGTGTCCGCCGTGCCGTCGCGAAATGCCGATGCTGATCGACGTGGCGCAAAGCTCCAAAGTTCCGGTTCTGCTCGTCAATCAAGGCGAGGACGCTGCGGCCATCCGTGCGTTTCTTGCCAAGCAGGGCCTGGCCAACGGGGCAATCGTGACTGATCCGGGCGGCGTCTTGGGCAAAGTTGTCGCTTCGGTGGCGCTTCCAACCACCCTGTTCGTCAACGAGGCGGGCGAAATTGCCGGTCTCCACGCCGGCGAGATATCCCGGGCGGCGCTGACCGCAGGGATGCGTGATCTGCAAAGGACCCAATGAGATGAAGACACTGACAATCGCCGCTGGCATCGGCATGGCCGCGCTTCTGGCCGGCAGCGTAGCGCTTTGGAGCGGTGATGCCGACCCGGCGCAAGCTCGTCAGGCGTCGAGCGACACCTCCAGCGCAGACGCGCTGCGCATCCGCTCGCAAATCCAGAATGATCCTGTTGCCCCGGCCATCGCGCCGCAGGGGCACGATGTCACTGTTGTGGTTTTCTCCGACTATCAATGTCCTTTTTGCCGCAAGCTCCACCCGTCGCTCGAAGCACTGGTGAACGAAGACCCCAAGGTGAAACTGGTCTTTCGTGACTGGCCGGTCTTCGGCGCTGCGTCCACCGAAGCCGCGCGGGCAGCCATCGCCTCCAAATGGCAAGGCAAGCATGCCGCGTTCAACGATGCGCTGATGACCACGACAGGCAAGCTGACATCGGACAGTATTCGCGCCGCAGCAGGCAAGGCGGGGGTAGATTGGGCGAAACTGCAGGCTGACCTCACCGCGCACAAGTCTGAGATCGGTGCTGTGCTGGATCGCAATAGCCGATACGCAGCAATGCTGGGTCTTCAAGGCACGCCCGGTATGCTGATCGGCCCCTATCTCATCCCCGGCGGCATCGATCTGCGCGGGTTGCGTGAGGCGGTGGCGCTTGCGCGACGCGACCCTAACGGAACTGCATCACAATGAAAACGCCGGCCAGGACGATGATTGATCGACTACCGCGTCTTACGATAAGGTTTTTCGCACTCTTCGCAGCCGCTTTGCTTGGTTTCATCGCTGGACCGATCGCCGCTCAGGGCACGGCAAATATCAATACGTCGGTGCTGGCCGAATCCGGTTCCCCAAAGCCCGGCACAACAACGCGCATCGCTATCCGCATGGTGCCACGCACTGGCTGGCATGGCTATTGGGTCAATCCGGGCGACAGCGGGCTCTCGGTAGAGGCGAACTGGACCGTGCCGGACGGCGTAACCATGGGTGATCTGCGCCATCCCGCACCAACCCTGCTCGAGCTCGCGGGGCTGGCAAGCTATGTTCACAAAGGTGCATTCACGCTCCTTACGGATTTGAACCTGAACGACGATGTTGCTCCGGGCACTGCCATCCCGCTGCGCGTCAACCTCTCATGGCTTGCCTGTTCGGACACGCTGTGTGTCCCCGAACGCGCCACGCTCGATCTGCTGCTGACGGCCGGTGATGGAACATCCAATGCAGCTGCGGCGCCGGTTTTCCGGGCCGCCAAGGCGGCACTGCCTGTGGAAGGCAGGCTTAAACTGGTGGTCGCGCGTCAGGGTGGAGACTGGCGCTTCGACATTGATGGCGAAGCCAGGCTGGATGCATCGTCGGTGCGCCTGTTTCCCGCTCAGGATGGCTGGTTCGCGGCATCGGCGCCGCAGACCGTCGTGCGCCGGGAAGGTGGATGGCGCGTGACTGTCGCCGCATCGGACAATGCTGCGCCCACACCTTCAGATTTTCGGGGCGTGTTTGCGGATAGTAAGCGCAGTTTCGCGTTGATGGCTTCGGGTGCCCGTGAACCCCCCAAGACCAAGGCGCCTGTAGCACGGTCGGCGCCAGCCTCCACAGCCGCGGTTCTCCCCGACGCTGTCGATAAGCCCACTCCGGCGCAGGGCTCTAAGCGTGCCGCGCCAGCCGACACGCGCGCGTTCAGAATTGCACTTACCGGTGCGATCCTTGGCGGGTTGCTGCTCAACCTGATGCCTTGCGTGTTCCCGATCCTGTCGCTCAAGGCGCTGAGCCTCGCTCGATCGGGCGCTGACCGGCACACCGCGAAAGTGGAAGGGCTTGCCTATTTTGCCGGGAGCGTAGCGACGACCACGGCGCTGGGCGCAATATTGGTCGGCGCCCGCGCGATGGGCCATGACATTGGCTGGTCTTTCCAGCTTCAGGATCCCCGGATGATCCTGCTGCTGATGCTCTTGTCGCTGGCAATCGCGCTCAATTTGGCTGGTCTGTTCGAAGTGAGTGGCCCCTCTTTGTCCGGCAATTGGATGACGAAGAAAGGCGGCCTCGGCGCGTTTGGCACCGGTGCGCTTGCTGCGCTGATCGCGACGCCTTGTAGTGGCCCCTTCATGGGCGTCGCGCTGGGCGCGGCACTGGTTCTGCCGGTTCCAGCTGCGCTGGCGGTTTTGCAGGCCTGGGCTTGGTATGGCGCTGCCATTCCTGCTGATCGCCTTCGTGCCCCGACTTCAACGCTGGCTGCCGAAACCCGGCGCGTGGATGGCAACCTTCCGTCGCATTCTTGCGATTCCGATGCTGCTGACCGCGATCGGGCTTGCCTGGGTCCTGGGACGGCAAAGCGGCGTGGACGGGCTTGCGATGGGCCTGCTGATCGCCGCGCTGGCCGCGGTGGGATTATGGTGGGTGGGCTTGCGACAAAGCGGGGGGCGCTCCGCCATGGTCGGGCTGGCACCGGTGATGGCGGCGCTCCTGGTCGCGATTGCCGTAGAGCTGCCGCGCCCGGCCGCCGCGACCGCTCCCGCAGATACCGGAGCACAAATGTTCAGTGAGGCGCGCCTTTCTGAGTTGCGCGCGCAGGGCGTGCCGGTCTTTGTCGATTTCACAGCAGACTGGTGCCTTGTCTGCCAAGTCAACAAGCGAGTGGCGATCGACCGGGCGGACACGCAAGCGGCATTCGCGAAGGCGGGCGTGACGATGCTCGTTGCCGACTGGACGCGGGGCGATCCAGAGATCACGCGCTTCCTCGCCAGCCGCGGCCGCAATTCGATCCCTTACTATCTCTACGCGCCGTCGAAAAGTCCGGTTCGGGAGTTGCCGCAGATGTTAAGCAGCGAGATGCTGATCGGGCTAGCCAATGAGTCGGAGGGAAAGACAGATGATGAGCATTTATAACAAATTACTCATTCTGGGGGGCGCCGCCACATTGGTTGTTTGCATGCCCGCATCCGCTCAAGTTGCGAGGCACCCGGCGGTCGCGGACTATGGCGCGATTGCGCCCATGGCGCAGGTTGCCAACCGTCCCGCCGCGACGGATGATATGCGTGCGCTGTTCGAAATCACCGGCGAGGCACGTGGGCCAAACGGGGTCAACCGTAGTCTCGACAGGGTCGCGCGCTATCTCAATCTGCTCGCATCGAGCGGCGTTTCCACCAAACCGGGCGATATCAAGGTCATCATCCACGGGCCAGCCACACCGCTGATTCTGCGTGAAGAAGCCTATCAAAAGCGGTTCAACTCCACCAACCCAAACACGCCGCTGATTGCCGCACTCAAGCGAGCTGGCGTTGAAATCCATGTCTGTGGCCAGGCCACCGCTGGACAGGGCATTGCGCGGGAGGACATTGATCCGGCGGTCACTCTCGATCTGTCCGCGATGACGACGCTGGTCCTCCTGCAACGCCAGGGATGGCCGCTCGTTTCAGACTGACAATAGCAGTCGTCGCGGCGCGAAACCCATACCAGAAGGAAAGAACTATGCTGCTGGAAAAGATCAAGACGCCGGGCCTTTCCCACCTGTCCTATCTGGTGGGGTCGGGCGGGCAGGCAGCCGTGATCGACCCACGCCGCGACTGCACCATCTACCTGGAGAAGGCGCGTGCAGCAGGGCTTGAGATCACGCATATCTTCGAGACTCATCGTAACGAAGATCTTGTATCTGGCGCGCCAGTGCTCGCCGGCATGACGGGTGCAAAAGTGCTGCATGGGCCAAACCCGGAGCGGCCCATAGTTTATGCGACGACAGCGCGGGACGGTGATTGTTATGCCGTTGGCCAACTGGAAATCCGGGCCATGGAAACACCCGGCCATACGGATGACCATCTGGCCTATGCGCTGTTTGATACCGCCTATCCGGACAAGGCGGTGGGCGTGTTCACTGGCGACGCCATGTTCGTTGGCGATGTCGGCCGCACTGATTTTTATCCCGACCGGCGCGAGGAAGTGGCCGGGCTGCTGTTCGATTCCCTCCGCAAGCTGCTGGCGCTCGGCGATCAGGCCATCATCTATCCGGCGCACGGTGCCGGCTCGGTCTGCGGATCAGGCATGGCCGATCGCGAGTTCTCCACCATCGGGCACGAGCGGCTCAACAATCCGCGCCTCCTGATCACGGATCGCGAGGAATTCATTCGGTTAAAAGTCAACGAGAACCACTATCAACCGCCCTATTTTCGGCTGATGGAACGGCTGAACGTGGAAGGGGGCAGTGCGCCGCCGCCGGTGATGCGCCCGCGCCGCCTTTCGCTCGCGCAGTTAGGGGACTGCGAAGCGGATCATCTGGTCGATGTCCGCGAACCCATGGCCTATGCCTCGGGCCATCTGCCTGGCGCGATGAGCCTGCCCGTGGATATGATTTCCGCATTTGCTGGCTGGTTCATCCGCGAAGGGGAAAGCGTCGCCCTGATCGCTTCAGATGAAGATCAACTCGCCGCCGCGCTGGAACATCTGGTGCGGATCGCGCTGGATAATGTGGTGGGTGGCTATGTCGGCATGGTGCCTGCCGCGGCGAAAGGCGTAATGATGCAGCAGACGCCCATGATCGATACGGACGAAGTCGAAAACCGTTTGGGTGGTGTTGAAGGGTGGACATTGCTGGATGTGCGCGATGCAGACGAACGGGCCAAATCTGCCATCGACGGATCGCACCATATCTATGTCGGCCAGCTTAACGACCGTTGGCAGGAACTGGACAAGAAGCGCCATTACACCCTGATGTGCGCCAGCGGCATGCGCGCGACGGTCGCCGCAGGGTGGCTGGCCAGCCGCGGTTTTGAAAAGCTCGACATCTATCTTGGTTCGATGGGAGCATGGAAGGCAGCGCATGACTGATCGTATGGATTCAGCCGCATTCTGGGACAGTCGCTTCGCTTCGGAAGACTATGTCTTTGGAACCGAGCCCAATGCATTTGTGCGCCGTGAAGCGGGCCGTTTGACGCGAGGCGGGCGGGTGCTGGCGGTGGCCGATGGGGAAGGGCGCAATGGGGTCTATCTGGCCCAACAGGGCCTGGATGTTACCGCAACCGACATATCCGCCGCCGGAATCGCGAAGGCGCGCAGGCTGGCGCAACAGCGTGGAGTTTCCTTGACGCTGGAGCAGGTTGATCTGGCCGCCTACGACTGGCCGGAGGCTGCATTTGACGCGGTCGTGGCGATCTTCGTGCAATTTGCCGATCCCATATTGCGGGCCAAGATGTTCGCCGGCTTTGCCAGAACTTTGCGGCCCGGCGGCATTCTGCTGCTGGAAGGCTATCGCCCGGAACAGCTGGAATATGGCACCGGCGGGCCGAAAGTGGAGGACAACCTCTATACCGAAAGCATGCTGCGCGACGCCTTCGCCGGGTGGGATATCATTTCCCTGCGAAGCTACGATGCGGATATTCGTGAAGGCAGCGGCCATGGCGGGATGTCCGCACTGATCGATCTCGTCGCGCTGCAGCCCGGCTAGCCTCAGCCGGATCCGTATCCGTATCAGCCACCGGCTGGTTCGACCCTGTCCGTCCCGCCGCCAAGCGCGCGAACAAGGGTGATCGCTGCCCGCTGCCGCGCTGTCTGCACAGTGATGAAGGCCTGTTGCGCAGCCAGGGCGGCAGTTTGTGCGGTAACGACTTCCAGATAGTCCGCCGCGCCATCGCGATAACGGTCCAACGCCAGTTCTTCCCCGCGCGCAGCGGCCTGCGCGGCCCGCCGCCGGTCGGCTTCCTCGGCCGCCAGCGCCGCGTTGCTGGCCAGCGAATCCTCTACTTCCTGGAAGGCATTCAGCACTGTTTCGCGGTAATTGGCGGCGAGGATGTTGTATTCCGCCTCGCTGACGGCAACCCGCGCCCGCTGCCGCCCGCCATCAAACAGGTGGAGCACCGCCGACAATGGTCCCAGCGCCCAATATCCGGTTGGGGCGCTGACAAGGGGCGCACCACTGGCCTGAAAACCACCGGCCAATGCCAGATCGATGCGGGGGAACCGGGCCGCCTTCGCCACGCCGATGCGGGCATTGGCAGCAATTAGCCGCCGCTGTGCCCCGGCAATGTCAGGTCGCCGTTCGAGCAGGGTGGATGGCAGGCCCGGCGCAATGGTGGGCAAAGCCCCAATGCTATCGGCGGGGGCGACGGCAAATTGCCCGGGTATCATGCCAATCAGTGTTGCGATGCGGTTTTCCAGCGTCGCCCGGCGTGCCGCGATCTGCCGGAACAGCGCTTGTGCATTGGCGAGTTGCGTCTGCGACCGACTGCGATCCACGCCCGATGCGATGCCGCCTTCATGGCGGATGCGGATCAGTGCGTCTGACGCTTCGTAAGCGTCGACTGTGCGGCGCAGCAGGGCACCTTCCCGGTCAAGTCCACGCAACTGGAAATAGGCATCCGCCAGCGCGCCATGAAGGCTGAGGCGGACGGAGGCGAGACTGGCCGCTTCGACTCCCGCGTCCGCTTCGCTAGCCCGGATGCTGTCGCGCACCCGGCCCCACAGGTCGATTTCATAGTTCAGCGCACCGCCCAGAATATATTGGTCCGCCGTTATCGGAACGCCGGGACCGATGGGCCGTCCAGCGGAAAGCCGTTCGCGCGAAATGGCCGTGCGGGCATCCAGCGTGGGGACAAGATCCGACCCCGCAAGGCGCGCCTCCGCCCGCGCGCGGTCAAGCCGGGCTACTGCTGCGGCAAGGCTTGGGCTGCCCTCGTCCGCCCGCGCGATCAGGTCGTCCAGTACAGGGTCGTCGAAATCACGCCACCATTGCCCTCGCGGCTGCCGATCCGCCGGCGCGGCATCCTGCCAGCGTGCGCCATATTTGTAACTTTCCGCCACCGGCGTGGCCGGAATATTGAGTGGCGGCGCCATGGAACAGCCCGCCATCAACAGCAAGGCGGGCGCGGCGAGGTTAATTCTGCGCATTGGCAGTACCTTTCCCCCGGTTGCGGACGATGCGAACCCGATCGCCTTGTGACAGCGCTTCTGGAGGAGTGGCGATCACGCGGGCCTGCGGGGTCAGGCCGGAAGCGATCTGCACGCTGGCGCCATCGTCCCGTCCGATCATAACCTGGCGCATCGTCACGCGCCCTTCGCGATCGACCAGCCCCACCATCGTTCCCTTCGGTGTGACAATCAGCGCACTGGCAGGCAGTGTTACGGCGGTGCCCGCCGCCATGGGGATGGCCACTTCGGCATAGCCGCCCGGCTTCAGCCGCTGGCCAGTATTGTTCACCTCGAACTCGGCCAGTACCGTGCCCGATGCCCGGTCCACCGCACCTGCTGTGCGTACCAGTGCGGCGTCGAAACGCTCGCCCGGATATTCCGGTACGGTCAGACTGGCCACCACGCCCCGCGTCAGCTGTCCTGACAAGGCCTGGGGCACACGGACGCGCAGGCGCAGTCGGCGGTCATCTGCAATGGTGAACAGGGGGCTGGCCGCGCCGTTGCCCGCATTCACCAGGGCGCCTATTTCCGCGTTGCGGCTGGTCACCCGGCCTGCAAAAGGTGCCACAACACGGGTGAAGCCGAGTGTGGCGCGCAATCGTTCGACATTGGCACGGGCCGAACTGGCAAGGGCCGTTGCCGCCGCTAGCCGCCCGCTCTTTTCATCGGTTTCCTGTTGCGATACCGCGTCCTTCGCGCGCAGCGCGTCCCAACGTACGGCCGTAGTTTGCGCCAGTCCACGGTTGGCTTCTGCCGTGCGCAGGTCCGCTTGCGCCTGTGCCAGTTGTTGTTTCACCTCCGGCGCGTCCAGCACGGCCAGAACCTGCCCCGCACGCACATGATCGCCAATATCGACCAGTCGCTGCGCCACATAGCCGCTGGCGCGAGCATGGATGGCGGCTTCGTTATCTGGTTCCAACATGCCGGGTAGATGAATTGCGCCTGCTTCCGCCGGTTGTGGGTGCAAGACATTGACGGTCGGCAATGCATTGGCGCGGGCGAATTCCGCTTGTTCGGTATGGTCCGCATTGCGGGCAACGATGCCGCCACCCACCAGCAGCGCAATGCCAACAACTGCCGCCGCACCATAAAGGCGGCCCTTTCGCGATGAAGTCCGTGATGGGGTGGGATCAGACATGGCTCGGTTCCAGTTCGATAGTGCGGGTTTTCGGGGCGCCCTTGCGGTGGGCCAGCGCGAAGAGCGCGGGCACCAGCACCAGCGTGGCGATTGTGGCGAACGCCAAACCGCCGATCACCGCCCGGCCCAGCGGCGCGTTCTGTTCCGCCCCTTCGCCCAGGGCCAGCGCCATGGGCGACATGCCGATGATCATTACCAGCGCGGTCATCAGCACCGGGCGCAGGCGCACCATGCCCGCTTCCAGTGCGGCCGTTGCAGCATTGCCCGTTTCCGCCAGCCTTTCGCGCGCGAAACTGACGACGAGGATGGCATTGGCAGTGGATACGCCCATTGCCATGATCGCGCCGATCAGTGCCGGTACGGACAAAGTGGTGCCGGTCAGGAACAGCATCCACGCAATGCCTGCCAATGCGGCGGGCAACGCGCCGATGATTACAAGCGGATCGATCCAGTTCTGGAAGTTCACCACGATCACCAGATAGATCAGCACGATCGCCGCGATCAGGCCGAATGCGAGGCCGGTGAAGGCTATGTTCATCGTTTCATATTGGCCGCGCAGTGTGACGGTGGATGCTTTCGGCAGGTCCTTTTCCAGCGCGACGATGGCGGCGTTCACATCGGTCGCAACTGCACCCAGATCACGCCCTTGCGTGGTGGCATAGATGTTGATGACCGGCTGAATGTCATATTTGCTGACCACGGACAGTGTGTTGCCGCGCGTGATCCGTGCGACACCGCCAAGCGTTTGCGATGCTGCATCGACGCTGCCTGCGACCGGCAGCGCGGCCAGATCGGCGACGGAGCCTACGTCCCGTTCCGGCAATTGCGCCACGACAGGATAGGACACGCCGTTTTCCGGGTTGAGGTAGAATACGGGCGAGCTTTGCGCCGTACCGGCAAGCGCAGTGCCAAGGCTGGCCGTCACATCCCGCTGGCTTAGGCCATATTGCGCGATGCGTGCGCGGTCGACATCGACATTCAGTTGGGGATAGCGGGTCGATTGCTGAATGCGCGCGTCGGCCAGCCCCGGAATCTGCCGCACGCGTTTCAACAGTTTTTGCGCATATCGCTGATTTTCCGGGATGTTGCGCCCGCGTATCTGGATATCGAGAGGGGCTGGCGATCCGAAATTGAGAATCTGGCTCGTCATGTCTGCCGGCAGGAAAGCAAAATCGACGCCTGGGAATTTGAGCGGTAACTGGTGGCGCAATGCATGCACATATTCATTCGTATCCCCGTGATCCTTTGACAAAGTGATCAGGATATCGCCTTCATTAGAGCCGACCGTGCCGGAATTGGCATAAATATTGTTCAGCGCCGCCAGAGAGATGCCAATATTATCGACCATCGTTTCGATTTCCGCATCGGGGATCACGCTGCGGATATGTTGTTGCACCTGCGCGAAAGTGGCGGAACTCTGTTCGATCCGCGTCCCCGCAGGCGTCCGCACATGCAGGGCGATTTGACCGGCATCCACCGCCGGGAAGAAGTCCCGACCAAGCAACGGCACCAGCGCCAGCGACAGAAGCATGACGCTTAGAAAGACCATGGCAAAGCCGCGGCGAACATCCAGCACGCGGCGCAGCAACTGGCCATAACGCGCGCGCATCCGCTCGAACCATTGGTCGAACCCGCGCTGAAAACGAACGAATATATTGCGCGTTGGGCGGGTCTTTGCTTCCTCATCATGCGGGTGCAGCAGGAACATCGCCATGGTCGGCACCAGCGTGCGGGCGAGCACGAAGGACGTGAGCAAGGCGAATATCACCGCCAGCGCCAGCGGCACGAACAGGAAGCCCGCAATGCCGGGCAGAAAGAACATCGGCACGAAAACGATGCAGATGCTCAGCAACGCGACCAGTGCCGGTTTCACGATCTGTGCCGCACCATCCAGGATGGCAGCGATCACGCTCTTGCCTTGTTCCAGATGCCAGTTGATGTTTTCGATCGTGACAGTGGCATCGTCCACCAGAATGCCGATCGCCAGCACCAGCCCGCTCAGCGTCATCAGGTTCAGCGTGTGGCCCACCGCGCCCAGACCGGCAATGGAACCCAGGATCGCCAGCGGGATGGCCGTGACGATGATGATGGTCGATCGCCACGATCCAAGGAAAAGCAGAATCATGAGCGAGGTCAGTAGGGCAGCGAGAGCGCCTTCGGTCACCACCGACGAAACCGCCGCTTTGACCAGTTCTGACTGGTCACCTATTGCTGTCACTTTCAGCGTATCGGGCAGGCCTGCCAGCGCCTGCGGCAGGCGCCGCTTGATCCCGTCGACAATGGCGAGTGTGGATGCGCTACCGCTTTTAAGCACGGTCATCAAAGCGGATCGCTGCCCATCCACATGGACCACGTTGATCTGCGGTGCGGACCCGTCGCGCACCTGTGCGATATCGCGCATCAGGATGGTGGCGCCGTCCACCACCTTCACCGGCAGATTGTTCAGTTGCTCGACCGATGCCGGGGCGTTGTTCAGGCGGACATTATACTGCAGGTCGCCGATTTTGGCGAAGCCGACCGGGCTGATTTGCGTCTGCGCGGTCAGCGCGTTCGCTACGTCTTGCGCAGAAAGGCCACGCGCCTGCAACGCGGCCGGATCAACATCGATCTGCATCTGGCGCTGCTTCCCGCCAGAAGGGAATGGCATGGCTACCCCGGGCACCGTGACTAATAGCGGACGGACCTGGTTCAATCCCAGATCGAATAGCTGCTGTTCGCTCAAGCCCTTTCCCGACAAGGCCAGTTGCAGGATGGGCACGGTCGAGGCGTCGTAATTGACGATCATGGGCGGGGTGATGCCCGGCGGCAGCTGGCGCAGGATGGTTTGCGAAATGGAGGTGACCTGTGCCGTGGCCGTGCGGATGTCGACGCCCGGTTGGAAATAGATCTTCACCACTGCGACCCCGTTCAGGGACTGGCTTTCGATCCTCTCGATATCGTTGACCGCATTTGTCAGCACGCGTTCATACGGCGTGACGATGCGCCCGGCCATGTCCTGCGGGGACAGGCCGGTATAGGTCCATGCCGTCGCAATCACCGGCACGCCGATGCGCGGGAAGATGTCCACCGGCATCCGCAGGATAGACAATACCCCAATGCCGAAGATCATCACGGCCATCACGATAAAAGTCAGCGGTTTCGTCAGCGCGGTGCGCACTAGCGCGATCATCGTTCGCCGCGCCCTGATGAATTGGTCATGGTTTTGAGCCTCCCGTCGGGGAGGTCAAAAGCGGCACTACCTTAAGGCAGGCTTATGCCAGAACTATAAATTTGCTGCCGCGCAGCGCGGATCTTGCCGCATCCGCGAGTGGTAAGGATGCCTTAAGCTGCAAGGCTATCATGCGGGGCTGCAACGCGCGCGCGATATTCGTTGTACTAACGTATCGCCACCCGCGACGGCCAAGGAGATTACTATGCCACACTATGATGGTCGCCCCCATGTCCTCATTCTTGGCGGCAATTTTGCCGGGTTGGCCTGCGCACAGAAGGTGCGGCAATATGTGGGGGACAAGGCGCGCATCACCGTAATCGATCGCAAAAGCTATCTGCTGTTCATTCCCAACATCCCGGCTGACGTGTTCGAAGATCGCAACCCAGCGCTGCACCAGCGGATGGATCTGGTGCCCATTCTGGCAAAGGATGAGATCGATTTTATCCATGGGGAAGTCACTGCTGTCGACATCGCAGCGCGCAATGTAACCTTCAGGCCCGCAGAACGGGGTGGCGCCGAAGATCATGTCGAACATTATGATTATGTCATCTTCGCACTGGGTGCCCGGCTTGCTTATGACCGGATCGAGGGTTTCGCCGAGCATGGCCACACCGTCAGCGACCTGTATCACGGGGAGCAGCTGCGCCGCTATCTCAACACCCGCTACGCAGGCGGCCCGATCGCGATCGGATCGGCAAGGTTCCACCAAGGGGACGGAGCTGACGGTCTGGAACCCTATCCCGGCGGATCGATCCCGCGGGCGCTTGCCGCCTGTGAAGGGCCTCCCGTCGAGGTCATGATGTCGATGGCGACCTGGCTCAAGGATCGGAAACTTGGCGGCCCCGAAAACGTCACTGTCTTTACGCCAGCCCCCATGATCGCGGAAGACGCAGGCGAGGATGTCGTCAAACAACTCCTGACACTCGCGACCAAGATGGGCTTCAACTACTGGAACAACACGCAGGATATCACGCGACTGACGGCCGACGCCATCGAGTTTGCCGATGGCCGCACCTTGCCGGCAGAGGTGAAGATCATTTTCCCCGACTGGGTAGCGCACGACTTTGTCAAAGGCCTGCCTGTCAGCGATTCCGAAGGGTTTATCAAAACCGACCTGCTGATGCGCAACCCTGACCACCCCGAAGTGTTCGCCTGTGGCGATTGCGCCGCTGTTACGGTGCCCAAATTGGGCGCCATCGGACATCAGCAATCAGACATCATCGGGCTTCAACTTGGCAAGATTTTCGGCACCGTGGATGCCGAAAAGGCTGACGTTCCGCTGAAGCCCGAGGTGCTGTGCATCGGCGATATGGGCGATGGGAAGGCGTTCTGGATACATTCCAACAGCTGGTTCGGCGGTGACCGCCAAATATTGAAGATGGGGCGCGTGCCCTATTTTCTGAAAATGCGATATCGCGACATGTTCTTTGCCGCAGATGGCAAAGTGCCCGCATGGGGACTGGATGCCGCAGCGCTGATCGCGGAAGGGGTTTGAGCCGCCATGACAAACCTGACCATTTTGCAACTGAATGATCTGCACGGCTATGTGGAGCCCCATTCCGAACTGCGGCGCGATGCGCATGGCGATTTCCAGTTCGCGCAGATGGGTGGGCTGGCGCGAATCAAGACTCTGTTCGACCAGGCACGGCAGGAAAATCCCGGCGGAGTGATCGCGCTGGATAATGGCGACACGTTCCACGGCACCCATTTCGCCGTGCAGGATCGGGCACGGGCGATGGTGCCACTGATCAACGCGCTGGGCTTCGACGCGATGACGCTACACTGGGAGTTTGCCTACGGCCCGGAACGTGTGGCTGAGATATCGAGCGAGCTGGCCCACCCTATGCTCGCTGCAAATATCTTCTGCGAAGACAGTAGCGAATTGTTTATGCCGCCCTCGACCATCATCGAACGCAACGGGGTGCGGATAGGCATTGTCGGCCTAGCCTGCCCGATTGTGGACAAGACGATGCCGCCATCTTTCAGCAAGGGGCTTCGCTTTGTCACGGGCAATGCCGAACTGCCCGGCCATATTGAACGGCTGCGGCAGGATGCCGATCTGATTGTGGTCCTGTCCCACCTCGGTTTTCCGCAGGATGTGCAACTGGCCAAGGACGTGGCCGGAATCGACGTGATCGTCAGCGGCCACACCCATAACCGCATGGAAAACGCCGTCGTCGTCAATGGAGCGATCATCTTCCAGTCTGGCTGTCATGGCTCCTATGTCGGGCGGCTCGATCTGGATGTTTCGGAAAATGGCATTCAGGCTGGCGCCATCGCCTGATACCCGTCGATGACAGCGTTGCGAGCGATCCGGGCCTGGCGGATGCTGTCGCCGCGGCTCTCGCAAGCGAAAGGCAGTCGATGAGCGAGGTCGTCGGGCACACGGACGTCGCGCTGCATCGGTATGCGATGCTCAACAGTCCGATGGATGACCTGTTGCTCGAAGCTATTGCCGAGGCAGCGGGAACGCCGATCGCCTTTTCTAATGGCTGGCGTTACGGCGCACCGATCGCGCTTGGACCGATCACGATGAACGACCTTTGGAACATGGTGCCGGTGGACCCACCTGTTTCGGTTGTGGACGTTACCGGCGCGGAAATCCGCGAAATGCTGGAGGAAAATCTCGAGCGAACCTTTGCGTCGGATCCGTATGAGCAGATGGGCGGCTATATCAAAAGGATGCGCGGCGTGCGGCTCGTCTTCAAAGCGGAGAATGATAAAGGCCGCCGTATTGACCGACTATATATCGACGGCGCTCCGATTGAGGAATCTGCTCGCTACACCGCCGCTTTTATTACTGCCCAAGGTGTCCCAGCGAAATTCGGCGCTAACCGGCGTAAACTGCCTATCTCGGCGATTGACGCTCTGCGTCGAAGGCTTGCGAGACCATGGCTTGGGGCCGATGGCGCGGAAAGCTCAAGCACTGAACTCATATAATTGCGCATATTCATATACACGATCACAGAAAGTTATATATTATGTTGGTCGCTTTCGGTATCCTGCGGTAGGTGTCTGTTATCGCAACCCCGAAAGGACCCGACATGAGCCTGCACATTGGCGACATCGCACCCGATTTCACCGTCGATACCCAGAACGGCCCCATCAGCCTGCACGAATGGGCCGGGGAATCCTGGGTCTTCTTCTTCAGCCACCCGGCCGATTTCACGCCGGTCTGCACGACCGAAATGGGCCGCACAGCCCAGCTTGCCGATCAGTTCGAGGCCCGCAACGTCAAACCGCTCGGCCTGTCGACCGACACTGCCGACGAGCATCGCAAATGGATCGAGGATGTCAACGACACCCAGAACACCAACCTGACTTTCCCCATCGTCGCTGACGCGGATCTGTCGATCGCCAAGATGTATGACATGATCCACCCCGATCAGAGCGCGACCGCAGCGGTGCGATCGGTCTTCATCATCGATCCAAAAAAGAAGATCCGGCTGACAATGACCTATCCGATGAGCGTGGGACGTAACTTCGATGAGATATTGAGGGTGATCGATGCGCTGCAACTCGGCGACGCCAAGCGTATCGCGACTCCGGCAGACTGGCAGAAGGGTAAGGAAGTGATCATTCCTCCCTCGATCAAGGATGACGAGGCACGCGCCCTCTTCCCCCAGGGCTGGACCGAGCATCGCCCTTATCTGCGCACCGTATTGGTGGACTGAGAGTTTGATGCTGCGAGGCTTTTGAGCCTCGCAGCATCATTTACGTGGCGTGATCCGCGCGAACATGGCCGCCCCCCCGCCAGCCTGCGGTCGGGCCGCGACCGCGTCTGCACGGGATATGGCTACCGTCCCCGCATAGGCATCAAGCAGCGCGCTGACTTCAGCGATACGGGCCTGGTTGATTCGATAGAAAACCAGCTTTGCCTCGCGTCGTGTATGCACAAGGTCGGCCTTTCGCAGAACACCGAGCTGTTGGCTGAGGCCGGGCTGCACCACATTGGCTAAATGTTCGATCTCGCCGACCGAGCGCTCGCCATCTATGAGCGTGCGCAGCAGGGAGAGGCGCACCGGATGTGCAAGCGCCCGAAGCAAATCCGCCGCGGCCTCGAGATCAAGCGTCGCGATATCCGCCATCATGCCTGATCCTTGATCGGCGTGTAGAACCAGTCGGTGCCGGCGGGCGCTGCCAGCACGTCTGCGACATCGTGGCTTGGGACCGCGAGCAGATCACTGCCTGGCATCCAACCTTCCGGCGCCAGAGCCGATCCATCATGGACACGCTGAAGCGCGGCGACGAGGCGCAGCATCTCCTCCACGGAGCGCCCGACGCTGGCCGGATAGCAGGTCGATGCCCGCAATATCCCGTCCGGATCGAGGAAATAGGTCGTCCGCACCGCGCTGGCATCCATCGCGTTTGGGCCGACCATTCCATAGGCGCGCGCGATCTCCAGCGTCGGATCTTCGATGATCGGGAAGTCCACGACGACATCGAACCGATCGCGGATCGCGCGGATCCAGGCGAGGTGGGAAAACAGGCTGTCGACCGACAGTGCCATAAGTTCGCATCCCAGTGTCGCAAACCGGTCATGCGCGCGCGCAATCGACACAAACTCGCTGGTGCAGACCGGCGTGAAATCCGCCGGATGCGAAAAGAGCGCAAGCCAGCGTCCTCGGAAATCTGAAAGTGACACCTGGCCACGGGTCGAGCGCGCGGTGAAATCCGGCGCTTCCTCGCCAAGGCGCAACGCGGAACAGGAGGGGAGTTCAGAAGCCAAATCGAACCTTTCATTCATGCTGATCGACATTGTCATCAATCTCGTCGGTTGACGCAACCATAATACTCGATTATTTGAACCGTGTAAGTGAGAAAGTTTGGAGAGTCGAGATGGACCACCCTGATGAGCCGCTCATGCTCGCAGCGCAGATTGTAACGGACACCCGCGCCGGCGAAATACCCGCGCCAGTTGTGCGCTCTTTCTTTGACGAGGCGACATTCACTGCAAGCTATGTGGTGCATGATCCGGTGACCCGCGCCGCAGCGATTATCGACAGCGTGCTCGATTTTGATTCTGCATCAGGCCGCACCGAGCACGGCTCTGCGCAGGCCATCATCGACTATGTCCAGGCTGAAGGACTGAAAGTCGAATGGCTGCTGGAAACGCATGCCCACGCAGATCATCTGTCCGCCGCGCCGTTCCTCCAGGAAAAGCTCGGCGGCAAGCTCGCGATCGGTCGCGCAATCACGACAGTCCAGAGCGTATTCGGCAAAATCTTCAATGAGGGCACGCAGTTCGAGCGTGACGGGTCGCAGTTCGACCATCTGTTCGATGACGGCGACAGGTTCGCGGTCGGGTCGATTCCTGCGGTCGCGCTGCACGTGCCGGGGCACACGCCCGCCGACCTGGCCTATGTGATCGGCGATGCTGTGTTCACCGGCGATACGCTGTTCATGCCGGACTATGGCACCGCCCGCGCGGATTTCCCCGGCGGCGATGCGCGAATGCTTTATCGCTCCATCCGCCGTCTGATGGATTTGCCGCGTGAAACGCGCACTTTCCTTTGCCATGATTACAAGGCGCCGGGCCGCGACGACTTTGTGTGGGAAACCACGATCGGCCAGGAACGCGATTCCAATGTCCATGTCCATGTAGGCGTGGGCGAGGACGAATTTGTCGAGATGCGCACTCGGCGTGACGCGACGCTGGGGATGCCGCGGCTCATCCTCCCCTCGATACAGGTGAACATGCGTGGCGGGCATCTGCCCGAGCCAGAAGAGAATGGCACGCGCTACCTCAAGCTTCCGCTGGACGTGCTGTGATGCCTGATTATGCGATGCCGGGGCAGGGGCTGATCGGTGGCCTGATGATCGGCGTGGCGGCTGCCATCATGCTGCTGGGCGCGGGCCGCATCGCCGGCGTCAGCGGCATGGCGGCGCGAGCGATCGGGCTGGGCAGCGGCGCACCGCGCTCGCTTGCGCTGGCATTCATCATCGGCCTGCCCCTCGGCGCGGCACTTGTCGCATGGGCGGCGGGACCGATCCTGTCACGCTTCCCCATGAGCATGGCAACGCTCGCGGTCGCAGGGCTCGTCGTCGGCATTGGTACGCGGCTTGGGTCGGGCTGCACGTCCGGTCACGGCGTATGCGGCATGTCGCGCCTGTCGAAGCGATCCATCGTTGCGACATTCACCTTCATGGCGACGGGCTTTGTGACTGTGGCAATCGTCAATGCGGTTGGAGGTAGCTGGTGATGCGCGGCGTGATCGGCCTTGTCTCTGGCCTGTTGTTCGGCGCGGGCCTCGCCGTGTCGGGCATGATGGATCCCGTGCGGGTCCGCAGCTTCCTCGACCTGTTTGGTGCCTGGGATCCCACCCTTGCCTTCGTCATGGGCGGCGCGATGATCCCGATGGCAATCGCCTGGCTGATCCAGCGGCGGATGGCGGCGCCAGTTGCCGATGCCGATTTTCATCTGCCCGACACCGATCCAATCACGCCGCGCCTGCTCGGCGGCTCTGCCTTGTTCGGCATCGGCTGGGGGCTGGGCGGCCTTTGCCCAGGCCCGGCGCTGGCCGCATTTGCCATCAACCCTCCGGCAGCCGCGGTTTTTACTGCTGCGATGGCGGTCGGCTTCGCGATCGTCTGGGCGCTTGATCGCCCGTCGGGACCACGAACGCCGGTCCACGCCTGAACTTAAGAAAGGAGAGGTTCGATGAATCCCCATAAGCTCGACGAAAAGCTGCTCGTTTGTGGCCAGATTACCCCGGAAGACATTGACCAGGCCGCATCTGCTGGCGTCCGTCTGATCATCAACAACCGGCCTGATGACGAAGAGCCCGGCCAACCTCTCTCAGCCGACCTGAAGGCAAAGGCTGACGCGCTCGGCATTGCCTATCGTCATATTCCCATCAGCGGTGGCAATTTCGACGAGGCATCTGTTGCGGACTTTGGCGATGCGCTGGCCTCTGCCGATGGCCTGACCCTCGCTTTCTGCCGGACAGGAACCCGCGCCACGACGCTCTGGGCATTGTCCCAAGCCGGATCGCGCCCGACCGCAGCCATCCTGAGCGCGGCAAATGCAGCTGGCTATGACCTGTCGCAATTGCGCGGCCGGATCGAGACCGCATCGGCCAGCAGCCCCAATGGCCCCGCGACCGATCGACCCGCCGCCCGCTATGACGTTGTCATTGTCGGCGGGGGTGCAGGCGGCATCGCGACGGCGGCATCGATCCTCAAGCGGGATTCCAAGCTTTCGGTGGCGATCATCGAACCGCGTACGGAGCATTATTATCAGCCCGGCTGGACGATGGTCGGTGCAGGCGTGTTCGAACCGAAATCAACTTGCCATTCGATGGCGTCAGTGATGCCCAAGGGTGTCACCTGGATCAGGGAAGCCGTGCAAAGCTTTCAGCCCGAACAGGATCAGGTGACGACAGCCAATGGCCGCGCGATTGGCTATCGCGCGTTGGTTGTCGCGCCGGGCAATGTGCTCGACTGGGACGCGATCGACGGGCTGGCGGCAACGCTGGGCCAGAACGGCGTGACGTCCAATTATCGCTACGACACAGCGCCCTATACTTGGGAGCTGGTACGCAATCTGCGGGAAGGCGTGGCGCTGTTCACCCAGCCGCCGATGCCCATCAAATGCGCCGGCGCGCCACAGAAGGCGATGTACCTGTCGTGCGACAACTGGCTTGAACGCGGCGTCCTGAACAACATCGATGTTGCCTTCCACAATGCGGGCGGCGTGCTGTTCGGCGTGAAGGACTATGTCCCCGCGCTGATGAGCTATGTCGAGCGGTACGGCATCGACCTCAATTTCGAATCCACCTGATCGCGGTCGATGGCGCGGCAAAGACCGCGACCTTTCGCGAAAAAGACGGGCGAAGTGACGCGCGCGTTCGACATGATGCATGTGACCCCGCCCCAGATCGCGCCGCGTTTCGTTGCGGACAGTCTGCTGGCGGACAAGGCAGGCTATGTCGAGGTCGATCAGGTGACGTTGCAGCACGTCGGCTATCCTAATATCTTCGGCCTTGGCGATGGTGGCTCCACACCCAATGCCAAGACCGCCGCCGCGGCTCGCAAACAGGCGCCGATCGTGGCGGTCAATCTGCTGTCGGTACTTAAGGGTGGAGAGCCGGTTGCCGGTTATGACGGCTACGGCTCCTGCCCGCTGACCGTCGAGAAGGGCAAGATCGTCCTTGCCGAGTTCGGCTATGGTGGCAAGCTCATGCCGAGCTTCCCAAAATGGCTGATCGATGGAACGCAGCCTGCGAGGCTGTCCTGGCTGCTCAAGTCCGAGGCGCTGCCGTGGATTTATTGGAACGGCATGCTCAAGGGTCATGAGTGCTGGTGAAGCCGCAACCGATCGAACGCGTGCGTCAGGCGGCGTGATCACCATGCTCGAACCCCTGCAATATGTGCTGGGCCTCCTGTCAGGCTCGCTGGTCGGCTTCTCGCTGGGACTGGTTGGCGGCGGCGGCTCGATCCTCGCCGTGCCGCTGATGGTCTATCTGGTCGGTGTATCCAGCCCGCATGTCGCGATTGGCACGTCGGCGCTGGCGGTCGCCGTCAACGCCGCGACGGGGCTGGCCAGCCATGCACGCGAGCATACGGTCAAATGGCGCTGCGGCGGCATGTATGCCGCGGCAGGTATCCTTGGCGCGCTGGGCGGGTCGACGGTCGGAAAGGCGTTCGACGGACAGAAGCTGCTGTTCCTGTTCGCCCTGGTGATGATCGTCGTCGGCATACTGATGCTGCGCGGGCGCAAAGCGCTGGGCATCCCGGGTGCCCAATGTAATCGTGAGAATGCGCCCAAAGTTCTGGGCTATGGTCTGGGCACCGGCATCTTCTCGGGCTTCTTCGGCATCGGTGGCGGTTTCCTGATCGTCCCCGGCCTCGTTGCATCGACCAGCATGCCGATTATCAACGCGGTCGGAACCAGTCTCGTCGCGGTAACGGCATTCGGCCTGACGACAGCCGCCAACTACGCATTTTCCGGGCTGATCGACTGGGTGCTGGCTGGCGTGTTCATCACTGGTGGCATCGCTGGCGGGTTCATCGGCACAATCGCCGCCAAGCGGCTATCCGGGACCGGAACGCTGACAACCGTGTTCGCGGTGCTGATCTTCGTCGTCGCGGCCTATATGCTCTGGAAGAGCGCGGCGGCCCTGTGACCGCGATCCCCGACAAGGAACGCCGCTGCCAGGCGATCGCCGCGCTGATCGCATCCGGGCAAGGCGTTTGCATCAGTTGCCGACAAATCGGTATATCCGAAAAGACATTCAATCGCTGGCGGCGCGCACAGCGCGCAGCTTTACCGGAAGACTAAAGATGTTCGACGGACTCGATGCCCTGCTGCTCGCCCGAATCCAGTTCGGGTTCACGGTCAGCTTCCACTTCATCTTTCCGGCCTTTTCGATCGGCTTGGCCAGCTATCTGATGGTCCTGGAGGGACTGTGGCTGAAAACCGGGCGGGACATCTATCTCGACCTGTTCCGCTACTGGGTGAAAATCTTTGCAATCGCCTTTGCGATGGGCGTGGTCTCCGGCATTGTCATGTCCTATCAGTTTGGCACCAACTGGTCGGTTTTCTCGACAAAGGCTGGACCGGTGATCGGGCCGCTGATGGCCTATGAAGTGCTCACCGCCTTCTTCCTGGAGGCCGGATTCCTCGGCGTCATGCTGTTCGGCATGTCCAAGGTGGGCAAAGGCCTGCATTTCGCCGCTACCTGCATGGTGGCGCTTGGCACGTTCATTTCGGCCTTCTGGATCCTGTCGGTGAACAGCTGGATGCAGACGCCCACCGGCTTCGAGATGTCACCCGATGGCCGTTTCCTGCCGGGCGAATCCTGGCTGGCGATCATCTTCAACCCTAGCTTCCCCTACCGGCTCGTCCATACGGTGATCGCCGCCTATCTGACCACCGCTTTTGTCGTGGGCGCGGTCGGCGCCTGGCATCTGCTGCGCGACCGCGCAAACCTGCATGCGCGAAAGATGTTCAGCATGGCAATGTGGATGGCAGCGATCGTCGCGCCGATTCAGATTTTCGCTGGCGACATGCACGGCCTCAACACGCTGGAGCATCAGCCCGCCAAGGTCATGGCCATGGAGGGGCATTACGAGAGCCACCCGGACGGTGCGCCGCTTATCCTGTTCGGCATTCCCAACAGCGCGGAGAAACGCATCGATTATGCCGTGGAGGTTCCCAAAGCGTCATCGCTGATCCTGAAGCATGATCTGAACGCACCGCTCGCCGGCCTCGATACGATTCCCGATGACCGTGAGCCTCCCGTGCCGGTCATCTTCTGGTCTTTCCGGGTGATGGTCGGCATCGGCTTCGCCATGCTGGGCCTTGGTCTGTGGAGCCTGGTCGCGCGGATGCGTAAACGTCTCTACGACTGGTCGTGGCTGCATCGCGCCGCCGTGCTGATGGGGCCGTCAGGCTTCGTGGCAGTGATTGCCGGGTGGATCACGACGGAGGTGGGGCGCCAACCCTATACCGTTTATGGCCACATGCTCACGGCCCAAAGCGCGTCGCCTCTCGCCGCGCCTGCGGTTGCCGCCTCGCTGATCGCGTTCGTCATCGTGTATTTCGCAGTCTTCGGTGCGGGCGCTTGGTACATTCTACATCTGATGCACAAGCCGGCCGGGCCGGATGAGTCCGAGCCTGAGCATATGCCGGTACGCACTGCGGGTATTACGCCTGCGCCGGCCATCGCGACTGGGGCGGAGTAAACAAAATGGGCATTAACGTCGATTTGACGGTCGTCTGGGCTTTCATCATCGCCTTCGCCGTATTCATGTACGTTGTCATGGACGGGTTCGACTTGGGCATCGGCATCCTGTTTCCGAGCTTCAAAGTTGGGGATGAGCGCGATCAGGCGATGAATTCGATCGCGCCGGTGTGGGACGGCAACGAAACATGGCTAGTGCTGGGCGGCGGCGGGCTCTTCGCTGCCTTCCCGCTCGCCTATGGTGTCGTCCTGACCGCGACCTACCCACTTATTATCGCGATGCTTTTGGGGCTCGTTTTTCGTGGTGTGGCCTTTGAATTCCGCTGGCGCGACCCACGGCACCGTGCGCTATGGGACATTGCGTTCAGCCTGGGCTCGTTCATAGCCGCCTTTGCGCAGGGCGTGACGCTGGGCGCGATCCTCCAAGGCGTTCAGGTCGAAAACCAGGCCTATGCCGGTGGCTGGCTCGACTGGTTGACCCCGTTCAGCCTGTTGACCGGCGCTGGGGTGGTTATCGGCTATGCGCTGCTCGGCGCTGCCTGGCTGATCTGGAAAGTCGAAGGTAGCGCAGAGGCGCATGCCCGCCGACTGGCGCTGTGGGCGGGGGCAGGCACGCTGGTCGCGATGGCGGCCGTCAGCGCCGCCACCCCGTTCCTGCAGTTCGAATATTGGAAGCGCTGGTTCGACATGCCCGGCGTGCTGGCGACGGCGCAGGTGCCGCTGCTTACCGCGATCGTCGCTGTCCTGTTTTTCCGCAAACTGCGCGGCGGTGCCACCGCTGCACCGTTTCTGCTTGCGCTGGCCCTGTTCGCGTTAGGATTTGCAGGACTTGGCATCAGCCTATTTCCTTACATCGTGCCCGACAGCATCACCATATGGGATGCCGCCGCGCCCGAGCGGAGCCAGATATTCATGTTGGTAGGGACCGCGATCATCATGCCGGTCATCCTTGCCTATACTGGATGGGCCTATTGGGTCTTTCGTGGCAAAGTTGGCACGCACGGCTATCACTGATGAAGTATACGCCCTTTTGGAAGCGGCTGGGATGGATGGCGCTGATCTGGACCGGGAGCGTTGTTGCGCTCGGTGCAGTATCGATGATTCTGCGCTTCTGGCTGAAGCCCTGATATCGACAGGCAGTCAGTTTTCGCCATAAAGGTCGCGCTGCGAACGATCGATCTCGTCAGCATAGCGTTTGCGAACGTATTTTTCGGTCAGCATACCCAAAATCCGTCGATCTTCATCGACAACGGCTAGATCGTCGGCTCCACTCACGTCGAATGCTTCCATGATTGAAGCGATCGACATTTCAGGTGACAGCACGACATTCTGGAGGATAGCCAACTCGGAGATGGCCCGCTCCGCCGAGCCCAAATCTGCAAAGACGGCCGCAGTCGGCACCAGGCCCGCGTAGAGGCCTGATCGGTCCTGCAGGAGTACCCGGCTCGTCGAACCCAACGGGAACTGCTGCCTGAAATCGGACATCGAAAGTGTCGGCAGTGCGGTCGCCGGGGCAGCGCGCATCATCTTGCGTGCCGTCAACGAACGCATCCAGCCAATATCGCGCGCGCTTCGGATCACTTCACCACGCAGGTGCAGGCGCCAGGTCGAGAAGGAGTAACCGAAGCGCTCCCGGACCAGAGCGCTCGAGCACAGCGTTGCGGTGAGCACCACCGCGGTGATGCCGAAATCATGCGTCGCCTCAAGCACCAGAAGGGACATGGTCATTGGCCCTCCGACGACCGCTACGGCCAGCGCCGCCATCCCAACCAGTGCTGCGTCCACCGGCGATAGTGAGACAACCCCGGGGATCAGCATCCATAGCCCGGCAAGAATTTGACCGAGCAAGGCGCCCAAGAAAAGTGATGCAAAAAACAGACCGCCACGAAAGCCGAAGCCCAGCGACACCACGGACGCGAGGCATTTGAGTACAAAAATAAAAGCGAGCGCGCCGATCGCCAGCTCTCCACCGATGGTGAGATGCAGCGCCCCGTGCCCGGCCGAAAGCGCGTGAGGAGAAGCTAGTGCAATCGGGATAAGCAGCGCCCCGCCAACTATCGGCCTTGCCCACTCCGGCAGTGGGGTTCGACGGACGCAAGCTTCCGCAAGTGATACCAAGCGCATAAGTGCGATGCCCACCAATGCGCAAGCGAGACCCAGGATGGCGTAAAGCAGATAGTCCACTGTCTCGAGGCTCTGGCTGCTGGTGGCGGCAATGAGATACGGTGTGGCGCCGAGCGTACGTGCGGTCACGACGGCTGCTAGTGTCGCGGCCACGACGGGAGCGATGCTCGCCGGCGTGTAGGCGCCGATGACGATTTCAAAAGCATAGAAAGCGCCGGTCAGAGGCGCGCCAAACGCTGCACCGATCGCGGCCCCCGCCCCTGCCCCTACCAAAACGCGCAGGTCGTTGCGCCGCAGGTTCAACCATTGGCCGATGAGCGATGCAATGCCGCCTCCGGCCTGTGCATAAGCTGCCTCCAACCCCACCGAGGCCCCTGTGCATTATTCGGACACAGATTCACGGTAGCCGATCAGCCGCTGCCGCAATCCAAGTTCGCGGCATGTGTCGTGCCAGCAAGTACGCTGCTCGGTTCAGCGTGCCGGGGATGGTCACCGCCCTCCCGCTAGTCAGCGCTCTAACTGCCAGGTGAGCGCAGTCTTATGGACTGCTCATGCCCCATCGATAAGCTAGTGAACGAGCATCAATTCCCGATAAGGCACCCATATCGGTCGCAATTCCGCCGGGAATAAACACGCCGATAGAGAGGTGGGGGGTTTTCAGTTGAGCCCGCACGGCGAGCGTGAGGTTGGTCACATAGGCCTTCGAGGCTCCGTACACTGCCTGATCGGGCAATGTAGTTTCGCCTCCCAAACTTGACACGGCCAAAATAGCTCTTCGCTCATCTGCACTGGAAAAATGGGTCACCAAGTGGTGCAGAAGTTCGGTGAACCCCATGATGTTCGTTGCAACAATGGCCCGATCCGCTTCCACCATGTCCGTCGATACCGGACCATACCTTGTGATTCCGGCGTTAAGAACTGCGGCGACAGGCTTGTACCGTACGATGCCCTTAACAACCTCTGCGATGCCGTCAGCATGAGATAGGTCAGCTTCGATCGATACGATTTGAACCGGTCGTTCGGCTTGGATGCTCGTCGCCAGATCCTCCGTGAGATGGAGCCTTCTTGATGCGAGGAGAAGGTTGGCACCGTGTTTGATGGCAATCTCGCGAGCCAGACTAGCGCCAAGTCCGGATGAGGCGCCGGTAATCAGCACCCATTTGTTTTGGATGACCAGAGCAGGAAGGCGAAGGGACATCAGGCAGGGTTTCGTTCGGAAGAAACTTGCGGAGTATGAATTCGGTGCTCGGCAACGATGCGTGATACGGTCGGCTCGCTGACCGCATATAGGCGCGCCATCTCAGCGCCAGATTTGCGGCCCGAGATCACAGACTCAGCGATTTCAAGCCGTTGCTTTTCGGCGAGCTTACGGCGACGTCCGCCAACTCGACCTTCGGCGCGCGCCTGAGCGAGACCGGCGGAGGTACGCTCGCGGATCATTGCCCGCTCGAACTCGGCGAAGCTGCCGACCATCTGCATCATCATGCGCCCCGCGGCCGTGGTGGTGTCGATCGCTTCGGTCAACGAGCGGAAGCCCGCACCCGCTAGCTCGATCCGCTCCATGATGTGCAGCATGTCCTTTAGACTGCGCGACAGCCGGTCGAGCTTCCAGACGACTACTATGTCGCCGTCACGCAACTGGCCGATCATCTCCAAAAGCTTCGGCCGATCCCACCGTCCGCCACTGGCGGTTTCATCGAAGACCCGCTTGCAGCCGACCGCATCGAGCGCGCGCCGCTGTGCCGCGTTCGATTGATCGTCGCCCTTCGACACGCGGGCATAGCCGATCAGATAGGGTTCGCGGGTCATCCAGCTTCTTTCACAAACGGCCGTATCCGGAGGCAGAAACAGGAGTAACGGGTTTTCGCCGCCTTCCGGCTTTCACAATCCTCTTTCATTAAGCAAGCAAAAGGCAAGAGGTTTTTGGAGGATCGAACATGCCCGCACGCATTCCAATGACCGAGCGGCAGCGCGCCGCACTGCTGGCGCTGCCTGGCACCGAGGCGATGGTCGTGCGACATCATGGTCTCGACGCCGAAGACTTGTCTGCGATTGGCATCGCTCGCACTCCAGCGACCCGGCTGAGCTATGCCCTGCAACTCTGCTGTCTGCGCTATCCTGGACGGCATCTGCGCGCCGGCGAGCTGTTGCCTGCGATCATGCTCGACCATATCGCCGACCAGGTTGGGGTTGACGCGGGCGTCATCGCCGACTTCGCGCGGCGTACGCCGACCCGCTACGATCAGCTTGCCGCCATCAAAGCCCGGTTTGGTTTTTCCGATCTGAGCCAGCCAGTTCGTACCTCGATGATGGCGTGGCTGGCGACCGAAGCCATGCCCATCGTTGACGGGCGCATTCTGCTCGACCGACTGCTGAACGAGCTGCGCACCCGGCGCATCGTCATCCCCGGTATCAGCGTTGTGGAGCGGATGGCGGCCGAGGCGATGCTTCGGGCGGAAACCGATCTGGTCGCCGCGGTCGACGACACGCTCGATACAGAAATGCGACAACGTCTCGACACGCTGGTGGATGACAAGGTGCATGACCGACAAAGCCGCTTTTCCTGGCTGCGCGAACCGGAGCCCCGCGTCGCGCCCGCCTCGCTCGCCGAAATCCTGGAGAAGGTCGCACTGATCCGCTGGACCGGTATTTCCCGTGTTCCGATCAATCCCCGGCAGGAACCACGCCTGACGCAATTCGCTCGCGAAGGTGTGCGCTATACCGCCCAGGCTTTTCAACAGATGCGACCTGCCCGCAGGCGGGTCATCCTGCTTGCCACGATGCGCGAGATGGAGGCCACGCTTACTGACGCGGCGATCACCATGTTCAGCGCCTTGATGGGACGCGCTCACCTTCGTGCTCGCAAACGCCTTGAACAGCGGGTCACGGTCTCGGGACGCGAGGGACGCGACCGGTTGATGCGCATCGCCACAGTGCTGGAAACGGTCAGCCGAGCAGCACGCGCTGGTGAAGATATCGGCGCGGCCCTCAGGGGTATCATGCCTCTCGACATGCTCGATGCCGATGCGGCGATCATCCGTCGTACCGCTGCACCTCACAGGGATGATGTGCTGAGTGAGATTGCAGCCGAGTACCGGACCTTCAAGCGGGCAGGACCACAGTTCCTGCAAACGCTCGATTTCCACGGCCGGGCCGGTACCGCGACATTGCGCAATGCGATGACGGTCCTGTCGGATCTCGATGGCGACTGGCGCAAACCGCTTCCCGCCGACGTTCCGCTCGGTCATGTCGAGCGGCGCTGGCAACGCCATGTCGTGGTCGCAGGAAAGATCGACCGGACGCATTGGGAAATGGCGACTTACGGCGCGCTCGCCAATGCGCTGGCATCGGGTGATATCTGGGTGCCGACGTCGCGGATGCACCGGTCGCTGGACGTGCTGCTTGCGCCATCGCCAGGCGCATCGCTCCAACCACCGTTCTCACTCGGCGATCCACATGCATGGCTCGATCAGCGCGCTGAGCAACTCGACAGCGCCTTGCGCGGCGTCGCCCGCAATCTGGACGGGCGTGATGCCGCCCTGTTCGCCGGGGAGAGGTTACGCTTCCCCAAAGAGCAAAAGGATGATGACGGCGGGCAAGATGAAGGGCGGCACCTGACGCTCGCCTGTTACGGCATGTTGCCTGCTACCCGTATCACCGATGTGCTGTCGCAGGTCGAACGCTGGACCGGCTTCACTCGGCATTTCGGTCATGTTTCAACCGGGTTGCCGCCTGCTGACGAGCGCGCCTTCCTCGCCACCCTGATTGCCGAGGCGACCAATCTCGGGTTGTCACGCATGGCCGAAGTATGCGGCGCAGGATCACGCCGCGCGCTCCTGCGCATGCAGACATGGCACATGCGCGAGGAAACCTTTCGGGCGGCGCTCGCCTGCATGACCGACGCCATCCACGCCGAGCCGATCGCGACCTGGTTCGGGCAGGGGCACCGGGCGTCTGCTGACGGGCAGGCCTTTCACCTCGGCGGACCGGGCGAAGCCGGCGGAGCGGTCAATGCGCATTATGGTCGCGACCCGATGGTCAAGATCTACACCACCATCACCGATCGGTACGCGCCGCTTCACCAGACTGTGATCGCCGGCACGGCAGGGGAAGCCATCCATGCGCTCGACGGTATCCTCGGCCACGATAGTAACGCCGATCTGACCGCGCTGCACGTCGATGGGGGCGGCGTTTCCGACATCGTGTTCGCGACGATGCACCTGCTCGGGCTCGATTTCGAGCCGCGGATTCCCCGTCTGTCAGATCGGCGCCTATACGCCTTCGAACCCCCGAAACGTTATGGTAGGCTCGCGCCGCTATTCGGTCACAAGCTCAATCGAGATCTGATCGTCAGCCACTGGCCGGATATCGAACGTGTTATCGGCGCAATGCGCGACCGCACCGTCACGCCATCGTTGATCCTGAAGAAGCTATCCGCTTACCGCCAGCAGAACAGTCTCGCCGCAGCACTTCGTGAGGTTGGACGGATCGAGCGGACGCTGTTCACGCTGCGCTGGTTCGAAGATCCGGCTCTGCGCCGCACCGTCACCGCCGAACTGAACAAGGGAGAGGCCCGCAACAGCCTGGCCCGGGCGGTCGCTTTCCACCGGCTCGGCCGTTTTCGTGATCGTGGTTTGGAAAACCAGCAAACCCGTGCGGCTGCGCTCAACCTCGTCACCGCTGCGATCATCCTGTTCAACTGCCGGTATCTCGGTCGCGCCGTTGACGAAATGCGCCGTCGCGGGACGCCGATCGATCCGGCTATGCTCTCCCGGCTCTCGCCGCTTGGCTGGGACCGCATCAATCTCACCGGTGATTACGTCTGGTCCGATCACCTCGATTTCGACGCCCACGGCCTCATGCCACTGCTCATTAAGCCGCTACCGTGAATCTGTGTCCGAATAATGCACAGGGGCCCAGGTGGCGGCTTCGGAAATGGGGCGATTGCCGGGCACGCGGACGATGCCGATCGCCGCCGCAAGGCGATGACGGCGCTCACCGCCAAAATGGCGCGCGTGGCTCACGCCGTCATCAAGACGGGGACAGAGTACCGGCCGTTCCTCGAACGGTCGGATGCCAGGTGGAAGGCCCCCTCTCTGCAAGTGCCGTGAGGGCGCGAGAGCGACCCTGTAGATAATGTTCGGGCCTTCCACCTGGGTGCGTATCTCGTTTTAAGGACGGTGAGGACCACGGCTGCTCCGGCACCGATGGATCCTGTGTTTGCTATGGCAGGGAGCGATCCCGTTGACGGTGGAAGCCATCTGGCTCAGAATGCATGCAGCGCCGATGTTTGTCGGCGCATAGATATCTGCTGGCCAAAATCCGCCGCTGCTTCCTGACCTAGGACGTTGTCCGACCGGATATTGGCTGGTGGGCCGCGCGAGATGAACAGGTCCGCCAAGGCTGCCAGCACATCCTCATGCTTGAGCTGTCGCGCGACAATGAGCGCCAGGCATTCCCTGCTGGCTTCGTCGATGATGGTCAGGATGCGGAACTTGCGCCCATCATGCGTCCGACCCTCGACGAAGTCATAGGCCCACACATGTCCCGGATACTCCGGCCGCAGGCGGATACATGATCCGTCGTTGAGCCAGAGCCTGCCCCGTTTTGGCTGACGTTGCGGGACCTTCAGCCCCTCACGCCGCCAGATACGCTCGACCCGTTTATGATTCACCGCCCATCCTGCATGGCACAGCAATGCCGTCACTCGGCGATAGCCGTAGCGACCATATTGCTTTGCCAGCGCGATGATGTCCTCCGTGAGCGCCTGTTCGTCATCTGCCCCGCGCGGGACCTTGCGCTGCGTCGATCGATGCTGGCCCAGCACCCGGCAGATCCGTCGTTCGGACACCGGAAGCTCTCGTCGAACATGATCGATGCAGCGTCGCCGCCGCGCGGGGCTCAGAAGTTTCCCCTGGCCGCCTCCTGCAGGATCAGCTTGTCCAATGTGAGGTCGGAGATCGCCCGGCGTAGCCGCAGGTTCTCCTTCTCCAGATCCTTCATACGCCGTGCCTGGTCGGTCTTCAGCCCGCCATATTCCTTGCGCCAGCGGTAGTAGGTCTGTTCGCTAACCGCGATCCGGCGGCACGCTTCGGCGGTCGATGCCCCCTGCGCCAGCACGATCTCAACTTCACGCAGCTTGCCGATAATCTCTTCCGGCTTGTGCTTCTTGCTCGGCATTCAAACTCCCTTTCGTGGTCCAGACTATCATAGTCTCTGGGCCACTCAGCAGGGGGCAGGTCAAATCCTCGTCCTAGCCGACGAGTAACATCCTCAATTCTGTCGCCGCAATGATTCCTGCTATTCTGATTGCGTGTTATTTAATAACATGTTATCGAATTGCTATGGACGAGGATCTGGCATCAGTGGAACGTCGGTTGACGACCGGCTTAGTCGTGTTGGGGCGACGCTATTCCCAGCTTCTGGACCGTCTCGTGGATCAATATGGTTTGTCGGGCGCCAGCGCGCTTCCGATCGCTCTGCTGAGCCGGATGGGGGACGGAACGCGGCAGGGTAGCCTTGCCGGAGCCCTCAATGTGGAAGGTCCGGCGCTCGTCCGGCAACTTGACCGGCTCTGCGCCAGCGGTTTGGTAGAACGGGTCGAAGATTCCACGGACCGGCGCTCCAAGACATTGCATCTTACGCAGCAGGGTTGGGAGCTCGCCGCCAAAATCGAAGCGACGCTTTCAAAGACGCGCCACATCTTGCTGGCCGGTGTGCCGAGCGAGGATCTTGACGCGGCGCTCCGCGTCTTCTGTCTTCTTGAGGAGCGGATGGGGCAGATGGTGCCGATCGGCAGTCCAGACGACGGATAGCGCGATTTACCTTTGCGGTACTGACGCGCCTGCGGTGAAGCCTTCGGAAGGCTCGTCGGCTCCCGAGTTAACGTCAAACCAGTCTCACCGGTCCCTTCATCCTGGTCACAGGAACTTCTTTGATGACATTTTCAGTCCCAACTGCAGAACAGCGCTTTGTTCTTAGGCACATCGCCGGAATAAACGAAATGGCCGCCACCGAATGTTTTGCGGGTCTCAGCGATGATCTGGTGGAGGCGATCCTGTACGGCGCGGCCGCATTTGCAGAAGGAGAGTATGCGCCGCTCCTGCGCTTGGGCGACACGCAAGGCGCGCAGTGGCACGAAGGTAGCGTCACGATGCCCGTGGGCTTCAAGGCCGCTTACAGGGCTTTTTTCGAGAATGGCTGGGGCGCTATTGCAGGCCCGCAGGCTTTTGGCGGTCAAGGTCTGCCTTTCTCGCTGGCCACCATCGTGATGGAGGATCTGGGAACGGCCAATTTGGGCTTCTCGCTGGTCAATATGCTGACGCCAGGGGCGATCGAGGCGCTGGCGGCGCATGGAACTGGCGACCAGCAGCAAACATGGCTCCCAAAGCTTATCACCGGTGAGTGGACGGGGACGATGAACCTCACCGAACCGCAGGCCGGATCGGACGTCGGCGCTGTGCGCGCCAGCGCTAGCCCGGCACCCGATGGCACCTGGCGTATCAAAGGGCAAAAGATCTTCATCACCTTCGGTGAGCATGACCTGGTAGACAATATCCTCCATCTCATCCTGGCTCGAACCTCGGGCGCTCCCGAAGGCACCAAGGGTCTCTCATTGTTTCTTGTGCCCAAGTTCCGATTGGATGCGTCGGGAAAGCCGGGTGACCCAAACGATGTTCATTGCGTGTCTATTGAACACAAGCTGGGCATCCATGCGTCCCCGACCTGCGTGATGTCCTATGGCGATCATGACGACTGTGTAGGCGAACTGGTCGGCGAAGAAGGCGGCGGTATGCGGGCCATGTTCACGATGATGAACAATGCGCGCATCAATGTGGGCAATCAGGGTGTCCAGGTGGCCGAGCGCGCGACCCAGTTGGCCCTCGATTATGCGCGTGAGCGGATCCAGTCGCCGCGCGCGGACGGCTCCTCAGGGAAAACGCCCGTTGCGATCCTCGACCATCCGGATGTCCGCCGCATGGCCTTGCGCATGAAGGCGCAGACGCAGGCGGCCAGGTCGCTCTTATACTATGCGGCCGGCCAGGTGGATCGCGCCCATATGGGCGACCGGAATGCGGCAACCAGGGCTGATCTCGTCACGCCGCTGATCAAGGCGCACGGGACGGACATAGGCTGCGAGGTCGCGTCGCTTGGCGTCCAGATCCACGGCGGGATGGGCTTTATCGAAGAGGCAGGCGCCGCCCAGCACTATCGCGACGCGCGGATAACGCCGATCTATGAGGGTACCAACGGCATTCAGGCGGCCGACTTGGTCGGGCGAAAGCTGAAGGGCGACGGAGGCGTCGGGCTCCGGGCACTTCTGGCCGAAATTCGTGCCGAAGTGAATGAACTGTCTGAACTTGCCACCTTGGCCGATGGTGTCGAGGAGGTCGCGGACTGGATGTTGACCGTGCCGAATGTGAACGATCGATTGGCGGGAAGCTATCCCTTTCTCACGATGCTTTCGGTCCTGACTTGTGGATGGTTGATGGCGCGGCAGGAAAGGATTGCGCGGGCCATGATGGCTGCGGACGAGGGGGATAGTCTCTTTCTGAAGGCCAAGCTCGCGACGACGCGTTTCTATATCTCTCAGCTGGTTCCCGAAGCATTGGGCCTTCGCGCCGCAGCGTTGGCAGGCGCGCAGCCGATCTATGCATTGACGCTTGAGGAGATGATGGTGTGACCCAAAGCGCCTCGTCGTTGTATGAGAGCAAGCGCCTCTCCGCCGCTGAGGCCGTCGCATTGATCCCGAGCGGCGCGCGGGTGGCGATGGGCCTCGGCGTGTCCGAACCGCCAGCATTGCTCAGCGCGCTGGCAAACCGCGCGGCGGCGGGTCAGATCGTCGATATATCGCTCTATTATATGCTCGCCACCACGATCGCTGGCGCGACCGTGCTGGCCTACGAACTGCGCGACCGCATCAATCCAGTCAGCCTATTTCACGGTGGCGTCGAGCGCGCGCTCGATGCGATTGCCGCGCGCAACGCCGCCGCGCCGGTTGACATCATCCCGGTCGCTTTCAGTCAGGTGCCGCGCATGCTGACGGATCACCTTGGGGTCGATACGCTTATAACCACCGTGTCTCCCATGGACGATGCCGGCAATTTCAGCTTCGGCACGAACACCGATTATGCGCTTGGCGTCTCTCGCGCGGCGGCTCGGATCATTGTCGAGGTCAATCCCCGGATGCCGCGGGTTCAGGGCAACTGCTTCGTGCATATCTCGCAGATATCGGCAGTGGTTGAGAATAGCGCGCCGCTGCTGGCCATGGCCCAGGCACAGCCAGGAGCCGAGGACCGGGCCATCGCGCAGATCGTCGCAGGCCTGGTCGAGGATGGGGCGTGCTTGCAGATGGGCATCGGCGCACTGCCCGATGCGGTCTGCGCCGCGCTCGAGGGACATCGTCATCTTGGGATTCATACCGAGCTGATGACCCCTGGTCTGGCAGCCCTTATGCAATCTGGCGTGGTCGACAACAGCGGTAAGAGTCACCATCGTGGACGTTCGGTTTTCACCTTCGCATGGGGGATCGGTCTCTTTATGACTTCATCGATGATAATCCCCTGCTGGAGGCGCATCCCGTAGACTATGTGAACGATCCGGTGATCATTGCCCGCAACGAGAAAATGGTCTCGGTCAACGCCACGCTTGAGGTCGATCTCGATGGCGCCTGCAATTCGGAATATGTGAATGGACGGCAGTTCAGCGCGGCAGGCGGGCAGCTCGATTTCGTGAGGGGCGCCTATGCGTCGAAGGGCGGCAGATCGATTATTGTTTGCCATTCGACGGCCGCCGGCGGGACGATCTCGCGTATCGTTCCCGTGCTTTCCGGTCCTGTCACCACGCCGCGCAACGAAACGCACATCGTCGTCACCGAACATGGCTGGGTCGATTTGAAGGGGAAGACGGCGGCGGAACGCGTCACGGCCCTGATCGGCATAGCCCATCCGGATTTTCGCGAGCATCTCGCGCGCCGCGGATAAGCGGGCCTAAACGAACACACTACGGCAGACCGCGCACGCTCGATAACAGTCAGCCGCGCGTTATGGGAGCAAGAGATGACGCAGCGGCACGTGCATAACGAAAAACTGAAGAGTCGTATCATGGACGCGGATGCGGCCGCCGCGCTGATTACGAACGGCATGACCATCGGCATGAGCGGCTTTACCGGATCGGGATATCCAAAGGCCGTTCCGATGGCGCTGGCCCGGCGAATCGAGGCGTCCCATGCTGCGGGCGACCCGTTTCGCTGCCGGGTGTGGACTGGAGCCTCGACCGGCCCGGAACTGGATGGCGCTCTGGCAAAGGCTGACGGTATCGAGTTTCGGTTGCCCTATAATTCGGACCCTATCGCGCGCGAGAAGATCAATCGGGGCGAGATGGACTATTTCGACATGCATCTGAGTCAGGTCGCGCCGATGGCCTGGCAAGGCTTTCTGGGCCCGCTCGATGTCGCGGTGGTCGAGGTTTCGGCTATTCGCACCGATGGGTCGCTTATACCCTCCTCTTCAGTGGGCAACAACAAGACCTGGCTCGATCGCGCGGGGGCCGTGATTCTCGAGGTCAATCGCTGGCAAAATCCGGCGCTCGAGGGCATGCATGATATCTATTATGGCACGGCGTTGCCTCCGCACCGTGTGCCCATCCCTCTGGTCAGGCCGGACGACCGTATCGGGCAGTCATATTTCCGTGTCGATCCTGACAGGGTCGTTGCTATTGTGGAAACCGATGCCCCCGATCGGAACCTGCCCTTCGCGGCGCCCGACGCGGCGGCTCATGCGATAGCAGGGCATCTCATCGAATTTTTCCGTCACGAAGTCGCGCTGGGACGCCTGCCGGCTTCACTACTCCCCCTTCAGTCTGGGGTCGGTAACATCGCAAATGCCGTTCTCGCTGGACTCGTATCCGGGCCATTCGAGCAGATGACGGCCTTTACCGAAGTGATCCAGGACGGCATGCTTGATCTGCTGGATTCGGGCAAATTGCGCATGGCGTCGGCAACCGCCTTTTCACTCAGTCCGAACGCAGCGGCGCGGCTTAACGCGGATATGGCGCGCTACCGAGACAAGATGATCCTGAGGCCGCAGGAGATCAGCAACCATCCGGAATTGATCCGTCGCCTCGGCTGCCTGGCTATGAATGGTCTGATTGAGGCCGACATCTATGGGAATGTGAACTCGACGCATGTCATGGGCTCGCGCATTCAAAATGGCATAGGCGGATCCGGCGACTTTGCGCGCAACGCCTATGTCTCGATTTTCATGACCCCCTCCACTGCGAAGGCCGGCAAGATTTCCGCGATCGTCCCGCAGGCGAGTCATGTCGACCATATCAGCCAGGACGTTCAGGTCATCGTCACAGAACAGGGACTGGCGGATCTGCGGGGACTTAGCCCCAAGCAGCGGGCGGCACTCATCATCCAGAATTGCGCGCATCCTGACTATCGCGATGCGCTGGCTGACTATTATGCCCGAGCGCGTGCACTATCCTTTGGACAGCAATCGCCTTGCCTGCCGGGAGAGGCGCTTTCATGGCATCAGCGCTTCATTGAGACTGGCACGATGCGGCAATGAGGGAAGTAGTCGTCCTGGAGGCAACATGATGCGGCCCGCGCTGCCACCGCGATCAGACTATAGACCGACACAGATATTGTATGGCTGCGGAAATTGTCCAGTGGAGTATCTAGAAGCGTATCGCTCCGGTGAGGGCCGCCTTGCGGTGATCGGCTGATATTTCGAGATGGCACCGGTGCAAGCGCTGGTGTTTGCACCGGTACTAGGGACGGTGCGATGAGTCAGATCACGGTAATTTCGGGGCCGGAGCGGCGGCGGGTATGGACCGACCAGCAGAAGCGCGAGTTGGTCGCTGCGGTTTCGGTGCCCGGCGCGAACGTGGCGGAGATTGCCCGCCATGCTGACCTACGGCCGAACCAGATCTACAGATGGCGGCGGCAGATGGGTCAGGCAGCGCAGGGCTTTGCCGAGGTGCAGGTGCAGACTGACCCGGTGCCGGTCATGGGATCGGCGATTATCGTCGAGTTTGATCGGGCGATCGTGCGTATTCCCGCTGGCGCTTCGCCTGGGTTGGTGTCGGCAGTGCTGCGGTCAGTCAAGCCGTGATCCCTGTACCCTCAGGCGTTCGGATATGGATCGCAACGGGGCACACGGACATGCGGCGCGGCATGCGCAGCCTGGCCCTGCAGGTGCAGCAGAGTTTCAGGCGGGATCCCCATGCCGGTGATCTCTATGTCTTCCGAGGGCGCCGTGGCGACCTGTGCAAGATCCTGTGGCATGATGGCGTTGGCATGTCGCTCTATGCCAAGCGCCTGGAGCGCGGGAAGTATATCTGGCCATCGGCTGTAGACGGGGTGTCAACGGCGGTCAGATTCCAGTCCATCGGGGCGGAGTAAAAGCAGGCCACTGTGATGCGGGCCTAACGATATGAAGAGGGCCCCGATCGGGGCCCTCTTCATATCGTTGTCGTCATTGATCAGGGAGCGGTGATCTCGCCGGTTTCCGGGTCGACAACCTGTGTGGCCTGCTTTTGCGCCGCCCCGGCAGCACGGCGGCGGGCGGACTGCTTGAGGCGGTAGCTGTCGCCGTTCATGGCCAGGATGCTGACGTGGTGCGTGAGCCGATCGAGCAGCGCGCCGGTGAGCCGCTCGGATCCCAGGACCTGCGTCCAGTCCTCGAACGGCAGGTTGGACGTGACGATCGTCGATCCCCGCTCATAGCGCTGCGAGAGGGTCTCGAACAGCAGTTCAGCGCCTGTGGGCGAGAGGGGAACATAGCCCAGTTCATCGACGATCAGCAGCTTCACCGCCGCAAGATCGCGCTGCATCTTGAGCAGTCGCTTTTCGTCCCTCGCCTCCATCAGTTGGTTGACCAGTGCAGCGGCAGTCGTGAACGCGACCGTGAAGCCTTTCTGACAAGCCGCCAGTCCCAGGGCGAGCGCCACATGGGTTTTGCCGGTGCCGCTGTTGCCCAGCGCGATGATATTTTCCCGCCGCAGGATATATTCGCAGCGCGCCAGCTCCAGCACGAGCATTTTGTTCAGGCCTGGAATGGCCGTGAAGTCGAACGTGTCGAAGCTTTTCACCGCAGGGAACCGCGCAGCCCTGATCCGGCGCTCCACGGTGCGGCGCTCACGATCGATCAGCTCAAGTTCGATGAGGCGAAGCAGGTATCGGCTATGATCGACCCCGTCGCGTGCACATTCACGCGCCAGCTTCTCATATTCCCGCAGCACAGTGGGGAGTTTGAGTTGCTTGAGATGGTGCGCGAGCAGAACCTGCGGCGTCCCCGCCATGGTGCCGGTGGGCATCTTGTCCTCTGCGATCCGGTTCATGCCGCCAACTCCTGAGATGTTTGGGGCACGAGCGCGGCATAGTCGGCGGCACGCGTCGTCTTCACGTCCATTTTCGGCAGGTGGGGATAGGCTGCCAGGTCCAGGCGGGCGGGCCGCCGTTCGATGCGCGCCAGCGCGATCTGCTTGACCGCATCGAAGCCGATTGCGCCGATACAGATCGCCTCGTTCACCGCGAAGGTGACGATCTCCATCGGTATCGCCTCCAACAGGCGCAGGATCTGGATGAACTCGCGCTTGCCCTTGTTGCCCATGCGCGCCTCAAGGAG
>NZ_JEMV01000015.1 GCF_000588875.1 Sphingobium sp. Ant17
CCGATGCGACCGCATCGCTGACGCAGATGTTCGGGCGATGTGTGGGAATGGACCGGCAGCGCCTATCACGCCCCCATCCAGGTTCAAGGCAGCGCCGGCGCGATCGGCGAATATAATGGCAAGTTCATGTCGGGCCAGTTCGTGCTGAAGGGCGGCAGTTGCGCTACGCCGCGCGGGCATGTGCGGGCGAGCTACCGCAATTTCTTTTACCCCCATCAACGCTGGCAGTTCACCGGACTGCGCTTGGCGAAGGATCTGTAACGACCATGCTGCTGACAGACGACGCACCGACCGCAACCCAAGCGGTCGATCCAGCCTTTCGCCGCGACATCGTCGATGGCCTGTCTCGCCAGCCCAGCGACGCCACCCATCTGTCTATGACCGGCATGGGTCGGAATTGTTCGAGGCGATCACCGACCTGCCCGAATATTATCCCACACGCACCGAAACGGCGCTGCTGGAGCAGCATGGCCCGGACTTTTGCCGAGGGCATGGGGAGAAGGCCGCGCGGTCGTGGAGTTCGCGCGGGGCAGTTCGCGCAAGACCCCGCATCTGCTGCGCGCCATCGCGCCGGGGGCCTATGTGCCGATCGACATCAGTGGCGATTTCCTGCGGGCGAGCAGCGCGACCCTGGCGCAGGCTTTCCCCAATCTGCCGGTGATCCCGCTGGAAGGCGATTTCAACCAGCCGCTGACGTTGCCCCAAAAGCGATCGGGGGCGATGCCCCCGGCTTGGCTTTTTTCCCCCGGATCGACCATCGGCAATATGGAGCCGGACGCGGCGGTCGATCTGCTGCGCGCGATGCGCCGTGTGCTGGACGATGCGTCGGTCGCCGATGGCGCGATGCTGCTGATCGGGATGGACCGGATCAAGGATCAAGACCGGCTGATCGCCGCCTATGACGATGCTGCGGGCGTGACAGCGGCGTTCAACCTCAACCTGATTACGCGGATCAACCGCGAGTTGGAAGGCGACCTGCCCATTGATGGCTTCGCCCACCGCGCGCGTTGGAACGATGCCAAGGCGCGGGTCGAGATGCATCTGGAAGCGGTGCGGCCGCTGCACTTCCATGTTGCGGGCCAAGCGTTCCGCATGGCGCGGGGCGAGACGATTCACACGGAAAGCAGCCATAAATATGGCGTTCGCGACGGGCGGCTGTTGCTGCGGTCGGGCGGTTGGGAGCCGGTGCGGGAGTGGACCGACGCCGATGGACTGTTTTCGCTGATTCTGGCGCGGGCGGGGTAGTGGTCGGCCTGGCGGGCGAAAAAGATCGCATATTTGGTAGCAAAGAGAAAAGACTTCGACAGGCTCAGCCCGGACGGATGTAGGATTGATGCGTCGGGTAGAGTTTTAGCGAGGAAACTGTCTCAATCGGCAACCTGGGCCGTCCAGGTCGGAATCCAGTGCCATACCCCCCGACATTCGCCCATGCTGGTAGCTTCGACCAGGCGGAAACGGGTGCCGTCCCAGACATAGGCTTCGCTGCCGCCACAATCGCCAATGCCGCGCCCTTTGGCGAAACTGTCGAGGCGGGATTTTTCAGGCGTCCAGCCGACATTGACCAGGGTGGGATGCGTGTCATCGCCAAGCCAGCCGGGCGCAGCGTCGAAGGGAGCGAAGCGGAAGCTACGGCGACCGGCTATGCCGCTGGCGATGACCGGAACCGAGGTGGCGTTATAGGCACCTGATCCGCAGGGGACGAGAACCAGCGTTTCGGTCTTGCTGAGGCGATGCAACTGCGGGCTTTGGTCGCTGCGTATCTCCCCAGTGCATCGGGTAAAGGTCAGAAGTTTGGCCAGTTCCTCACGCCAGAGGGGTGCTGGCGCTGCGCCGTTCGGCACGGGTGCGCGGCGGATGCGTGGGGCGGCAGGCGCGGGCTTGACCGCAGCCGGACCCAAAGGGCCAGTTGCGACCAGGGCGGTCATGGTGCCCGCCCTACCCTGGCGCGCATCCATATAGCGCAGCGCCGCGGCCGATCCGGCGAGCGAGGGCGTGCCCCATGATTTGCTGCCGGCGCGGACTGTCATCGTCGATCCGCGTGCCATCGCAATGGCGAGGGCTGCGGCCTGTGGTCCCCGAACCTTTGCTTCGCCATCGCTTGCGCGGGCCGTCGCGATCGTGCGCCATCAATCTGGAAGCTGACATCGGTCAGGCCCCTGCCTTCCCGGCTGATCCAGATTTCGGCGGAAGCCTCCGGTCCGGCATCGCGCGCAACGCCGATCATCAGCGGGACGTCCGGCCAGTCGGCCCGTTCGGGCATCAGCGCGACCGCTTCGCATCGGTTGCGATTGTCGCAGCCGATGGTCCAGTCCTTGTAGGTTTCAAGCGACCCCGGCTTTGGTGCCTGCGCCAGAACAGGCGGTGATGCCAACAGGGCCGTCAGCGCTGCCGCGAAAACTGTCTTTGCTTCCATGGGTTAACCATAACCGACTTGCGGACTCGGCGGTAGTATTTTCGTTACGATAGCAAAAGGACCGGCATCAGCGCAGACTGAGCATCAGTCCGGCGAGCGCCGCGCTCATGAGGTTGGCGAGACTGCCTGCGACGAGCGCTTTCAGCCCCAACCGTGCAATCATCGGTCGTTGGTTGGGGGCCAGGTTGCCAGTCACCGCCATCTGGATCGCGATCGAACTGAAATTGGCGAAGCCGCACAGCGCGAAGGTGACGATGGCGATCGTCGCGGGCGACAAGGCGTCCTGCACCTGTCCAAGGTTGATATAGGCGACGAATTCGTTGAGCACGACCTTCGTTCCGAACAGGCCGCCAGCCACCTGTGCTTCTTCCCAAGGGATGTTGAGCAGATACATGATCGGCGAGAAGACATAGCCAAGCAGCATCTGGAAGCTGAGATCGGGATAGCCGAACCAGCCACCGATACCGCCCAATATGCCGTTGGCGAGCGCGACCAACGCGACGAAGGCCAGCACCATCGCACCGACCGCGACGGCGAGCTTCACCCCGGTCTGCGCGCCCTGGGCGGCGGCCATGATGAGGTTGGCGGGTTTTTCTTCGTCATGGCTGGCGACGGGCATGGGTTCACCCGGCGTACCTTCGGGCAGCAGCGCGGCCGGGCCGACGCCGCTGATCCGCATTTCGGGCAAGGGGACGTCGGGCGTGTCGCCCAGTGGCAATTCGCCCTGCACCGGCACATGCGGGTCGGGCATCATGATCTTGGCCATCAATAGCCCACCAGGCGCGGCCATGAAGCTGGCGGCGAGCAGATAGTCGATGCGGATACCCATGGACGCATAGGCAGCAAGGATGGTGCCTGCGACCCCGGCCATGCCGCTGGTCATCACGGTGAAGAGTTGCGAGGGGGTGAGCGCGGCCAGATAGGGGCGGATCACCAGCGGACTTTCGCTTTGTCCCACGAAGATATTGGCCGCCGCGCAGAGGCTTTCGACCTTCGACACGCCCGTCACCGCCTCGATCGCGCCGCCGACCCAACGGACGATGAATTGCATCACGCCCAGATAATAGAGGATCGACACCAGGCTGGCGAAGAAGATGATGACTGGCAACGCGGCGATGGCGAAGCTGGCACCGCCGATTTCGGGGCTGGCAAGCGGGCCGAAGATGAAATCGGTCCCCGCCTGCGCATAGCCCAGCAGGTTTGACACCCCCTTCGACATGCCAGCGATGATCGTGCGCCCGGCGGGCACATAGAGCACCAACAGCGCGATCCCCGCCTGCAACAGGAACGCCGCGCCGACGACGCGCGGTTGATAGCGCGGCGATCGGACGAGAGGGCGAGAGCAACGGCGAGAATGAGCAGGATGCCGGCAAGGCCGATGAGAAGATGCATGAGGCGCTTTCGGCAGGTGGAGGATGGTCGGGGCGACTATATGAGCGGGGCAGCGGCATGGCCAGCCGCTTTGCCAGGCAACGCGATCAGGGGAACTGCGCGCCTATTTGGCCTTGCTGGCGTCCTGCTTCGCCTTGTGCGCGGCCAGCAGCGCGTCGATTTCGACGATGCGCAAGCGTTGGGGGGTATCCTTGGCCAGCCCCTTGAGGCGGCATTCGGCCCAGAGGGCGCGGCGTTCGGCGGTCAGCGCCTTGAGGTAGAGGTCGGCCATATGGGATTCCTTTCAATAGGAAAAGGGCGGGAGCGCTGTAACGCCCCTGCCCCTCCACCATCGGCTTTGCCGATGGTCCCCCTCCCCGAGCTTGCTCGGGGAGGATTGATCAGGCCGCCTTCGAGCGGCTCATGCGCTTGCGCTCGTTCGGGTCGAGCCAGCGCTTGCGCAGACGGATGGTCTTGGGCGTGACTTCGACGAGCTCATCATCGTCGATATAGGCGATGGCCTGTTCCAGCGTCAGCTTCCATGGCGGGGTCAAACGAACGGCGTCGTCCTTGCCGCTGGCACGGAAGTTGGTCAGCGCCTTCGACTTCATCGGGTTGACTTCGAGGTCATCGGGCTTGGCGTTCTGGCCGATGATCATGCCTTCATACAGCGCTTCGCCCACGCCGACCATCAGGATGCCGCGTTCTTCGAGCGGACCCAGCGCATAGGCATTGGCTTCGCCCGACCCGTTGGAGATGAGGACGCCATTCTTGCGGCCTTCGATCGTGCCCTTGTGCGGGCCGTATTTCTCAAACAGGCGGTTCATGATGCCGGTGCCGCGCGTGTCGGACAGGAATTCGCCATGATAGCCGATCAGGCCGCGCGAAGGCGCGGAGAAGGTGATGCGGGTCTTGCCACCGCCCGAGGGACGCATGTCGGTCATCTCGGCCTTGCGCAGGTTCATCTTCTCGACGACCGTGCCGGAAAATTCATCATCGACGTCGATCATGACGGTTTCATACGGCTCGGTCTTGTTGCCGTCCTCGTCGGTGCCGAACAGCACGCGCGGGCGGCTGATCGACAGTTCGAAGCCTTCGCGGCGCATCGTTTCGATGAGCACGCCCAGCTGCAATTCGCCGCGACCCGCGACTTCGAAGCTGTCCTTGTCGGCGCTCTCGGTCACTTTGACTGCGACGTTCGATTCGGCTTCGCGGGCGAGGCGATCGCGGATCATGCGGCTGGTGACCTTGGTGCCTTCACGGCCGGCCATCGGCGAATCGTTGACGGCAAAGCGCATCGAGAGCGTTGGCGGATCGATCGGCTGCGCCTGGATCGGTTCGGTCACCGAAATGTCGCAGATGGTGTTGGCAACGGTCGCGACGGCAAGCCCCGCGAGCGAGATGATGTCGCCAGCCTTGGCTTCATCGACGGGCACGCGATCGAGACCCTGGAAGGACATGATCTTCGACGCACGACCGGTTTCGATGACCTTGCCGTCCATGTCGAGTGCGTGGATCGCCTGGTTCACCTTGACCGAACCGCTGGTCACGCGGCCGGTGAGGATGCGGCCGAGGAAATTGTCGCGGTCGAGCAGCGTCACCAGGAAGGTGAAGGGCACGCCGTCGACTTCCACGGCGGGCGCGGGCACGTGATCGACGATCTTCTGGAACATCGGACGCAGTGTGCCCTCACGACGGGTCGGGTCTTCGCTGGCATAGCCGTTGCGGCCCGAGGCGTAGAGGACGGGGAAGTCGAGCTGTTCGTCGGTGGCTTCAAGGCTCACGAACAGGTCGAACACTTCGTCCAGCACTTCCTGGATACGTTCGTCGGGGCGATCGACCTTGTTGACGACGACGATGGGCTTCAAACCCAGCGCCAGCGCCTTGCCGGTCACGAACTTCGTCTGCGGCATCGCGCCTTCGGACGAATCGACCAGCAGGATCACGCCATCGACCATCGAGAGAATGCGTTCGACTTCGCCGCCGAAATCGGCGTGGCCCGGTGTATCGACGATATTGATGCGAGTGCCTTCCCACTCGACCGAGGTCGGCTTGGCGAGGATGGTGATGCCGCGCTCTTTTTCAAGATCGTTGCTGTCCATCGCGCGCTCTTCGATGCGCTGATTCTCGCGGAAGGTGCCGGACTGGCGGAAAAGCTGGTCGACGAGGGTGGTTTTGCCGTGATCGACGTGCGCGATGATGGCGATATTACGCAGGGACATGTCTTGCCTTCGGGATATGTGTTGGCCCACGCCGACACAAGGTCACGCAGAGGCTTCGGCCGCGCCCCTACAGGAAATGACGCGTTGCGGCAAGAGCGGGGCAGTAGCCAAGCCAACGGGCCGGTGCCTTCGCGCTTCCCATCGTGGGGCGCGGCCCCTATCATTACGACGACGATTGCGCCTTGAAGCGCAGGTGTTCTATATCAATATAACACCCAAGGAGATAGCATGGCTACCACTGCGCCCACCGCGACCCAGACCGCGACTGCCGATATGTTGAACCTGACTGCGCCCGATCCGGTGCCCGTCGTCGCGGCCGACAAGGCGGCGGGGCTGGTGCCGATCGACGAGGCGAAGAAGTCGAAGCTGGACGAGAAGGTCGATGCCTTCATCGACGATCTGGTGGCGCAGGATGCCAACAGCCCGGAATTCGGGGTGCGGGTCGACCAGCTGACCAATATGGGACGCAAGGAAATCGCCGAGGCGGCGGGGCATAGCAATCGCTTCCTCGACCGGCCCGTGCGCGCAATGGACAGCGACACCAAGGTCGGCGCGGACCTCGCCGAACTGCGCCGCACGGTCGAGGATCTGGACCCCGGCAAGCGCGGCAATCTGCTCGCGCCCAAGAAGCTGTTCGGCATCATCCCGTTTGGCAACAAGATGCGCGACTATTTCGACGGCTATAAAAGCGCGCAGGGGCATATCAACGCGATCCTGGGGTCGCTGGCCAGCGGCAAGGACACGCTGATCAAGGATAATGCCGCGATCGACGTCGAGCGGCAGAATATGTGGCAGACCATGGGTCGGCTGGAACAGATGATCCATATCAGCAAGACGATGGATGCGCGGCTGGAGGCCAAGGCGCTGGAGCTGGATTCGAACGATCCGGCCAAGGCCAAGGCGATCCGCGAAAGCGCGCTCTTCTACATCCGCCAGCGGACGCAGGATCTGCTGACCCAGATGGCGGTGACGGTGCAGGGCTATCTCGCGCTCGATCTGGTGAAGAAGAATAATATCGAATTGGTCAAGGGCGTGGACCGCGCCAGCACGACCACGGTCGCGGCCCTGCGGACGGCGGTGACGGTGGCGCAGGCGCTGGCCGGGCAGCGGCTGGTACTGGAACAGATCAGCGCGCTCAACACCACGACCGCCAACATGATCGATCGCACCGGCGAATTGCTGAAAAGCCAGACCGCACAGATCCACGAACAGGCCGCGTCCAGCACGATCCCGATCGAAACGCTGCAACGGGCGTTCCAGAATATCTATGACACGATGGACAATATCGACGCATTCAAGATGAAGGCGCTGGAGAATATGAAAACGACGGTGACCACGCTGTCGGGCGAGGTGGAGAAGTCCAAGGGCTATATCGCGCGGGCGCAGGGCCAGGCCGAGGCAGCGCGCGACGTGCGGGTGGACAATTCGCTGTTGAGCGCGATCGAGGGGTGAGGATGATCCGCCTCCGTCTCCATTCGCTTCGAGCGTGTCGAGAAGCGGCTCGTGCAATGCCTGTGTTTCTCGACTTCGCTCGAAACGAACGGAGGTTGCCGCTATGAGCCGGTCCGATCGCGTCTTAGCCGATGCCGAAGCCGTGCTGCGCCGCCATAGCGAGCGCGGGCAGAGCCTGACTGCGCGGGCGCGGCAGCGGCGCAATGCGGGGCTGATGCGCAAGGTCAAATATGCGTTCTGGGCTGTGCTGGCGGTGGTGCTGGGCAGCGCGGTCGCGGGATTCGTGCTGCCGCTTGGCATAACGGGCGTCATGATCGCGTTGGGCGTGATGATCGCTGCGCTGCTGCTGATCGCCCTGTTGCCGACGGAAACACGGGTCAAGTCCGAAGCGCTGGCGCAGACACCGCTCACCGCCCTGCCCCTCCAGACCGAAATCTGGCTGGAGAATCAGCGCAAGGCATTGCCTGCGCCCGCCATCACGCTGGTTGACAGTATCGGCGTCAAGCTGGAGACGCTGGCACCGCAGTTGGAACGGCTCGACCCGCAAGACCCGGCCGCGCAGGATGTGCGTCGCTTGCTGGCCGACCATCTGCCCGAGCTTGTGACCGGCTATCAATCCATCCCCCAGCCGATGCGGCGCGCAGAGCGAAACGGGCGGGTGCCCGAACAGCAGTTGGTCGACGGGCTAGGCGTGATCGACGCGGAAATCGCGCGGATGAGCGAACAGTTGGCGAGTGGCGACCTCAACAAGCTGGCGACGCAGAACCGGTTTCTGGAACTGAAATATCAGGAGGCGAAGGAATTGGGGGCGTAAGGCCCCTGTCCTTCCCCCATGATCCACCTTACCCTTATCATCGTCGATTTTCTGACGGGCCTGATCGCGGCCGGGGCATGGGCACTGGCATCGGCGGGTGGCGCGATCGCGGCGGTGGTCGCTAGTGGGGTGTTGGGGGTATCTTTGTTCCGGCGTTGGCGGCGAAGGGGCTAGTCCCCGCGCACCACGCGATCGACGGTGAGCTGCGGCAGGGGCAGGTCGAAATGGATGCCGAAGCGTTTGGCGCGCACCCACATGACCCGGGCCGCGACACCCAATGTGCTGGCTTCGATCAGGACATGGTCGCCCACGCATGGCGGGCTGTCGCAATGCGCCAGCGCGCCGGTTGCCGACAAGTCGAGCAAATGCGCCCGTACCGCGTGCCCTTGGATACGCAGCAGAACAGGTTCAAACAATTTGAGCCGCGTCGCACGACGCGCCGCGCCGAGATGATGATTTTCCAGCAATCCTATGCCTCCCGGTGGGGGACACAACCAAAGCATCGGCCATCCGTTCCCTCGCAATCAGCGTCAGGAGAGCATTAACCCTCTTTACCCCTCATTGAGGGCGCAGGGGACGATGCTCGCCGGATCGGGGCGCGCGGCAATACGGCGGAAACGGGCGAAATAACCACCCGCAGTTGGCTTGGGAATCAATTCTTCCATGCGGAACCCCATGGCCGCCAGTTCGCAGGCGAGCAGGCGGGGCGGTGTCCCATGCTGGTCGGTCGGCCGATTGGCATCAACGACGATCAGTTCGCCATCGTTTTTGAGCGCCGGAGACAGGTGCCACAGGAAGGCATAGGGCTCGGCGATCTCATGATACATATGCACCATGAAGATGCGGTCGAAGCTGTTTTCGGGCAGGCGCGGATCTTCGGGCGCGCCGAGTTTGACGCTGACATTATCCCATTTTTCGCGGGTGATACGGCGCGACAGCGCCTCGATCACTTCAGGCATGATGTCTTCGGCCAACACGCGGCCTTCCGCCCCCACGCGCGCCGCGAGGCGCACGGTATAATAGCCCTCCCCGGCGCCAATGTCGGCTACGGTCATGCCGGGGCGGATGCCCGCCCGGTCCATGATATCGTCCGCCTCATGCACGCGGTCGCGCGCTTCCTCGCTGGACCAGCGGGTCGAAACGATCGGCGCAACCGGCCGATCGGCCTGGGGAAAGGGTTGGGCGGCGGCGGCCCGCTTGGTCCCGTCGCCCGGCGACAGCATGTCGCAGGCGGCCAGCAGGACGGAAATGCCCACCAGCGCCAGGCGCATCATCAGTCGACATCCTCCACATCGACCGTCTCGCCTGTCACCTTTTGCGACAAAGCGGCAGCCATGAAGGGATCGAGCGCGCCGTCCAGAACATCGTCGGGCGCGGTCGATGTGACCCCGGTGCGCAGATCCTTCACCAGCTGATAGGGTTGCAGGACATAGGAACGGATCTGATGACCCCAGCCAATTTCCGTCTTGGCCGCATATTCACCCGCCGTGACGGCTTCGCGCTTGGCCAGTTCAGCCTCGTAAAGGCGCGCCTTGAGCATGTTCATCGCGGTGGCGCGGTTCTTGTGCTGCGACCGGTCATTTTGCGACGCGACGATGATGCCCGACGGGACGTGGGTGATGCGGACGGCCGAATCGGTGGTGTTGACGTGCTGACCACCTGCGCCCGATGCGCGATAGGTGTCGATCTTGAGGTCGCTTTCCTTGACCTCGATATCGATATCGTCGTCGATCACCGGATAGACCCACACCGACGAGAAACTGGTGTGGCGGCGCGCGGCGCTGTCATAAGGGCTGATGCGGACCAGGCGGTGGACGCCGCTTTCGGTCTTGGCATAGCCATAGGCATTTTCGCCCTTGATCAGGAAGGTCGCGGACTTGATGCCCGCCTGATCGCCGGCCTGATAATCGACCAGTTCGACCTTATAGCCGCGCCGTTCCGCCCAGCGGCGATACATGCGCGAGAGGATTTCGGCCCAGTCCTGGCTTTCGGTGCCGCCAGCGCCGGCGTGAATTTCGAGATAGGTGTCGCTGGCGTCGGCTTCGCCCGCCAACAAGGCCTTGATCTTGTCCACATCGGCGCGGTCGGCCAGCGCCTTTAGCGAGGCGATGGCTTCGCTCACCATATCCTCATCACCCTCGGCCTCGGCCATTTCGATGAGTTCGGCATTGTCGGACTTTTCAGAAGCGATCGCGCGGGTCGCGCCGATCGCGCTGTCCAGCCGGGTGCGTTCGCGCATGACTTCCTGCGCCAGCTTCGCATTGTCCCACAGCGTCGGATCTTCGACGCGGGCGTTCAACTCGTCAAGGCGGCGCAACGCGCGGTCCCAGTCGAGGAAGCGGCGCAACAGGTCCAGCGCGGCGTCGATACGATCGATATATTGCTGCGCTTCGGCGCGCATAGTCTCATCTCCAAGTGACGGCGGCCCGGCCGACGCTGCACGCTCCTTAGCGCGTCGCGGCGGGCTTGTCGAAGCGCGCTTCCTTCCCGATGCCGGGCCGGTTCGTCAAGCACTTAGCCCTGGGTCACGCTCTCCAGCACGGCGGCGCGCAATTCGGGGATGCCCATGCCCTTTTCCGCCGACGTCGCGATGATGTCAGGATGGGCGGCGGGACGCTTGCGGATCGCGGCGGCCGTATCGACGAACACCTGTTCCAGTTCGCTCGCCTTGATCTTGTCCGCCTTGGTCAGGATGATGCGGTAGCTAACCGCAGCACCATCGAGCATGTCGAGCATGTCGGTATCGACCTCCTTGATGCCGTGACGGCTGTCGATCAGGACCAGGGTGCGCTTGAGCGCGGCGCGACCACGCAGATAGTCGTTCACCAGGAACTTCCATTTGCGCACCACGTCCTTGGGTGCCTTGGCATAGCCATAGCCCGGCATGTCGACAAGGCGGAAGCGCAGCGGTTCGCCGACGTCGAAGAAGTTGAGTTCCTGGGTGCGGCCCGGCGTATTCGATGTGCGCGCCAATGTGTTGCGGTTGGTCAGCGCGTTGAGCAACGAGGATTTGCCGACATTGGAGCGGCCCGCAAAAGCGACTTCGTTCACCGCCATGTCGGGTAGGAATTCCAGGGCAGGCGCGGATTTGAGGAAGGCGATCGGGCCGGAAAAGACCTTGCGCGCTTCTTCGATGATGTCGGCGTTATCCATATCAGTCATCTTTCATTCCTCCCCCGCAAGGGGAGGGGGACCGGCGAAGCCGGTGGAGGGATGTCCCGCTATCGAGAGGGCGACACCCCTCCGTCTGGCCTGCGGCCAGCCACCTCCCCTGCCAGGGGAGGATGGGCGTCATGGTCACTTCGCGACTGCCACGCTCAGCGCGGGGTGGCGTTTGTAGAGCCACCATTGTTGCGCCATCGACAGACAGTTGTTGGTGATCCAGTAGACCAGCAGGCCTGCCGCGAAGGGGGCCATGATGAACATCATCATCCAGGGCATGATCGAGAAGATCTGCTGCTGCATCGGGTCCATCTGGGCCGGGTTGAGCTTGAACTGCAACCACATCGAAATGCCGAGCAGCACCGCCAGCACTCCGATCGCCAGGAAGGACGGCGGGGTGAAGGGCAGCAGGCCGAACAGGTTGAGGATGTGCAGCGGATCAGGCGCGGACAGATCCTTGATCCACAGCACGAAGGGCTGGTGCCGCATTTCGATCGTCAGCATCAGCACCTTGTAGAGGGCGAAGAAGATCGGGATCTGAATGAAGATGGGCAGGCAGCCCGCGAGCGGGTTGACCTTCTCCGTCTTGTAGAGCGCCATCATCTCCTGCTGGAGCTTGGGCTTGTCGTCCTTATACTTCTCTTGCAGCAGCTTCATCTTGGGCTGCACCGCGCGCATCGCGGCCATGCTGGCGAACTGACGCTGGGCGACGGGGAACATCAGCGCCCGGACCACGAAGGTCAGGCAGATGATGGCGACGCCGAAATTGCCGAGCGTTTCGAACAGCCAGTGGAGCAGCGCGAAGATCGGCTGTTCGAACCAATAGAACCAGCCCCAGTCGATCGCACGGTCGAACAGCTTCACGCCATCGCGCTCATAGGCCTGGAGCGTTTTGACTTCCTTGGCCCCGACGAACAGGCGCTGGGTCTGCGTGACGGCCTTGCCGGGCGCGAGCATGGTCGAGCCGAGCGCGACATCGGCCTGATATTGGGTGCCAGCCCCTTTACGGAACTGGCCCGCGAAATCGGCATCCTTGCCCGGCACGAGCGCGGAGAGCCAATATTTGTCGGTAAAGCCGATCCAGCCACCCTTCGACTGGAACTCGCGGGTCGAGGGGCCTTCGTCGAGATCGCTATAGTTGACGTCGTAATTGGCAGCGTTGTTGAACACGCCCATCGGCCCGATATGGATGGTCCAGGTGTCGGGATCCTTGGGCACGCCGGTGCGGCTGATATAGCCATAGGCTTCACGCCAACCGTGCCGGCACCGCTGTTCGACACTTTCTGCGCGGCGGTGATCATGTAATTTTCATCGACCGACAGACGGATTTCGAAAAGCTGGCCCGCACCATTGTTCCACGTCAGGGTGACGGGGCTGGTGGGCGTCAGCGCGCTACCCTGGGCGGTCCAGACCGTATCCTTGTTCGGGGTCTTGAGCCCCTCCCCCTGCCAGCCGAAGCCAGCGAAATAGGCATCCTGCGTTCCGGCCGGGCTGTAGAGACGGACGTCGGCGGAATCCTTGGCGATCGTTTCCTTGTAGGTCGGCAACACGATGTCATCGATGCGCGCGCCCTTGAGGTTGATCGAGCCAACCAGCTTGGGCGTGCGGATGGGGACGCGCGGGCCTTCCTTCAGCACGACGGCGCGGTCGCGAATCGCGGCGGGGCTGTCGGCGGCCGGGTCCGCAGCGGGGTTGGCGACCGGGGTGGTCTTGCCCCCTTCGATCCGGGTGACCGGCGGATTGGCGGTCGGAAAGAAATAGCCCGATACATAGGGCCAGCCAAACAGGATCGCTGCGGTCAGCAAAACCGCGAGAATGATATTCTTCTTGTCGTCCACGCTATTCGGCTCCGCCGTCTCTTGTGTCTTGGGTCAAGGAACCGGGTCATAGCCCGACCCGCCCCATGGGTGGCATCGCATTAGCCGCTTGCCCGCCAGCCAGCTACCCTTGATCGCGCCATATTTGCGGATCGCGAGAATCGCATATTCCGAGCAGGAGGGCGCGAAGCGGCAGGAGGGCGGCAGGATGCGCGACGGGCCAAGTTGCCAGGCGCGCGCGATCAGGATGAGCAGGCGGCCGATCACGGGACTTTGCCCCGGTCGCCGCCCTCGCCCCCGCCCTTGCCCCGGCCATGCCCCGCCCGCGCGCCATGGCGCGGCGGGCTGTCACCCGCTTCCGGGGCGCGCGCGATCTTGCCCAGCGCCTTTTGCAATTCGGTACGCAGCAGGGTGAAATCGCGCTCGATCCCGCCATCGCGGCCGATCAGCACATGGTCTGCTCCAGCAAAGCCATGGAGCGGCAATAATTCGCGCGCGAGAACGCGAAAGCGGCGCTTCATCCGGTTACGGATGACGGCGCCGCCCACTTTTTTCGTGACCGTGATGCCGAATCGCATCGCCGGATCGCCATCGGCACGGTCGCGCACCAGCAGGACGAAGCCCGGCATCGGTGCGCGCTTGCCGCGATTGGCCGCCAGAAAATCGGCCCGCCTGCCCATAATGGCAGGCGCGGTCGACGGCGGCCGCTCGATCAGGCGCTCAGGCTCTTGCGACCGCGCGCACGACGGGCGCGGATGATGTTGCGGCCGCCGGGGGTCGCCATGCGGGCGCGATAACCGTGACGGCGCTTCCGAACCAGATTGCTCGGCTGAAAAGTGCGCTTCATCGTTCATTCCTCAAAAAACAACTAGAGAATCGGGCGTGACAAAAAAGGGCCGCCAAAGCAGCGGCCGCAAGTCAGGGTGCGTCCGATAGGCAAAGGAGGGGTGGAAGTCAATGGTGGAGCTTGGTGCCGGTTACCGTTCGGTTCGAGCTTGTCGAGAACTCTGGCGCCAGAGTTCTCGACAAGCTCGAACCGAACGGAGACACGATTATTTCCCGCGCGCGGCTGCGACGCCGTTCTTGAGCGCGTCATAGCCGACCGCACCGTTCAGCACCTGGCCGCCGATCACGAAGGTCGGCGTGCCGCTCGCCTGCAGTTTCTGGGCAAGCGCGATGTTGGACTGGATTTCGGCGTCATATTTGCTCGATGCGATGGCGGCTTCGGCGTCGGCCTTGCTGATCTCCGCCTTGCCCGCTGCATTGATGATGCTGTCACGCGTCACCCGGCCCGCGCCATACAGCGCCTTATGATAAGCCATATATTGGCCGCGTTCGGCGGCGAGCAGCGAGACCTTGGCCGCGTCGCTGCTTTCTTCCGACAGGATGGGGAGTTCGCGATAGACGACCTTCACCTTGGGGTCGGCGGCGACCAGTTTGGCAAGGTCGGGCAGCGAGGCACGGCAATAGCCGCAGGCATAGTCGAAAAATTCGACCACGGTGACGTCGGCATTGGCCGCACCTTCCCACGCCCCGGCATAGGGTTTTTCAAGCGCGGCGCGGTTGTCGGTGATGGTGGTCGACATCCGGTTGGCCTGCAATTTTTCGATCGCCTGCGGAATGATTTCGGGATGGTCGAGAATATAGTCGTGGACGATCTTTTCGATCGCTGCCTTATCCGTAGCGGCAACGGTCGCGGGTGCCTGCACAGCGAGCGCGGTGCCGGCGGCCGCCGCGATAAAGGCAAAAGCGCCAAGGGTCATCTGGATCGTCCTGTTGGAAAGGGCCGCGCGAAAGCTGGGCCGGGGCTGGTCTGTCATCTTTATCTTTTCTTCCGCTGCTGCTCGATCACCGCGCGCGAGGTCATGGCGATATCCTGCGCCCGCAGATAGTCAACCGTGCCCTGCTGCAACCCCTGCATCGCCGCGTCGGCGCTGCGCAGCGCCATGGGATGCTGGCCCATCATCGCATAGCGTTCCGCCGTCGCCAGCGCAGCGCGCGGCGTATCACCACGGCGGGCATAGACCACGCCCAGCTGATACCAGGCGAAGGGATTTTCCCGGTCGCGCGCCACCGCAATGCGGAGCACATCTTCGGCTTCGGCGAAATTGGCTTCATCTTCCGTCGCGATCAGCGCATGGGCGAGCAGGACGGAGATAAGCGGCTGGTTGGTGAGCTTCACCGCTTCGCGCAAGGGGCCTACCGCGTCCTTTGGACGACCGCTTTCAAGCAATATCTGGCCCTTGAGCTCCAGAAAATAGGGGTCGTTCGGCGCAGCGGCGAGCAGCGCATCGGCCTCGTACAAGGCGCGCTGTGGGTAGGCGCTTTTGTGCCAGGCATAGGCCCTGGCATAATGGGCCGGGATCGACTGGTCGCTTTCGGGATATTTGATCAATGTCTGCGTCGGTTCGGACACGAAGCCGACCAGCTTGGCCTTGATCCGTTCGAACCGGGCTTCAAGCTGCGGGTCGATCGGCTTGTCCCAGGCGGGATCGACGGTATAGACTTCGCGCAGCACATTGATGCGCTCGCCCGACAGCGGATGGGTGCGGCCGTAGCTATTGTCCTGCGGAATCGCGAGGCGATATTCCTGATTTTGCAGCTTCTTGAAGAATTCCAGGCTGCCTTTGCCACTGACACCCGCAGCGCTCAGATAGCGGGCGCCCGCCAGATCGGCCGAGCTTTCCTGCCCGCGCGAAAAGGCCAGAAACTTGCTCATCGCCGCCTGCTGGCCAAGGCCCATGATGCCCAACCCTGCTTCCGCGCCGCCCGCCGCGATCGCGGCCGCGCCCAGCACGAGGCTAAGCAGCGTCACGCCAGTGGCTTCGCGCATGCCTTCGCCGAAGCGGACGATATGCCCGCCCTCGATATGGCCCAGTTCGTGCGCGACCACGCCCTGCACCTGGTTCACATTGTCCGCCTGCGCGATCAGTCCGCTATGCACCCAGACATATTGGCCGCCCGCGACGAAGGCGTTAATTTCGGGGTCGTTGATGACCATGATCTCGACATTGCGCGGCTGCATGCCTGCCGCCTTGACCAACGGAGCGGACATATCCGCCATGAAGGCTTCGGTTTCGGCATCGCGCAATATGCTTTGCGCCAACGCGGGACGCGCGACGCTGGCAAGGGCCAAGGCCGCGAGCGCGACGAGTTTCAACCGGCCCCGCATCAGCAGTGACCGTGGCATGTGGGAGAGCAGACCATCACCGCCGCGCGGTGCCATGGTCGCCCTGAACGGCGCGTGAAGCGGGGCGAAATGAAAAGCGCCGCTGCGCTCCGGTCGGGACCGGCAGGGCAGCGGCGCTTGTTCATGGCTGTGGCGTCCCGTCCGGCTTATTGGCCGAAAGTGCGCTGCCACCAGCCGCGACGGGGCGTACCGTCTTCATTCTGGCCGTCTTCATTCTGGCCGCCTTCATTCTGGCCGTTGTCCCCATCGCCTGCAGCGGCGACGGGTTCGGCAGCGGGTGCCGGTTCGGCCGGCGTCGACTCGACAGGCGCAGGCGTTTCAACTGCGGCATCGGGTGCCGCATCCTGCGCGACGGTGTCCGCCTTCTTACGGCGGGTGCGCTTGGGCTTGGCCGGCGCTTCCTCGGCAGCAGGGGCCTCGACGGCGGCAGCCGCTTCGATCTGCGCTTTGGTGCGGCGGGTGCGCTTGGGCTTAGCCGGGGCTTCGGCTTCGACAGGCGCTTCCTCGGCAACAGCCGGTTCGGCCGGTGCTGCGACGGTCTCCGCAACCGCTTCGACCTCAGCCTTGGGCTTGCGGGCGCGCGGGCGACGGCGGGTCTTGGGGGCTTCCTCTGCGGCAACCTCCTCGACGGGCGCTGCCTCGACCGGCGCATCTTCCGCAACCGGCTCGGCATCGGCCGATTCGGTGGCTTCCGCGCTCACCGCTTCTTCACCGCCTTCGCGACGGCGACGACCGCCACGACGACCGCGACGACCGCGACGACGTGCGCCGCCTTCCTCTTCGTTGCCGTCATTGGCTTCGACGGGCTCGGCTTCGGCTTCACCCTCTGCGTCGGCATCGGCTTCGCTATCGCTATCGACAGCATTTTCGTCCTCGGCAGCGCCTTCGGTCTGGCCATCTTCGCGCGATCCACCACGACGGCGACGACGGCGGCGGCGGCGGCGGCCGCCGTCGCGATCCTCACCCCGATCCGCGCGATCGGTCGCTTCAGCCGGGGTTTCGGCTTCCTCGGCCTCTTCTTCCTCGACTTCGGCTTCTTCCTCGTCCTCGACAACATCGAAATCATCTTCGTCTTCGGGAAGCGGGGCGTAGCTTACGACGCGCTCGGGCCGCGGGCCGCTCGCCTCGACCGACATGCGCGCACCTTCGACTTCGCCATCGGGCAGGATTTCGATCCGCACGCCATAGCGCTGCTCGATCTCGTCCAGTTCGCGACGCTTGTTGTTAAGAACGTAGAAGGCCGCTTCCTGGCTGGCACGCAGCGTGATGCAATTGCCGCGACCACGGGCCGCTTCCTCTTCCAACATGCGCAGCGCCGACAGGCCTGCCGACGAGGCGGTGCGGACAAGGCCAGTGCCTTCGCAATGCGGGCATTGGCGGGTCGAGGCTTCCAACACGCCGGTGCGCAGACGCTGGCGGCTCATTTCCATGAGGCCGAAGCCCGAAATGCGGCCGACCTGGATGCGGGCGCGATCGTCGCGCAGCGCTTCCTTCATCGCCTTCTCGACCTTACGGATGTTGGAGTTATTCTCCATATCGATAAAGTCGATGACGACGAGGCCCGCCATGTCGCGCAGGCGCAACTGGCGCGCAATTTCGCGCGCGGCTTCCAGGTTGGTGGCGACGGCGGTCTGTTCGATGCCATGTTCGCGGGTCGAGCGGCCCGAGTTGATGTCGATCGACACCAAAGCTTCGGTCGGGTTGATGACCAGATAGCCGCCCGATTTCAGCTGGACGACTGGATTATACATGGCGGCCAACTGATCTTCGACGCTGGCGCGCTGGAACAGCGAAACAGGGTCGGCATATTGCTTCACCCGGCGCACATGGCTCGGCATCAGCAGGCGCATGAAGTCCTTGGCGGCGCGATAGCCTTCCTCGCCTTCGACGATGACTTCCTCGATATCCTTATTGTAGATATCGCGGATCGCCCGCTTGATGAGGTCGCTGTCATTGTGGATCAGTTCAGGCGCAGCGGCCTGCAGCGTCTTTTCGCGGATCTCGTCCCACAGGCGGGCAAGGTAATCGAAGTCGCGCTTGATTTCCGGCTTGGTGCGCTGAAGTCCGGCGGTGCGGACGATGCAGCCCATGGACGACGGCAGTGCCATTTCGGCGATGATCGTCTTCAACCGCTTGCGATCGGCCGCGTTGCTGATCTTGCGCGAAATACCGCCGCCATGGCTGGTGTTCGGCATCAGCACGCAATAGCGGCCGGCCAGCGACAAATAGGTGGTCAGGGCCGCGCCCTTGTTGCCGCGTTCTTCCTTGACGACCTGGACCAGCAGCACCTGACGGCGCTTGATGACGTCCTGAATCTTGTAACGGCGGCGCAGCGCCATGCGCTTGCGGCGCAGTTCTTCGGCAGCGTCATCGCCGGGCTTGCCGCGACGGCCCCGGTTCGGGCGACCGCCTTCGGACGCCTCGCCCTCAGCGGCGTCACCCTCGGGTGCGCTGTCTTCATCATCGTCATGATGATGGGTCGCCTCGACGATCTCGACGCCCTCGCCATCCTCGTCCTCATCGTCGAAGTCGGCGCGCAGCGCGGCCTCTTCTTCGGCATGCTCACGCTCTTCGCGCAGCAGGGCTTCGCGATCTTCGCGCGGGATCTGGTAATAGTCGGGGTGGATTTCGCTGAAAGCGAGAAAGCCGTGGCGGTTGCCGCCATAATCGACAAACGCTGCCTGGAGCGAGGGTTCGACCCGCGTCACCTTGGCCAGATAGATATTGCCCTTGAGCTGCTTGTGCTCGGAGGATTCGAAGTCGAATTCTTCGATCCGGTTACCTTTGACGACCGCGACACGGGTTTCTTCCCGGTGGCGCGCGTCGATCAGCATACGCATTGTCATTTATGATTCTCCGGCGATGGCGGTCGACGGCGCTGGGCCGGGCCACCATGCGATAGTGAAGGGACGGCCGCCTGCGCGCCGGTGAGGGCGCGGATGTCGGCATCGTCCGGGTTAGATGGAAAAATTGCGCGTCTGCTGCGTCGGCAGGGCCGGACATGGCACCGGGCCGAACCAACCACGCCGCGACGCCCGTTGCCGGGGTCAGCGTGGATGGAAATTCATGCCTCATGCAGCGTCAACCTGTTCATAACATCGGCGCGGCGGCGCGGATCGCGCCAACCAGCCGTCTTCTTGGGCCTGCGCTGCGCCGTATCGAAACGGCGGACATTGCAGGAATGTGAATGGGTAGCAGCCAAAGCGGTAGGGAGCAACGGTTGCGGGAAATATTATGTCGTGGAACCAGCCCGCCAGCCGCCTTCTGCCTCACCATGGTGAAAATCGCGTTAACCTTGTCATTTTACCGGGCCACAAGACGTCAATGCTTAATCGGATGTTTAGCGTGGGGACGCTGGACGGATATGAGCAGCATGAAATTTGGCTGGACGGCTGACCGGGCGGCGTTGCACAAGCGGCGCATGTCCCTGAGCTTTGCCCTGGCGAGTATGATCGCCCTGTCGGCTCCCGGTATCGCCGGTGGTATTGCCGGTGTGATCGTGCAGGATGATCGGGTCGTCGTCCGCTTCGACGATCGGGTGAACGGCGCGTCGGCCTTCCTGCTGGATACGCCGCGTCGGATCGCGCTGGATATCGACGGCGCGCAGGTGGGACGCAACCAGTTCGCCCCCGGCGGCAGCGCGGTTGCGGCCGTGCGGCAGGGCCAGTTGAACGACGACACCGCCCGCGTGGTGCTCGACCTCGTCGGCCCTGCCACGGTGGGTCAGCCACAGATCGCGGCAGACGGCAAATCTTTGAGCTTCGCGCTTCAGGGCGTGACCGATAGCCGCTTCCGCAGCGAAGTCGGCAGGGGCCGGATGCGGTTCGGCGCGCCTGCCGCCATGGCGGCGCGCCCGCAAAAGCGCCTCCATTCGATCACCGTACCCATCCCGCCATCGGCGCGGGGCGTCGCCCTGCCCCCGGTCGAAGGATCGCGCGATGGCGCGCGACCGCTGGTGGTGATCGATGCGGGTCATGGCGGTCATGATCCGGGTGCCGTCAACAAGGAACAGGGCAAGCGCGAGAAGGATGTGACGCTGGCGATCGCACAGGCGATCCGTGATCAGCTCGTTAAATCGGGCCGGGTGCGCGTGGCACTGACGCGCGACGATGACAAATATCTGATCCTGCAGGAACGCTATGGCATTGCGCGCAAGCTGGGCGCGGACCTGTTCATCTCCATCCACGCCGACGCGGCGGAGAATACGCAAGCGCAGGGCGCGACCGTCTATACCCTGTCGGAAACCGCATCCGACCGCGAGGCGGCACGACTGGCGGCGCGGGAAAACAAGGCCGACATCCTCAACGGCGTCAATCTGGGCGGACAGTCGGGCGATGTCTCCTCGATCCTCATCGACCTGACCCAGCGCGAATCGCTCAACATTTCGGCCAGCTTCGCCCGACTGCTCCAGCGCGAAGCAGCGCCCTATGTGCCGTTCCGCAGCAGCTATCACCGCTTTGCGTCGCTAATGGTGCTCAAGGCCCCGGACACGCCATCGATCCTGTTCGAGACCGGCTATATCAGCAATGCCGACGACGCGGCGTTTCTATCATCGCGCGAGGGCCAGTCGCAGATCGCGCGCGGTGTGGCCCGCGCGATCGAGGTCCATTTCGCCCGCAAGCTGGCGATGCGCGGCGGGACGGCGGGTGGGTAAGACCATCGCGCGTCGATCCATACTGGCGTTGCCCGCGATTTGACCCTAGAGCCTCGTACCCATGGAAGAGGCCAGCCCCGATACCGCCCCGTCATCCTTTGCCTATCGCCTGCGCCGCGACGCCAGTGGCGTGACGGACGTGTTGCGTAGCCTGTGGCAGCGCCGCCTGGTCCGCTGGGGCGCGATAGTGCTCGGCGCGTTTCTGACCGCCTGCCTGTTATTCTGGCTGATCTTCGCACGCGGTCTGCCCGATGCGGCGACGCTGCTGGAATATGAGCCGCCGCTGCCGACCATCGTGCGCGACATTAATGGCCAGCCGGTCCACAGCTATGCCCGCGAACGGCGCGTCCAGCTGCAATATAGCGATTATCCGCCGCTGCTGATCCGCGCCTATCTGGCGGCGGAAGACAAGACCTTCTTCGAACATCATGGCGTCGATATTCCGGGCTTTGCGGGCGCGGTGGTCGATTATGCGAGCAAGCTCGGCTCCGGCCAGCGCGCGCGCGGCGGTTCGACGATCACCCAGCAGGTCGCCAAGAATCTGCTGATCGGCGATGAATATTCGCCCACGCGCAAGGTGAAGGAGATGATCCTCGCCTACCGCATGGAAAATGTCCTGAGCAAGCAGCAGATCCTGGAACTCTATTTCAATCAGATCTTCCTTGGCCGGAACGCTTACGGCGTGCAGGCGGCGGCGCGCGCCTATTTCAACAAGGATGTCGCCGACCTCGCCCTGCATGAAATGGCGTATCTGTCGATCCTGCCCAAGGGTCCGGCCAATTATCGCCCCGAGAGCGAAAGCGGCATGGCGCGCGCGCTCGACCGGCGCAATTGGGCGCTGGGCGAGATGGTGAAAAGCGGCTGGATCACGCCTGCGCAACGCGATGCGGCGGCGGCGCTGCCGCTGGGTACCGTCGCCACGCATAGTTCGAGCTTTGATGCGCGCGCGGGCGGCTATTATATGGAGGAAGTGCGTCGCCGCCTGATCGGCCTGTTCGGCGAGAAGGCGGAGGATGGCCCCAACAGCGTCTATGCCGGTGGCCTGTGGGTACGCAGCCCCTATGATCCAGTGGTACAGGACAGCACCGCCAGCGCCCTGCGCAACGGCCTGCTGCGCTTCGATGCCGGGCGGGGCTGGTCCGGGCCGGTAGCCAAGATCAAGATCGACAATGGCTGGGAACGCGAATTGGCGGCGAGCTATATCGACGTCGATTATGCCGAATGGCGCGTCGCCGTCATCATCAGTCGCACGTCGTCGGAAGCGCAGATCGGCTTTGCCGACGGCAGCACCGGCACGTTGCCCGCCGCCCAAGCGCAAATGGCTTATCGCAAGAGCGGTGGCCCCGCCTTTTCCGCGATGAAGCCCGGCGACCTGATCGTGGTGGCGCGTAACGGTGCCAACTGGGCGCTGCGCAACATTCCCGAAGTGTCGGGCGGCATGGTCGTGGAAGAAGTTCATTCGGGTCGTATTCGCGCGATGCAGGGCGGGTTCGACGCGCGCCTCTCTTCCTACAACCGCGCGACGCAGGCAATGCGCCAGCCCGGATCTACGATCAAACCCTTCGTCTATGCCGCCGCGCTGGACAGCGGAATGACCCCCGCCTCCATCATCGTCGATGGCCCCTTATGCGTCTATCAGGGCGCGGGCTGGGGCAAAAATGCTTCCGCAACTTTTCGGGCGGCAGCGCCGGGCCGCAGACGATGCGCTGGGGCGTGGAGCAATCGCGCAACCTGATGACCGTGCGCGCCGCAAGCCAGACCGGCATGGAAAAGGTCGTGCGCACCATCAAGGGGATGGGGATCGGCGATTATCAGCCTATCTCTCCTTCGCGCTCGGCGCGGGCGACACGACGGTGGAGAAAATGGTCAACGCCTATGCCGCACTCGCCAATCAGGGTCGGCAATTCCCGTCCAAGGTCATGGATTATGTGCAGGACCGGCGGGGCAAGGTGATCTGGCCCGAGCGCTGGCGGCCGTGCGACGGGTGCAACATGGCGAACTGGGACGGCAAGCCGATGCCGCGCTTCGGCATGGAGGGCAAGCAGGTGATGAACCCCATGACGGCCTACCAGGTCGTCCACATCACTGAAGGCGTGGTCCAGCGTGGCACCGCGACGGTGCTGGCGGATTTGAAGCGCCCGCTATTTGGGAAGACCGGCACCACCAACGGCCCGACCAATGTGTGGTTCGTCGGCGGATCGCCAGACCTCGTCGCGGGGGTCTATATCGGCTATGATCAGCCGCGCAGCTTGGGCGGTTGGGCGCAGGGCGGCCGCATCGCCGCGCCGATCTGGAAAGCGGCGATGGCCCCGATCTTGGAGACGATGCCCAAGACGCCCTTCGTGGCACCGGCGGGCATCCGCATGGTGCCTATCGACCGGCGGTCGGGCAAGCGCGTCTATGGCGCCTGGCCGACCAGCGAGCCGAAAGCCGCCGTCATCTGGGAAGCCTTCAAGCCCGAATCGGAACCGCGCCGCACCATCCGCAAGGAAGAGGCCGAGGCGCAGGCCAAGGTCGCCGCTGCCAAGGCCGCGTCCAGCCAGCGCCGCCACCGGACCGACAGCGACTTTTTGCAGGATCAAGGCGGGATTTACTAAGGGTGCAGCGGGACAGCCGCGCCCGGCAGATTGCCCGCATCGTCCTGGCGCTGGCCTATTTCGTGGCAGGCGTGGCGCATTTGCGGTCACCGGATGGCTTCATCGCGATCACGCCCGATTGGGTGCCCTTCCCCGCCACCATCATCTGGCTGACCGGGATGGCGGAAATTGCCGGCGCAGTGGGCTTGATGCTGCCGCCGCTGCGCCGAGCCGCCGGTATCGGGCTGGCGCTCTATGCCTTGTGCGTGTGGCCGGCCAACATCCACCATGCGCTGAGCGACATTCCGCTGGGCGGGGTGCATCTGAGCTGGTGGTATCATGGGCCGCGTTTGGCGTTGCAACCGGTGTTGATCTGGTGGGCCTTGTGGGTTGGCGGCGTCACCGATTGGCCGTTCGCGCGGCGGCGCTGACCTCCTACTATCAGGCGATTGTCTTTTGAGGGCAGCGCCCTACTGTGCGCTCCCCTGACCGACGATCATAAGAGAGAGCGATGACCCGGCACCTCCCCTGGATAGCAATGGCGATCATCGGCGCGGTAGCGCTGAGCGTGGTGGCGGTGTCGCGGGGCGAGGCCGTCAATGCGCTGTGGATCGTGGTCGCGGCGGTCAGCAGTTTCCTGGTCGCCTATCGCTATTATGCGCTGTTCATCGCACGCCATGTGATGCGGCTCGATCCGTCGCGGCCGACGCCCGCCGTGCGCCGCGCCGATGGGCTCGATTATGTCGCAACCGACCGCAGCGTGTTGTTCGGCCATCATTTCGCGGCGATCGCGGGCGCGGGACCGCTCGTCGGCCCAGTGCTGGCGGCGCAGATGGGCTATCTGCCCGGCACACTGTGGATCATCGTCGGCGTCGTGCTGGCGGGCGCGGTGCAGGATTTCATGGTGTTGTTCATCTCCATGCGCCGCGACGGCAAGTCGCTGGGCGAACTGATCCGCATGGAAATGGGCCAATGGGCCGGGACGATCGCGCTGATCGGCGCGTTTATGATCATGGTCATCATCCTCGCGGTGCTGGCGCTGATCGTCGTCAAGGCGCTGGCCGAGAGTCCTTGGGGCATGTTCACGGTCGCGGCGACCGTGCCGCTGGCGATGTTCATGGGCGTCTATACGCGCTGGATCCGGCCGGGCAGGATCGGCGAAGTGTCGCTGCTGGGCCTTGTCGGGCTGCTCGCCGCGATCGTCTATGGGCAGGCGATTGCCGCCTCGCCGGTCTGGGGGCCGATCTTCACCTTTACGCCGGTGCAACTGTGTTGGATTTTGATCGGCTATGGCGCGGTGGCATCGGTGCTGCCGGTGTGGCTGTTGCTGGCGCCGCGCGATTATCTCTCGACTTTCCTTAAGATCGGGGCGATCGCGGCGCTGGCCATCGGCATCGTCATCATGGCCCCGCCGCTCAAAATGCCCGCGCTGACGCAGTTCGTCGACGGCGGCGGGCCGGTGTGGTCGGGCGGCCTCTTCCCCTTCCTGTTCATCACCATCGCCTGCGGCGCGGTGTCCGGTTTCCATGCGCTGATTTCCAGCGGCACCACGCCCAAGCTGATCGCCAGCGAAGCCCATGCGCCGATCATCGGCTATGGCGCGATGCTGATGGAGGCGTTCGTAGCGATCATGGCGCTGGTCGGCGCGTCGATTTTGGACCCCGGCATCTATTTCACGATGAACAGCCCCGGTGCGATCATCGGCACTGATGCGGCGAGCGCATCGGCCGCCGTCACCGCCATGGGCTTCCCGATCTCGGCCGACCTCATCACCCAGACGGCGAAGGATGTCGGCGAGCATAGCATCATTTCGCGCACAGGCGGCGCGCCGACGCTGGCGGTGGCGATGGCGGAAATTTTCAGCCATGTCGTCGGCGGCCCAGCGATGAAGGCCTTCTGGTATCATTTCGCCATCCTATTCGAGGCGCTGTTCATCCTGACCGCGGTGGATGCGGGCACGCGCGCCGGGCGCTTCATGCTGCAGGATTTGATCGCGCTGGCGGTGCCGTCGTTCAAGGAGAGCAAGAGTCATGTGCCGGGCATCGTCGCGACCGCGATGACGGTCGCGGCCTGGGGCTTCTTCCTCTATCAGGGGGTCACCGATCCGCTGGGCGGGGTGAATACGCTGTGGCCGGTCTTCGGTATTTCGAACCAGATGCTGGCGGCAATCGCGCTGATGCTGGCGACGGCCGTGCTGTTCCGCATGAAGCGCGACCGCTTCGCCTGGGTCACGATGATCCCGACCGCCTGGCTGCTGGTCTGCACCCTGTCGGCAGGATGGCTCAAGCTCTTCTCGCCTGACCCTAAGCTCGGCTTCCTGGCCCATGCAGCCAAGTTCGGCGCGGCGGCGGACAAGGGCGAGGTGTTGGCCCCGGCCAAATCGATGGCGGAGATGGAGCGCATCATCTTCAACGACCGGATCGACGCGGCGCTGGTCGCGCTATTCCTCGCGGTGGTCTTGTCGCTGCTGGTCTTCACGATCCGCACCTGCCTCGCCGCGCGCCGCAGCACGGAGCCGACCGCGCAGGAAATCCCCGCGCAACTGGCGCCGACGGCATGAGCGGGTTGCTCGACACGCTGCGCCAGACCGCACGGCTGATGGTGGGGATGCCCGACTATGACGCCTATCTGCGGCATCGCGAGGCGCATCATCCGGGGCAGCCGGTGATGGACCGAACGGCGTTTTTCCGGGACCGGCAGGAAGCGCGCTATGGCGGGAAGAATGGGGGGCGGTGTTGTTAGGGGGGTGAAGCGCCGAATTGCAGACGTTATATTGTTACAGTTTCAGGAGGTAAGGCCCGAGATGCATATCAACGCGAAGGCTCCTGCCAAAAAACAATAGAAGCCAATCGCGAACCAAAAGGCAAAGGGCCGCGCATCACGGTAGATCCAAGGCGTATCTATGAAATTGCGCCAATAAACCTTGCGCTCTTTGACGGCTATACATGCATAAATCGCGAGAGCGATAGACACGCCTGCCCCAAATATGAAGGCGACGATATGTTCTAACGGTTCAGACACATCCGCATGATTAGCATCAAATTCGCTCTTGGTCGAGCGTCGGCTTCCCACCACTTGCAGCCATGCCGGGCTTGACCCGGCATCCATTGGCTCTTGGGTCCGGCGTAATCGAGGGGTCGAGGCTAATGGACCCCTGTGAGTTCACAAACGAAGTGCAACACCTCACACAGGTGCTGCCATGTCGAACTACAGCCAGTTATCGATTGAGGAGCGATGTTCGATTGCCCGGCTTCGCGAAGCCGGGCAATCGATCCGCAAAATCGCTGCAACTCTGGATCGCCAGCCGTCGACCATCGCGCGGGAGTTGAAGCGCAATGCCGGTTCCAAGGTCGGCTACCAACCTGCCTACGCGCAAGCGCAGGCAAATGCCCGGCGCTGGTCAGGGACCAGGCTGGAGCGCGACGATGCCTTGCGCGAGACAATCCTTGATCGCCTCGCCCAAGGCTGGTCACCCGAGCAGGTCGCCGGGCGCCTTGCTCATGAAGCAGGGCGCAAAGTCATCAGTCACGAGACAATCTACCGCTTCGTCTACGCCCAGCTCAAACGCACCAATGACCGGCGATGGCGCTTCTATTTGCCGCGCGCCAAGTACAAGCGCGGCTGGAGAACCAAGGGCGGCTGGCCCCGCTACGCTGACCGCCCATCCATTCACGACCGCGATGAAAACATCGCAAGCAGGCTGGAGGCGGGTCATTGGGAAGCCGATGCCATGCTCTTCTCGATAGCTGGGCAGGCCATTCTCGTCGCCCACGAGAGACATTCACGCCTCACCATCGCCGTGCAGCAGAACAGCCTGAAAGCCGATCCTGTGGCAGCTACCCTTGTCCGGATGCTCCGCCCCATGCCCGCCGATCTGCGACAATCGATCACCTTCGACAACGGAACTGAGTTCAGCCGCCACCAGTTCATTGCTAGCCAACTCGGCCTCAACGCCTACTTCTGCGATCCCCGCGCACCTTGGCAGAAAGGCGGCGTCGAAAACGCCATAGGTCGCCTGCGACGAAATCTACCCCGCAAAACAAACCTCGAAACCTTGCCTGGCAAAGCCATCGACGCCATCATCGCAAACTACAATAACACACCCAGAAAATGCCTCGGCTTCAAAACTCCAGCCGAAACATTCATCCCGTTGCACTTCCAATGTGAATCCACAGCCGGGTCAAGCCCGGCATGACGGCGTGCGGGGAGGCCTCCTTCGCGCCCCTCATCGCATCCGATTGAACCCCGCCACCATGCCGGCCGTGATCGATAGCGCAATCTCCGCGGCGCCGATCGCGCCGATGTCGAGGCCTGCGGGGCCGTCGATGCGGACCAGATCGTTTGGACCGAAGCCTTGTCCCGCCAATCGCTCCAGCCTTGCCGCATGACTTTTGCGCGAGCCGAGCGCCGCGATGTAGCCGGTCGGCGCGCGCAGGGCGGCGGCCAGCGCGGGGTCGTCGATCTTGATGTCGTGGCTGAGCGTGACCACGGCGGTCGATTCGCCGGGGAAGCGCGCGACGATGGCGTCGTCGGGCCAGCGGTCGTCCAGTTCGACGCCAGGGAAGCGTTCGGCGGTCAGGAAGCGGCCGCGCGGGTCAATCAGCACCGGGGCCACGCCGATCGCCTGCGCCAGCGGCACGAGCGACTGGGCGATCTGCACCGCGCCGACGATCAGCAGGCGGCGGGGCGGATCGTAGCGGTTGAGGAACAGTCCCTCCCCGCTCCCTTCCTGCGTCGCGCCGGTCGCCAGGTCGGTCACCAGCGTGACCGCGCGGCCGCGCGCGCTGGCCGTGTCGATCCGGTCGAACAGGTCGGGGGGAAAGCCACCCTCCCCCACCGGCTGGACCAGCACCGCGATCTCGCCGCCGCAGGGCAGGCCGACATCCCACGCATCGCCATCGGCCACGCCATAGGTTTCGACATGCGCCGCGCGGCCTGCGATGACTTCGGCGGCGCGCTGGAGCACGTCGGTTTCGACGCAACCGCCGGAAATGCTGCCTTCGAACCGGCCGTCTTCATGGACGATCATATGGCTGCCGCGCGGGCGCGGGGCCGATCCCCAGGTCGATACCACTGTCGCCAGCGCCAGCCGCGCGCCGTGCCATTCCAAGCCCTTGCGGATCACCGCGCCATTGTCGTTCACACCGATACTCCTTTGGCGCACAGATAGGGTGGCCTCACCACCTACACCAGACGCCTGCCGGTCCAGACGACGCGGCCGACGATGTCCACCAGCGCCGGGTCGATATCGGCCCAGTCGGGATAATGGACATTGTCGCTGACCACGCTGAACCGGCCCCGCAGCGGTCCGATGGCGATCCGCTTGACCATCAGAACGCCGTCGAGCCGCAGCACATAGACGCCATCGCGCAACCGCAGCGCGTCATCATCATGATCGACCATGATGTCATCGCCATCGCTGAGCGTCGGGGCCATCGATTCGCCATCGACGCGGATGATGGACACGCGCTGCGGCCGCACGCCCAGATGCCGCAGCCACTGCGCGTCGAACGCCATGACACCCGCTGCGCGCTCATCCTCATCCAGCGTACCACCGCCCGCCGACGCGCCCAGCGCCAGCCGGGGCACGGCGACCACGGCAGGCAGACTGCGCATCCGAGCGGCGGCGGCTATGGGCACGGCCGCGCCGCCCAGCATCTGTTCGGAGACGCCGAAATAGCGGGCGAGCACACGGCGATCATCCTCGTCCAGTTTGCGCGGTGTCCCGCGCTTGATGAACTGCTGGATATAGGCGGGATTGCGGCCGATCAGGCGGGACAGATCGGCATAATTCTCCCCCCGATCGGCGATCAGCCGTTCCAGCGCGGTGCGAGCGTCCTGCGAGTCATCCATGGACCATCCATTACTGATAAGATTTTTCCTAGACAAGTAGGAAATTGCCTTTGAAATAGGAATATACCTAGCGGTTCGCGAGGGGTGAGTCGCCATGACAGGGGAGATTGAGGCGAATGTTGTTGCGTATGATCGAGAAATTCCTTCGCCAGCACGAGATGCCGCCCACGACCTTCGGGCGGGCGAGCGTGCGCGATCCACGGCTGGTCTTCGACCTGCGTGGCGGTCGCGAGCCGGGCGATCGGATCAAGAGACGGATAGAACATTTCATGAACACGTATCGCAGGAGCGTCGGTCAATGACAAGTATCGATCCGCATTTCGGCGCGGCAAAGCTGGTGCGAAATCAAGCGATAGAAAAAGGTGCGGCCGACCCGCTGCCGCGCCTGCTGGCGCAACTGCTCGCGCGGGCGGGTGACGGTGCGCGCGTCGAGCGGGCAACGAGCCGCCCCTGGGCCAGTGCCTTGTTCGAAGGGCGACGCCATGTCGTGCGGCTGGCAATCGGCGGGGCGGACGCGGCGGCGGACAAGGCGCGCCTGCTCGATGGGCTTAGCGAAGCGCAATGGGTGCTGCCCCGCCATTTCGTCGCCGATATCTGCGTCGATGAGGCGGGCGAGCGCGCCGACGGCCTTTGGGTGGAACTGTCGGCGCTGACGATCGAGGAGTGGTAGGTTTCCTAGCGCGCCCGACCCGTCATGCTGCGCAGGGTGCAGAGCGCCGCGCGCAATGCGGCGTCAGTGTCGGTGTCGGGCGTCGCGCGCACCGGCACCGGCGTGGCGGGCGGCATATCGGCGAGCACCCGGATGCCATCATTGGGCACGGCGCGGCGACGGTGCGTCAGCCCCCGTTCCAGCCGCTCGGTCAGTTGGCCGACCGTAAGGCCATGGGTCGAGGGCAGCGGTGCGGGACTTGGCGCGGGCGCAGGGGACGCTTTGGCTTCGACGATCGGCGCGGGCTCCCCAGTTTCCGGCTCGGCCGCTGGTGCGGGAGGGCGCAGAAAGGCGGGTTGCGGCAGATCGGCCTCCGCGCCCGCCAATGGCGCAGCAGGCAAAGGAAAATCGGGCATTGGCCGGATTGCAGGCGCGTCCACCGCCCCATGCGCCATCATTCCGCGCGTCCCGATTCGGGCCGCGCGAAAATATCGACGCCGTTCAGATCGCGACTGGCAAAGATCGGCGCACGCGCCGGGGCGTCGGGGTGGGCGTCGGCACGGCGTAGCGTCGGCGGCGCGCCGTCGATCGATTCAATGGAACGGCCCCGTGCCAAAGCGGCCCATTTGGAAAATGCGAAACCCATTTTACGTGCTCCCTTGGCGCGTTTGACGCGCGGCTTCTCTTCAATTGCTTCGGCCGCCACGGTTACGTCGCGCCGCATCGTCAATATGATCCCCACCACCATTATAGCGGCGAACAGGGCGATCAGCAGGCGGGCCTTGAGGCCCAGTGGCGGCGCGGCGGCGGGCAGCGCTTCGCTCAGCCCACTCGATGCCACCAGCATTTCGATCAGGCCCACCGGGGTCAGAATCACGGCCAGCGCAGCGACGATGCCGCCCAGCGCCGCCATGACCATGGTCCGATCAGGTCTTGACCGTTCCGTCTTCATGGCCGGTCAGGCCGCCGCTCGCGCGCCAACGGGGCACGCCAACAGCCGTTGATAGACGGGTTCATACCGCAGGATATTCGCCGACCAGTTGCGTTCGCGCTCGACAAAGGCGCGCGCCACGACGCGGCGCTCGTCCCACGGCGCGCGATCGGCAAGCAGGTCTGCCAGAGCGCGGGCGATGCTTGCCGGATCGTCGGGTGCAAAGAGCGTGCCGGTGACGCCATCCTCGATCAGTTCGCGATGCCCCCCGACGCTCGACGCGGCGACGAGTCGTCCCTGCGCCATCGCTTCCAAAGGCTTGAGCGGCGTCACCAGGTCGGTAAGCCGCATCGCCTTGCGCGGGTAGGCGAGGATGTCGACCTGCGCATAATAATGTTCGACCTTGTCGTGCGGCACGCGGCCGACGAAGACGATATGATCGGCAAAGGGCGACGCCATCGCTTGTTCGCGCAACGCCGATTCGCGCGGGCCACCGCCCACCAGCAACAGCTTCGCCCTGGGCCGGGCGCGCACGAGTCGCGGCATTGCGGCGATCAGGTCGTCCAAACCTTCATAATCGTAGAAGCTGCCAATGAAGCCGATCACATCGGCTCCCTGCAGTCCCAGCTTCGCCGCCAGCGCGGGATCGCGCGGGACGGGGTCGCCGAACTGTTCCATGTCGACGCCATTGGGCGACACGATGATCTTGGCCGGATCGATGCCGCGCGCGATCAAGTCGCCCCGCAGTCCGTCGCAGATCACCGCGACCGCATCGGCGGCGCGCACGGCATGGGTTTCTAGCTGGCGGGTGAGCCAATAACGCGGACTGCCCTCCGTTCCGGTTCCGTTGCCGACTGCAGCATCTTCCCAAAAAGCGCGGATTTCATAGATTATCGGGATGCCATGCCGCTTGGCGACGCGCTGCGCCGCGATGGCGTTGAGCACTGGCGAATGGGCGTGGATGATGTCGGGTCGCCAGTCGCGCACCAGCGATTCAATCGCGTCGGCATGGGCGGCGATATCGCGCCATTCGCGAATCAGCGCGTTGCCGGTCGCGGGTTGCCCCGGCGTGCGGTGGAAATGGAGGCCATCTACCTCCTCTTCCAGCAGCGCCGTGCCGTCCAGCGGCTTTGGCGCGACATGGCGATGGCCGGTGATGCCACGCACCGCCCAGCCCTTCGCCATCTGCGCGCGCAGGATCGCACGGGTCCGAAAGGTGTAGCCGCTGTGGAGCGGGAGGCTGTGGTCCAGCACATGAAGGATGCGAGTCATAGCCAGCCCTGTTTGCCGGAAAAGGTTTAACGCCCCGTCAACTCTGTCTTGCTAGGAGAATCACGCGACTACCGGGAACCTTAAAAACGCCATGATCGACACTTTATCCCTGCTGGTCAGTCATGGCGTTATCCTGCTGGCGGCATGGCGGCTCTTGTCGCGCCCGGACCTCGACCGCGATCCTGCGCCGGAGAGCGAGACGGGCGATGCGTGACCTGTTCTTCCTCGCCTTTCTGGGCGTATTCTTTCTGATGGGGTTTCGGCGGCCGTTCCTGCTGGTTGCGGTCTATGCCTATATCGATATCGTCTCACCCCAGCGTTTGTCCTATTTCCTGCTTAATTCTATTCCCATCTCCTTCATTGCCTTTGGCGCGATGGTGGGTGCCTGGCTGGTGATGGACGACAAGAAGGATTGCCGATTCTCGGCGCGACAGGCGCTGATGCTCGTGCTGCTCGCCTGGTGCGGCTACACGACCATGACCGCCGATTTCCCGGTCGAGGCGCTGACCAAATGGAATTGGGTATGGAAGGCGATCATCGCGGGCGTGTTCCTGCCGCTGGTGCTGCGCACCCGGTTGCGAATCGAGGCGATGACCGTCTTCATGATCCTGTGCGCCAGTACGATCATCATCAATGGCGGCCTTAAGACCGCCTTGTCGGGCGGCGGCTATGGCGTGCTCAACCTGATGGTCGACAATAATAGCGGTCTGTATGAAGGCTCCATCATCAGTTGCGTCGCCATCTCGCTGATCCCGCTGATCCTGTGGCTGACCAAACATGGCACCATCTTTCCACCTGACTGGAAAGTGAAGGCATTCTGCTATTGCCTGTGCCTTGCCTGCCTGTTGATGCCGATCGGCACCGAAGCGCGCACCGGGCTGGTCTGTATCGTGGTCCTTGCGGGGCTGATGCTGATGCGCTCGCCCCGGCGCTTCGTCTATGGGCCGCTGATGCTGCTGGCGGCGTTGGTATCCATCCCCTTCCTGCCCGCCAGCTTCACGCAGCGGATGCAGACGATCGAAAATCATCAGGGCGACGAAAGCGCCTCCACCCGCGTCGCGGTGTGGATGTGGACGCTCGACTATATAAAGGATCATCCAGGCGGCGGCGGCTTCGACAATTATCTGCAGAACAGCTTCACCTATGTCGCGCGCAGTACGGTCAGCGACAGCGGCGGCAGTCGGTTGGAAACCCGCATCGTCACCGACAAGGGTCGGGCCTATCATAGTGCCTATTTCGAACTGCTGGGCGAGCAGGGCTATTTCGGCTTTGCGGTCTGGGCGTTGATCCACCTCATCTGCTTCATCCGCACCGAATCGATCCGCCGCTTCTACCGCAAGCGTGACGGGCCGCAGGAGGCGTGGATTTCGCCCTTCGCGCTCGCGCTGCAACAGGGGCATATCATCTACATGATCGGATCGCTGTTCGTCGGAATCGCTTATCAGCCCTTCATCTTCATGATGCTGGCGCTTCAAATCGGCCTCGACACCTATCTGACCCGCAAGCGCAAGACGGCGGCTCAGGAGAATTTGGCCGCAGCACTGGTCGCGCGACAGGGCGTTCCGGCGTGAGCGGAGAATTGCGGGCACTCGGTCTGGTGCATGGGTTGATGCTGGGGCTGCTGCTGGCGTCGCCGATGATTGCGCCGGGGCTTTTTTCGGCGGGTGTCGGCGCGCTGTTCGTCATGGGCGGGTTTCAGTTGCGGCTGGCGGATCGACGCGGCGACAGGCGCGGCGGCGTGGGACATTGGGTCAGCCATATTCGCATGGCCCCGCGACGGCTGATCCCCTGGGGCGCGACGGCGACCGTGGCGCTGATCGCGCGGCGGCCGGACCAGGCGCAGGCAATCGTGCTGGCAGCGTTGATATGCGAACTACTACTCTATCCACTGATCGCCCCAGCGATGGCGCGGCTCACGCGCGGCGGGGTCGTGGCGTTCGTGGCGCTGATGTTGCCATTATGCGGGGCGGACGATGGCACATTGCGGTATGCGAGCGCTTTCCTGATCGGCGTGGGTGGATGCGTCTTCTGGCTGCGCGGACCCGATGGCGATGGCCGGGCCTTGGGATGGGCGGTCGCCGGGCTAGGTAGCGCCATGCTGATCGCCATCCCCTTGCCTCAAGCGCGTCCCTTCGCGCTGATTGGCGGGACGTTATGCGCGACGCTAGCGCTCGCGCATTTGTCGGTGCTGCGCCGCCGCCCGGTGCCGTGGCACGGCGGCGGCGACGCATCGGTCAGGCCGCTACGCTGGCACCTTCGGTCACGGCCTTCGTAAAGGCGTCGACAAAGGCGGGGATATCGTCGGGATTGCGGCTGGTGATGATGTTGCCGTCGATCGCGACGGGCCGGTCGACGACGGTGCCCCCGGCGTTGGTCAAATCGGTGCGCAATGAGGGCCAGGACGTCACGGTACGCCCATCGACAACGCCTGCCTCAATGAGCAGCCAGGGACCATGGCATATGGCGGCGACGGGCTTGCCCGCCTCGGCAAAGGCGCGGATGAGGGCGATCGCTTTGTCATTCACCCGCAATGTATCAGGATTGGCAACGCCGCCGGGCAGGATCAGCCCGTCATAATCGTCCATGGACACGGCATCGAGCGTGATGTCGGGGGTGATGGTGTCGCCCTTCTCGTCATGCTTCATACCCTGGATCGGATCACTCTCGGGCGAGGCCAGGGTCACCTTGGCACCGGCTTTCATCAGTATGTCGCGCGGATCGAACAGTTCGGATTGTTCGAAGCCGTCAGTCGCGATGATGAGAATATGGCTGTTTTCGATGGTCGACATGGTCGTCTCCTTCATGGGGGAATGGTCGCTGAACGGGTCGGAGCCACCATGGTTGCGGAACGAAGCGACGAACGACGGGTTTGGGGAGACGAGAAGGACGATATGCCCCATTCCTCTATAGTTCACGCCAATGACAGCACCCCCGGTATCACGCGGCGCGCGCTGAAACGGGGTTGGGCCTATCGCGATGTCGATGGCGCGCGGATCACCGACCGGAACGAGATCGACCGGCTGAACGCAATCGCCCTGCCGCCTGCCTATCGCGACTGCTGGTTCTGCCCCTCCCCCTATGGCCATATCCAAGCGACTGGCTATGACGATAAGGGGCGCAAACAATATCGCTATCACCTCGATTTCCGGGCCGCGCGCGAAGCGGAGAAATATGCAGGATGCCCCAATTTCGGTCGCGCCCTGCCCAAATTGCGCGCCCGGCTGGAGGCGGACCTGTCGAAGCGCGGATTGCGCAAGGATCGCACCATCGCTGCGGTCATCCGCCTGCTCGACCTCGCCAAGTTGCGCGTCGGCAATGAACATTATGCCACGACCAACAAGAGTTTCGGCGCGACAACGCTCCGCCGCCGTCACCTTGACCTTAGCGGCAAGTCGCTGACGCTGCGCTATCGCGCCAAGTCGGGCAAGCAGCAGCAATTGACCGTGACCGACAGCCGCCTGCTGCGCTTCGTGCGGCAGGTGCAGGATCTGCCAGGCCAGCACCTGTTCCAATATCTGCATGAGGAGGGCGAGGCACGGCCGATCACGTCGGGCGACGTCAACGCCTATATCGCCGATGCCATGGGCGGGCCGTTCACCGCCAAGCATTTCCGCACCTGGGGTGCGTCGACTATTGCCTTTGAAACGCTGGCGGCCGGGCATGTGTCATTGAAGGAAATGATCGACCCGGTAGCGCTGGCGTTGGGGAATACCCCCGCGATCAGCCGTAAATCCTATATCCATCCCGCGCTTATCGCCCTATGTAAGGAGGGGCAGGATGATTGGCGCGAGGGGCTTCGCCTTCCACGCCGCACCCGCTATCTTTCGCGAGAGGAACGCGGCCTGATCGCTTTTCTCGATGCCTTGGAGGCTTGCGCCCCGCTTGCGGCGGCCGCCTGAACCACGCTCACCAAGACTATAGGACAGCATGGCTATTATCAAAAACTCCGCCGTTTCGACCATAACCGTGCCTGCGCCCAATTTAGGCGCGATGTGGCGATCGACCAGCGACTGGCTGGCGATGCATTATATTCAGATATTGATCGCGCTCGGTGTGGGCATTGCGATCTATCTGACGCTGACCGCGCTGCGGGGTATCGGGAAACGGCACAAAGGGAATCGCGGCGATCCGCTGGGGTACACCAATGTACTGGGTAGGGCCGCTGCGCGCACGACCCATTTCTTCATGGTTATGGTTTCGGCACGGCTGGTCGTTGGCTATGCCGATGCGCCTGCCCCCCTCTACAAGACGATTGCCTTCCTCTTCACCATCGCTGCCGTACTGCAATCCGCCTTGTGGGCGCGCGAAATCATATTGGGGCTGATCGAGCGCAAGACGCTGGCGGAGGATGGCGGCGGCGAAACGCTGGCCAATGCGATGGGCCTTATCCGCATCTTGGTGAGCTTTGCCCTGTTCGCCGTGGCCACGATCGTCGTGCTCGATAATCTGGGGGTCAACGTCACCGGTCTGGTCGCCGGTCTGGGCATTGGCGGCATCGCCATCGGCTTGGCGGCGCAAGGCATATTCTCCGACCTGTTCGCAGCGCTGTCGATCATCTTCGACAAGCCGTTTCGCCGGGGGGAGACGATCAATTATGACCAGACGACCGCCACGGTGGAAAAGATCGGCCTCAAATCCACCCGGCTGCGCGCACTGACGGGCGAGAAGAAGGTTATTTCCAACGCCAATCTGCTGCAAAAGGAAATTACCAGCTATTTCACGCTGGACCATCGCCGGATCAAGTTCGCGATCGGCGTCATCTATCAGACCCCACCGGATGTGGCCGAGCAGATCCCGGATATATTGAAAGCGATCATCACCGATCTGGGCGGGAATTTCGTGCGATCCGGCTTCATCGGATTCGGCGCGTCCAGTCTGGATTTCGAGGTCGAGTTCGACGTCTATCTGCCCGACTGGGACTCTATTTACGTCATTCGCCACAAAGTGGGCCTTGCCATCCTGCGCCAGTTCAACGAGCGCGGGATTGAATTCGCCTACCCGACCCAGACCAGCTTCACGGCTGCGCCGGACGGACGGATGGTTTTACCCTATCCAGATGTTCAGACCGTGCGGCAGGTCGAGACGGGATAAAGCCGACAGGGCGGATCAGCCCAAACCCCATAGCGTGCCGGGTTGTAGCAGTCCTTCCTGCAAGACGCAGGCGCCAGGGCGATCACGGGCGAGCAGCAACGCCCCGTCCAGGTCGATCCAGTCTGCCCCCTGCGCCACCAGCGCGGCGGGTGCGATGCCCAGTGACGTACCGAGCATGCAGCCGACCATCAGCCGGAAGCCGCGCTCTTTCGCCTCGCGCGCCAGAGCGAGGGCTTCGGTCAGCCCACCCGCCTTGTCGAGCTTGATATTCACCGCGTCGAAATCGCCCAGTCGGTCGAGATCGGCACGGGTGTGACAGCTTTCGTCGGCGCACAACGGCAGGGGGGCGTGAACACCCGCGAGCCGTGTTTCCTCACCATGGACCACTGGCTGTTCGACCATCTCCACCCCCAGAGCGGCCAGAGCGGCCGCTTCGGCAGCGATATCGCGATCATGCCAGCTTTCATTGGCATCGACGATCAGCCGCGCGGTGGGTGCGCCGCGTCGCACGGCAGCGACCCGGTCGCGGTCCCCCTCGCCCGTCAGCTTGCATTTGAGTAGCGCGAAGCCGCGTGCCGCCGCCGACCGCGCATCGGCCTCCATCTGATCGGGATCACCCAGACTGATGGTGAAGGCTGTCGGCAAAGGCGCAGGCGCAGGCGCTGCCAGTCCCGCCAGTTGCCAAACCGGGACGCCCGCCTGCTTCGCCGCCAAGTCCCACAAGGCGCAGTCGAGCGCATTGCGCGCCGCGCCGCGTGGCATGGCGGTCAGCAAGGCTTCGCGGTCCAGCGGTCCGGTATAGGCTCGCAAGGCCGCGACGCAGCCTTCCGCGCTTTCGCCCTCATAATAGATGGCCGTGCCTTCGCCTTGGCCGAAATGGGTGCCGTCGCCCACGGTGCAAACAACGACATCAACATGGGTCTTTGCCCCCCGACTGATGACGAACGCCCCGGCCACAGGCCAGCGTTCAGCGGTCGCGGACACTATACGGATCATCGTGCTTTCCTGCGTCATCGGTTGACCATGAACGAGACCGTCATATGAGCGAAACATAAAGTCCGGCATAGTCCTGCGATTCAACAAGGAGCCTATTTTCCGTGACATCCCGCGACCTGACCGGTTTCCTGCCTCTGAACGAAGCCAACACGGCACACAGCGACTGGCCCCGCCGCCTGTCGGACATGGCATGGCGCATCGGCTTTGGCGCCATCGGCTGGCCTTGGCTGCTTGCCAGCCTGTCTGGCGGACGCCCGGCGGACAAGCGCGCGTTGCTGGACGAGTTGGGCCTGCCCCATGATGCGCTGCCACATCTGGGCAGTTGGAAGGCCGATGTCGGCTTTCTGCGGCATATCGTGCGGGAGATTGCCCGGGTGCGGCCCGCCCATGTGGTGGAACTGGGTGCGGGCGCTTCCTCGCTGATCGCGGCGCGGGCGTTGCAATTGCATGGTGGTGGGCGCTTGCACAGTTTCGACCAACATGGCGGCTTCGTCGACGCGACGCGGCAATGGCTGGGCGATCATGCGATCGATGCCGACATCCGCCATGCGCCACTGACGCATGAAAGCGCGGATTGGCCCGGTCGCTGGTATGCGCTGGAGGATGTGCCCGAGCGCATCGACCTGATCATCATCGACGGTCCACCGTGGAGTGTGCATCCACTGGTGCGGGGCGCGGCGGACAGCCTGTTCGCACGATTGTCGCCCAATGGCGTGGTGTTGCTGGACGATGCCGCGCGCCCCGGCGAACGGATCGTCGCGCGGCGCTGGCGCGAGCGCTGGCCGCATATCGACTTTCGCCTGATGCATGACGGGACGAAAGGCACCCTGGTCGGCCGCCGCCGCGACCTGACAGCGCCGGTTGCCAATGATAATGACGATGGACGGTCGTGGCGGCACATGCGCCGTGCGGCGGCGATCGCCGCGCTCCTGGGCATCGGCTGGATCGCGCGGGGCGAATTGGGGGAATTTCCCCAGAGCGCGCAGGCGAGCAGTTTTCTCGATGAAGCGGCGGCTTCGCGCCGCGCCGGGCTGTTGCGACAGGACATGGCTTCCCAGGTCGAAAGCGCGACCTTCGACCCGGCGGAAATCGAGCGGTCGACCGGGATTGTCCTGCCCCTTTTGCCCGGCGACTGGCGCGTGACCGACGTGCAGCTTTTCCCTACGAGCGACAGCCCCGCCATAGCGATGACGATCGTGACGCCCAAGGACGAAACGCTATCGCTCTTTGCCGATCGGGCCGAGACGCCCGCCGAAGCCACGCCGCTGGTCGCACGCCGCGCCGATGAAGTGGTCGCCTATTGGGAAGTCGGCACCATGGCCTATGCATTGACGGGCCGGGGCGATACACGCCGCGTCCTGCAACTGGCTGGCACCATCGCACCCATGGGCCGGACGCCCCATTGAGGCTTTAGGGGCAGCCTGCTAAGCGCCGCGCATGGAGGATGCCCCGCACACCACCGCCCGCGCCGACGCGCGCCCCGCCCTTGGCAGCCTGGCGATGCTGTGGCGGTTTGCGCGCCATTATCCAGGACGGATCGCCGGGGCATTGGCCGCCTTGATCGTGTCGTCAGCGGCGACCTTGGGTATCCCAAGCGGCTTTCGCCTGGTGATCGACAAGGGGTTCATGGGCGGCGGGGACATCAGTCGCTGGTTCGAATATCTGCTGCTGATCGTGATCATCCTCGCGCTGGCGAGCGCGCTGCGCTTCTATTTCGTGTCCTGGCTGGGCGAACGGGTCGTCGCCGATATTCGCAGCGCCACGCAAGCCAATCTGCTGCGGCAGGCACCACGCTTCTTCGAGGAAAATCGTCCGTCCGAAATCGCATCGCGCATGACCGCGGACACCGCCATCGTCGAGCAGGTGGTCGGATCGACCGTCTCGGTCGCACTGCGCAATCTGGTGACGGGCGTGGGTGGCCTCCTGTATCTATTCGCTCTGGCCCCCAAGCTCGCCGCATTGCTGTTGCTGGGTATTCCGGTCATCCTGGCGGTGCTCATAGGCCTGGGCCGCAAGGTGCGCGGCCTGTCGCGCGCGAGCCAGGACCGGTTGGCCGATGTCGGCAGCGTCACCAGCGAAGTGCTGGGCGCGATGAAGATCGTCCAGGCCTTTGGCCAGGAAGCGCGCGAGGCGATGCGCTTCGACGCCACCGTCCAGGCGGGTTTTGCGACCGCGCGCCGCCGGATCGCCCTGCGCGCGATCATGACGCAGTGGTGATCGCTTTGGTGTTCGGATCGATCACCGCCGTCATGTGGCAGGGCGCGTTGGACGTGGCGGCGGGGCGGCTGTCGGGCGGAAGCATCGCGGCGTTCGTGCTGACCGGCGGGCTGGTCGCCGGTGCGTTCGGGTCGTTGTCGGAAAGCTGGGGCGACCTGCTGCGCGGCGCGGGGGCAGCAAGCCGCCTGCATGAGCTAATGAGCGCCACGCCGGATATTCTGCCGCCTGCCGTGCCCCTGCCCATCCCGGTGACCAGCAATGGCGCGCGCCTGACCTTCACCGACGTCCATTTCCATTATCCGACCCGGCCCGACCAGGCTGCGCTGAATGGAGTGTCGCTGGACATTGCGCCGGGGGAAACCGTGGCGGTCGTAGGTCCGTCGGGCGCAGGCAAGACGACGTTGATCCAATTGGCGCAGCGCTTCTACGATCCCGACCAGGGCGTCGTTCGGTTGAATGGCGTGGCCCTGCCCGATGCCGACCCCGCCGCTGCCCGCGCGATGATGGCGATAGTGCCGCAGGACAGCGTGATCTTCGCCGCCTCCGCCCGCGATAATCTACGCTACGGCCATTGGGACGCGAGCGACGCGCAGATATGGGACGCCGCCCGCGCCGCCAATGCGGAGAGCTTCCTGCGCGCCTTGCCGCAGGGGCTCGACACATTCATGGGCGAAGGCGGCGCGCGCCTGTCGGGCGGACAGCGTCAACGGCTCTCGATCGCCCGTGCGCTGCTGCGCGATGCGCCGATCCTGTTGCTGGACGAAGCGACATCGGCGCTCGACGCGGAGTCCGAACGGCTGGTGCAGGACGCGTTGGGACGGCTGATCCAGGGACGGACGACGATCGTCATTGCCCATCGCCTTGCCACTATCCGGGCGGCCGACCGGATCATCGTGATGGATGAGGGCCGGATCGTCGAACAGGGCGATCACGCCGCGCTGGTGGCGCAAGACGGGCTTTATGCGCGCCTCGCCAGCCTGCAATTTCAAGATACGCCCGCGGCCTGACCAGGCAACACGGCCATCGCTTCACGTTCGGACGCTGGCCTCGTGCAGCTTCACGACATGATCCAATATGGCGGGATGGAGCGGCTGTTCGAAAGCGCACCCCGCCTCGTGGCCGCGCGTCCAGAGTATCCGCGCACGACGCCCCTCGAAACTTGGCAGCATGATCCACAATTCGCCGCCGGGCAGGAGTTTCATGAAGCTTTGCAGGCGAAATCCGGAGACGGACAGATCCGCAATTGCGCTTTTGACCCAGGTTTCACCGGGACGTCGGACCTTCACGCTGATCCGCACATGACGGCGTTCGGCGGCGCGTGCCTTCTGGCTGGCTTGATTTGGTCGGTCGATACCCATGGTGTGCGCTTCATTCCATCCAGACACCATTGTCGTGGATTGAGGTAAGGAAACGGTTAAATTCTCGATCTTCTGAGCGTAGGCACTCCGCCTTGACGGCCGTATAGGAACAAAAAAGGGGCCGCCCAACGGCGACCCCTTGATAGTCCGGCATAGTCATAAAGCCTGTCCTCAATCCCCGGCCCGCCAAAACGGGAAGCCCTGATCCAGGCAAGGAAAGAAGGATCAGCCTTTAGAAATTGCCATATTGTTCATTGCCGACGAAACCCAATTTGGTGACGCCCGCCCGCTTGATCTCCGCCAGCACTTCATCAACGGTCACATAGCGGGTCTGCGCATTCGGCTGGAACTGAAGTTCCGGCTCGACGGGCAGACGCAGCGACTGTTGCAGATACTGGCGCAAGGTCAGCAGGTCGATAGGCGCGCCGTTCCAAGTGATGATCCCGGCTGCGTCGATCGCAACCTTGTTCTTCACCGGATCAACCATGGGGGCGTCGCTTGTCGAATTCTGCGGCAGGTCGATCTTCACCGCATGGGTTTGGATCGGGATGGTGATGATGAACATGATGAGGAGCACGAGCATGACGTCGATCAACGGCGTCGTGTTCATTTCCATCATCGGTTCGCCATCGTCGTTACCGGCGCTCATTGCCATGGGGCGTACTCCTAGAAATCACTTGCCTGTCGATATTACGAGCGACAGTTACATACGAACATTGTTCTGGCCCGGTTCAGGCTCGGAAATGAAGCCCACCCGCGGGAAACCAGCGCGCTGCATCGTGTAGATCGTACCACCAATGCACCGATAAGGCGTATTGATGTCGCCGCGGATATGCACTTCGGGCAGATCCTCAGGCGTCATATTTTCGATGCCGCCCACCTTCTTGATGTCCGCTTCCAGCTTGGCAACGGCACGGTTGAGCAGGTCTTCGGAATTGACCTTCGTCATATTCCAATACACCGCACAGCTGCCGTCTTCTGCTGGCATGATGGACAGCGAAACGTTTTCCGGCTTGGTCGTCGTCGGTTCGAACCGGACCTTGGGAAGATCGAGATCGACCGTCTGAAGCACGACAGGGACGGCGATCAGGAAGATGATGAGAAGCACCAGCATGACGTCGACGAGCGGCGTCGTGTTGATATCTGTGATCGGCTTTTCTTCGCCGGAGCCACCAACGCTCATTGCCATTGATCAGTATCCTAACATGTCTGTCATTTTAGACCGCAAACGACGAGCGGGCGGTCTTGGGAGCCGAAGATGCGCGATGCATTCCCGGCTCCCATCCTTGATCAGGCCTTGGTGGCGGTCGCAGGAACCGGCTTGCCAACCTGGGCAGGAGCAGGCGAACCGACAACCGGCTTCACCGCACCGTTCGAGACCATGTAACCCAGCAGATCGGTCGAGAAGGACGAGAGATCCTCGGCGATCGCCTTGTTGCGGCGCTGCAGGAAGTTGTAGGCGAGAACGGCAGGAACCGCGACGACCAGACCCAGAGCGGTCATGATCAGCGCTTCACCAACGGGACCGGCGACGGCGTCGATCGATGCCTGACCCGAAGCACCGATCTTGATCAGCGCGCGGTAGATACCGATAACCGTACCGAACAGACCGACGAACGGCGAGGTCGAACCAACGGTCGCGAGGAAAGCGAGACCGCCGCCCAGCTTCCAGTTGATGGCGTTTTCCGAACGCGCCAGCGAACCGTGCAGCCAGTCATGGGCTTCAACGGGATCGGTCAGCTTGCTGTGCTGTTCCTGCGCGGCGATGCCATCATCGACGAGCTGCTTGTAGGCGCTGTTCTTTTCCAGCTTGGCGACGCCTTCCTTGAGGCTGTTCGAACGCCAGAAAGTCGTACGGACCTTCTTATACTGGTTGATGACCTTCTGCTGTTCGATCAGCTTCGTGAACAGAACATAGAAGGTGCCGACCGACATGCCGACCAGGATGATGAACACGGTCCAGGCGATGATGCCGCCCTGTTCGAGGGCTTCCATAAGGCCATAGGGGTTCGCGGCTTCCGCAGCGGGTGCGGCAGCGGCCGCAATGATGGAGTTCAACATGATCAAGACTTCCCTCTCAATGAGATCAAGCGAGGAGAAGGCGGCGCGGTGCGCCCACCTTCCCGTTCTGAATTATTCCGGCAAACGCCAAGTGATACGACCATTGTACGTGTCAGGCATTGCGTTGCATCCGAACCCTTGGCCGGGCTGAACCGCGCACGGCGGGGCAGCAGGCGGCAGGTCGCCTCGTCGAGATCGGAATGACCGGTCGATGAGGTGATGGTGCAATCCGTGACGCGGCCATCAGGCCCGATCTGCAGACGGAACCCAGCCGTACCCGAACGTTCTTCGCGCTGCGCACGGCTCGGATAGTCGGAGTCCGTCAACCAACCGCCTGGGTTACCGCGCGGCTTGGCCCGCGACGCAGCCTGAGGCGGCGGCGGCGGTGCAGCAGGCGGCGGCGGCGGTGCAGCAACCGGAACGGGATTGAACACCGGTGGGGGCGTCCGAACCGTCTGGATTGGTGGCGCAGGCGCCGGGGTGCGCACGATCGGCGGCGGAGCAACGACCGGCGGCGGCTCGATCGGCTGATCTGGCGGCGGCGGTGGCGGCTCTTCGTCCGGTGGTGGCGGTTCTTCCTTCACGTCGATCACGTTCAGCTGTTCTGCCGCTTGTTTGACATATTTCATGCCAAGGCCGGAGACGAAGGCATAGCCAAGAACAGCGTGAATCAGGCGACGATGATGATCGATATCGTGCGACTCGATCCTTCCGAGTGGTCAGCATAGGCCATTCAGCAACGACACTCCTTAACTCATCTTACCAATGGGTTCTACAAATCAGCCAAAAACGACCCCAACCGTCCGGGCTCCCCCCGGTCAGCTTTGGCCCCTGTCCTTCTATTTGCTACCGAATGAACTCCTATCGCGGTGCAACGCGCCACGCAAACGCTTTATCGATATGTTCATTTGCGGTTACCACTTCATATAGGAATGACTTGCCTGTGACATCCTTGCCACGGGCCAATAACACAGGACGAAGCTGACCATGAAACCCGCCACCCTGATCCGCAGCCTGCTGTCGCCATGCCTCATTTTGGCCGCAAACAGCGCCATTTTTCCGGCGTCGGCGCAGCAACGTCCTGTGATAGCGCAACCAGTTGGAGCCGCCGCCGGACTCACTTACGCCGACATCGTGGACCTGGCCGACGCGGCGCCGATGGTCGCAATTGTGCGAATCCGCAACATCATCGCCTTGAAGCCCGACCAGGCCACCGGGGTGGCGCCGGGTCATAAACGGCTCTTTGTAGAAGCCGATGTGACGAGTCTGATTCGGGGCGAGGCGGGAATCAGTCCGCTTGTGACCTATCTTTACGACGTCCGGCTCGACGCGCGAGGCAAGATACCCAAGCTCAAGAAAGCGCAGGTCATTCTGTTCGCGCGCCCAGCCGCCCGCCCTGGCGAGGTGCAGTTGATCGCCCCCGACGCCCAAATCCCTGCAACGCCGGTTCAGATCGACAGGGTCAAGTCCGTCCTGTCAGCGCTGGTCGCCCCCAATACGCCGCCGCGCATATTAGGCCTGGGCGACGCCTTCCATGTCGCGGGCACGATTGCCGGGGAAGGCGAGACTCAGATTTTCCTGCGAACCGAAAATGGCGACCCGGTATCGCTGTCGGTACTGCGCCGCCCCGGCCAGCCGCCGCGTTGGGCCGTTGCACTTGGCGAAATCGTCGATGAAGCCGCGCGGGCACCTGAACCCGGTACGCTGCTATGGCATCGACTGGCGTGCAGCCTGCCCCCTGCCCTGCCCCCACGCGCGGTTCGGACCTTGGCCGTCGCCGACGCCGAGGCCGCGCGCGCCGATTATCGCCTGGTGATCGACGCGCTGGGGCCATGCGAACGGACCCGCGCCTCTTCCTGAGCCACAGACGGCAGCTTTTACTTGGACGCATGAGCACAGGCCGCTATCAGCCCGGCATTCATCATCTTCGCCAAGAAAGTGACGCCACCATGACTAATCTGCACCGCCATGCCCCGTTGCGCGTCGCGCTCGTCGGTCTCGGCACGGTGGGCGGCGGGGTCATTCGGTTGCTCAACACCAATGGCGACCTGATTGCCCGGCGCGCGGGGTGCCCGATCCAGATCGTCGCCATTTCAGCGCGGGACCGGAACAAGGATCGTGGTGTGGACCTGTCGCCCTATGAATGGGTGGACGATATGAACAGCCTCGCCACCCGCGACGATGTGGATGTGGTGGTGGAACTGATCGGCGGGTCGGATGGCCCTGCCCTCACCCTGGCGCGCCAGTGCCTGATCGCGGGCAAGCCGTTCGTCACCGCGAACAAGGCGATGCTGGCGCATCACGGCCTGGACCTCGCGCGTCTTGCGGAAAAGGGCGGCATTGCGCTGAAATATGAAGCGGCGGTCGCGGGTGGCATCCCGGTCATCAAGGGGATGCGCGAAGGGGCTGCCGCCAACGAGATCGCCCGTGTCTATGGCATTCTCAACGGCACCTGCAATTATATCCTGACCACGATGGAGAAGGAAGGCCGGGGCTTCGACGAGGTTTTGAAGGAAGCACAGGATTTGGGCTATGCCGAGGCGGATCCTGGCGTTGATATCGATGGGGTGGACGCCGCCCATAAGCTGACCATCCTCGCCAGCCTGGCGTTCGGCACTGAACTGGATTTCGACGCGGTCGCCACCACGGGCATCCGCCACGTTATCGCTGCAGACATCGCCGAAGCCGCAGCGCTAGGCTTCCGCATCCGGCTGGTAGGCATAGCGCAAAATGGTGCCGATGGATTGTTCCAGCGGGTCCACCCGATGCTGGTATCGCTCGACCATCCGCTCGCGCATGTGGACGGGTCGCTGAACGCCGTCGTGGCTGAAGGGAATTTCGTCGGACGCCTCTTCTTCCAGGGACGGGGCGCGGGCGATGGGCCGACCGCTTCGGCCGTGGTCGCCGACCTGATCGATGTGGCGCGCGACGAATATGGCGATGCCTTTGCCATGCCCGTGGCGGCCCTGACCCCGCAAAACACAGCCGACGCGGGCGCGCGCATCGGCCGCACCTATCTCCGCTTCATGGTCAAGGATCGTCCGGGCGTGCTGGCGGAGATCGCCGCGGCCACGCGCGACGCGGGCGTGTCGATCGAAAGCATGATCCAGCGCGGCGCGCATCAGGATGACGGCGTGCTGGTCGCCATCGTCACCCATGCGGGCGAGGAACGCTGCATCCGCGATACGCTCGAACGGCTCGCCGGGTCGGATAGCCTGCTCGGCACACCGATGGTGATGCATATTCTCGACTGATTGCCGCTCAATGTTGCCCGGCGCCCTTGAAGCGATCGAGCAATGGTGGTGGCGGGGCGAGGTCGGCATCGGGGTCGACGATGGCTGTGATGCTCTTCCCGATTATGTTGGCGGCTTTGAGGACGGACAGGCCACCCACGCAGCCGGCACCCTGCCCACCGGATACGCCGCAACTGCCCTGCTTCACCGGCGCGGCGGAGGCGCGTGGCGTGTCGCCGCGCATTGATGCGCCGCTGTCCGCCTCTTCACGCGGGAGTGGCAGCCGCTCGCGCGCGTTGCGGTCCGCCTGGCTCTCGCCGCAGACCACGATGGCGTCGCCGCTTCGGTCGCATCGCCGAATCGCCTGCGTCTTGGTGCGATACATCGCCATCAGCGATTCGGTGTCACGCGCCAGCGCTACGCCGGGGTAGCCAGCGACAAGCAAGGTAGCGGAGAGGGTCAGGCGGACCATGACGATAGAAGAGCAAGCAATCATGGCGGCATCATGGCCGGTGTTGCTCGACAAGATTGGGGCGACCGCCTATCGCCTGCGCCCATAAGAAAAGGCAGAGGAATGATGATGGTGCAGGCAAGTTCGCCCCTTGATCGGGTATTGGTGTTGGAAATGGTCCGCGTCACCGAAGCAGCCGCGATCGCCGCGTCGAAGCTGATCGGCCGGGGCGATGAAAAGGCCGCCGATGCCGCCGCCGTCGAAGCCATGCGCCTGGCCTTCAATGACCTGTATATGGACGGCACCGTCGTCATCGGCGAGGGCGAACGCGATGAGGCGCCGATGCTTTATATCGGCGAAAAGGTCGGCAATGCGATCGGCACGGGTCCGCGAATCGACATCGCGCTCGATCCGTTGGAAGGCACCACTATCACCGCCAAGGCCGGGCCGAACGCGTTGGCCGTCCTCGCCATTGCCGAGGAAGGCGGCCTACTCAATGCACCCGACGTTTATATGGAGAAGCTGGCGGTCGGCCCCGGCTATCCCGACGGCGTCATCGATCTTAATCGGTCGGCCAAGGAGAATGTCGAGGCTGTCGCCGCCGCCAAGGGTGTTGAACCAAGCGACATCATCGTGTGCGTCCTCGACCGGCCGCGCCATGAGAAGCTGATCGGCCAGCTGCGCGCCATTGGCTGCGGCATCATGCTGATCCCCGATGGCGACGTGGCGGGCGTGATCGCCACCACCGACCCGGAAACGACGATCGACCTCTATATGGGGTCAGGCGGCGCACCCGAAGGCGTGTTGGCCTGCGCGGCGCTGCGCTGTGTCGGTGGTCAGTTCAAGGGTCGGCTGCTGTTCCGCAACGAAGATGAAAAGCAGCGCGCGCGCAAATGGGGCATCACCGACCTCGACAAGATTTATGACCTGAAGGAATTGGCCAAGGGCGATTGCATCTTCGCTGCCACAGGAGTCACTGACGGATCGCTGCTCGATGGGGTCAAGCGCTTGTCCGGCGGCAGGCTGACCACAGAAAGCGTAGTGATGCGCGCCAGCACCGGGACGGTACGCTGGGTGAAGGGCGAACATCGCAATAACCAAAAACCGCTCTAAGTGCAGCGGTTCAGTGAGGGTGGCCCGGTCTTCTAACGCCCGGCGCGGTGATTGAGATCATGGCCCAGCGCGAGGATGGCGACGCCCACTAGCGTATAGATGCTTTCCTGCCAGCCATGGTCCATCGTCATCGCACCCGCCATGACGCCAAGCCCAAGCGAACCGATCGCGGCGGGCATCATGAAGCGGTGGACCATGGCACCATGGCCAAGCGCGATCGCGCCCAACAGGATCGCCAGCACCAAGCCCACTTCATGGAACAGCGGGCTTTCGAAAATGCCGCCCGCGCTGGCCAGTACGCCGAGTACGACGGCGGTCAAGAAGCAGTGGGCCACACAAAGCCCAGACAGCGCCATCGCAATGCGATCGACGCGACCGGTCAGAAGGGATTGGCGGAGGGTCGAGGACATGCTCTCCACATAGGCCAAGCCAGCGTAGGTTACAACATTACATTGATATTTTTTACGCGACGATGATGGCGCCCTTAGGCAGCGAGACGGAAACAGTTTCGACCGCTATGTTTGGCGCGATACAAAGCCTTGTCCGCCGCTTCCAACATGGCCGACCGAGTAGAGCTGCCGTCCAATTCGACCAGCCCAGCGCTGAAGGTGATGACGACATGCTTGCCGCCCGATACCGGGATTGGGTCGGCCAGTCGCGCGCGCAGCTGTTCGCACAACTGGCTCGCGCCATTGATGTCGCGGTCGGGCAGCAGGATAGCGAATTCTTCGCCCCCCAGTCGTCCGATACTGTCCCCGGCATGCAGGCCAGGCTTCAACCGATCGACAAAGGCGGTCAGCACCTCGTCGCCCACACCATGACCATGTTGGTCGTTGACCGCCTTGAAATGGTCGATGTCGATCAGCAGCAGGCTGGACCGCACACCCGTACCCGCGCGCAGGATTTCCGCTTCCAGCTTTTCCAGAAAGGCGCGGCGGCTGTCGGCACCGGTGAGCGAATCGCGGGCGGCGACCTGTTGCAGTGCGCGCTGTCGTGCCTTGTGACGCGACATATCGCGGATCGTGCTGATGACGCCGCTCGGTTGGCCCCGTTCATCGACAACCGCGCGTGTCACCATCTCACACCATTCCATCGCACCGATGGATAGGAGCGGTCGAAACTCCACCGTGTGGATCGACCCCGGCCGTGTCAGCGCCCGACGGTGTGCGGCGACCACCTGGGGCCGGTCCTGCGGGTCCACCAGCTTGGCGGCCAATTGCCCCACCAGCAATTCCGGTGCGCACCCGATCTGTTCCATCGCTGAGGGCGAAGCATATTCGATCGTCCCGGTGACGCCGATATTGAGAACCACGTCGCCACTATGTTCGGCAATGGCGCGATACCGCGCTTCGCTGTCCCGCAACAATTGGTACAGCCGCCGTCGCCCGTTCAATTCAGCGGCGACCGGCATCGACAACAGGAAACTGAACGCCAAATAAAATTGAAATGCCTGCACACGTTCGCCCATATCCGCGGATATAATCGTCAATGGCCCAACACCGGACAGCGTCGCCATACCACCGATCAACGCCAAGATGACGATGGAGGCGGCCGCACCCATATGCCCGATGCGAAAGGCGATCAGTACCAGCGGCAAAAGCGGCGCAAAAAGCATCGGATACCGTGCCCAATAGAAGATATGCACGGTGACCAGCGTGAACAGTGCGAGCGTGCCGATCGCCTCAATCTTTTCCGCCCTGGACTTGTCGCGGCGCCAGCGGCGAAACTCCCCCTGCATCAACATCACCAATATCGGCGCACAGATCAGTCCGCCCAATGCATGGCCCGTGTACCATTGCAGCCACGCCGCGCCGAACGACACTGGAGTCAACAGCGATGCCACTGCTGCCGCAGGCACGCCCGTCACCACATCGGCAACGACGCACAATGCCAGGATGAAAACCATCAGCGGTCGGGTTGCCCCGATTGCCGGGCGGCCTGATAGGAAATGACGGCAGATCAGCGCTACGATCAGTGCTTCGGCCATGTTGATGATGGCCATTGGAATCGCCGCGAGCGGCCCCATGCCAAACAGGCTGGTGGACAGGGCACTCGCCGTCGCGCACGCCAGGACTATAGCGGGCCAGCGCCGGACCCTGGTGGTCAACAGCTTGGCCATCAAATAGGCGTTGGCGCCCCAAATGAAGGCCAACCCACCCTCGAAGCGCGAGAGCAACAAAGCAGAAGTTGCTGCGACAAAGTAAAGGCAACCGGTCGAAACCAGTGAAAACAAGGTCAGGGAAAGTCGAGAAGTGGAACGTTGCATGTTCCAACCTCTGATAGAGCGAGATTGTTAAAATTTACTCTCGGTTCGTCGCACGCCCTGAATGGTCAAAGAAAACCCCCGGCGCAGATGCACCGGGGGTCAGGCTTGTGTCCGCGATCCAGGTGTCAGGCGGACGCGTCGGCCATGGTCTGATCGGTCGGGGCCGAAATGGCGGGATTACGATTCTTGATCGCCACCCGCGCCGACCGCACACCCGCACCATAGTCCGGGTGAACCTGGTCAAACAGTGCGCACTGACGCTCTTCGATGAAGTCGGGGATGTCGCCCATCGCAGCAGCGATGTTGGCGAACAGACGTTCTTTCTGTCCGTCGTCAAACAGATTGAACAGCGCGCGGGGCTGGCCGAAATCGTCATTGCCCTCGCGGTGGTTCCATCGATCCGCATCGCCGGAGATTTTAAGCGGCGGCTCGTCGAAGCGATGATCCTCGACCGGCCCGCCAAAGCTGTTGGGCTCATAATAGGCGGCCGGGTTGGGATTATTGGCGAAGAAACGCATCGCCCCATCCTTGTGATAATGATTCACCGGACAGTGCGGGGCGTTGATCGGCAATGCTTCATAATGGGTGCCGATGCGATGGCGATGCGCGTCGGCATAAGCGAAGATCCGCGCTTGCAGCATCTTGTCGGGCGAAAAGCCGATGCCGGGCACGATGTTGGACGGGCTGAACGCCGCCTGCTCGATTTCAGCGAAATAATTGTCCGGGTTGCGGTTCAATTCCATCACGCCAATGTCGATCGGCGGATAGTCGGCATGCGGCCACACCTTCGTCAGGTCGAACGGGTTATAGGGCGTCTTGTCGGCGTCCGCTTCTGGCATGATCTGGACCTGCATTTTCCATTTGGGAAAATTGCCGGTCTCGATCGCCTCGAACAGATCCTCCTGCGTCGATTCGCGGGTACGGCCGACGACCTGCGCCGCTTCCTCATTGGTCCAATGCCGATGGCCTTGCATCGTCTTGAAGTGGAATTTGACCCAGAAGCGTTCACCCGCGTCGTTGATGAGCGCGAACGTATGGCTGCCATATCCGTTGATGTGGCGAATATCGGTCGGCAGGCCACGGTCGGACATCAGGATCGTCACCTGGTGCAACGATTCGGGCGACAGCGACCAGAAATCCCACATTGCCGTGGGGGAGCGCAAATTGGTGCGCGGATGGCGCTTCTGCGTATGGATGAAGTCCGGGAATTTCAGCGGATCGCGCACGAAAAACACAGGCGTGTTGTTGCCAACGAGATCCCAATTGCCTTCCGGCGTATAGAATTTGAGCGCAAAGCCACGGACGTCACGCTCAGCGTCGGCAGCGCCCGCTTCGCCTGCCACCGTGGAGCAACGCAGGATCATCGGTGTCTGCGCGCCAGGCTGCAGCACCTTGGCTTTGGTATATTGAGAGATATCGCCGGTGATGGTCAACGTGCCATGCGCGCCCCATCCCTTGGCATGCACGACTCGCTCCGGCACCCGTTCGCGATTCTGGTGGGCCAGCTTCTCGATCAGCTGATAATCCTGCAACAGCAAGGGGCCGCGCGGCCCTGCGGACAGGCTGTTCTGATTGTCGGCAATCGGCGCACCAGCGCTCGTCGTCATGGTCGGCTTGTCGGCCATAGTCATCCTCCTCGTCTTGGATGAGGAGAAGGATACGCCGTCAGGCAGTTCTGGCAAAACAGTATAAAGTGCGATGAATGATCGATTTTATCGATCAATAGACAGCAACTGATCAACCACCAAGATGGCGGCAGACGTCAGGCCTTTTCCAGCGTACATTGCAATGGATGCTGGTTCTGCCGGGCGAAATCCATCACCTGGTTCACCTTCGTCTCGGCCACTTCATAGCTGAAGATACCGCAGACGCCGACGCCCCGCTGGTGGACATGCAGCATGACGCGCGTGGCCTGCTCCATATCCATGCGGAAGAAATGCTGAAGCACATGGACGACGAATTCCATCGGCGTGTAATCGTCGTTGAGCATCAGTACCTTGTAAAGCGAAGGCTTTTTTGTGCGCGTACGGGTACGGGTGGCGATACCGACGTTTGGACCACCTGGACCTTCGCCCTGGTCGTCCTGGTCCTGGCCCGCCATCGTCGCAGGGTCCGCATGGGCTGAGATGATGCTGTTCATGATGTAAGGGAATATGGCGATTTGTCCGGCCATGGCAAGGGGCCGATGGGGCAGGACGGGTGAGCCGCCCAGATTAGGGCATCAACGCGAAAGGGCACCCTTCTCATGAGAGAAGAGCGCCCTTTGCATTATAGGCGGAAAAACGCGGGCGCTTAGGCGGCCAGCGACTTCACCTTGTCGGTGACGAGCGTCACGCGCGCGGTCAGCGGTTGGGCGATGTCGCCAGCAACCTTCATCATCGCTTCGCTGTTCTTCGCGGCTTCCTTGGTGAACTCGTCGAAGCTGCTGGAGAGCATCTGGCTCTGGAGCTGGAAGAATTCGGTCGGCGTCTTGACGGTCGCGAAGCTCTTGAGCGCGGCGGTGGCCTTCTCGAAGTTCTTGCGGCTGTAGTCGACGGCTTCCTGGCTCATCGTTTCCATCGCCTTGGCGGCGATCTTGCTCGATTCGACCATGGCTTCGACATTGCCCTTGGCGATGTCGCTCATTTCTTCGATCGCCTTGGTCGACTTCTCGACGCTGGCCTTGGCCTTCTCGTTCATGTCGGCATAGGCGGTTTCGAACTTGGCCTTGGTGTCCTCGGCGAACTTCTTACCGTTTTCCATCACGTCATTCATGATCTTCGTTCCTTCTACAGCCGGCAGCGGCTTGGTTGCGGTCGTCTTGGCCTTTTTGTCGAGGCTCTGTGATGTATCAGCTTTGGGGGCAGCATCAGCGACACCCTCAATCTCCGGCTCCGGCATGGCATCCGCCGCCGTCGTCGCAGCGACGATCGCTGCCGGACTGGCTTCCTTAGCCTTCACGGATTTCGCGGATGGATTGGCATCCATTGCAGGCACCGACTTCGCGGGGTTGGCGTCCATCGCCGGAACGCTCGATACAGCCTTGCGCGGCGGGGCAGGCTTCCGGGCAGCGGGCGTGGGCTCGATAGCCGCTTCAGCCGCCTTCAACGCTTCGCTCGCCGACAATGTCGCCGATCCGCTTTTACCGGGCTTGGCAGCGGCTCCAGTCTTTGGTGTAACAGCCATGACCATCCTCCGTTTGTTGCACTGCACAATAAGCCCGCATATATGAAAATGCAAGAATTATTGTGCAGTGCAACAAAAGCGACATCTGCCGCCTGTCGCAGGAAAGGACCGCCTCACCGTGGGTTGTACAGGAAGCGGCTTATCCGCCCTTCACATAGCGCCCCGGCGCATCCTCGATGGCCTTGAGCCGCCCTTTGCCAGGCTGCCGCGCGCCCTTGACCGGCACGGTGCGCGAATCGATCGTTTCGAGCCAGCCGCGCCAGTCCGGCCACCAGCTTCCCTTCGTTTCCCTGGCCTGCGCGATGAAGGCGTGCAGGGTGGGCTGAGTATCGTCGCAGACCCAATATTGATATTTATTGGCGGCGGGCGGATTGATGACCCCGGCAATATGCCCCGATCCCGCCAGCACGAAACGGATCGGACCGGACAGATTTTCGGTCAGCTTCCACACGCTTTCGAGCGGCGCGATATGATCTTCCTTGCCTGCCTGGACATAAGCGGGCGTTTGGACCGTCTTGAGGTCGATCGGTGTGCCATCGACACTGATCGCGCCCGGCGTGACCAGCAGGTTATCGCGGTAGAGCTGGGTCAAATAATCGCGATGCCAGCGCGCCGGCAGGTTGGTCGTGTCGCCATTCCAGTAGAGCAGGTCGAACGGAGGATAATCCTGCCCCAGCAGGTAATTGTTGACGACATAGTTCCAGATGAGGTCGCGCCCGCGCAGCAGGTTAAAGGTCAGCGCCATATAGCGCCCATCAAGAAAACCGCCGGTCGATAGCTTGTCCACCAGCTTCATCTGTTCATCGTCCACGAACAGGGTGAGGTCGCCTGCCTTGCTGAAATCGACCTGCGCGGTGAAGAAGGTCGCGCTTGCCACCTTGTCCGCTTCGCCGCGTGCCGCAAGCAGCGCCAGCGTTGCCGCCAGCGTGGTCCCCGCCACGCAATAACCGATCGTGTGGACGCTCTTGACCTTGAGCAGATCACGCACGGTATCGATCGCATCGACTTGGCCGCGCAGGATATAATCGTCCCAGATCAGATCCTTCATGTCGGCGTCAGCGGATTTCCAGGATACCAGGAAGACGCTGATCCCCTGATCGACCGCCCATTTGACGAAGCTTTTTTCCGGGCTGAGATCAAGAATGTAGAAGCGGTTGATCCACGGCGGGAAGATGATGAGCGGCGTTTCCAGCACCGTGTCCGTCGACGGCGCATAATGGATCAGCTGGTAGAGCGGGGTTTCATGGATGACCTTGCCCGGCGTCGCGGCGATGTTGCGCCCCAGTTCGAACTGGGTGCCATCAGTATGGGTCAACTGCCCCTTTTCCATGTCGGCCAGCATATGCTGCAAGCCCTTGACCAGATTCTCGCCGCCGCTTTCGATCGTCTTTTGCACGACGGCTGGATTGGTCAGCGGGAAATTGGAAGGCGACAGAGCGTCCAGCATGCCACCCGTCGCAAAGCGCAGCTTGGCCTTCTGCTTGGGGTCCACGCCATCCACGGCATCGGCCAACCGGGTCATATAGTCAGACACCAGCAGATAGCTTTGGCGGATGATGTCGTAGAAGGGATTTTGCGTCCAGGCCGGGTCGGCGAAGCGGCGATCCTTGCGTGCGGCGGGGCTGTCGGCCGGGACGGGCACGGGTTCATCGCGCCACATGCCGCCCGAATCGAGAAAGCGCTGCCACATTGCCAGCCCTTCGTCGGCGAAACCGGACTGGATACGCGCCACGGCTTGCGGGTCGAAGGGCAGCGTCATGCCGGATGCACCCGCCGCCTGCTCCAGCATCAATTGCTGGGCGCGGCCGATCGCGTGCGTCCATTGCTGCATCTGGTCCAGCGTCGGCAGATGCGGCTCCATGATATCGACTTTATCCATGGCCACTCTCCTCTTACCTGGTATCATTGCGTCGCACCGCTTTTTCTGGCGTGGCGCAGATTGCCCGGTTATAGCCAGATTGTGACGCGACAACGGCGTGCGCCGCACTATTCCCTACCGAGAGCTTTCAGGAAAGCCCCTATAATGTCCGAAGAATTCTACCGCATGAAGCGCCTGCCCCCTTATGTCATCGCCGAAGTGAATGCGATGCGGGCAGCGGCGCGCGCGGCGGGCGAGGATATTATCGACCTGGGCATGGGCAATCCCGACCTGCCGCCGCCGCCGCATGTCATCGACAAACTGATCGAGGTGGTGCGCAAGCCCGACGCCCATGGCTATTCCCAGTCCAAGGGCATCCCCGGCCTTCGCAAGGCGCAGGCCAATTATTATGGTCGCCGCTTCGGCGTTGATGTCCACCCAGAAACCGAGGTCGTCGTGACCATGGGGTCGAAGGAAGGATTGGCGAGCCTCGCCACGGCGATCACGGCTCCGGGCGATGTCGTGCTGGCCCCCAACCCCAGCTATCCGATCCACATGTTCGGCTTCATCCTGGCAGGCGCCACGATCCGATCTGTGCCGACGACGCCGGACGAGAATTATTTTCGTTCGCTCGACCGGGCGATGGCTTTCACCGTGCCGCGCCCGTCGATCCTGGTGGTGAATTATCCGTCGAACCCGACGGCCGAGACGGTGGACCTGGCCTTTTACGAACGGCTCGTCGCCTGGGCGAAGGAGAACAAGGTCTGGGTCTTGTCCGACCTTGCCTATTCGGAGCTCTATTATGACGGCAAGCCGACGCCTTCGATCCTCCAGGTGCCCGGCGCGAAGGACATCGCGGTCGAGTTCACCTCGCTCAGCAAGACCTATTCGATGGCGGGCTGGCGGATCGGTTTCGCGGTCGGCAACAAGCAGCTGATCGCGGCGATGAGCCGGGTGAAATCCTATCTGGATTATGGCGCATTCACGCCGATCCAGGCGGCAGCCTGCGCGGCGCTCAATGGGCCGCAGGACATCGTGCAGAAGAACCGCGAATTGTATCACAAGCGCCGCGACGTACTGGTCGAAAGCTTCGGCCGCGCCGGGTGGGACATTCCTGCCCCGCCCGCGTCCATGTTCGCCTGGGCACCGTTACCACCTGCGCTCAAGGAGATGGGGAGTTTGGAATTTTCCAAGCAATTGCTCACCCATGCCAAGGTCGCTGTCGCGCCAGGCGTGGGCTATGGCGAGGATGGCGAAGGCTATGTCCGGATCGCCTGGTGGAAAATGAGCAACGGCTGCGTCAGGCGGCCAGAAATGTGAAAAAATACCTCCAGTCGATGGGCATCAACACCCCGGCCAAGGGCGCAGCCTGATAAGCAGGCGGACAGGATCGTGATGAACGGCTTTATCTCCCTGCCCCAGGTTTCGCAGGTCGCCCAGACGATCCAGCTAGCGGTGGCACCCGTCTTTCTGCTCGCCGGGATCGGCGCGTTCCTCAATGTCTGTGCCGCGCGTCTGGCGCGGGTCATCGATCGCGCCCGCGTCATTGAAAAAGCCGTCATGGTGTCGCGTGGCGAGGAGCATGACCGCTTGGTCGGCGAAATCCGTGTGCTCGATCGGCGGATGAGCGTGGTCAATGGCGCGATCTTCCTGTGCGTGGCGTCAGGCTGCGCTATCTGCCTGGTCGTGATCTTGCTATTCGCCTCCGAACTGGTCGATGCGCACCTCGGCACGGCGATCGCGATCCTGTTCATCCTGGCCATGTTGTTACAGGCAGCGGCATTCGGCACCTTCATTCAGGAAATCCGGCTGGCCGCCCGCACCATCCATATCCGCAATGAAGTTCTCTATCACAAGGCAGAGGCGGAGGAGGAAAGCGGGGCATGACCCGCTTCACCGTCAATGATCGGCCGGTGCAATATCGCATGGACCCGGAAACCCCACTTCTGTGGGCATTACGCGATGCGTCGAACCTGACCGGCACCAAATATGGCTGCGGCACGGGCGATTGCGGTGCCTGCACGGTGGATATCGATGGTGAAGCGGTCCGATCCTGCCAGGTGACTATCGGCAAGACCGAGGGCCGGTTCGTCACCACGATCGAGGCGTTATCGCCCGATCGCGGCCATCCGCTGCAACAGGCCTTCGCTGCCGACAATGTGTCGCAATGCGGCTATTGCATCCCTGGTATGATCATGGCGGCGTCGGTGCTGCTGCGCCGGACCAGTGATCCGGGCGACGAGGAGATCGATGCGGCGATCACCAATATCTGTCGGTGCGGCATCTATCCCCGGTTGCGCGGCGCGATCAAAAGGGCGGGACGGATCATGCGCGGGGAAGAGCGGGTCGCCGCTACACCGCCCCCTGGCATCACGCCGGAAAATGCTTCAAAGACAGTGCCAGCGCTCGGCAAACCCTGAATGTTTAGTCGGACGCCGCGATCATCGGTCCCAAAGCCTGGGCGAGCGTCGTGCCCGAATAGGGTTTCTTGACCAGCACGATGTGCGCGAAGCGTTCGGGCAATTCCAGTCCGTCGCCATAGCCGGTGGCAAAGAGGAAGGGGATGCCCTTCTGTGTCAGCAAATCCGCCACCGGCAAGCTGGTTTCATGACCCAGGTTGAAGTCCAGTACGGCCAGATCGATCGACTGAACCAGGATCGCTTCATGCGCGCGACCGACGCTGGCGACGGTTGAGACGTCGGCTCCCAGATCGCGCAACGCATCCTCGCCGTCCATGGCGATAATCATATTATCCTCGACCAGCAGGACATTGCGTCCCCGCAGCAAGCCGGGCGTCACGGCAGTTACCGGCTTGGCCCGGTCCCGCGTCACGGCTTCGGGCAGGACCGAGACGATATGGCGCGCCGGAATGCAGAAATGCGCTTCGATCCCCGCCAGCCGATAATTGATGTCGGCATGGCCCTCCAGATCATAGGGGATGGAACGTTCGATGACGGTCGAGCCGAAGCCCCGGCGTGTCGGCGCGACCACCGCCGGGCCACCGCTTTCGGTCCAGTCGAGCAGCAGGCTGCCATCTTCATCCACGCGCCAGTCGATCGTCACCGTGCCACTATCCGACAGCGCACCATATTTGGCGGCATTGGTCAGCATTTCATGGATGACCAGCGCCATGACCGTGAAACAGCCGGGCGTCAGCAACACATTGGGACCGGACAATTGCACCCGATCGCGGCGCTCGCCGAGATAGGCGCCCGCTTCCACCTCTATGAGGTCGTATAGACGCGCGGGACTCCAGCGATCGGCGGTGATCTGGTCATGCGCACGCGCCAGCGCATGGACGCGGCTTTCGAGCGTTCCGATAAATTCCTCGACCGTCGCTGCACTGTCGCGGGTCTGCGACAGCAGCCCGCGGATCAGAGAAAGGATGTTGCGGACGCGGTGGTTGAGTTCCGCGATCAGCAGTTCCTGCTTCTCGTTCGCGCGCTGCCTTTCCTGATCGGCTGAGTCAGAGAGGCGCAGAACGACTTCGAGCAAGGCAGTGCGCAGCGCTTCGGCCACGCGCAATTCGGCAGGCGCAAAAGGCAGCGCTACGCCCTTGACCAGTTGCGACCAGCTTTCGAAGCTCTTGCGGGGGGACAGGCGAGGGCCGTTGGGGCCATATTCAATATGCTTGTCCGGCTGCCCGGCCCAGCGCACCGAGCGCAGTTGTTCAGCCCGGAACAGCACGACATAATCGCGCGGGCGACGCGATAGCGGAATCGCCAGCAGCCCGGCAGCGCGATCCGCATAAGCCGCCGCCTCTGGTAGCACCGAAGAGAGATTATCGGTGGTATAGACCTGACTGGCGGCGACCCTGTTCATCATCGTGACGATCGCCGAAAAATCCGCAGGTTCGGGTGCCAGCCCGGAAAAAGTCATCTGCCCGTCGATATAAACACCAACCCCATCTGCAGGGATGGTGTCGAAGATAATGTCGCCAAGCCAGCGGGCATTGGACAACAGGTCATGATCCTGCGCGACGGCCGCCATAAGCCGGTCGGCGACCTGCCGCGCCTTACCCTCGTAACTGGCGGTTTCGGCGCGTTCGCGGCTTTCGAGCATCATCGAGAAGATCTGGCCGAACAATTCGGCCGCGCTGCGCTGAGCGAAGGTCGGCAGGCGCGGGGCATAATGGTGGCAGGCGAACAGCCCCCATAGCTTGCCTTCGACGATGATCGAGATGGAGAGTGATGCCCCTACCCCCATATTACCCAGATATTCGATATGGATCGGCGACACGGCGCGGGTGAGGCAAAGGGACATGTCGAGCGCCGCACCAGTCGGATCAAGCGCTGGTACGACCGGGACCGGGACCGCTTTCACGTCGGCGATCACGCGGAAGATGTTGCGCAGATAGAGCGCGCGCGCCTGCACCGGAATGTCCGATGCAGGGTAATGGAGACCATAGAAACTATCGACGCCCAAACGCAGCGCTTCGGCTACGACCTCGCCGTCTCCGCCCTCGGCAAAGCGATAGACCATGACCCGATCAAAGCCAGTCAGCGCCCGCACCTGCCGCGCACCATCGCGCAGGAACGGGGCCATGCCTTCCACCTGGGACAGCCGAGAGACCATCGAGCGGACGATGCTGCTCGCCTCCATCTCATCGTGGGCGGCAGGCTCGCCCTCGATCACGACCAACTGGCCGGAAAAATGCACGGCGATGTCGAACGCCGGGCCGCCGTCCATCAGGGACAGCGCGAAGATGCGCTCAACCGAATCGGGTCCGCGCAGCAGGGTGATGCGGTTGCGCAACGTGTGGATCGCGTCGGCGGAAAAGATGGTGCTGATCGGCCGACCCAGCATGCCGTCGGGTTCATGGCCGATAAAGGCAGCGCTGTTGGCCGACACGCGCGACACCAGCCAGTCGGCGGTCAGCGCGATCAGGAAGCCGAACGGCTGGATCGCGCCGAGCACATGGATCGGCTCGCGGTCGCAATTGGTGAGATCGACGGCGAAGCCGGTCGCGGCATCGGCGTCAGCCATGCACAGCCGCCTGCTCTGGTGCACCGGCCCGCGCGAAGATGGAAAAGGCTGCCCTCGCGCCCTCCACGGCGTCGTCCAGCCAAGCGTCGTCGCCTTGTGGCGCGGCACTGTCGAGCGCCTGCTGGAACGCGATCCACTCGCCCTTGCCATGGACGGCGGAGAGATAGGCTGTCGGCAGGCCTGGCGCGACCTTTCGCGCCAACATCGCGCCGCCTAACCGCGATCCTTCGAGCGCATAGAGCAGCCCCCAGCGATAGCCCTCGCCCGAGCGATCCTCCAGCGGCAGGGGTTCGGGCATGGCTTGTCCCAGCGCAGCAATGTCCGATGCCAGCAGCGGCAGGCGCGGTGCAGCGGGACATGCAACCGGTTCCAGCGCACCCAAAGCGCGGGCATGGGCGGTCAGGAAGGCGCGATAGCCATCGGGCGAGTCAAGCGAATGGTCGGCGAACAGCCCATCGACCTGTCGATGATTGCCCGCCGTCGCATCGCGCAGGGCCAGGCGGATGTGGCCGACATGGGGAGATTTCTTCACGCGGCAGTCCTAGTGGGAGTTCATGACCGCTGCACTGATCTGGATCAGCTTTTTGGCCGATGCAGCACTAAACGCATGTACGGCGCAGGATAATGTGGATGATAGCAAGATGAACCATTGTGCATGGTTGCGTGCGTCCGATTCTTTCAAATGGCTGACGAACGGGTTCAGACACGCGACACACCGAACCGCCTAATCATAAGTCATCAGGGCGCAGTTTGTGCCCCCATAAAGAAAGTCGGGACGATGTTCAGGAAGATGATGCTGGCGGGGTTGATGAGTGCGACATTGCTGAGCGGCATCGCGCCCGCCTATGCCCAAAATGAGCAACGCGAGCGCGGCAATCGCAGCGAGCGGATGCAACGTCCCGATCGTGGTGGTGGCGAGATGCGTGGCAACCGCATGGCACAGCAGCGCCAGATGGTCGAACAACAGGCGCAGCGACCGCGCCGTGACATGGCCCGCCCGACCATGGCGCAACGAGCCCAGCAGCAGCGCGATCAACAGGCCGCCTCGCCGCGCACGGCCAATGCGATGGAACCCTATCGTCAGGATAGGCGAGAACAACGGCGCGCAGACCCAAGGGTTCGGGCCATGCCTGACCGCAATCTTCCTAACAGGGCCGTGACAGTTGGCCAACGCGAAGGCTGGCAGGATCGGCGCGAGGAAAGACGCGACGTGCGCCGGGACGTCCGCGATGACCGGCGCGTCGATCGCCGCGACGTCCGTGACGACCGCCGCGATGATCGCTGGGACGGGCGCGACGACCGCCGAAACGACCGACGCTGGGATAATAATCGCGGCTGGGTCGGCGGCGTTGGCAACAGCAACTGGAATAATGGCCGCCGCTATGATGACCGCACCCGTTGGAGCAACCAACGCCGTTGGGACAATGGCTGGCGGCAGGACCGGCGCTACGACTGGAACAATTATCGCAGCCGCAACGGCAACCAGTTCCGCATGGGCCGCTACGCCGCACCGCGGGGATGGGATTATGGCTATCGGCGCTTTTCGGTCGGGATCACCCTGTCCAGTCTGCTCTATGCCAATAATTACTGGCTGAACGATCCCTATGCCTACCGCCTGCCGCCCGCTTACGGCACGCTGCGCTGGGTGCGCTATTATGACGACGCCATGCTGGTGGATGTCCGCGACGGCTATGTCGTCGACGTGATCCACGGTTTTTTCTGGTGACGTGACGAGACTTCCTGATATGGCCTTCAGGAACCCCTGACCCCGGAGCGGCGACGCTTCGGGGTCTTTTCATGTGCCTGCGCTCTGTGGCAGGAGGCGGGCATGACGGACATATTGGATGATGGCGGCATTCCCTCCCCTGCCCGCGCGCAGATCGGCGCAGGGGTGCGCGCGCGGTTGGAGCGCAATCCCATGGTCAGCCGGATCGACAGCGACCGGCTCGACATTTTTGGACGACAGGGGTTTTTGAGCCGCGAGGAATGCGCGGGCCTGCGCGCCATCATCGATGCGGGCGCGCAGCCATCGACATTGTTTTCCGGGAGTGCGAGTGCGGATTATCGCACGAGCCATAGTTGCAACCTTGATCCGTTCGATAACCTGGTGCGGACGGTGAGCGATCGGATCTGCGCGCTGACCGGGCTATCAAGCGACCATGGCGAAACCTTGCAAGGGCAGCGCTATGCGGCCGGGCAGGAGTATAAGGTTCATTGCGACTATTTCCCGGTCACCGCCGATTATTGGCAGCGTATGCGCACCAGTGGCGGGCAGCGTAGCTGGACTGCGATGATCTATCTATCGACCGTGGAAGCTGGCGGCGAAACGCATTTCCCGCATTGCGAATTCATGGTGCCACCGGTTGAAGGCATGCTGCTGGCGTGGGACAATATGGACCGCACGGGCGCGCCCAACGCCATGAGCCTGCATGCGGCACGGCCAGTCGAGCAGGGCACCAAATATGTCGTCACGAAATGGTTTCGCGAACATCGTTGGGGCGCATGATCGCCGTTACAGTTTGCGACATAAATGACTGAAAACTGACAGTCTCATTCTCACATCGTTCAGGCGCGGAGCGGCATATCTCTGTGTGTTGGCAGCGGAACTGGAGCTTCCCCCTTCGGTTCAGCCGCCAGGCAAAATGGAGACGAGATATGCGTAAATTGATCATTCTGGGCCTGTTGGCCGCAACGGTTGCGCCGGGCGTTGCATCGGCGCAGTCCGCCCGCGAAGTCCGCCAAAGCCAGCGCGACCTGCGCGAAGAACAGCGCGACCTGCGTCAGGCGCAACGCTATGGCGACCGCCGCGACGTGCGGGACGAACGGCGCGACGTGCGCGAGGCACGCCGTGAAGTACGTGAGGATTGGCGCGATTACCGCCGCAGCCATCGCAGCGTCTATCGTGCCGGCAACTGGCGGGCGCCCTTCCGCTACAATCAATGGAATGCGGGTGCCCAGCTTCGCCCGGCCTATTACAACTCACGCTATTATATCAGCGACCCTTATCGTTACCGCCTGCCCCGTCCGGGCATGAACCAGCGCTGGGTGCGGCATTATAATGACGTGATGCTGGTGAATGTGCGCAACGGCCGCGTGATCCAGGTACATCGCGGCTTCTTCTGGTAAGACGCTAACCAAATGGAATACGGCCCCTAACGCCAGGCGTTGGGGCCGTATTTCCGTGCTACCCCCTTGGCCGCGCCGCTCGTTGCCGGGCGGGCGCGGCCGATGGCGCGCAAGGCGCACCATCAGTCCGAAAGGGGGAACGGACTGACCCGCAAACCACCGGTTCGGGTAAATGTTCCAGCATCCTGAGGCTGTGCCCTCTCAGGTCGCGAGGGCCTCCGCGATCAGCGCCCGACTGTTGGCGATGCCGTAGAGCGCGATGAAGCTACCCATGCGTGGCCCTTGGTCCGCGCCAAGCAGCGTCTGGTAGAGCGCCTTGAACCAGTCGCGCAGTTCGGCGAAACCAAAGGCCTCATCCTTGCCGATGGCATAGACGATATTCTGGATATCCTCCGCCGATGCGCCTTCGGGTAGCGCGGCAAGTTCGGCGTCCAGTCTCTCAAGCGCCGCCGCTTCATTGGCTTCAGGTGCCCGGCGCTGCAGCGTGGGAGCAACGAAATCCCGATGATAGGCCAGTGCGTGGCCGATCAGCGCGTCGAGTTCCGGGTAGGTTTCCGCATTGGCGTCGGCGACGTAATTTTTGAGATACGCCCAGACCTGATCGCGGCTGGCGTCGCCCATTACGCCGACAAGGTTCAGCAACAGACCGAACGTGACCGGCAGCGTGCCATCGGGCAGCTTGCCATCATGCACATGATGGACCGGATTGCCGAGTTGCTGCTCGATCGCCTGCTTCGCGTAATTGCCGCGAAACTGCCAATATTCATCGACCGCGCGCGGGATGACGCCCATGTGCAGCTGCTTCGCCTTCTTGGGCTCGCGATAGGCGTAGAAAGCCAGGCTTTCCTGCGGACCATAGGTCAGCCATTGTTCGAGGCTGAGGCCATTGCCCTTCGACTTGGAGATTTTCTCGCCCTTTTCGTCGAGGAACATCTCATAATTAAAGCCTTCGGGCGGCCGTGCGCCCAGTGCGCGGCAGATTTTGGACGATTGGGTCACCGAATCGATCAGATCCTTGCCCGCCATCTCATAATCGACGCCCAGCGCGACCCAGCGCATCGCCCAATCGACCTTCCATTGCAGCTTGGCCGCGCCCGACAGGATCGATTGTTCGATCATCTCGCCCTCATCCTCGAAACGGATGAGGCCCGCGTCCGCATCGATCACTTCGACCGGGACTTGCAGGACGATGCCGCTCTTGGGACTGATCGGCAGGACGGGCGAATAGGTCGCCTGCCGCTCCTTGCGCAGGGTCGGCAGCATGATGTCCATGATGGCCTGATAATGGCGCAGGACATTCTTGAGCGCATCGTCGAACGCGCCCGCCTGATAGCGGTCGGTGGCGGACACGAATTCATAATCGAATCCGAAACGGTCCAGAAACTCGCGCAGCATCGCATTATTGTGATGCGCGAAACTTTCGAACTTTTCGAACGGATCAGGCACTTGCGTCAGGGGCTTGCCAAGATGTTCGGTCAACATCGCCTGGTTGGGCACATTATCAGGCACCTTGCGCAGGCCGTCCATATCGTCGCTGAACGCGATCAAGCGGGTCGGGACATCGGACAGCGCATGCCAGGCATTGCGGACCATCGTGGTGCGCAGCACTTCGTTGAACGTACCGATATGCGGCAGGCCCGATGGACCATAGCCGGTTTCAAACAGGATGTGCCCCTTGGCCGGGACGCCGCCGTCCGGCCCATGGGGCGGATAGCGTTTGAGCAGCTTGCGCGCTTCTTCATAGGGCCAGGCCTTGGCCGCTTGCGCAGCGGTACGGAGCGTGTCGGATACGGTCATGCCCGGCCTCTACCGTCCCGCACTGCGAAAGGGAACGGCTTTTGCTGACAATGGCTGTTAGCTTTTGGTCGCCTTTAGCGTTCATTAACCCTGATTAGGGATAAGGATGGGGGTGATTGGAGGCGATATGCAGGTTCAGCGCAGCCGTGAGCGCATCTCCGTCGAGATTCCCATCGTCGTCACGACGGTGCTCGACAGTCTACAAGGTGTAATCGTCGATCTGAGCGAAGGTGGCGCGCAGGTGACGGGTTGCACGCTGCCGCCCAAATCGCAGTGCCAGATTGACCTGGATGGTTATAGCGTATTCGGCACGGTGCGCTGGTCCGAGCAGGACCGGATGGGCATCCGCTTTCCCTACGAGCTTACCGAGGGGCCGCTATTCGACAAGCTCGCCAAGGCCAAGGCCGCACGCCGCACGCCCGTCACCTTTCAGCCACGCCCGCGAGCCATGGCGGTGGGAGGCGGCGGATTTGGCCGCCGCGCGGGTTGATAGCCGCCTGAAACAGGTTTTCCTTTTGTTCCTGTTCGCCTAAGCCGGGTCTGTGATCGACCCCGCCGACCTTCCCGCCCTTCACGCCAGCCATGGCGGCATCTGGTTACGCGATGGCGGCCGCACCCAAGGGCTGGCCAAAGGGCGGGCAATCGCCCGCGCGGCTGAAACCCCGGTGCTCCTGCTTAACGCCCCCCTGACTGGGCAGCGGCTTGGCTATCCCGAGTTAAACGGCCTCGATCTGCTGGAATTATGGGCATTTCTTCATCCCGCCCGCTTTCTGGTGCCCACGCCCAAGGGGCTGGCGGCCGCGTTAAACCTGTCGGTTCCGGCGAGCGAAGGCGATATTCCCGGCCTGCTGCAACAGGCGGCGCAGGTGATGCTCGACCGGCTGGGATCGACCGAATGGACCGAGCGCGAAGGCGGCTGGACGTCGGCGCAATCGTTGCACCGGCTGCGCTGGACCTGGGCACCTTTGGTTGCCCCGCGCATCGCCAAGCCCAAGGAGGCGGAGCGTTGGCTCTTTTCCAAATTGCCCGAATGGGAGGAAGCGCAGCCCCGCCCCGCCCCGCGCACGATCGCACTGGATGAAGGGCAAGTACTGGCCCGGCTCGACGCGCTGACCGGCGCGGGGGCCGAACCGCGCCCCGGCCAGCGCGCCTATGCCGCCGCCGCCAGCGCCGCCTTCCTACCGCGCCGTCATCGCGACCAGCCCAATATGCTGCTGGCGGAAGCGGGAACGGGCATCGGCAAGACGCTGGGCTATCTCGCGCCCGCTTCGCTCTGGGCCGGACAGGCGCAGGGGACGGTCTGGGTATCGACCTATACCAAGGCGCTACAGCGCCAGCTCGATCGCGAATCACTGCGGCTCTTTCCCGACCCCACGATCGCTGCCAAACGAGTCGTTGTGCGCAAGGGGCGCGAAAACTATCTCTGCCTGCTCAATCTGGAAGACGCGTTGCAAGGCGGCTTTACCGGGCGTGCGGCGATATTGGCGCAACTGGTCGCGCGCTGGGCCGCGTTCAGCAAGGATGGTGACATGGTGGGCGGCGACCTGCCCGGCTGGTTGCCAACCCTGTTCCGGCGCAACGGATCGACCGCGCTGACCGACCGGCGGGGCGAGTGCATCTATGCGGGCTGCCCCCATTATCGCAAATGCTTCATCGAGCGGTCGAGCCGTGCGAGCGCGGACGCAGACATCGTCATCGCCAACCATGCGCTCGTGATGATCAACGCCGCGCGCGGGCGGGAAACCGGCCAGCGACCACAGCGGATCATCTTCGACGAGGGCCATCATCTGTTCGATGCCGCCGATTCGACTTTTTCGGTTGCGCTGTCGGGGCAGGAGGCAATCGAACTGCGCCGCTGGATCATGGGCCCGGAGGGTGGATCACGCGGGCGGCGGCGCGGGCTGGCGGCACGCCTGTCCGACCTTGCCAGCTATGACGAGGAAGGCGGGCAGGCGATCCGCGCGGCGATCGATGCGGCGCAGGCGTTGCCTGCCGACGAATGGCTGAAACGTGTCGTCGCGGGTGAGCCGTTCGGAGCGCTGGAAGCCTTGCTGACTGCCGTGCGTTCCACCGTCTATACCCGCGCCGCCGATGCCGGTGAAGCAGACGCGGGCTATGGCATGGAAACCGAACTGGCCGAACCAGATGGCGCGCTGGTCGAGGCGGCGCAGGAAGCGGCGCTGGCGCTCGACGCCCTGATCAAGCCGCTGGTACGGCTGGGACGGCGACTAGAAGCGGTGGTCGAAGATGCGCCCGATTGGCTGGACAGCGCGGCACGGGCGCGGATCGAAGGCGCGGTGGCTTCGCTTGGCTGGCGGCGCGACCTGATCGCGGCCTGGCTGGCGCTGCTGACGCGGATCGGCGGCCCGGCGGATCCTGATTATGTCGACTGGCTGGCGGTCGACCGGATTGAGGGGCGCGAGTTCGACATCGGCATTCACCGTCACTGGCTCGACCCCAGCCGCCCACTCGCCGAAGCCGTGCTGAAACCTGCGCAAGGGGTGATCGTCACCAGCGCGACGCTGAAAGGCGGCGGCGAATGGAGCAATGCGGAGGGACGCAGCGGCGCGGTCCACCTGCCCCATGGCGCGGAACGGTTCGAGGCGGCGAGCCCCTTCGACTATCCGGGACGCGCCGAAGTCCTGATCGTCACCGATATCAAGCGGGGCGACATCGCCGCCTTGTCCGGTGCCTATGGCCGATTGATCGAGGCGGCGGGCGGCGGCACGTTGGGCCTGTTCACCGCGATCCGGCGGCTGCGTGGCGTTCATGCGCGCATTGCCGACCGGCTGGCGCGGGCGGGCCTCCCGCTTTACGCGCAGCATGTCGACCCGATAGACACCGGCACCCTGGTCGATATTTTCCGCGATGATCCGCGCGCCTCATTGCTCGGCACAGATGCCTTGCGCGATGGCGTGGACGTGCCGGGCCATTCGCTGCGGCTGGTGGTGATGGAGGGGGTGCCCTGGTCCAAGCCCACCGTGCTGCACGCGGCGCGCAGGCTGGCGGGCGGCGGCAATGCCTATGACGATCGGCTGATCCGCGCGCGGCTGGCGCAGGCGTTCGGGCGGCTCATCCGCCGGGCCGAGGACAAGGGCAGTTTCGTCATCCTGTCGGCCGCCATGCCCAGCCGGTTGTTGAGCGCCTTTCCGCCCGGAACGCCGATCCGCCGCCTGACGCTGGACGAAGCGATCCTGGCGGTCAACGCTAGCGCCCGAGCCGAAACGCTTGGCGAAGCGGTCGCTTTGGGGCATCAGGGGGCCGAATCCGGCATGCCCCCCCAGGAGACAGAATGAAACGGCTGACCCTGTTGCGCCACGCCAAGTCGGACTGGGACGATCCGGTGGCTCGGGATTTCGACCGGCCGCTGAACCGTCGTGGTGAAAAGGCTGCCATCCTGATGGGCCAGTTCGCCGCGCGCCGCGCCATGCAGTTCGACATGCTGGTCGCCTCCCCCGCCGTCCGGGTGGTGGAAACGCTGGACGTCTTCTTCACCGGCTATGGCCAGATACTCGACGCGCATTGGGACCGGCGCATCTACCTCGCCTCCTCCCCCATCCTGTTCGATGTCGTCCGCGACCTGCCCGACAAGGCCGACAGCGTGTTGATGGCCGGGCATAATCCGGGCTTGGAGGAATTGATCCTCGACCTCGTCCCCGATGATGGCAGCAATGACTTGCGCGAAGATGTGGAAGCGAAATTCCCGACCGCCAGCATCGCGGTGCTGGACCTGGCCATCGACCGCTGGCGCGATGCGAAGGAGAATGTCGGGACGCTGACCAGCTTCACCCGGCCGCGCGACCTCGATCCTGCGCTGGGGCCAGGGTCGCGGTGACGCCGATCGCGTGGCGCAGGGCGGAGGCGCGCGACGCCCCCGCCCTCTCCATATTGGGCGGGGCGACCTTCCTCACCAGCTTTGCCCATGATCATCCGGGCGCGGCACTGACCGCCCATATCCGCACCGCGCACGGAGAGGCCTATTATGCAGCGGCCCTCGCCGATCCGACGCAGACCGTGATGATCGGCGAAACTCCGCTTGGCGCAGCGGTGGGCTATGCGATGATCACGCCGCCCGACCTGCCGATCGCGACCGACCCGGCGCATGATGTGGAGTTGAAGCGCATCTACCTGCTGCATGGCTGGCAGGGCGGCGGGCATGGCGATGCGATCATGGCGCTGGTGGTCGAGGAAGCACGCCGGCGCGGAGCGTGCCGGTTGCTGCTCGCAGTCTATCCACAAAATGAACGGGCGCGGCGCTTCTATGCGCGGCATGGTTTTGGCGAAATCGGCGAATTGACCTTCATGGTCGGGGACGTGCCGTTCCGCGACCTCATCTACGCCCGGACGCTATGAGGCGATCGCGCGGGCCAGTGTGGCACGGATGGTTTCGAGGCGCGTCAGCAGGTCTTCTTCGGCCTGCTGCGGCGAAACCGCAAGAGCAGCGCTATCGCCCTCTTCCAGCGCCTTTTGCGCGCCCTTGACGGTGAAACCTTCGACATTGAGCAGATGATGGATGCGGCGGGCAAGATCGACGTCGGCAGGGCGATAATAGCGCCGATTGCCCGCGCGTTGCAGCGGTCGTAACTGAGGAAAGCGGGTTTCCCAATAACGCAAGATATGCTGGGCCAAACCCAATTCACCGGCCAGTTCGCCGATGGTCAAAAATGCCCCCTCCGTCTTGTTCATGACAATGATGTTGCACCCATAGCCGGGCGCAGGTCAACCATCGCAAATGACGGAGAAAGAAGAAAAAGCCTTGCTGCTGGCAGCGGTGTCAGGCGACCCGATCGCGCATCGTCTGGCTGGCGCGGAACGTCAACACCCGGCGCGGCTGGATCGGCACTTCGACGCCGGTCTTGGGATTGCGGCCCATGCGCTGGGTCTTGTCGCGCAGGACGAAGGTGCCGAAGCTGGAAATCTTCACATTCTCGCCGCGCTCCAGCGCAACCGACATATGGTCGAGGATCGATTCGACCAACGCGGCGGCTTCCGCCCGCGACAAGCCGACATGGCGATTGAGGCTTTCCGCCAGATCCGCGCGTGTCAAAGTGCCCATGCCGCTCATATCCCGTCTCCCCGATGACAGAAAGCGAGGCTGACGGATTCGCGGCGATTATGCAAGCATTGCCTGCCGTTACGTCACAGGCGAATGACGCAGGCGCCCCAGGTGAAGCCGCCGCCCATCGCTTCCAGCACGATCAGTTCACCCGGCTTGATCCGCCCGTCGCGCACGGCGAGGTCGAGCGCCAGTGGCACCGAAGCGGCCGACGTGTTGGCGTGGCGGTCAACGGTGACCACCACCCGGTCGGGCGAGAGCTTCAATTTACGCGCGGTGGCGTCGAGGATGCGGGCATTGGCCTGATGCGGGACCAGCCAGTCGATGTCGGCATTGGTCAGACCCGCCATCGCCATGACTTCGTTGAGGACTGACGCAAGATTGACGACCGCATGACGGAACACTTCCTGCCCGCGCATGCGCAGTTTGCCCACAGTCTGCGTGGTCGATGGCCCACCATCGACATAGAGAAGCTGGTTGTGGCGGCCATCGGCGTGGAGCTTCGACGCCAGGATGCCACGCGTGCCATCGGCACTTTCCTCCGCACCCAGCACCACAGCGCCTGCGCCATCGCCGAACAGCACGCAGGTAGCGCGGTCTTCCCAGTCGAGAAGGCGGCTGAAGGTTTCCGCGCCGATCACCAGCGCGCGTTTCGCGACGCCCGACCGGATCATGCTGTCAGCCACGGTGATGGCGTAGAGAAAGCCCGAGCAGACGGCCGCGACGTCGAAGGCGACGCAATCGTCGATGCCAAGCGCTGCCTGGACGGTCGTGGCGGTGGCAGGAAAAGTCTGGTCCGGCGTTGCCGTTGCCAAGATGATGAGATCGATATCCTGCGGCGCGACACCCGCCGCGTCGAGCGCGGCGCGGGCGGCATCGGTCGCCAGCGTCGATGTCGTCTCACCCTCACCCGCAATATGGCGGTTGCGGATGCCGGTGCGCTCGACGATCCATTCGTCGCTGGTATCGACGGTCTCGGCCAGTTCGGCATTGCTGACCGCGCGAACGGGCAGGGCCGAGCCAGTGCCCAGCAATATCGATCGACGGATCACTTGACGGGCAGCTCCAACTTGGCGGCAGCGGCAGCCGACAGGCCCGCAACGCCTGCCATATCGGCGGCGATGCGGCGGGTAATGTCTTCTTCCAACAGCCGCGCGGCGACATGGACCGCGTTGGCCACGCCCTTGGCATCGGCACTGCCATGGCTTTTCACGACAACACCGTTGAGGCCCAGGAAGACCGCGCCATTATGGTTGTTGGGGTCGAGATGATGTTTGAGCAGATGCATGGCAGGCTTGGATATCAGGAAGCCGATCTTCGAACGGATCGAACTGGTGAACGCCTTGCGGAGCACGTCGGTGACGAAGCGGGCAGTCCCCTCCGCCGTCTTGAGCGCGACATTGCCCGAAAAACCGTCGCACACGATCACGTCGGTATCGCCGCGGCTTATCTTGTCGCCTTCGGTAAAGCCGTCGAAGCGCAGCGGCAGCGTGTCGGCGGCGCGCAAGATGGCGGCGGCGTCGCGAATCTCGTCGGTGCCCTTAAGATCCTCGGTCCCGATGTTGAGCAGACGCACGCGCGGCCGTTCAAGGTCGAAGGCGATGCGCGAATAGGCCGCACCCATCACGGCGAACTGGACGAGGTTGCGGGCGTCACATTCGGTATTGGCGCCCAGGTCCAGCATGATGACGTCATTATCGCCCAGCGTCGGCAACATCGCGGCCAGCGCAGGGCGATCGACGCCCGGCATGGTGCGCAGAGCGACCTTCGCCATCGCCATCAGCGCACCGGTATTGCCCGCCGATACGGCGGCCCCGGCCTGGCCCGATTTCACGGCCGCAATGGCCATGCTCATCGAGCTGTCTTTCTTGCGGATGGCAACGCCGGGCTTATCGGCTCCGTCGACCACCGAAGCGGCGTGGACCACATCCGACGCTGCGCGCAAATTGGGATGCTGGTCGAGCGCGGATTTGATCTGCGCTTCGTCACCGAACAGGGTGAAAAGGAGTCCGTCGTGCCGGTGACGGGCGAGCGCAACGCCCGCCATCATCACGCGCACGCCCTCATCCCCGCCCATCGCGTCGATTGCGATTCGCGGTTGGCTGGACACGCTGATCACCCCTTTGCGGAGATCGAGACTGGCTTACGCCCCGACAGCGACGATTTCGCGACCGTTATAATGGCCACAGGCACCGCACAGATTGTGCGGGCGCTTGAGTTCGCCACAGTTGGAACATTCCTGGAATGCTTCAACGCGCAGCGAATCGTGGCTACGGCGCATGCCGCGCTTGGAGGGGGACGTTTTCCTTTTGGGGACAGCCATGTCGGCACCTTGTTCCGTAAATTATCTGGTTGTGCGACTGGCCGGTTTCCGATGGAGACGCGGACGCCACAAGGCGCCGCAGACCCATGCGGCCCGGGTGATCGCGAAGCCCTGCGCCTATAGCGGTTTTTGTTCGGGGTGCAAGTCCTTCCTTGCCGATCCCGCCTCGCACCCTAGACTGGCACCTTACCGCAAACGGGGGAATTTCCATGCTGTTGCCTATTACGCTGACCTTTGCCGCAACCTGTGCGCTGCTCAACTTGTGGCTGGCGATTCGGTGCGTCAGGCTGCGCGCAAAGGACAAGGTACTGCATGGCGATGGCGGCGACACGCTGTTGGCGCGGCGGATTCGCGCCCAGGCCAATTTCATCGAATATACGCCGATTGTGCTGATCCTGTTCGCCCTCGTCGAACTGGCGGTGGGCGGATCGCTATGGCTGTCCATCGCGGCGCTCGTCTATGTGCTGGCGCGGGTATCGCACGGCTTCGGGATGGACGCGGACAAGCCTAGCCTATGGCGGGCCGCTGGGGCATTGGTCACCTGGCTGGTGATGGTCGGCCTCGCCATTGCCGCGCTGACGATCGCCTACAGCGGCACGCGCGAAATGCCTGTGCCGCCCGCACTGGCGGCGCAGGTGTAGGCTCTACCCCGCCAGCACCGAATCGGCGACGAAGGGGTTGGTGCGGCGTTCATGGGCAAAGTTGCTCATGGCGCCGTGACCGGGCACGAAGGCGGTATCGCCCCCGAGCGGCCAGAGCTTGCCGGTGATCGCGTCGATCAGATCCTGATGATTGCCGCGCGGGAAGTCGGTGCGGCCGATCGATCCCTGGAACAAGACGTCGCCGACGATGGCAAGCTTGCTCGGCGCATGGTGGAACACGACATGGCCCGGCGTATGGCCGGGGCAATGGAGGACGTCAAACGTCAGGTTACCAACGGTCACCTGTTCCCCATCCTGCAACCAGCGGTCCGGCTCGAAACTCTCGCCCGGCACGCCCCAGCGTTCGCCATCTTGCGCCAATCGATCGATCCAGAAACGATCATCCTCATGCGGCCCCTCGATCGGCACGCCAAGGTCGCGGGCGAGAACGCCCGCCTGGCCGCAATGGTCGATATGGCCATGGGTGACGAGCAGCTTCTCGATCGTGACGCCCTGCTCCGCCGCCGCGCGTTTCAGCACCGGCAGGTCACCGCCCGGATCCACGAAGGCGCCGCGCATGGTCTGGGTACACCAGAGGAGGGTGCAATTCTGCTGGAGCGGGGTGACCGGGATCAGCATGGCTTTGAGCGGAGGTGTCGTCATGCCCCCGATGTGGCGAAGCGACGCGGCGGGCGCAAGGCTCTAGACCGCCTCATCCAGCGCGGCGAAGGGCTCGGCCAGGCTGATGCTGTCGAGCACCTTGGCGGTTTCATCGCGAACGCGCAGCATGACGCGGTGCAGGCGGCATTCCGATTCGGGCAGGCAGTTGGTACAGCTTTCATGCGCGAAGCGGCTCGCGCAGGGGGTCAGCGCCAGCGATCCGCGCGTCATCCGCACAATGTCGCCATAGCTGATGTCGACCGGTGCCAGCGCCAGCCAATAGCCCCCATCCCGCCCGCGCTGGGTCGCCACCAGCCCCTCGCGCGACAATTCGGAGAGGATGACGGTCAGAAATTTCGCCGGGATATTTTGGCGTGTGGAAATCTCGCTGAGCGGCACTGGACCCTGGCGGTAGCGATCGGCAAGATGTTGCAGCGCGCGGATGGCGTAACGGGTCTTCTGGGACAACATAGCGTCGTTATTCGCCCCCGCGGCCGATTTTACAACCCGCTCAACGCGCGGGCGTCAGTGCCGCCCGCGCCTGGCCCGGAAAGTCGCTGAACAGGCCGTCTACCCCGGTGGCTGCGATGGCGCGGACATAGCCCGTGAAATCACCCAGCCCCTGCAGATCGTCGAGCCGCTGATATTGCGGCGGCAGGAAGCTGTTTTCCATCCGCATCGTCCAGACATGGACCTGCAAGCCCGCGTCATGTGCGCGACCGACCAGCGCAGTCGCCCCTTCGGGTGCGATGACGAGCGCGGCGGACGGCCCGATCCCATCGGCATAGGTCGCGATATCAGTCAGCCCCTGGACGGTGAGCATCTCGGCATAGCTGGTGCCGGGCAGGTCGGCAGGGCCGCCTTCAGCATCCACCAGCTGGATGAGGCGCAGGCGCGAGGTTGCGCGGATCGCTTTCAGATTGCCGACCTCGAACGACTGGATGAAGACCGGATCGACCTCGGTCTGATAGCCATAGCGGCTCAGCAGATCGAGCAGCGCGGCCTGGTGTGGCAGGCCCAACCCCGCAAAATAGCTCGGATGCTTGGTTTCAGGATACAGGCCGATGCGGCGGCTGCTCTCGGCCTCCTTCGCGCGCACCAGTTGCACTATCTCTTCGAAAGTGGGAATCGGATAAAGGCCGTCGAACCGCTTGTTGGCGGTGCGCAGGTCCGGTAGCCGCTCACGCGCGCGCAGCGTGCGCAGCTCGGCGAGGGTGAAATCCTCGGTGAACCAGCCCGACATTTCGATGCCGTCGATCGTCTTGCTCGTCTTGCGATCGGCAAATTCGGGATGATCAGCAACATCGGTGGTGCCGCCAATCTCATTTTCATGCCGGGCGACGAGGACGCCGTCCCTGGTCAGGACCAGGTCGGGCTCGATATAGTCCGCACCCTGGTCGATCGCCCGTTCATAGCTGGCTAACGTATGTTCGGGCCGCTCCCCACTGGCACCGCGATGGGCGATGATGAGCGGATCGGCCCGCGCGGCGGAAAGGGGGATGAGGCTCATCAGCAACAGCAGGCCGATCCGCACCACATCCCCGCCCCTCAAGCCGAAACGCCTTGCAGCGCGTTTTCGTAGGTCGTGGCCTTAAACCCGATGATCGTGCCTTTGCCCGTGTCGAGGATCGGCCGCTTGATCAGCGAGGGGTTGGTGATCATCAAGAGGATCGCCTTGTCCGCGTCGATATGCGCTTTATCCCCGGCGTCGAGCGCGCGGAAGCTGGTGCCGGAACGGTTGAAGATGGTTTCCCACCCATGTTCCATCACCCATTCCTCCAGCTTGGCCTTATCCACGCCCGAAACCTTATAGTCGTGGAAGCTGTAGGGAACACGCTCATTATCCAGCCAGTTACGGGCCTTCTTGATCGTGTCGCAATTTTTGATGCCGTACATGGTGATCATGGCGACTTATCCTTTGAAGGCGGTGACTTCGATTTCGATCTTCATTTCCGGCTTGATGAGCCGGCGACGACGCAGCTGGCGGCGGGGCGAATGGTGCCGAAGACCGGCGCGGTCGCCTGGCCCAGATCGTCCCAATAAGCCGGGTCGGTGATATAATAAGTGACGCGCACGACGTCAGCAAACGAGAAGCCTGCGTCATGCAGTGCCTTGCCGATGACCTTGAGCGCATTGGCGGCCTGATCGGCCACGCTGTCGGGCATCACCTTCGTTTCGGGGTCCGTCCCGGTGGTTCCAGCGACGAAGCACCAGTCGCCCTGGACGACGGCGCGCGAATAGCCGACCTGCGCCTCAAAGGGCGAGCCGGACGAAATGAGCTGGCGAGGCATGAGGATTCCTGTTGCAGTGCGAAAAGGATCGCCTGGGCCTTTGGCCTTTTGGCCCCGCCCTGTCCAGTGGTTTCCGGGGCCAGTGGTTTCCGGGGAACGGGCCGCGATGCCGACCGTTGAAGAGCAATCGATCCTCAAAAGGAGACCGGCCATGGACCGCCCTACCCCCGACACTGCAATGCCCGACACCGACACGGAAGAAAATAGCGAGCAGGCCGAGGTCGGCACGCAGGCGCAGGATGTCGCCGCCGACGCGCGGGTGCGCACCACCGACCTATCGGAAGATAGCGACCGCGGCGGTCACGCCAACCCGGCGCAGATCATCCCGGACGATGTGCCGGATCTGGTCGAGCGGATGAATGAAATGAACCGGTCGGGCCGGATCGACATGGACGCCTATGCGGGCGAACCGCAGATGGATGATGAGGATGACGCGTTCGGCGTAACCGAAGACGACGAATAACCGGTCAGGCGGCGGCGCTGCCCGGCAGCCCGAAATTGATCATGCCCCGCGCCATATGGCCAAGCGCCTGCGTCATCGAATCGGCGATGACGGGGTCGATATCCTCCTGCGCGGCGATGGCACAGGTCATCGCCAACGCCCATTGATCCGCCAGCGCCGGGGTGATTGGAAAGGCGCGGTGCAGCGACATGATGCACGGCCCGCGCTCGAACCAGTCGCGCGGACCGCCGAGCCAGCCGGTCAGGAAGCGGGTCAAGCCATGCCGTACAGGATCGAGGTCCGCCGCATGGACGGCGCGCAGGTCGGCGTAGCGCGCCTCCTGCTCCAGCAAGTCATAGAAGCGTGTGACGATGGCACGAACCGCCGGTTCACCGCCGATACGGGCATAATGAATGGGTGGCGCGGCGGCGTTCATGGGAGATGGCTCCGTTTCGGATAACCCTTCCAGCATGGCGTTGGCGCGCGCCCTGTCCTTGATCCCGGTCAAATCGCGCCGGATCGGTGCGAAGATGGCGGCGCTTTAACCCGCTGTTTGCGACTGGCCGCTTAGGCTCACCCCATGGCAAGACAAGTATATAGACGCGGCAAGCCGCGCGGCGGGGGTATTGGCGGACCGGCCCTCGTCTATACTTTATGCTTGGGGCTGCTGCTGGGCTGGTATGGGCCGGGTTTGATCAACCGGCCGACGCTGCCGACAATCTCAGCAACAGAGCAAAGTCCGAGCGGCGACACGCTATCGGCGCAGTTCGGCTTTTGCCACAGCGGCGGCGGGATCGATTGCGTCGTGGATGGCGATACATTCTGGTTCAGTGGCGCAAAATATCGGATCGCCGACATCGACACGCCCGAAACCCACGGGCCGCGCTGCGCCGCCGAGGGCGCATTGGGCGCGCAGGCAACCCAGCGGCTGCAAGTCTTGCTCAATGCCGGCCCCTTCACGCTGGAAAGCGTGGATCGCGATGAGGACCGCTATGGCCGGTCGTTGCGGGTCGTGACGCGCCGCGGCAGTTCGATTGGCGGAATGCTGGTGGCCGAGGGGCTGGCGCGGGAATGGGGCGGGGCGCGCCGTCCCTGGTGCTGAAAGAGGCGGGTGCCGAGCGCCCGCCCCTCTCTCGTTCACATCAGCGGCAGTTCAAGCCGCCACGGTCGATTTCGCGGCCCAGCAGCGCGCCCGCGCCGCCGCCGATCAGGATGCCCGCGATATTCGACTGGCCCCGGTCGATCTGGCCGCCGAGCAATCCGCCCAGCGCCGCGCCGACGATCAGGCCAGTGGTGCCGTCCGAACGGCGGCAATAATAGCGATCGTCATAACCCCGATAGATACGGGTGCGGCGATCGACGCGGATCGGCTGGTAGCCGCCACGATAATAGCGGTCGGGCCGATAGCTGCGGCCATAGCGCGGATCAGGACGGTTCCAGTCATAGCTATAGACCGGACGGCCGGGGCGGCGATAGGTGACGCGCTGGTCGTTCCGGCGATCCTGACGCCAGTCGCGGCGATCATCCCGACGATCCCCCCGGCGGTCCTGGCGATCATCGCGCCGGTCGGCCCGGCGATCCTGACGGTTGTCGCGACGGTCATCCTTGCGATCGGCACGGCGCTCCTGCCGGTCATCACGGCGATCCTCGCGCCGCTCGCGATTGTCGCGGCCCGGCTGCGCAAAAGCGGGCGTCGCGGCAAGCCCCGTCAGCGTCATCGCGCCGAGCGACAAGGCGGCAATGACCTGTTTGAAGGTGAATGTCATGGGCGGGTCCTTCCCTGGGGTCGTGTCTCTGCTGTCAGAACCCCAGGGCGTACAGGATGTTGCATGAACGGAACAAAACACGCCGTTCATCTTGGGTTTGGTCGATGGGGAATGGCTGCGGTAGCGAGAACAGGTTTATTGCAGGATCATCACGACACTGGCGCGTCGCGTCGCAATCAGGCAGCGACTTTGCGCGCATGGGTCTGGTCGCCCCGGCCTGCCAGCAGGCCCGCGATCGAAATATCCTCGTCCAATTCTTCCCAATGCAGGCCCGCACGGCTGAGTTCGACCTGCGCGCGTTGCTCCATCGTCGCATGCAACAGACGCGGAAACCAGGCGAGGGGCACGCCCAGCGTACGACCATCATCAAGCTCGACCCAGAAACTGTCCGCATCGAACCGGACGGCGAGGGGTTCAGGGGAAAAAGTCATTCCAGGCGCTCTCTATTTCTTCGCGTCTTGCCTCTATAACATGGGAAAGCTGCGAAAGCATATGGGCAGGAAAACCTCGGCTTTCAGCTACGACCACTTCGGGCCAGAGCCAGAATTTCGCATTGTCCCGTCCCTTGCGAACATGGACATGCACCGGCTCACGCGGATCGCCTTCGTTAGCGAAGAAGTGGAAGCGATAGCCGTTCCAGTCGAAGACTTTGGGCATTGGTCAAGACTTTGCGCACATTGGGACGTCGGTATCCGAAGCAAATTGCACACAGAAATCTGGATACGGCATACTCATTGTTTATCCGAACTGGTTGGGCAGGCGACAAAATCGCCTGCCCTCACAGCCGGATTTTAAGTGAAAGTAATGGAACAACGGATCAAGCAAGTTCGCTCGTCACAATCGTCACGGGCATCGCACTTGTGCGCGAAGCGTCGCTCTGACCGCAGATAGACATCCTTGCCGTCCATAATGACCCAATGCCAATCGCCAATCCGATCTGGATAAATAATGCCTTGCATCATTGTCCATATCCTTAGGACGAATTTATTAAATCCGATTCAATCTTAATAACCGCCAAGGGCTGTGGGATATAAGGTTGCAATAAAGGAACCCAATAAGAACCAAACAATTGTAACGGCACTTGTCTCCACGGATCATGATTAACACATTTCAACAACTACGGCCCCATCTTGACCTCCCTATGCTTTAGAAAAATTACTCCGCCGCGATCCCCGCAGCCCTGAACATGTCCGGGTCCACTTCATCCGCATTGGCGGGCACGGCGCGGGTCTTGCGGCGGTCGAAGGCGTCCCACACGTCGTTCCATTGGCCGCGTGTCGCGCCCTTTGAATATTCGGTGGCGCGGGTTTCGAAGAAATTGGCATGCTCCACGCCGTTGAGCAGCGGGCTGAGCCAAGGGAGCGGATGCTCTTCGATCATGTAGATGGGCTTGAAGCCAAGCTGGCCCAGCCGCCAGTCGGCGATGTAGCGGACATATTTCTTGATGTCCTTCGCCGTCATGCCCGGAACCGGCCCCATTTCGAAGACCAGATCGATGAACGCATCCTCGATCCGTACCGTCTTCTGGCACATGTCCATGATATCTTCCCTGACCGCGGGGGTCAGGCAGCCGCGTTCGGCGCAGAAGGCGTGGAACAGCTTGATGATGCCCTCGCAATGCAGCGTCTCGTCGCGGATCGACCAGGTGACGATCTGGCCCATGCCCTTCATCTTGTTGAAGCGCGGGAAGTTCATCAGCATCGCGAAGGACGCAAAGAGCTGCAAGCCTTCGGTAAAGCCGCCGAACATCGCCAGGGTGCGGGCAATATCCTCGTCGGTATCGACGCCGAACTGCTGCAGATAGTCATGCTTGTCCTTCATCTCCTTATATTGGAGGAAGGCGCTATATTCGCTTTCGGGCATGCCGATCGTGTCGAGCAGATGCGAATAAGCCGCGATATGCACGGTTTCCATGTTGCTGAACGCGGTCAGCATCATCTTGACTTCCGTGGGCTTGAACACGCGGCCATATTTTTCGTGGTAGCAATCCTGCACTTCCACGTCCGCCTGGGTGAAGAAGCGGAAGATCTGCGTCAGCAGGTTGCGCTCATGATCGGACAGTTTCTGCGCCCAATCGCGGCAATCCTCGCCCAGAGGCACTTCTTCGGGCAGCCAGTGCAGCTGTTGCTGGCGCTTCCAGAAGTCGTAGGCCCAGGGATATTCGAACGGCTTATATTGCTTGGAGGCTTGAAGAAGAGACATAGGGTAACTCCGGGAAATCTATATTGGCCTTTCTCTCCTCTTTGGGAGAGAGGCTCACAAAATCACTGACAGGCCAGACACTCGTCATAGTCGGTGCTTTCGATCTCGAACTTGGGTGCGTCGATCGTGTTGTCGGCTTCCACGCCGCCCGCAAAACCGGCGCGCTGCACGCTCTTCGACCGCAGATAATAAAGCGACTTGATGCCCAGTTCCCAGGCACGGAAGTGGAGCATGAGCAGATCCCATTTTTCCACATCAGCCGGGATGAACAGGTTCAGCGACTGCGCCTGATCGATATAGGGGGTGCGGTCGGCCGCGAGTTCGAGCAGCCAGCGCTGGTCGATTTCGAAGCTGGTCTTGAACGTGTCCTTTTCTTCCTGGCTCAGGAAGTCGAGATGCTGGACGCTGCCGCCATGTTCGAGGATCGAGTTCCAGACATTGTTGCTGTCCTTCGCCTTCTCGATCAACAGCTTTTCGAGATAGGGATTCTTGATCGAGAAGCTGCCCGACAGAGTCTTGTGCGTATAGATATTGGCCGGGATCGGCTCGATGCAGGCGGATGTGCCGCCGCAGATGATGGAAATCGACGCGGTCGGCGCGATCGCCATCTTGCAGCTGAAACGTTCCATCACGCCCTGGTCGGCGGCGTCCGGGCAAGGGCCACGCTCGATGGCGAGTTGCATCGAGGCTTCGTCCACCTGACCCTTGATATGCTTGAACATGCGCAGGTTCCACGACTTGGCCATCGCACCCTCGAACGGGATGCCGCGCGCCTGGAGGAAGCTGTGGAAGCCCATGACGCCAAGCCCGACCGAACGTTCGCGGCTGGCGCTGTACTTGGCGCGCGCCATTTCGGGCGGGGCGCGATCGATATAATCCTGCAGCACATTGTCGAGGAAGCGCATAATGTCTTCGGCGAAGAGCTTCTCGTCCTTCCACTCGTCCCAGGTCTCCAGGTTCATCGACGACAGGCAGCAGACCGCCGTGCGATCATTGCCGAGGTGATCGCGCCCGGTCGCAGGGTGATTTCCGAGCAGAGGTTCGACGTCGAGACCTTCAGCCCCAGGTCGCGATGATGTTTGGGCATCATGCGGTTCACCGTGTCGTTGAACACGATATAGGGCTCGCCGGTCGCCAGACGGGTTTCGACCAGCTTCTGGAACAGCGCGCGCGCGTCGATGGTGGACCGGATCGACTGGTCCTTGGGGCTGCGCAGATGGAATTCGCGGCCGTCGCGCACCGCTTCCATGAACTCGTCGGTCAAAAGGACGCCGTGATGCAGGTTCAGCGCCTTGCGGTTGAAGTCGCCGCTCGGCTTGCGGATTTCGAGGAACTCCTCGATTTCCGGGTGCGACACGTCGAGATAGCAGGCGGCCGAACCGCGACGCAGGCTGCCCTGGCTGATCGCCAGCGTCAGGCTGTCCATCACGCGGACGAAAGGAATGATACCTGAGGTCTTGCCGTTGAGGCCTACCGGCTCGCCGATGCCGCGCACACTGCCCCAATAGGTGCCGATGCCGCCGCCACGCGAAGCGAGCCAGACATTCTCGTTCCAGGTGTTGACGATGCCTTCCAGGCTGTCGTCCACCGAATTGAGATAGCAGCTGATCGGCAGGCCGCGCCCGGTGCCGCCATTGGACAGGACCGGGGTGGCGGGCATGAACCAGAGTTTCGAGATATAGTCATAGACGCGCTGGGCATGAGCCTGATCGTCGCAATAGGCCGACGCGACGCGCGCGAACAGATCCTGATAGGATTCGCCGGGCAGCAAATAGCGGTCGTTCAGCGTATCCTTGCCGAATTCGGTCAGCAGCGCATCGCGCGACGCATCGGTCACGATGTCGAAACGACGCTCCACCACGGTCGATGACGTCAGGGGTGCCGCCTCTTTAACCGGGGCCGCTTTGTTCGTTGCCGCCACCGCGTCCAACACTTCATCCATCACAGTCGCCACGTCGCCGGTTCCACCTTGTCCACTATCTCGAAAGTCCATCTAAGCCCCCGAATGTTCCTGTTCCGTTCGATTCGGTCAAGCCCCGCTTCGTCCAGTCGCGCATCAGCCGCAAACCGTGTCGTACCGGGACCGGAACGAGGCCCACCAAACCGTAATCGCACGGACATAAAGCCCTTCAAGCCGAACCAAGGTTCCGCGACGCAATCACAATCTGTTGGGTGACCCCCGTTAACCCGATACAAGGGATAGTGCCATAGCCCCTATTTCACGCAAGAGGATAAATGACCGTTTGGAGACTCCATTCGTCGCTCATCCGATTCATTTCGTCGCCGCTTTTGGGTCTCGCCATGCAGCGACGCATGGACTTCCCTGGCCCTTGCAAAAGGCAAGAGGGACCAGAGGGCCAAAAAAAATATATAGGGGCTTGCCACGCAAATACGTCGATGACCGGAGTCGCGCTTCGCACCTATGTACCTGTGTGCCTACACTGGACTTGAGAACGGGGATGCGTATAGCCCCAGCGCATGCAGAAACCCGCCGTGCAGGGCCGGGCCGCAGATATGGGGACATAGGGTAAGATGACGCTCATCAAAACCGCCGACCTGATCGACAGCGTAGCCGACGCGCTCCAGTTCATCAGCTATTATCATCCGATGGATTATATCCGCGCGCTCGGCAAAGCCTATGAGGCAGAGCAGAGCCCGGCGGCCAAGGACGCCATCGCCCAGATCCTGACCAACAGCCGCATGTGCGCGGAGGGGCATCGCCCGATCTGCCAGGACACCGGCATCGTCAACGTCTTCGTCAAATGGGGCATGGAATGCCGGTTGGACGATAATAGCCGGTCGATGCAGGACGTGATCGATGAAGGCGTGCGGCGCGCTTACCTCAACCCCGAAAACCGCCTGCGTGCCTCGATCCTGCGCGATCCCGCCTTCACCCGCCAGAATACCAAGGACAACACGCCTTGCGTCCTGTCGGTCGAGATGGTGCCGGGGAACAAGGTCGTCATCGACGTCGCGGCCAAGGGCGGCGGATCGGAAAACAAGACCAAGTTCAAGATGATGAACCCCAGCGATTCGATCGTCGATTGGGTGCTGGACATGATCCCGCAAATGGGTGCCGGCTGGTGCCCGCCCGGCATGCTGGGCATCGGCATTGGCGGGACCGCGGAAAAGGCGGTGGCTCTGGCCAAGGAAAGCCTGATGGAGCCCATCGACATGGGCGAACTCAAGGCGCGCGGGCCGCAGACCGAAATCGAGAAGATGCGCGTCGAGATTTTCGACAAGGTCAATGCGTTGGGCATCGGCGCGCAGGGTCTGGGCGGCCTGTCCACCATCCTCGACGTCAAGATTTACGACTATCCCTGCCATGCGGCGGGCAAGCCCGTGGCGATGATCCCCAATTGCGCCGCGACGCGCCACGCGCATTTCACGCTCGACGGCTCCGGCCCCGCCTATCTGGAAGCGCCCAAGCTGTCCGAATGGCCCGACGTCAACTGGACGCCCAGCAAGGAGGCGATCCACGTCGATCTCAACACGCTGACGCCGGAGATCGTCCAGAGCTGGAAGCATGGCGACCGGCTGCTCTTGAACGGCAAGATGCTGACCGGTCGTGACGCCGCGCATAAGCGGATCAAGGATATGCTGAGCCGGGGCGAGCAGCTGCCGGTCGATTTCAAGGGCCGCGTCATCTATTATGTCGGCCCGGTCGATCCGGTCGGCGACGAAGTGGTCGGCCCCGCCGGTCCCACCACCGCGACCCGGATGGACAGCTTCATGGACATGATGCTGGAACAGGGATTGCTCGGCTGCGTCGGCAAGGCGGAGCGCGGCGTCGCGGCGACCGCCGCCATCGCCAAGCATAAGAGCGCCTATCTGATGGCGGTCGGCGGCGCGGCCTATCTGGTCGCGCGCGCGATCAAGGGCGCGAAGGTCGTCGGCTTCGAAGACCTCGGCATGGAAGCGATCTACGAATTCGACGTGCAGGACATGCCGGTAACTGTCGCCGTGGATAGCGACGGCCAGAATGTCCACCACCTCGCCCCGCTGGTCTGGCAGGAGAAGATCAAGCGCGAAAAGTTGCTGGAGGGGGTGTGACCTCTATCTCGTGACGGGGATGAACGGGGTGCTTGCTTCGCGCGCACCCTGTTCTTCGCCATGCTGCTGATGATGGGGTGACGGAAACGCGCCAAAGCCTATAGCAGCGCGATGATTACATCTCCGATATGGTTGCCCGCGACCCTGCTGGCGGGTGGGGTGCAGGCGTGGCGCACGGCCGTCCAGCGGCGGGTGAGCCAGTCGCTGTCGCTCAATGCGGCGGGGCTGGTGCGCTATCTCTATGGCGTTCCGTTCACGCTGATGCTGCTGGGCGGATATCGGCTGGTCTTTCCCGCCCCCCTGCCCTCGGTCGGGCCGCTATTCCTGCTCTTTTGCGCGGCGGGCGGGCTGGCACAGATCATCGCGACCAATTTGCTGATCCTGGCCTTTACCCATCGCAATTTCGTCGTCGGCACTGCCTATTCCAAGACCGAGGCAGCGCAGGGCGCGGTCCTTTCCTTCCTGTTGCTGGGCGAACGATTATCGGCTCTGCCTGGGCGGGGATAAGCTGCGGCGTTGCAGGGGTCATGCTGTTGTCGACCGGGGGTAAGCGGATGGGGCCGGGGGATTTTCTCCGGGCGCTGGGCCAGCCTGCCGCGCGGGCGGGCATCGCATCGGGCTTCTTCTTTGCACTCACCGCGATCGGCATTCGCCGCGCGACGCAGACGGTGGAGACGGATGACGCCGTGCTGGCGGCGCTGATGGTGCTGGCAGTGACGGTCCTGCTTCAGACTATGATGCAGGGCACCTATCTGCTGCTGCGCGAGCCGGGCGAGATGCGGCGGGTCTTTGCCAGTTGGCGGGTGTCGGGCCAGGTCGGGCTGCTCTCCGCGCTGGGCTCGGCCTGCTGGTTCACCGGCTTTGCCACAGCGCCGGTCGCGCTAGTGCGGATCGTGGGGCAGATCGAGGTCGCCTTCACCATGGCGTTCGGCCATTTCTACTTGAAGGAAGCGATGCGGCGGAGCGAGTTGGTCGGGCTGCTGCTGGTGGTCGGCGGCGTCGTGCTGGCGCTGGCGGGGGCCTTGTGACGGCGCGCTAACGCTTCCTTTACTATGGCGCGATAGCGTCATGGTGGTGGGAAACGCAGCAGACATCGGAACCGTCGCCAAAGCGGTCATGAAGGTCGCCAAATTGTCGGGCGACCTGGGCATCCGCACGCTCGACCTGCAGGCCGACATCAGCGAACTGGCCGACCGGGTGACGCAGCAGGCGCAGATGATCGAGGCGATCAGTGGTGCCGCTGGGCAATTGTCGCGCGATGGCGACAGCGTGGCGCTGGCCGGGCAGGATGCGCGGGAACAGGCGATCGCGGCGCGCGCCATCATCGATGATTCGGGCCGCCAGCTCTCCGCCGCCAACAGCAATTTCGTCGATCTGATCGACCAGGTCAGCCATATCCATGCGCGGCTCGACGGCTTTGGCGAGGCGCTGCGCACCGTCGCCCATGTCACCAGCATGATCAGCGGCATCGCCAGCCAGACCAACCTGCTGGCGCTCAACGCCACGATCGAGGCGGCGCGGGCGGGCGATGCGGGGCGCGGCTTTGCCGTGGTCGCGGCCGAGGTCAAGAAACTGGCGCAGGAAACCGCCGCCGCCACCCAGACCATCGAACAGTCGATCGCGGCGCTGACCGGCGAGGCGGGCGGCATGCTCGCCAGCATCACCCAGGGCGCGCAGACCGCGCGCACCGCCCAGTCGGACACGCGCAACATCGAAACGCTGGTCGAGCGGCTCGCCGCGCTGATGCTCGACCTGTCGAGCAATAGCGAGACGGTGGCGCGGCGGATCGCGTCGATGGTCGGGTCCGCGGGCGAGATCCGCACCGGCATCGCGACGCTGGCCAGCACGTCGAGCGACAATGCCGACGGGCTGCAACGGCTGTCGGGCCGCGTGTCGACCGCCAGCAGCGATACCAATATGCTGCTGCAATATCTGGCCGAAAGCGGGGTCGATATTCCAGACTCGCCCTATATCCGCTTCAGCCTGGAGTCCGCGCAAAAGGTCGCGGACGCCATCGAGCAGGCAATCGAGCGCGGTGAGGCAAGCGAAGCGGCGATCTTCAGCGACGATTATGCGCCGATCCCCGGCACCAACCCGCCGCAATATACGCACCCCGTGCAGGCAGTGATCCTGCCCGTCGCCCGCGCGCAGCAGGAACGGGCGCGCGGCTTTACCGGGCTGTTCGGCATGACCTTCACCGACCGCAACGCCTATGGCGCGGTCGCCATGCCCGAACGCGCGCAGCCGCAGCGGCCGGGCGACGACCTGTGGAACGCGGAACATGCGCGGCAGGGGCTGATCTTCGACTTTGCCGACACGCGCGAACAGGCGCGGACCACCCAGCCCTTCTGCATCAAAGCCTATCGCCGCCTGACCGCGAGCGGCGAAGTGCTGCTGCTCAAACAGGTGATCGCGTCGATCCATGTGAAGGGGCGGCACTGGGGCATTTTGCAAATGGCCTATCAGGACCAAGCTAAGCGCGGCCTGGCCAAGCGGCCGCCGCGCCCTTGCCAAATCTGTGAAGTTCACACCATCGCAGGCCACGCAATTGCGGGCGAACGGACGCGTGGCGTCAATTTCGCAATAGGAGAATTTTTGCGAAGTGGGCGCGCGCGGAAACGCGGGGGACGGACGGCGAGAAAGAGCGGGGCGAGCATGGCATGGATTGGGGGATGTAGGACAGGGGGCTTGTTGGCCGATAAGCGAATTTCTGGTCTGAGTTGGGATGTGGCGATAGTTGTCGTTCGCGCCCGTCCCTTGCCAGCCAGAACAGGACGTTTACCTGCAGGTTCGCGAACGACTATTTTTTCAAGACCCGCCGCTCGCTCAATGTAAACCTGAACAGCCAAAACCCGCGCCCAAATATGGAAATCACGCCGCAAATTACATTACCACAAGTTTTGTAGATTTTACCTGTATGTGTATTATTTAAATAATTTTATCAAAAATAACTTATAGAAATATAAGATATATATTATTAAATTTTTGAAAATCACATCAATATCGCCTTATTAATTGCAATTTTCATTGCATTAATGCTATAAGGCTTTTCAAGATATTGAATTCTTGAATTACAAAGCATGTCAGTTATATCGTTGCTGGCGTCTCGACCTGATGAGATAACTACCGATACATGCCGATTATTGTCCATTACTTCTTGAACTATGTCTAAACCAGACCCATCAGGTAATCCAAGATCAGTAACTACGACGTGGAAATTCTGCAGAGAGAGCTTTTCTTTCGCTTCTCGTATCGTGCCCGTTCCGACCACTCTATGGCCCAATTCTTCCAGCATTTCACTCAGGATCTTCCGGACCAAGATTTGGTCTTCTACGATTAGAATGGACTTACAATTGAGAGCATCGCCTTCATCGTGATTGGCAACTTCGCAGGTTAGCGGTGCAGAAGGCATCGGTGTAGATGCAGAAGGTCTTCCAAGGTCCAAGACATTGCGAATTTTCTGCGCAAGCCCTTCTCGCGTGAAAGGCTTCGCGATCAGTTCGACGCCTTCGTCCAGCCGACCGGCGTGAACGATGGCATTCTGGGTGTAACCAGAGGTAAAAAGCACTTGGATAGATGGCAGCTTCTGTTTAGCACGACGCGCCAGCTCCTGGCTTTTAAGCGCGCCCGGCATAACCACATCAGTAAATAATAGATCGATTTTAGCCCCGCTGTTAACGATAGCCAGACCGTTATCCGCGTTGCTGGCTTCCAATATTGTGTAGCCCAGATCTGAGAGAAGTTCGACAGAAGTTGCCCGTACGGTGTCATCATCTTCGACGACCAATATTACTTCATTCGCCATAGATTGAGGAGCCGTCGGTGTCTCGGAAGCCAGGATCTCTTCATTTTGGCGAGTGTGCGGCAAATAGATGCGAACCGTCGTGCCCTCACCCACCTCGCTGTAAATATTAATGTGTCCGTTGGATTGCTTGACGAACCCGTAGACCATACTCAGCCCCAAGCCAGTGCCTTGCCCTGGGTCTTTGGTCGTAGAAGGTAGGATACACTTTTGAGGATATGGTGGGGGATGCC
>NZ_JEMV01000016.1 GCF_000588875.1 Sphingobium sp. Ant17
TCGTGGAAACCGCCAGCCGCATCCGTGTCGCGTTTGCGACCGGTTGCCCCGATGCCGCCCTCTTCCGATCCATCTCGCTCACCCTGCGCGCCGCCGGACCCTGAACAACGCGGCAGGCGCCGCTGAACAAACCCTGTCCTTCAACCCCGCAAACCACCCTCAACACGCGATGCAAAAGGCGCCTCGGCCAGCCGCGTCTTCGCCTCAAGCCAGCCCCCCCAGCGCCACTGCCCTCAGGCCACCACTGAATAGGACGGGCTAGATAGCCGATCACACCCGTCTTCAACCCATCGATCATCGCCTGCGTATCGATGACCCCGACCCGGCTTGTGTTGATGAGCATGACGCCGCGCTTCATCCGGGCGACGGCGCGGCTATCGATGATATGCCGGGTTTCCGGCAGGAGCGGACAGTGCAGCGTGATGATGTCGGATGCAGCCAGCAACGCATCCAGCTCCACATAAATGCCACCCATGGCGACAATTTCGGCGTTCGCGGTGGGGTCACAGGCGAGAATATGGCAACCGAAACCGTTGAGAATGCGCGCTACGACTGCCCCGATTTTTCCGGTTCCGACGATGCCGACCGTCCGCCCGTTCAGATCGAACCCCAGCAGTCCTTCGAGCGAGAAATTGCCTTCGCGCACTCGGGCATAGGCCTTGTGGATCTTGCGGTCGAGGGACAGGATGAGGGCGAGCGTATGTTCCGCGATCGCTTGGGGCGAATAGGCCGGAACCCTTGCTACCGGGAGTTTCAGCGCATCTGCGGCGAGAAGATCGACATTGTTGAATCCCGCGCTGCGTAGCACGACGAGCTTAATCCCGAGCACGGCAAGACGTTCCAGCACCAGGCGATCAAGGCAATCATTCACGAAGGCGCAGACGGCGCCGGATCCGGCGGCAAGCGGCGCAGTCTCGACGCTGAGCCGCGCTTCCAGGAAAGCGAGATCGTGCGGAAAGCCGGCCGCAGCGTTGCCAGCCTCGAGGAACTGCCGGTCATAGGGCTTGGTGCTGAAAACGGCCACCAGCATCATGTGACTCCCTGAAAAGCATGCGCCCGTCCTCTCGACATGCCGGATTTCAGTGCGTCGGCCACTACGTATCATCCCCGACAGACAAGCCACCATGGGCGAACATATCGTCCTCCATCTCTACAGAGGTGGACCAGACAATGACCGAGAGCCCGATACTTTGGTTCGACAAGATCGGGATCGGCGATATCGCGTCGGTAGGCGGCAAGAATGCTTCACTCGGTGAAATGGTGCGCACGCTTTCGGGCAAGGGCGTGCGTGTTCCCAATGGCTTCGCCACGAGCGCCGACGCCTATCGGAGCTTCATTGCGGCCAACAGAATAGAAGCCGCGATCCGGGCGCAGCTCGCCACCTACGAGGAAGGCAAGGCGACGCTCCAGGAAGCCGGCCATGCGATCCGGTCTCTGTTCCTTGACAGCGAGGTTCCCCCTGCCCTCGCCGACGCCATCCAGGCGGCCTATGACGAACTCAAGACCAGGCTGGCGCCCCCAATCTCGCCGTGGCGGTCCGCAGCAGCGCAACGGCAGAGGATCTGCCGGACGCCAGCTTCGCTGGTCAGCAGGAGACCTTCCTCAACGTGCGGGGCCACCGCGCCCTGCTCGATGCTTGCCGTCGCTGTTTTGCATCACTCTTCACAGATCGGGCGATCAGCTACCGCCAGACCAAGGGGTTTGACCATTTCGATGTCGCACTATCGATCGGCGTCCAACAGATGGTGCGATCCGATCTTGCCGGATCGGGCGTGATGTTCTCGATCGACACCGAAAGCGGCTTCCCTAACGTGGCGGTGATCAGCGCCGCCTGGGGTCTGGGCGAAACGGTCGTGCAGGGCAGCGTCGACCCGGACAAATATCTTGTCTTCAAGCCGCTGCTCGAACAGGCGAACGCGCGTCCCATCATCGAGAAAAGTCTTGGCAAGAAGGCCTTGAAGATGCGCTATGCCGAAGGAGGCAGCAAGCGCACCCGCATCGTTGAGACCAGCCCCGCCGAGCGCGAAGCCTTCGTGCTCGATGACGACGACATCCTCGAACTCGGTCGATGGGCCGTCATCGTCGAGGCCCATTACGACCGGCCGATGGACATGGAATGGGCCAAGGACGGCGAGAGCGGCCTGCTCTACCTCGTCCAGGCACGTCCGGAGACCGTCCAGGCCGGGCTCAGCCGCTCGTCCTTCCAGCGCTATCAGCTCAAGACCAAGGGCGGCACTCCGCTGGTGACCGGCGCCGCCATCGGCAGCGCGATCGCATCAGGGCAGGCCTGCGTAATCCGCAACGCCGCCGACATCGGCCAGTTTCGCGACGGCGCGATCCTCGTCACCGGCACGACCGATCCCGACTGGGTGCCGATCATGAAGCGCGCGGCCGGCATCATCACCGATCATGGCGGCGCCACCAGCCATGCCGCGATCGTCAGCCGCGAACTGGGCGTTCCCGCAGTCGTGGGGACCGGCAACGCCACGACGGTGCTCCGCCACGAGCAGGCCATCACGCTCTGCTGCGCGGAGGGCGATGTCGGCAGCGTCTATGACGGTCTTCTCGCTTTCGACCGGGAAGAGATTGATCTGGGCGCCATTCCCACGACCAGGACGGACGTGATGGTCAACATTGCCAATCCGGCCGCCGCCTTTCAGTGGTGGCGCCTCCCGGCCAAGGGTGTCGGTCTTGCCCGCATGGAGTTCATCATCAACGCGCTGATCAAGGCGCATCCGATGGCCCTGCTCCATCCCGAGCGGGTTAGCGCGGAGGACAACCGCCTGATCCGAGAGCTGACTCGAGGCCATGCCAGTCCGGCAGACTATTTCGTGGAAATCCTGTCGCGCGGGATCGCCAAACTGGCGGCCCCCTATCATCCGTATCCGGCGATTGTGCGGCTGAGCGATTTCAAGACGAACGAATATTCCCACCTTCTGGGTGGTCGAGCCTTCGAGCCGGAGGAGGAAAATCCGATGCTCGGATTTCGCGGCGCCTCGCGCTATTATGACGAGCGCTATCGCGAGGGTTTCGCGCTTGAATGTCGCGCACTCAAGCACGTCCGCGAAACGCTCGGCTTTACCAATGTGATCATCATGGTCCCCTTCTGCCGCACGCCGGCCGAAGCCGATCGGGTGCTCGCGGTGATGGCGGAGAACGGCCTGCGCCGCGGGGACAACGGGCTCCAAGTTTATATGATGTGCGAGATCCCTTCGAACGTGATCCTCGCCGAAGAGTTCGCCAAGCGCTTCGACGGCTTCTCGATCGGGTCGAATGATCTCACCCAGCTTGTGCTCGGTGTCGATCGCGATTCCGATCTGCTCGCGACGCTGTTCGACGAGCGGGACGAAGCCGTAATGCGGATGGTGTCGGAAGCGATCCGAAAGGCGCATGCCGCCGGCATCAAGATCGGCATCTGTGGCCAGGCGCCCAGCAACTATCCCGATTTCGCGGCATTCCTGGTGAACGAGTGCATCGATTCGATCTCGCTCAATCCCGACAGCTTCGTTCGGACGATGGCCCATATCAGCCAGGCGGAACAGTCCCCTCGTGCAGAGCCGACGCCGGCTCCCGTACTGGCCGCGTGAACGAAATGATTCGCCTGCGCCCGCGTGGCTATCTCCATTTATGTCCGTATCCTTGATAAACCAGATGCGATGGCGCCGGTCGCAGTTATTCGCCAAGGTCAGCGCCGCTGTTGTCTGTCAGGTGCGACGCTCCGCCCAGAAAGGGGCCCGGGACCCGATCGCGGAGCCGAATAGATAAATCCTACTCGCGGCCTTTCACTTAAATTGAAGCTGGACCGCGGCAGCGAAGACGCCAAAGATCGCCGCATCACGCTGTGTATGACACAGGAAGCGCTTGTCAGGGGTCCGCGCCCCTTTTCGGGGAATGACGACATGTGCTTTTCAGCCAGTTCCAGCTTTATCGCCAGCGCCGTGATTGGATCGATCGGCGTGGCGACATTGCGGCATGTCCGGGAGCCGCGCGCCCTCCTGTTCGCTTCCGTGCCGATGCTGTTCGCGGTTCACCAATTCTCCGAAGGGTTCGTCTGGCTCGGCCTTGACAGGCATATCGACAAGCTTGCGCTTGATCATGTCGCCTTCCTGTTCATGCTCTATGCGCAGGGGATACTGCCCCTGCTGATGCCAGCCGCTGTCGTGTTGATGGAGCCACCCGGCTGGCGCAGAAAGGCCATTCTCGGCCTGACCGCCGTCGGCGCGCTCGTATGTGTGTGGGACGTTTACGGGTTGATATTCTTTCCGAGCCAAGTCTTTGTCGAGCAGAACTCGATCGCCTACCGCAATCCGCTGACCGGCGATTTCTGGATATCCTGCCTGTATATTCTCGCGACCTGCGGCGCCCTGCTGCTGTCCACCCATCGCGTCGTCAAAGCCTACGGCGTGGTGAACGTCATTGCGCTGACGGTCGCACAGATCGTCAAAGAATACGCATTTGCTTCTGTCTGGTGTTTTTACGCCGCGATCATGAGCGTGATGATCTATTGGCAATTCAAGCGTCTGAACATTGATATCGAGACGCCCAACGGCGCTTCACCAAACCTCAGGCCGTTCCTTCTCGCCTGGTTACGTCCGGGCAGGTCAGCTCTTGTGGGGACCGATTGAACACCAGAGGCTGGTTGATTGGGATCTCTGCAATCGACCCGCTGGCCTCGCCCTTATCGCCGCCCTGAGGAACCGGGCAATGTTGAGACCGCCGGCTCAGGGGAAGCGTCTACCTCTGACGTCCGCGCCTGGAGCAAGCCATCGAAAATTGCCGGTGCGTCCCGTCAGCCAAGACGCGAAATACCTGATCGAGATTGTTCGCATGAATGACCCACGATGCATCGGAATTTTCTAGCTGAAGTTGCGTTGTGCGCGCGTGCCGCGCGGCGGCGGGGCATCCGCCCCGTCACCCCGCCCGGACTTTTGATGATCGGGTAGAGCGCGAAACGTTCGGGTTGTCTCGTGGGAAAGTTGCTGTAGCGACAAAGCCGCCTTTGGGCTGGTTCGCAAAGCGGATGGCAGCACCTTCGCGATCGGCCAATGCGCGGACGATTGCGAGGCCAAGCCCGGCGCCCCCGGTCTCACGGTTGCGCGAAGGGTCGAGCCGCCCGAACGGCTCGCCCAGCCGCTCCAGCGTCTCGGGCGGAACGCCGGGTCCGTCATCGGCGACCGAAATCGTGACGGTCTGATCATCTGCGCTTGCCTCGATCGACACGTGGCCGCCATGGCGCACGCCGTTGTCGATCAGATTGGCGAGCATGCGGCGAAGCGAGATCGGCGTCGCTTCGATCGCGAGATCGGAAGGTATGGCGCCGAGCGTGACGGCATCGCCCATGTCGACGCGCAGCGCAGCGATCGCGGCGAGTTCTGTCGCCAGATCGATGCGTTGGGGCTGCGGTGTCGCTCGGCCATCCCGCTTCGCGAGCAGCAGCGTGTCGTCGAGCAGTTCCGCCATTTCGTCGAGATCGGCGGCGGCCTTCGCACGCTGCTCGCTGTCGTCGATAAACTCGGCGCGCAGCCGCAGCCGGGTCAGATAGGTACGCATGTCATGTGCGATTCCCGCCAGCATGCGCGTGCGCTCCGCCATCAGCCCACCGATCCTGGCCTTCATCTCGTTGAAGGCGGCCGAGAGATCGCGCATCTCGCGCGATCCGGCGACGGGGAGGTCGGGCGTGTCGAGATCGGACGTAAAGCGGCGGACGCCCGCCGATAGCCGGACCAGCGGCCGTGTCGTCTGGCGAACCGCGAGCGCCAGTACACCAAGCACCAGCAGTCCGCCGACGGCGCCGAGGAACGCGCGCTGGCGCAGATAGGCCCGCACCACCATCGAGGGCCGACTGTCGACCACAAGCAGATCGCCACCGCGCATCGGCACGGTAAGCGTGATCGGCGCGAAGAAGCGGCTGGTCCAGGGGCGTGTCCCCGCCATGCGGCCAAGCAGAGGCCGTCGTCCGGTAAGGCCGATATCACGACCGGGCAGCGCCGCTGCATAGTCGATGCGCAGACGATCCAGCCCCTCGCGCTGCGTGGCTGGCGCCGGCGGCGGCTCGCGTAGAATCCGCACGGTATAGAGCGAGCCATTGAACATCGTGACGAGCGATGCGCGGCGGGCCGGCGGTGCGGCCTCCAGCGTGTCGACCATCGTCCGCGCCTCGGTCGGCAGCGGCAGATTATAGGGGCGCTGATCATCCCCGCGCGAGGGGAGCGCCATCACCACCCAGATCAGCATCTGGAGCAGCACGAAGCCCCCGAGCAGGATGGCGGTGATGCGCAGCGAGAGATTGGACCCGATCGTCATCGGCTCAGGACCGTGGGCGTGAAGATATAGCCGCCGCCACGCACGGTCTTGATCAGCGCCTCGCCGGTCGGATGCTCGGCGAGCTTGCGGCGCAGGCGGCTGAGCTGGACATCGACCGCCCGGTCATAAGGGCCGGCGCTGCGCCCGCGCGTCCAGTCGAGCAACTGATCGCGGTTGAGCACGCGCTGCGCGTGGGTGACGAGGCTCAGCAGCAGGTCATATTCGCCGCCAGTCAGATCGATCAGGCTGCCGTCGGGATCGGTGAGCGCGCGCGAACCCGCGTCGAGCATCCAACCGGCGAAGACGTACCGCTCGGACCGCAATGCCGGCACGACCCGCTGGGCGTCCCGCGTGCGCCGCAGGATGGCCCGCACGCGGGCCACAAGCTCGCGCGGATTGAATGGCTTGGGCAGATAGTCGTCGGCGCCGATCTCGAGCCCGACGATGCGATCGACGTCGTCGCCCTTGGCGGTGACCATTAGTACCGGCACATCCCCGCGAGCGCGCAATCGCCGACACAGCGACAGGCCGTCCTCGCCCGGCAGCATGATATCGAGGATCGCGAGATCGATCCGCTGACGCTCGATCAACCGGTCGAACTCCACCGCGGTGCGGCACCCGATCGCTTCGAAACCTTCGCGCACCAGCAGCCCGGTCACCAAGGACCGGATCTCGTTGTCGTCCTCGACGACGGCAATGAAACTTGTCTCCATGAAGTGTTTGTGCCGCGTTGCGACGGAGGATGGAATAAGCGTGCGGCAGTGCGTTACAATTCGTCACCGTCCGTTACCGTGGTGCAGCACCAGGCTTACGCAACGCACCCATACCGATTGAAGGCGGTCAGACCGTCGGACAATCAAGGAGCGTATCCATGTACAAGCAACTCTTCCTGATCGCAGCCGCGACGGCAGCGGTCGCCAGCGCCACCGTCGCCACGTCTGCGGAAGCCCGCCAGCGTGGTCGCGTGGTGAGCGTCCAGGGCTCGGGCGGCCGCGGCTATGTCAAGCAGCGCTCGGTCTCGCGCCAGCCCGGCAGCACCTCGATCAACCGCAGCCTTCAGACCAACAATGGGCGCGGCTACAACAGCAACCGCAGCGCCAACTGGGGCGACGGCAGCTATAATGGCGGCCGCACGACCACGCTCAACGACGGCACGAGCTTTGGCCGCAGCACCACCGCGACCAACAATGGCGACGGCACCGCGAGCTATGCTTCGACCCGCACCCGCCGCGACGGCACCAGCACCTCGGTGTCGGGCACGGTCAATCGCGATCCCTATTGATTGCCCCGGCCGCGCTCTTCTCCCGGGGCGCGGCCACCCAGTCGAAGGAATTCCCGATGACCCGATTTTTCATCCTGATCGCTGCAACCGCGGCTGTCGCCACGCCCGCCTGCGCCCAGCGCTTCGGGGGCGGCGACGGCGCTGCGGCGTTCGACAAGGCCGATGCCAATCATGACGGCATCATCACCTGCGCCGAATTCTCCGCTGCGCGCACGGCTCGTTTCGACACGATGGACCGCAACCATGACGGCGCGATCAGCAAGGCCGATTTCGCACGCCTCGCCAAATTCCGCCCGCAGGCGGTGGACCGCCTGGAGGCCATGATCGCGCAGGCCGACGCCAATCGGGACGGCCGGCTGACCAGAGCCGAGATGGCATCGGCTCCGGCACCCATCTTCGAGCGTGCCGATAGCAACAATGATGGCGCTATCGACAGCGCAGAGCTCGCCGCAGCCCGCACCGCCATGGCCCAGATGCGGGACGGAGCGAACTGACATGAGCCCCGAGCGCTCGCCCGTCTGGTTGGCAATGATGCTGGCGCTGGTGCTGGCCGAGGTGGCCTGGCGTATGCGCAAGGGGCATGGCTATGATGCCCGTACGGCGCTCACGACGCTCGGTATCGTTGCCGGCAACATCCCGTTTGCCGCGCTCAACGCGCTGCTGCTGGGCGGCCTATTCACGGCGGCGTGGACGATCGCGCCAACCCGCTTGCCGCTCGACGACTGGCGAACCTGGGCGGCGGGCTTCCCCGCGGTCGAATTCGCCTATTACTGGTTTCACCGCGCCAGCCACCGCGTGCGCTGGCTATGGGCGTCGCATTCGGTGCATCATTCGGCCACACAGATGACCTTGCTGTCGTCCTTGCGGCTCGGCTGGACCAATCTCTTCTCGGCCGGCTGGATCTTCTATGTTCCCTTGGTGTTCGCAGGGTTCGATCCGCGGCTGGTGTTCGGGCTGCTCGCGCTCAACCTGCGCTACCAGTTTTTTCTGCACACCGAAGCGGTGGGCAGGCTCGGCCCGGTGGAATGGATCTTCAATACGCCCGCGCACCACCGGCTGCATCATGCGTCGAACCCTGCCTATATCGACCGCAACTATGGCGGCGTGCTGATCGTCTTCGACCGTCTGTTCGGGACACTTGCGACCGAACGGCCCGATGAACCGATCCGCTACGGCCTGGCCCATCGCGAGGCGACGGCCAATCCGATCCGGCTGGCGCTGCGCGAGTGGAGCTACATTGCCCGGGACGCCGCCGTGGCCAGGGGACCGCGCCAGCTAGCGCGCGCCCTGTTCGGCGCGCCCTGAGGAAAAGTTCATGAAAATCATTCTGATCCTGATAGCCGCACTGAGCCTCACCCCATCGTCAACCGCCTGGGCGACAACGTCGCCCGGCCCAGTGTGCGAGGCCAGCTGGGTGGATAGCGCCCGCACCCGCACGGTGCCCGTCCGCATCCGCATGCCGGAAGGGTCGGGCAAGGTGCCCGTCATCCTGTTCAGCCATGGCCTCGGCGGCTCGGTGGATTCGGGCATGCTCTGGGCGCTGGCTTGGGCCAGCGCCGGATTTGCGGTCGTCAACCTCCAGCACCCCGGCAGCGACCGGAGCATCCTGCGCGGCGGCGCGGTGCGCGGCGCGATGTCGCCGCAGCAGCTCGTTTCCCGCATTACGGATGTCCACTTCGTCATCGACGAACTCGGCCGCAAGGGGCGCGAGGGTAGATGCGATCTCAGCCGCCTCGATCTCTCGCGGATCGGCATGTCGGGTCACAGCTTCGGCGCGCATACCACCCAGGCGATCGCAGGCCAGCATTTCCCGATGGCTGGCAGCAATGCCTACACGGACCCTCGCGTGAAGGCAGCGATCGCTTTCAGTCCTTCGCCGCCGTTCCGGGGCTCGACGGAAGCGGCGTTCGCCGACGTGCAGATTCCCTTCTTCTCGATCACCGGAACGGACGACAGCGTTCCACTGACCCCGCAGATCAGGCCCGCTGACCGCGAGCGCCCGTATCGCGCCATGCCGCCCGGCGGCAAATATCTGCTGGTGCTCGACGGCGCCACCCACATGGACTTCAACGGCCGGGGTGATGGCCGTCCCGCACCGAACGCCCATATCCAGGCGGTGGTCATCGACGCGACGATCGCCTTCTGGCGCTGGACCTTGCTGGGCGATGAAGCGGCGAAGCGCCAGCTCGACGCGGATGACGTGGGCTTGGTCGCTGGCGATCGGCTCGAACATCGCTGAACCTCGACCCAGTTCCGGGGATTGGAGCACCCATCAAGCTCAAGCGGTCGGCTTCCCCCAGACCTAATGTCGCGCAGGTGCGAAAAAGCCACTGCACACCCGCAGTTAGGATTTACCTGTCGGGTGCCGGGTGCCGGGTGCACGTCGGCGCCGGAGTTAAAACCGCCCGCAGAACCAGCCAGGACCCACCCAGAATCATGGGTACGCAGAGCCACTGACCCATGTGAAGCCCTGAATGGACGGCAAAGGCGACGAGTTGCTGATCGGGCTCGCGGACAAACTCAACGAGGAAGCGGAAAACGCCATAGCCGAGCACAAACGCGCCACACAGAAGGCCGGGGCGCCGCCGTGCTCCGGTAAACCGGAACAAACACCATAGCATCGCGAACAGGAGCGGTCCCTCGAGCATCGCTTCATAAAGCTGGCTTGGGTGGCGCGGCAGAGGGCCGGCACCGGGAAATACGATCCCCCAGGGCAGGGTGGTCGGTCGCCCCCACAGTTCTCCGTTTACGAAGTTTGCAAGCCGGCCGAGAAACAGTCCGATCGGTGCGGACATCGCTACATAGTCGATGATCCGCAGCCAATCGAGGCGATGGCGACGGGCGAAGAGGAAGATGGCGATGGCGACACCCAGCGCGCCACCATGAAAGGACATTCCGCCCGCCCAGAGACGCAGGACATTCAGTGGATGAGCCAGATAGGTGGCAAAATCGTAGAAGAGCACATAGGCAAGGCGCCCGCCGATCACTATGCCCGCCGTCGCCCATGTGACGAGCGCGTTGGCATGCTCTCGAGTCATCGGCGCCGCATTCTCGTCCAAAAGGCGGACGAGATATAGCCAGCCGAGCAGGATGCCGGCGATATAGGCGAGACTGTACCAGCGCAGCGCGAACGGACCGACCTGGACGAGCACGGGATTGAGATGAAGCGACGAAAAATAGATCGCGTTTGGGACATAGCCCGCGAGACTCATGACGCTGGTCCGATCTAAGGGGGGATCTAGCCTCTTTCCATTATTCGGACTCGCGCTCAACGGTAATCCTTTCCATGTTTCCAATCATTTCCGTCACATTTGGTGCCGAAAGCGCAGCCAGTTTCCCATGAGTGAACGCCTGCTGCGCCCCACCGCACTTCTTTCGCTCGCGCGCCGCCTTTTCCGCTTGAGCGAAGCAGGCTTCATTTTGCTTTCGATCGGTGTCGGCATCGCTGCCGGGCTGCTCGCGGCAATCCTCGGCACTGTCGCGCATTTCCTGCAGTCGACATTCTATCATTTCGACGTCGAGGATCGACTGAGCGGCCTTGCAACGATTTCGCCAGGGCGATTGCTGGCTCTGCCCCTGGGAGGACTGCTGCTCGGGACGATCATTCTCACCGTCCGCTACCACAAGCGCACGGCGATAGACGTAGTCGAAGCCAACGCCCTCCATGGCGGCCGCATTCCGTTCCGCGACACCATGCTCGTATCCGGCCAGACGTTGATCTCGAACGGCTGCGGCGCGTCTGTCGGGCTCGAAGCTGCCTATGCGCAGGCCGGCGGCGGCGTTGCCTCGCTCATCGGCCAATGGCTCAACCTGCGCCGCAACGACCTGCGCGTGCTGGTCGGCGCGGGAGCCGGCGCCGCGATTGGCGCGGCATTCGGTGCGCCTCTCACCGGGGCCTTCTACGCCTTCGAGATCGTCATCGGAGCCTACACACCCGCCAGCATCGCACCGGTCGTCGCCGCCACGCTCGCCGCTGTGATCACGGCTCGCACACTAGGCACCGCTGCTTATCTCATCGCCGCAACGAGCAGCCAGAATCTCGCCACCGTCGATTATCTGCTCTATGCCGGGCTCGGCCTGATCTCGGCGGTTGTCGGTATCGCGCTCATGCGCCTGGTCTCGCTCGTCGAGGCGGTCGTTCGGCGCAGTGTACTTCCCGAATGGTCGCGTCCAGCCATTGGCGGGTTGATCCTGATTCCGATCGCGATGATCTCGCCGCACGCACTCTCGGCCGGACATGGGGCCCTGCACCTGACCATCGGTGGCGAACTGGCCCTGGGTGCGCTGGCGCTTGTCTTCGCGCTGAAGTGCCTGGCGTCGATCGTGTCGCTCGGCTTCGGATTTCGCGGTGGCCTGTTCTTTGCTTCCCTGTTTCTCGGCGCATTGCTCGGCCAGATTTTCGCAGAACTGTGGGCGCTCATCCCCGGCGTGATCCCTTTATCACCGGTGGATGCGGCGCTTGTCGGCATGGCGGGCCTCGCGGTCGCGGTTGTCGGTGGCCCGATGACGATGTCGCTCCTCGTCCTGGAGGCAACCCATGATTTCGAGATCACGGCGATCGTCCTCACAGCGACCCTGTGCTCGAGCGCACTCGTCCGCGAGCGGTTCGGCTATTCTTTCTCAACCTGGCGCCTCCACCTTAGGGGCGAAGTGATCAGAAGCGCGCGCGACATCGGCTGGATGCGTTCTCTGACCGCACGGCGGATGATGCGCGCTGCGCCGGCCACAGCCTTGTCGACGCTGCCCATGGCAGAGTTCAAGGCGCAGTTCCCCCTGGGTTCGACGAGTCGCGTCCTGCTCGAAGACGAAGCCAGCCATTATGCGGGGCTGGTTCCCACAGCTGCGGTCTTTGCCGACACCGACGCAGGCGAGCGTCCGGTGTCGGAACTCGCGATCCTGAAGGACGTGACCTTGTCGCCCGAACTGACGATCGGCGCGATTATGGAACGCTTCGACGACAGCGGTGCCGACGATCTCGCCGTTATCGATCCGGAAGGTCGTATCCTCGGCATGTTGACCGAAAAATATGTGCGCAAGCGCTATGCCGACGAGATCGACCGCGTGCAGCGCGACCTCTACGGGGAGGACTAGGCAAGCCGCGAAGCCGACAGAGTCCGCCCTCGGCCATGCCTATCCAGACAGCGCAATGCCAGTCCGCTGTTATGAATCGGTTGCCGCTGTCGGAACAGGAGTGCCGCTTCGGTCCGATCTTCACGCCAAGCCTTCGACGGGCGTATCTTGAGTGACCCTGCCAAAGGCCAACCCTTTCAGGAGATTTTTGCTGAACTTCCCGCACGCTACCCTTCGGTCCCCAATTCACCGCTCAGGAAGATGGGCGATTACGATCTGCCCAGGCAATGATGGACTGACGATCCATTGCACCCGCCGTGCGCTTGATTTCGTGACCATTGGCAAAGAGGATCATCGTCGGAATGGAGTGGATGGCGAATCGCGCGGCAACGGCCTCCTCTGCCTGGGTATCAATCTTGAGCAACCGCATGCCGGGCTCGAGTTCCCGGGCAGCGGCGGCAAAGGCGGGCGCCATCGCGCGGCAAGGCCCGCACCAGGGCGCCCAGAAATCAACCAGCACCGGCAATGAGCCGGCTTCGACGTGGCGCGCAAACGCGTGCGAGTCCGCGACGATCGGCTCACCCCGAAAGAGCGGCTGCTTGCAGCGGCCGCACTGCGGATGTTGGTCAAGTCTTCGCACCGGAACCCGATTAACCGAAACGCATCGCGGACACACCACAAGGGCCGGATCGGACTGGATTGCTGTCATGCGGCTTTACTCCGGCCATTTAGTTGATTACATGACTTATGTAATCAAGAGATCACGATTGCCAAGATGGCTATGGAACGGAAGACGTGAATGAACGATGCGACGGCCACCGCCCAGACGCCAGATATCTTGCAGATCGGAGACGCGGCACCCAATTTCCAGGCGCGTAGCACGATGGGCACGGTCAGCCTGTCGGATTTCCGGGGTCGCTGGCTGATACTGTTCTCGCATCCGGCGGATTTCACGCCGGTGTGTACGAGCGAGTTCGTCGCGCTCTCACGGGCGTCAGAGCGGTTCGAGGCGCTCGGTTGCAAGCTGCTCGCGGTGTCTGTCGATAGCCTTTACGCGCATCTGGGCTGGATCAGGGCGATTCGCGATGCTTTCGACGTGACGGTCGCCTTTCCGATCGTCGAGGATCCCTCGCTGATCATCGGCCGGGCCTATGGCATGATCTCGGACCGTTCCCCCGACGCAGCGACGATGCGCTCGACCTATTTCATCGATCCCGATGGCATCATCCGGGCGATGATCTGCTATCCCGCGACGGTCGGTCGGTCGGTTGATGAGATGCTGCGCGTGCTTGCCGCGTTGCAGCGGGTCGATGCCGATAATGTAGTGACGCCCGAAGGCTGGCGTCCGGGCGACGATGTGCTTTTGCCGCCCCATGCCGATCAGGCCGCGCTTCTCGCCGGCGCAGCCGATCCGCTCTGGTTTCACAGATCTCGTCCCGATCGGAAGGACGCATCGACGTGACGGCTAAGCCCTTGTCGGAAATCGAGCTGGAGACAGTTGCGAGGTGATGCGCATCCTGGGCCACGAAACACGGCTAAGGCTGATCGACGCGTTGCGCATACGGGGTGAGCAATCGGTGGGCGAACTCGAAGCATTGACTGGGATCGGCCAGCCCGGTCTCTCGCAGCAGCTGGCGATCCTGCGCAAGGCGGAACTCGTCAGGACGCGCCGCGCCGCAAAGCAGGTCTATTACCACCTCGCGCCGGCAGCACTGGCCGGCACGGCCGCCTTCATGGCAGATCTGGCCGGGATGAAAACCTCGGGAGCCGAACCCATCAAGGCCACGCCCGCGCGCGGCTCGGCGGCCACGTTCGCGAAGATCCTTTAATCGGGCAGCTCCAGAAGGCGATGCGCAAGCGGCAGCATCGCCGAGCGGTGCGTGACCAGGACCAGTCCGGTTCCGGTTTCCCTTAGCCATGAATCCAGGTTGGCGCAGAGCACCGCCTCCGTGGCAGGATCAAGCCCCTCGCTCGGCTCGTCGAGGAGCAGCCAGGGTAGCCCAGCCAGCAGTGCGCGCGCCAGGGACAGCCGCTTGCGCTGTCCTCCCGACAGGCGGGCGCCGCCATCGCCAATCCAGGTCAACAGTCTCTCGGGCATGACGCGAACGTCATCTGCCAGACAGGCTATGCCGAGCGCGTGCCAGAGGGCCTCGTCTTCGAGGCCAGGCCGCGCCAGCCTCAAATTGTCGGCAATGGTGCCGGCGATCATTCCCCCATCCTGCGGCGAGAGCGCGAACAGGCGCCGTCGCGCTTCGGGCGGACATTCGGCAAGTGGCCGCTGATCGATCAGCAAGCTATGGCCACATGTGGTGCGCCAGCCGGCCAGACACTCCAGCAAACTGGTCTTGCCCGCACCGGACCGGCCCGTGATCGCGAGCCGGTCACCCTTTGCAAGCATGACCGAGCGCGGATCGTCGCCCAGCGCAATGCTCTCACCGATCAAAGGGACAGGCGCCGCCGTGGGCCCAGGAATAGCGGCGAGTTGCGCCAGCCGCTCCAGACCTGCCGCGACGACGGCGTCGCGGCCTAGGGACCTGATCGTGGCGCCGAGCGCTTCGAGCGCCCCTGCGGCCGCGAGGGCGGCAAGCAGGGTGAGGGGAAGGCTTGCCCGCGACAGGGCAATCATCGTCGCAATGGCGAGGCCGCCCAGCGCGGTCACCCCCGCGCCGAGCAGCGCCTCATTCCGGGCGAAGCCGACACGGGCGTCATCGAGCCGGGCGGCCTGCCGCGCCAGCAGCGCCTCGATCGAGGGACCAAATCCATAAGCGGCGATCTCGGGCGACGCCGCTGTATATTCGACGAAATCCTGCTTGAGCCCGTGCGATCTGCTCCTGGATGTCGAGCGCCGGCGTGGCAGCACACGCCGGGCGAACGATCGCGCGGCCAGGACTCCCGCAGCCATGATGACGAACAACGCAAGAAAAGCGCGCGGTCCGGCGGGCATCGCCAGCCCCAACGCCGTGGCTGCGCCCACCATTCCGGCGAAATAGGCTGGCGCGCGCACGAATCGATCCTCGAGCGCGTCAACGTCCTGCAGCAGCAACGCGCCAGCCTCGCCCGCCGACCGGGTGTATTCTGGCGACGGCGCGTTGATCAGGCACCCGAACAGTCGGGTCCGGAGGGCAGCAAGAGCGAACAGCGCAGCCTTGTGCCCATAGAGTCTTTCGCCGTAGCGCGTGACGGTCCGTACGATCGCGAGCAAGCGGATCGCGGCGCTGGGGATCAGATAGTTGAACGCCTGGATCGCGGCTATTCCCGCCGCCCCAGCAAGGGCCGCGGCGGTGATGAACCAGCCCGCGAGTCCAAGCAGCGAGATCCCCGCCATCGCGGCAGCCGCCGCGCACCACAGCGCGACGCCGCTCGCGCGCCGCTGTGGCTGGGACACATCGGCCAGCAGCGCCGCCAGTTCGCGATTCATGAGAGCACCACGCGATGATCGGCCAATGCAGCGATCGCGGCGCTATGGGTGACGAGGAGAACCGTGCGCCCCCTGCCCGCCTCGACTATGTGCCGGGCCAGTTCCATCGCGGAGCCTTCGTCGAGATCGGCGGTGGGTTCATCGAGGAGCCACAGCGGGGCGTCGCGGAGCAGCGCCCGCGCGATACCGACGCGCCGGCGCTCGCCGCCCGAGAGGCCCGATCCGCGTGGATCGATGAGGGTTGCAAGGCCCGCCCCTCGGGTCTGCACGACCTCGGTCAGTCCCGCGCGCCGCGCGACATCCTCGACCTCCGCATCGCTCGCATGGGGACGCGCCAGGCGGATATTGTCGGCCAGGCTTCCCGGCACGAGCGCCGTCGCCTGACCGGCCCAGCTGACCTCCCCGCGCAGCGCCTCCGGCGAGAGTGGGCGTCCGTCGAGAAGAATATCGCCCGCGACCACCGGCGCCAGCCCCAACAGCGCGTGGAGCAGGCTCGACTTGCCCGTTCCGGTCGTACCCGAGAGCGCCGTCACGCAGCCGGCGGCGATGTGCATCGAGATCGGTCCCACTCTTCGTTCGCCATAATCGATAACGACTGACTCGAACCGGATGGCGGGCGGAGCCGCCAGCATATGGACCGGCGACGTGGCGACCACCGGCGCCGGAGTCAGGGCGGCCAGACGCTCGAGCGCCGCTTCACCGACCTGCTTGTCGTGATAGGCTGCGGCCAGGCGGCGCATCGGCAGATAGAATTCAGGCGCAAGGATGAGAACAAAGAGGGCGCGGCTCAGGTCGAGCGTCTCGGGCACGGGAAAGGGCAGCAGCCCGAGCAGGTTGAAACCGCAATAGACCGCGACCATTGCAACCGACAGCGCGGCGAAGAACTCGATGATCGCCCCGGAGAGAAAGGCGATGCGCAGAACCACGACGGTGCGCCGGGCGACCTCCTGTGTCGCCTCGGCAAGCTGGCGCGTGACCCGATCCTGCGCGCCAAAGCCAAGGATCACGGGGAGTGCCCTGATGCGATCGATAAACAGTCCCGAGAGCCGCGCCAGAACGTCGAGCTGCCGAGCGGCTGCCCGGCTGGCCACGGTTCCCGCCAGCGCCATGCCCAGGGCAAAGGGGATCAGCGTCGCCAGGAGAATGGCCGCTGCAATCCAACTCGCCAGTGCTGCGGATGCCGCGATCAGCAAGGGCGTCGCCACCGCTGCAAAACGCAACGGTAAGAAGCGCGCATGATAGCCGTCAATGTCCTCTATCCGGTCGATCGCATCGGCGACCTGCTCCCCGAGCATCCGTCGCGAGCCGGCAGCAGCGCGCAGCACCGCGCTGAATGCAGGCGATCGCCATGCGCGCTTTGCACGAGCCGCGTCCCGATGCCCCTGCGAGAAGGCCGTTGTCTGGAGAGCTGCGCGCGTTGCGGCAGCGGCAGCGAGCAGGAGGAGCGCGACTACGTAGTGTTCACGATTCCCGGCCCGCGTCGAAATGGCGATAGCGACTGCTGCGGCCACACAGACGGCCAACACTCCGTCCACCAGCCATAACAGGGAAGCGCGCCTCATCCGCATCAGTTTCGCACCAAAGGGTGCTTGTTCATATACATAATTACGCCTAATGACTAATCAATATCGCGACTGACTCGGTGGGCAGGATGCCGCAACCGACCGCACAGGAGTTCCGCCAATGGTGGATATGGCAGTAATCGAGCTTTCGCGCCTGCAGTTTGCGCTGACCGCGCTCTATCATTTCCTGTTCGTGCCGCTGACGCTCGGCTTGTCCTTCATGCTGGTGATCATGGAGAGCATCTATGTGATGACCGGCCGGCCAATCTGGCGGACGGTCACGCGTTTCTGGGCCAAGCTGTTCGGGATCAACTTCGTGCTCGGCGTCGCCACGGGCCTCACCATGGAATTCGAGTTCGGCACCAACTGGTCCTATTTCTCCCATTATGTCGGCGACATCTTCGGCGCGCCGCTTGCGATCGAAGGCTTGATGGCTTTCTTCCTTGAAGCAACGTTCGTGGGCCTCATGTTCTTTGGCTGGGACAAGCTGTCGAAGCGCCAGCATCTCTTCACCACCTTCATGGTCGCGCTCGGATCGAACCTGTCGGCGCTGTGGATTCTGGTTGCCAATGGCTGGATGCAGCATCCTGTCGGCTCGCGCTTCAACTCGGACACGATGCGGATGGAAGTGACCGACTTCATGGCGGTACTGTTCAATCCCGTCGCCCAGGCCAAGTTCGTCCATACCGTGAGCGCTGGTTATGTTACCGCCTCGGTCTTCATCCTCGGCGTCTCGTCCTGGTATCTGCTCAAGGGCAAATGGGTGGCGGTCGCCAGGCGCTCCTTCACCGTCGCCGCTGCGTTCGGGCTTGCTTCTTCGCTCTCGGTCGTCGTGCTGGGCGATGAATCCGGCTATGCCCTTACGGACAACCAGAAAATGAAATTGGCGTCGCTTGAGGCCATGTGGCACACCGAGCCCGCGCCTGCCGGCATCGCCGTCTTCGGCATCCCCAGTCTCGAAGGACGAGAGACACGCTATGAGATCAAGATCCCCTATGTGCTGGGTCTGATCTCGACGCGCAGCCTGACCGGCGAGGTCGCGGGCATCACCGAACTTGTCGCCAAGGCGCAGGTTCGGATCGAAAATGGCGTCCAGGCTTATGACGCGGTGGAGAAACTGAAGGTCGATCGCACCGACATGGCGGCGCGCGAGCAGTTCGAGCGGCACAAGCTCGATCTGGGCTATGCCATGCTGCTCAAGCGCTTCGTTGCTGATCCACGGACTGCCACGCCTGACCAGATCGTCCAGGCTGCATGGTCCACGGTCCCCAACGTGCCGGTCATGTTCTGGGTGTTCCGGGTGATGGCGGGCCTTGGCTTCTTCTTCATCGGCTTTTTCCTGTTGGCCTTCTACTTCTCGACCGTCCGCCGTTTCGATGCGCGCTGGTTCCTGCGCGCCGCCGTCTGGATCGTCCCGCTCCCCTGGCTCGCCGCGGAGTTCGGCTGGGTGCTCGCCGAGATCGGGCGACAGCCCTGGGCGATCGAGGGCGTGCTGCCGACGTTCCTGGGCGCCTCCAGCCTCACGGTTGCCCAGCTCTGGACGACGATCATCGGATTCACGCTGCTCTATGGCACGCTGGCGGTGATCGAGGTCCGGCTGATGCTGGCGGCGATCCGCAGGGGGCCGCTCGAACACACCGATAAGCCGTCGGATGCTGCTGTAGCGGGGCACGGCTACACGCCGCTGCCCGCTGAATAAGGAGAGCGATCATGGTGCCTCCCATCGACTATGAGACGCTTCGCCTGATCTGGTGGGGCCTGATGGGCATCTTGCTCATCGGGTTCGCGCTGACCGACGGGTTCGATCTTGGCGTCGCCGCCCTGCTGCCGTTCGTCGCCAAAACCGACGCGGAGCGGCGCATGGTCATCAACTCCATCGGCGCGACCTGGGAAGGCAACCAAGTCTGGTTCATCCTGGGCGGCGGTGCAATCTTCGCCGCTTGGCCGTTCGTCTATGCGGTGAGCTTCTCCGGCTTCTACCTTGCCATGTTCCTGGTGCTCGCCTCGTTGATTCTGCGCCCCGTCGGTTTCAAATATCGCTCGAAGAGGCCCGACGCGGCATGGCGCAGCCGGTGGGATTGGGCGCTGTTCGTTGGCGGGTTCGTGCCGGCTTTGGTCTTCGGCGTGGCCGTGGGCAATGTGCTGACCGGCATCCCTTTCCGCCTGGATGGCGACCTGCGCTCTTTCTACGAAGGCAGCCTGCTCGGCCTGTTTCATCCCTTCTCATTGCTGGCTGGCCTGCTCTCGGTAGCGATGCTGGTGCTGCACGGCGCAAGCTGGCTCGCCATCAAGATCGAACGGGGTGCGGTGCACGATCGCGCCCTGCGTTTCGGGCAGATCGCGGCTATTCTTTCCGTCCTGCTCTTCGCCATCGGCGGCCTGATGGTGGCACGCGGTGGCATGGGGTTCAGCATGACAGGCGCAGTCGATCCAATGGGGCCGTCCAATCCGCATTTGATGGCGATGATTGCCGCGCCCGGCGCGTGGATGAGCAATTATGCGCGTCATCCCTGGATGCTGGTGGCGCCGCTGCTGGGCTTTGCCGGGCCGCTGATCGCCCTGGCTGGAATCCGGACCGGCCGCGAAGTCCTGGCGTTCGGCGGCTCGTCGCTTGGCACGCTTGGCATCATCGCGACGGTCGGCTTGTCAATGTTCCCCTTCATCCTGCCCAGCTCGATCGACCCGGCCTCCAGCCTGACCGTCTGGAATGCGTCCTCCAGCCATGTAACCCTGTTCATCATGCTGCTGGTCACGCTGATCTTCCTGCCGATTGTGCTGCTCTATACCGCCTGGGTCTACAAGATACTGTTCGGGCGCATCACGCTCAAGGATGTCGGCACCAACCCGGACTTCTATTGATCTCGAGGACATGGACCATGTGGTATTTCAGCTGGATATTGGGCCTGGGCCTGGCCGTCGCCTTCGGCGTCCTGAACGGGCTCTGGCATGAATTTCATACCGACCCCGACGAAGACATGACGGCGTAGCGCGCAAGCAAGAAACACGAACAGCATTTCCAGCGAAGATCGGAAGATAGTCATGAGCCTCAACATCGGCATCAGTGATACGGATCGTGCAGCGATCAGCGACGGCCTCAGCCACCTGCTCGCGGATACCTATACGCTGTACCTGACCACGCATAATTTCCACTGGAACGTCACCGGGCCGATGTTCAACAGCCTGCACGCGATGTTCATGGCGCAATATACCGAACTGTGGAATGCGGTGGACCCGATCGCCGAGCGCATCCGGTCACTGGGTCATCCCGCCCCGGGCTCCTACGGCCAATATGCCAAGCTGAGTTCGCTTCCCGACGCTCCGGCGACGCCCCCCAAAGCGCTCGAGATGGTCGCCATCCTGGCGCAAGGCCATGAAGCGACGGCGCGAACCGCGCGGAGCCTCTATCCTGTCGTCGAGGCTGCCAGCGACGAACCGACGGCCGACCTCCTGACCCAGCGGATCGGCGTGCATGAGCAGGCGGCCTGGATGTTGCGTGCCCTGCTCGAAGATTGAGGGTAGGGGCGATCCAAATTCCGGCGGGCTCCGTCCCACCGGCTGGTCGACATGCTTCATTTGATCTCGTCACGGAGAAATTCCGGGCGAATATGGCAGGTCTCGGAAAAGGAAGTAGCGGTGAGCGACCGCGACGACGGCGCAGGGTGAGCAACGCAGGTTCGGGCTACATGTGAGCGCGGCGTGTCCTGCAGCGCTCGACATTGCGCTCTGCGATGCCCGCGAACGGCTTTCGAGGATTGCCCCCACTTCTATGTGGATGTGATGACCGAACTGGCGAAGCCATGTTGCTTGGTCGGACCGACATGGTCCACGTCGATGCCGGCCATGAGATGATCGAGCGCCAGCAGAATACGCCGCAACAGGTCGCTCTCGTCACCGGGCATCCCTTCTTCCAAGGCGACGCTATTTTCGCTCGCGTCATATTCCCACCGCTTGAGCAGTTCGATCTTCTCTTCCCGAGAAAGACCCTCATGCAAGAGAAGTTCTTCGGGGTCCGCAAAGATCGATCCCGGATCAAGGAGCGCCTGGGCCATATCCACAGACGCGGGTCCTGTCGTGCTCACCATGATATTGCCTCCCTGCCCGGTGTTGCGCTGATAGCTGCGATCAGCCTTCGCCCATGCCTTCCGCTGGCTTCGGCGCACCGCCGCCGCGGACAGTTTCCTCGATCCGGTGGCCGACATCGGCATCTATGCTCTTCCAATATTCGAACGCCCGCTCGAGAACCGGCGAGCGAACGCCGCCGAGCAGACTGCCTGCGACCTGATCGACCAGCTTCGTCCGCTGCCCGTCATTAAACACGTCGCGAACCATGATCCCGGGTTGCGTGAAGTCATCGTCCTCGGCGCGCAGCGGATAGGCGCTGCGAACCATTGGGCCATCGGCCTCCCAGCCGTCCACGACGGGCCCTGTTTCGTCCGCCCAGCTTCTGCCTCCGCTGTTGGGCGCGTACACCGGAGCGCTACCGCTGTGATGATAGGCCATGTGGCCGTCGAACATGTAGGTGTTAACCGCTACCTTCGGCTGGTTGACCGGCAGCTGGTGAAAGTTGGTGCCGATGCGGTTACGCTGCGCGTCGTTGTAGGCGAACGCCCGGCCGAGCAGCATCTTGTCGGGCGACAGGCCGATGCCCGGCACCGTGTTTCCTGGTGAGAACGCCGCCTGCTCGATCTGGGCGAAGAAATTCTCCGGATTGCGATTGAGCGTCATCGTGCCCACCGGGATTAGCGGATAATCCGCATGCGACCAGGTCTTGGTCAGATCGAACGGGTTGATCCGGTAGGCGCTGGCATCTGCGTAGGGCATGACCTGGACCGAGAGCGACCAACTGGGATGCTCGCCGCGCGCGATAGCTTCAAACAGGTCGCGACGATGGAAATCCGCATCGGCGCCCGCCATCGTCGCGGCTTCGGCATTGGTAAAGAAGGCCATGCCCTGATTGGTGTGAAAGTGATATTTCACCCAGAATCTCTCGCCTTCGGCGTTGATCCACATATAAGTGTGGGAGCCGTAGCCGTTCATGTTGCGCCAGGTGCGGGGCAGACCGCGTTCGCCCATGAGATAGGTCACCTGATGGGCGGATTCCGGATTACTGGTCCAGAAGTCCCACTGCATATGATTGTCGCGCAGACCCGAATCCGGCAAACGCTTCTGACTGCGGATGAAGTGCGGAAATTTCATTGCATCGCGAATGAAGAATATCGGCGTGTTGTTGCCGACCAGATCGTAATTGCCTTCGTCGGTGTAGAATTTAAGCGAGAAGCCACGCACGTCGCGCCAGGTGTCGGGACTGCCGGCCTCGCCGGCAACGGTAGAAAAGCGCGCGAGCATGTCAGTAGTCGTGCCCGGCTGGAACAGGGCAGCCTTGGTATAGGCGGAAACGTCCTTGGTCGTTTGGAATATGCCGAAAGCGCCCGAACCTTTGGCATGCGGTTGCCGTTCGGGGACCTTTTCGCGGTTGAAGTGCGCCATTTGCTCGAGAAAATGAACGTCCTGAAGCAGGATCGGGCCGTCCGGACCAACCGTCAGCGAGTTGCGATCGCTCAGCGCCGGGGCGCCAGTGCTCATCGTGGACCCGCGTTCATCTTTCCGGTCGGTCATTGCACTTCTCCAGCAGAAATCGGTGTTTCCTGTCTCGGCGCTATCCTCCTTTGCTGATATCCGTAGAGGCCCTTATGCTGAAGAAGCGGCGGTCACTGGCAGCCAGAACTCGTCTACAAATAGGCGCGTTTCGCTACGTCGAGTGGAGCAGGATAGTGCTACACGGACATGTGCTGATGCTCGCGTGAATTCTGTATGATCATGACGTTGGGCGAGTCACTTCGTGCATGACGACATCGATAGCATGCAATAGCTCGGTTCCAATTGCATCGCGACGGCGCGGGACAGGTCGGTGCCGGATTCCATGGGTAGCACTTTCAGGAACACCACGGCGGCCGCCTATCCATTTCTCATATATGCTCTTCCGTTCGCCCGAAACGGCTGCACAGGAATTCCATCAGCGCATCCACATGGGGGTTTGCCATGCTATAGTAGATCGTGGTCGCTTCACGGCGGGTTTGCACCAGGCCGCCCTCACGCATCTTGCTGAGATGCTGGGAAACGCTGGATTGGGACAGGTCGCACAATCCCACCAGTTCGCCCACCGAAGCTTCGCCCTCGCGCAGGCGGCACAGCAGCAGCAGCCTTTGCTCATTGGCCACCAGCTTGAGCAGGTCGGCGACTTCCGTCGCACGCTCGCAGAGCATTTCGGCGGCAGCACTCCAGGCCATCATCGTGTCGCGCTTTTCCCGTCATCCCGCAGCACGACATAGATCGCCGGGATGACGAGAACGGTGAGCAGGGTCGATGAAGCAAGGCCGAAAAGCAACGAGATTGCAAGACCCTGGAAGATTGGGTCGGTGAGGATCACGGCCGCGCCGATCATCGCCGCCCCGGCCGTCAGCACGATCGGCTTGAACCGGATCGCGCCCGCCTCGATCAGCACGTCGCGCAGCGGCTTGCCGGGTGTGGCGGTGTGCCGGATGAAATCGACCAGCAGGATCGAGTTGCGCACGATGATGCCGGCGAGCGCGATAAAGCCGATCATCGACGTAGCGGTGAAGGGCGCCGAAAACAGCATATGCCCGATGACGATGCCGACCAGCGTCAGCGGCACCGGCGTCAGGATCACCAGCGGCAGCTTGAAGTTGCGGAACTGGGCTACGACCAAGATGTAGATGCCGAGCAGCGCCACCATGAACGCTGCCCCCATGTCACGGAAAGTGACCCAGGTGATCTCCCACTCGCCATCCCACAGCAGCGAGGTGACGGACTCATCCTCGGGCTGGCCGTTGAGGCGTATGATCGGTTTGGCGAGGCCCTTAGCCGCCCAGTCATAGGCGTCGACCGCCTTGTCGACAGCGAGCATGCCGTAAATTGGCGCCTCATATTCGCCGGCGAGCTCGGCCGTGACCATGTCGGCGAAGCGGCCATCGCGCCGGAAGATCGCGCGGCTGCCTTGTTCGTTGCGCGCGTCCACGACCGCGCCTAGCTCGATCAACTGGCCGCCCGGCGTTGCCGCGACCGGTGTGCTGGCCAGCGTCTGCGACCATCCCCGTGCCGATTGCGGCAGGGCAATAGTGATCGGCAATGGCGTACGGCCCTGTCCACGCGGCGCATAGCCAACCGTCTGGCTGCCCATCAGCGCGCCGATGCTGTCGGCGACTTGACGTTCCGAAAGCCCATAATAATCGATGCGGTCGCGCTGCGGTATCAGGCGCAATTTGGGCCGAGGCTGGCCGAAGCTGTTATCAACATCGACGATATAGGGGACCGAACGGAAGATCTTTTCCAGTTCGGTCGCGGTGCGCTGCCGGGTCTGCGCATCGGGACCATAGATCTCGGCGAGCAGGGTCGCGAGCACGGGTGGCCCTGGCGGCGTCTCGACCACCTTGATCGAGGCCCCATCAGGCAGTTTCAGCGCCTTGAGCTGTTCGCGCAGGACAAGGGCGATCTGGTGGCTGGACCGGTCGCGCTCGCCTTTGGGCAACAAGGCGACCATCACGTCGCCCATCTCCGGCTTGTTGCGCAGGAAATAGTGGCGGACGAGGCCGTTGAAGTTGAACGGCGCGGAGGTCCCGACATAGGCTTCCATCGCGGTTGCCTCCGGCAGCCTGCGTGCCACGGTCGCCACGTCCTCGAGCGTCCTGCCGGTTGCCTCCAGGCTCGTGCCTTCGGGCATGTCGACAACCACCTGCAGCTCCGACTTGTTGTCGAAGGGCAGCAGCTTCACGGTCACGGCCTTGAAATAGAACATCGAGCAGGCGAGCAGCGTGGCGATGCCGACCGCGATCAGGAAATTGCGCGCCGAGGTACGGCTGTCGATCACGCGGTGGGCAACGCGGGCATAGAGCCGGCCGAGCTTTCCACCGCTTTCGTCATGCGCATGGCCGCCATGCGCCGTTCCGTCCGCCAGCGCCTTGCGCGCGAAGCGGACCATCAGCCAGGGCGCGATCACGACCGCGACGAAGAAGGAAAAGACCATCGCCGCCGAGGCGTTGACCGGGATCGGCGCCATGTAGGGGCCCATGAGGCCGGAGACGAACAGCATCGGCAGCAAGGCGGCGACCACGGTCAAGGTTGCCACCACGGTCGGATTGCCAACCTCGGCCACGGCCTCGATCGCGGCCTGCGTCCGCGTGCGATCGTCCGGCATCGCCCAATGGCGCGCGATATTCTCGATCATGACGATGGCGTCGTCGACCAGGATACCGATCGAGAAGATCAGCGCAAAGAGACTGACGCGGTTGATCGTGTAGCCCATCAGGTTCGAGGCGAACATCGTGAGCAGGATCGTCGTGGGGATGACGACAGCGGTCACCGCCGCCTCGCGCCAGCCAATCGCAAAGCCGATCAGGACGACGATGGAGATGGTCGCCAGCGCCAGATGGAACAGCAGCTCATTGGCCTTCTCGTTCGCCGTCGCGCCATAGTTGCGGGTGACCGCGACATCGACCCCATCGGGGATGAGCTTGCCCTTAAGGCTTTCGATTCTGGACAGCACGGCGTCGGAGACGACAACCGCATTGGCGCCCGACCGCTTGGCGATGGCGATGCTGACGGCGGGCGCGCTCGACCATTGGTCGCCACTCCGCGCCCAGCGCCAGGCGCGGGACTGGTCCTCGCGTGGTCCCTGGGTGACGGCGGCGACGTCGCGCAGATAGACGGGCGCGCCGCGCGCGGAGCGGACGGTGAGCATGCCCACCTCCTGCGCGGAGGACAAAGTGCGGCCGGCCGTGACGGAGACCGCCTTGCCGCCCTCGCGGATGCTGCCGGCCGGAAAGCTCCGATTGGCCTGGCCGGCCGCTTCGATGACGCTGCCGAGCGGTACGCCATATTGGTTGAGCTTGGCCGGGTCTGGCGCGATCCGGATCTCGTCGGGACGTCCGCCAGTCAGGAAGGTCAGGCCGACATTGTCGACCTTGGCGATTTCGGTGCGCAGCTTGGTGGCAAGATCGTAGAGCGCCTGATCGCTCCATTGTCCGGCGGCGCCGGGCTTGGGCGTGAGCGTCAGCACGATCGCGGGCACGTCGTTGATTCCGCGCACCGTGACCTTGGGATCGGGGATTCCAACCGGAATCCGGTCCCAATTGGCGCGCAGCTTCTCGTCGATGCGGGTCGCTGCGTCCTCGGGATTTGATCCCACCACAAAGCGCGCCGTCACCATCACGCCGTCATCTTCGGCTGAGTATAGACATGCTCGACGCCATCGACGCTCTTGACGATGGTCTCGAGCGGAATGCCGACAAGCTCGACGGCGTCGGCTGCGGCGAGACCGGGCGCCATCACCTGGATATCGACCATCGGCACGCTGATCTGCGGCTCCTCCTCGCGGGGAATCGAGAAGAGCGCGAGAAGCCCGACCGCGATCGCCGCCATCAGGAAGAGTGGCGTCAGCGGAGACATGATGGTCGCGCGGGTCAGCCGCCCGGAGATGCCGAGGTTCATTTGCGCGCGCCCGCCAGGAAGAGTGTGTCCCCGGCCGCAACGCCGCTCAGGATCTCGATCCTGTCGGGGTCGGTGGTGGGCGCCACCTGGACGGGTACGGCGCTCACCCGGTGATCGGCCGTCACGACATCGACCTGGTCGATGCCATAGCGCGTCGAGACGAAGCGGCGCGGCACCACGAGAGCGCTGCGCCGCCCGACTTCGATCGAGACGCCCACGCGCCGCCCGACAAGCTGCGTGGAAAGGCCGGGCACGGTCGCATCGACACGCACCCGGCCCCCGGTGACGGCGGGATAGACCTGCGTCACTCGGCCCTGACGCGACCCGTCGGGCAGATCGCCTTCAGCTACCAATATCTGCGCGCCGTTGCGCACCTGTCCGGCCAGCGACTCCGGCAGCTCGAGCCGCAAGAGGGGAGGGCCGGCGGTGATCGTCGCCACCGACATGCCCGGCGCGACGACTGATCCGGCGGGGATATCCGCACGCAGCACCCGGCCGCTAGCCGGCGCAACGATCGCACCTTGCCCGGCGACGCTGGCGCTTGCGCCTTGCTGCGCGCGTGCGGCCGCGACTTGCGCGTCGGCGGCACGCGACATGGCGACCGCCTGGTCGAGGCGCGCCTTGGCATAGACCTTGTTGTTGTAGAGATCCTGGATGCGGGCAAGGTCGCCGCGCGCGCGCGCCGCCTCGGCCTGTGCCGCGGCGACCTGGGCACCATAAGCGCTGGTCTCGTAGCCGAGGCGCGCATCGACGACCGTGCCGATGCGCTGGCCTTTTTCGACCATATCGCCTTCGCGGACCGAAAGGCTGACAAGCGTGCCCGGTATTCGGGCGAGCGCCTCGGCGGAATCGCGCGTGGTGATCTCGGCGCCCACTGCCTTCATGTCAGCGATGTCGCTTGCCGCGAGCTTCAGCGACTCACCTGCGGGGAGCGTCGTGGAGGCTTGGTCGGCCGCTTCCTTGCCGCCGCAGGACGCCAAGGCGAGCGAAACGCTCGCAAGCCAGACCCATTTCGTCATCGCGCGCATCCCCGACCCTTTCGCTCTTATTTGCCGCTGACGATTGGCAGGCCAGCGTCTCTCCATGCGCCGATGCCACCGCCCAGATGCGTATCGATCGCCGCCTCGGCCTTCACGCAACGGTCCAGTGCCATGCCGGAGCGTTTGCCGCCCGCGCATTGAAGCACGACCGTTCGCCCGGCTGCATCCGGGACATTACGCGGTGAAAAGGTCGACAAAGGCATGTTCACTGCGCCGGCGATGTGGCCCGCTGCGAATTCGTCCGGCTCGCGCACGTCGATGAGCAGCGCGGAGCCGTCCGCGAGCATGGTCTTGAGCTCCAGGGGCCGGAGCTCACGATGGGACTTGGCCTTTCCGAAACCAAACATGAGATTCTCCTTCAATTTGCTTATTGCATATATCATGTAATCATTATATTCCGTCAAGCGAGTTCTTGAGAAGTGCGAGAGGAAGTCATGGATAAGCCGAAAATCGTGGTGCTGGGCGCCGGGCTGGGCGGCACCATCGCCGCCTATGAAATCAACGCCGCGGTAAAGGGGCGCGCCGAAGTGATGATGGTCTCCGACTCGGAAACATATTCCTTCGTGCCTTCCAACCCCTGGGTCGCCGTGCGTTGGCGCGAGCCCGAGGCGATTCAGGTACACCTTCCGCCCATCTTCGCGAAGAAGAAGATCGGCTTCACGGGGGTCGGCGCGAAGCGTCTCCATGCTTCGGAAAAGCGGTTGGAGCTCAACGACGGCACGTCCATCAATTACGATTATCTTGTAATTTCTACGGGGCCTGATTTAGCGTTCGATGAAATCGAAGGGCTGGGGCCGCACGGAGGTCATACCGTTTCGATCTGCCAGACCGCGCATGCGTCCGCTGCGGCAGAGGCGTTCGACCGCTTCGTCGAAAATCCGGGACCGATCGTGGTTGGCGCGGCGCAGGGCGCGTCCTGCTACGGTCCGGCTTATGAGTTCGCCCTGATCCTCGACACTGAACTGCGCCGCCGCAAGATCCGCGACAAGGTGCCGATGACCTTCGTGACCGCCGAGCCCTATATCGGCCATCTCGGCCTCGATGGCGTCGGCGACACCAAGTCCCTGCTCGAAAGCGTATTGCGCGAGCGGCACATCAAATGGATCACCAATGCGCGCGTCGCGAAGGTCGAGGCCGGCATGATGCACCTCGAGGAGATCGCCGAGGGCGGCGCGGTCGCCAGGACCCACGATCTGCCGTTCGCTTTCTCGATGATGCTCCCCGCGTTCCGTGGCGTTCCGGCCGTTCGCGACATCGCCGGGCTCACCAATCCGCGCGGGTTCATTCTGGTCGACAAGCATCAGCGCAACCCGGCCTTTCCGGAAATCTTCGCGCTGGGCGTCTGCGTCGCCATTCCGCCGACCGGCCCGACGCCGGTGCCGGTCGGTGTGCCCAAGACCGGCTTCATGATCGAAAGCATGGTGACCGCCATCGCCGCGAACCTCGATATGATCCTGGACGGCAAGGAACCCACCGCGGAAGCGACCTGGAACGCTGTCTGCCTCGCCGATTTCGGCGATGGCGGCGTCGCCTTCGTCGCGCAGCCGCAAATCCCGCCACGCAACGTCAACTGGGCGGCGAGCGGCAAATGGGTCCATCTCGCCAAGATCGGCTTCGAGAAATATTTCCTGCGCAAGGTGCGCAAGGGAGAGAGCGAGCCCTTCTACGAAAAGCTCGCCCTCCACGTCATGGGCATCCGCAAGCTGCGGATGTGACCCCACTCTCGACCAGCAAAGGAATGCCACAATGACTCTCGATCGCGCCGTCATGATCTTCGCCGGATGTGTCGTCCTTCTGGGCGTCGTCCTGTCCCTCACCGTCCATCCCTGGTGGATAGCGCTCACGGCCTTTGCGGGCATCAACATGATCCAGGCGAGCTTCACTGGCTTTTGCCCCGCCGCGATTGTCTTCAAGGCAATGGGCGTCCGGCCGGGGACTGCCTTCAAATGAACCGATCCCGCCGGCTCGTTCGCCTGACGCTGGGGCTTGCCGCTTCATTGATGGCGAGCACGGCGGCCAACGCCACGACACTCGAGGAAGCGATTGCGGCGGCGATGCGCCATGCGCCCGAGATCGTGGTTGCAGATGCGGAGACCGACGCGGCCAAGGCGCGCCTCGAGCAGGCGCGTTCGGGACGGCTTCCGACCGCGACGCTGAGCGGGACGATCGGCTATGGCCGCCTCGATCCCCAGAATTTCTTCGGGCTGGGCGCCGCCAATGTCACGCCGCGCGCGGCGCAGGTGACGGTCGAGCAGCCGCTCTTCACCGGCGGGCGGCTTGGCGCGGGCATGGATCGCGCGCGCGCAGGGATTGCGGGCGCAGAGGCCGGGCAAAGCGGCGCGCGGGCTCAGCTCGCCATGGCCGTAACGCAGGCTTATGGCGACGTGCTGACTGCGGCGCGCATGCTGACTCTCTACGAACGGCTGCTTACCGAGACCACAGAGATCGATCGCCAGGCACGGCTGCGCTATCGGGCAGGGGAGAGCCCGAGCACCGACGTTGCGCAGGCCGGCGCGCGCCTGGCCGAGGCCCGCGCCGGGCTGGCCCGGGCGCAGGGCATGCAGGTCTCTGCTCGCGCGCATTTCACCAATCTGACCGGCCTTGAGCCCATCGATTTGCAGTTGTTGCCCGCCAATCCGCCACTGCCCGCGACGCTCGATGATGCCATGGAGGAGGCGATGCGGAGCAACCCTCTGCTCGTCCAGGCCCAGGCCGGCTTGCGCGCAGCGCAGGCAGGAGCGCGGGGCGCACGCGCTGAGCGACTGCCGACCGTCGGCGCCTTTGCCGAAGCCGGAACGGTACGCGACCAGTTCTTCCCCGACTATCGCGCGGACAGCGCGACCGTCGGCATCCGGGCGCGCTGGGAATTTTTCAGCGGCGGCCGGGTGTCGGGCAAGGTCGCCGAAGCGAGCAGCGAGGTCCGTGCCGCTGACGCACGGATGCGGGCCGCCAGCATGCAGGTCGAGGAACAGGTCATATCGGCCTTCCAGGACGTGCGCACTGCCCAGCTGGTCGAGCAGGCCGCGGGCGACCAGGCCGTGGCGGCGGCGCAGGCGCTCGAGAGCGTCCGTCACGAGGTGCGGGTGGGTATGAAGCCGCAACTCGATCTGCTCGACGCCGAGCGCGAAGCGATTGCCGCCGAAGCGGGGGCCACCCGCGCTCGCACCGACCGAATCGTCGCAGCCTATCGGGTTGCAGCGCTGCTCGGACGCCTTTGAAGCCTGGAGGAAAGAAAATGCACAAGGACTGGCCAGCCATGGCCTCGGAATTGACCGGAGCGATCAAGGAAGTGCGGCTCGGCAGTCCGGAGGTGACAAAGGCCTTCTCGGCAATGGCGCGCGCCGCGACCGAAGCGGGTGCTCTCGACACCAAGACCAAGGAATTGATCGCGCTCGCCATCTCGGTTGCGATCCGCTGCGACGGATGCGTCGCCTTTCACTCGCAGGCGGCCGTCAAGAATGGCGCCACGCGCCAGGAGATCATGGAGGTGATGGGCATGGCGCTCTACATGGGTGCAGGTCCGAGCCTGATGTACGCGGCGCAGGCGGTGGAGGCCTTCGACCAGTTCGCGGATAAGGCGCCGGGCTCATAGTGCCCATCGGACGACCTTTCCGTCCCTCCTTACGCTTTGGAGGTCAGCTGCCGCCATCTGGCCGCTTGGAGATCATACTGCGAACGAAGCTGCGCCTTCGGTCGATTCTTCGGAGCAATGCATCAACGGGGGCGCGCGCCAGTCGCCTTATCGAGCTGGACCAACAGCACCTGTTCTTCGATCCAATTCGATCCGCGACCGATCGGTTCATGCCAGACCTATCGATCCACAGGCTTCGGCGCGGGCTTCCCCGCGATCCTGCCTCAGCATCCACTATATCAGGCCGAGCTTGCTCCATCGGGGCATGCCCAGCCCGGCTTCCGGGTCATTCCCGCTGGCGACTTCAACGCCACGCCAACCCGCCGATATGTCTGCAAGCCGGAACCCAGGACCATGCCGTGTTTGTGCCTGCGACAGGTGCGGCCACTTTGACCTGCTGGAGCAAGCCCGGATCAATGCTCGCGCATGATCCACCCTGGCGAGACGTCTCACAGCTTACGGACTGTTTTGGGAACACCAATGCGCGAACGCGGCGGGCTCGGATCGACCACCTGTTGCTGAACCTATCGGTCGCCGCCCACCTAGCCGACGCGCAGGGTGGATCGTCCCGTGCGTGGCTGGGGAAGACGAGCAAGCACCCGCCGGTCTGTCGAATTTTCCCTCCAGCCGCATTAAGAGGTGCGCACGCACGGCTGCGGCGCCAACGTTGGCCCGTGAAGCAGGTCGCGACCATTCTCGAATTCTCGACGCGGCGGCAGGGGCTCGTCGAGATCACACGGCACGTAACCGACTGGGTCGCTGAAGCGGGATTTCGGCAGGGGCTGCTCACCCTGTTCTGCCGCCACACCTCGGCATCGCTACTGATCCAGGAAAATGCGGCGCCCGAGGTACGCGCCGATCTCGAGGCCTATTTCGCGCGGATCGCACCGGAAGACCCGTCAGTATATGCGCATGACGATGAAGGTCTGGACGACATGCCGGCGCACCTGCGGACTGCGTTGACGCAAGTGCAGCTTTCCATCCCGCTGATCGATGGGCGCCTGGCGCTCGGCACATGGCAGGGCATCTATCTGTTCGAGCACCGGCGACGGCCGCATCGCCGCACCGTCGCGGCGCATCTGCTCGGCGCATGAGCGCGGTCGTCCGACAGGCAGCGTCATGGCGCCGATGAGCGCGGGAGTTCTGCTGTACAGGCGCCGCGGTGCGGAGGTTGATGTCCTGCTTGTCCATCCAGGTGGGCCTTTCTGGCGTAACAAGGACGCTGGATCATGGCAGATTCCCAAGGGCCTGATCGAGCCGGGCGAGGACGCATCCGCTGCGGCCCGGCGCGAGGTCGAGGAGGAGCTCGGCATCCGCCTTACCGGCGAGTTCCATCGGCTTGGACAGCTGAGGCAGGCGGGAGGCAAGCTTGTCGAGGCATTCGCTCTTGAGCAGCAGGTCGATATCCACGCCGTGGAGAGCAATCTATTCGAAATGGAATGGCCGCCGCGATCCGGCAAGATGCAGTCGTTCCCGGAGATCGATGAAGCGCGCTGGTTCGCTCTCTCCAGCGCCTCGCCCAGCATGCTCATAAGCCAGCGTCCGCTGCTCGATTGGCTCGCAGATTATCTGCGGAACGACGATAGTTCGGCTTCGCCGTTGGAACGGTGACCGGCGCCGTCTGGAATAGCCGGCGACAGCGGGAAATGATTGAACGAGGACCGTTCCCGTGGCGCAGTAGCCCTGCCGACAAGTCGTCACTGCATCGATGATACGCTAACGAGAGAGGCTGGAGGTGGCGGCCGCGCGCTCGGGTGGGGACTGCACTAAGGCAGGAGGTGGCCGGGGGAGACGATGGTATCCGGACCGAAAGATCTATAGAGGATTCCAGCCATTTGACATTGATATCCACGCGACGATGCGTTCTGTGGCGCGGCACCCCGACTGGCTGCCTTCCGCTTTGGTCAAACCTGCCAAGTCCTGATCGTTCGGTAATGTTGCGTATACTGGGGCGGCATGGCGCCCTGTAATCGTTCGGTGAAGATCCCGCCCGAACGAGGAGAATGTCATGTCCCCGGTTCCTCTCATGAACGAGAGCCCCACCCGATCCGACGCGGCAATAATCAATTGTCCGGGAAGCGCTTCAAGGGCGCGCGGATGGAAAATCGCACTCTCCGCGCTTGCACTCGCCGCCCTCCCCCTGGTTTGCGGATCTGCGCTCGCACAGAGCGCTGTCGATCAGCGGCGATGGACGGACGCCCAGGAACGCTATCGCGCGGAGATCGCCCGCTACGAGGCGGAGCGCGATCGTTATGAAGCCGCCGTGCGCGCCGATCATCCTGACACGACCGGTCGGCGCGGCAGCGATCCCTACACGACGGAGTATGACGCGGCCCGTTACTACAGGGACGATCCCCGTTATGGTGAGCGTCGCCTGTCCGACCGCGACGAGGTTTATCGCGGATCCGATGGACGCTATTACTGCAAGCGGAGTGACGGGACGACCGGTCTCATCATCGGAGCCGCGAGCGGCGGGATTCTCGGCAACATCATCGACGGCGGTCGCCATCGTACCGCCGGTACGCTGATCGGCGGCGCGCTGGGCGCGCTTGCCGGCCGATCGATCGAGCAAAACGACGTCCGCTGCCGGTAAAACGCCCTGTCCACGGGAAGCATGAAGTCGTGACCGTGGACAAGCCGCATCGACTATCTCGCAACCCTGACGCCGTCCAGAATGGCAAGTTAGAGGCCATCATCGTGACCCACAACACTCGCGCTCGTGCCGGATGTTCCGCCTATAGCCGCCTCTGGCTTGGCTCCGCGCTGATACTCGCTGCTTCCCTCTCTCCGGCGATTTCTCCGGCCCAGGCCGCTGCTGCGGAGAACGACATTTCGCAGCGTCGGGCATTGTGCACCCGCTCGATTGCGCTCTCCGGCTTCGATCAGGTCATGGACGCCAACATCCGCGAAGCGGTCGAAGACTCCTTCCGGACGCTGTCCGCCGCCTTCCCCGACGACACAGATACAATCTCCGCCTATCGCGACTCATTGGGAGAGGCGATGGTGGCCGCGAAGGCCCCCGTCCTTTCAAGGCTTCGCGAGAGTTGCGCGGCGGCCTTCACAGTGGAAGAGTTGATGGGAATTAACGCCTTCTATGAGAGCAGTGCCGGTCGCGCCTGGCTCGAAAAGGGCCGCACGCTCATGGTTCCGGCACTTGAGAAGGCGGTGAGCGATGTCACTCCCGAGATCATTGTCGATGCACAAAGACGATTCTGCGCCCGCTTGGGTGGGTGCAAGAAAGAGCCGGCGGCATCCTCTGCCCATCCGACATTGTGAGAACGTTCGGCGATCCCGCTGGGAGCGTCTCGCGAAACTGGCCGGATGTCGAATGGTGGCGTGCCGAATCGGGTCCGAACCACCCTGAAAAGATCGAGCCCTGCGGAAAAGCACGTAGAGACCTGGACGTGCAAAGCTTGCTAGTCAAAGATCAATCAGAAGCGATGATGAAGATCCGGATCGTACAATTTGTGCAGATGCTCGGATGGTCGGTGGCGCAACGGTGGAAATGCGCCAGGCGCGATGCAGGATCCGGGGTTTCGCCTGCCGCCCACGACCGGGCGATATCGTATCGATTTTGATATCAAGCGGGAGATGAAGATGGCCTCGCCAGTCGATGAGTTCGTCCGTGTTGGCCAGCTGAACTTCCAGCTTGGCCTTGTCCTGACGGATATCGCGCGTGCTGCCTGGGAACGCTTCGTCCAGATCAGCGAAAAGATCAGCATCGAATGTTCCACGGAATCGGATGCGGTGATGCAGCGACTTTTCCAGCCCAATGCCGAAAGTCAGACAGATGTTCGCGGCGGTCAATGGGATGATATCGTCGCCGATGTGGAGGAATGGCGGCTGGAGACGATGGAGCGGAGCAGGACGGCCTGCGAGGACTGGCGGCGGGCTTGGCTCAATGGGGCAACGAGTGAGTCGCTGCTCCCAGCCGCTTCGACGGTCTTATGTCCTTGGCCCGTCGCCCTTACGGACCAGGCTGATATAGGTCAGACAAGGTCAGCTGGCGATACCTGAGAAGAAACCCGCTCGACTCTTCGCGGGCCATGCTGGTCGCAGGGACCAGCGGCGCTCACCTCATCGCCCAGACGCCCGGGATGGCTTTTCCGAAGGAACCTGCCGGAGCGAACGCAGCCATCCAGACAGTGGAGATCGACTCGAGCGTTTCGGTCGATGGCGTGACCGACGAGAAGGAGGAGATCGAACGCCGTCAGGTGCGCATTCTCAACCGACAGGGTGCGGCGATGCTCGCTGCAGAGAAGCAACGTGCGGATGCCATTCAGCGCAACTATCGCAACTATGATGAGGCTATGGTCGCCGCGTACGTTGACATCCACCGGAAGGCGACTTGGTGACCAAGCGCCTCCATGCTCAAGCCGCCCGGCAGAACGATATCTTGTTCGGCAATCGCCTCGCATCGGGAGGGCTGACAAAGCCGCGATGAATATAGGGGGGTGAAGATTTCTGGAGTTGGGATCGATGCGTCCCGCCAAGATAGGCGAGCATGGCAATCCGTGCCCTGTGAACCCGGCTTTTCAGAACTGCCAGTGATACGCCGCATTGTTCGGCAGCGTCCTCATAGGCGAGTTGGTCCTCGACCACGGCAAGTAGCGCCTGCCGGTTGGATTCGGAGAGCGCTGCCAGAGCCTGGCCGAACTCCTCGCGCAGAAGGCCAATCTCCTGATCCGGTGGCGAAACCGGCAAGCTATGCATCGCGAGATCGTTCCAATCGACCTTCCTGCGCTCGCGCCGCACATGTGAGAGGAAGAGGTTGCGCAGGATCGTGAAGGTCCATGCCTTGAAGTTGCTTCCGGTTTCGAAGCGCTCGCGCGCTTTCCATGCTCGCGACAATGCCTCCTGCACCAGATCCTCGGCTCCGTCGGCGCCATTGGTGAGCCGTCGCGCATAACGGGTGAGTGCTGGTAGTGATGCCCGTGTCGCACAGTCGAATTCTCCCGGGGTCATGGATTTCGCTCTACCTTCGGAGTTGCTTGCGACATCATTCTTTGTGTCGACGACATTGGTTATCGACGGCCGATTGACGACCTCACCGTCCACGACGGCGCGGCCACAGGCGCACTGGCGGCACATAAAAGGCGACGAGGCAGGTCAACGCCAGGAACACGAGGCTATAGCCATGGCCACGACCCAGAAGCGGGGATCTTCTTTCGACACGAACCAGCCCGCGATCAGCGCGGGTATGATCAGCAGCAACCTGGCGACCCAAGCCATATTTCCATCCTGACATCATCCACCAGGACACTGCATCCCAGCTATTGTTGAAGGTGGGCACCGGCACAGGGCAGGTGATCCGCGATTTCGAACAAGAAGTTAGCCCGGGCATGATGGTGCGGGCATACGTAAGTTTACGAAACCGCGACGGCGGCTCGGCCCTTGGTCGTTGCCGCAGATGACAATGATTCACGCATGACCATCCGTTCCCCCAACGCTTCCAACCGCCCCTCGCCGGAAATCTAAGGACTTTTGCGCATTGCCCGCAGACCTTCGATCTCCTTCTTATGCTCCTGGGCCGCCGCAAAGAACCGGCCGGCAATGTCCGCACATGAACCGACTCGAAACTGGGAGCAGCTGTGAAGACAGAGACCGCGATGGCCGACAACACCGCCAGCAGCGCATCCCGACACATTGACTTTCTCATCGTCGGCGGTGGCGTCGCGAGCGCGATCGCGGCCGAGACGTTGCGCGCCGAGGGTGCGAGCGGCTCTGTTCTCATACTATCGGCGGACGAATTACCGCCCTATCATCGCCCGCCTTTATCCAAGCAGTTGCTGCCCGAACGTGAAGACGAGGAACGGATCTTCGTCCATCCGAAAGGTTTCTACGACGAGCGTGACATCGAACTGCGGCTCAACAGCCCGGTGGTCGGCGTGGACACCGTCAGCCAGATCGTGCGGACCGCGGCAGGTGAAAGAATCGCCTACGGCAAGCTTCTGATCGCCACGGGAGCGACGCCGAAGTCTCTCGGGGTTCCGGGAGAGGCGCTCGCGGGCGTTCACACGCTACGGACCAAGGCCGACACCGATGTCATCCGCGAAGCCGCCGGGACGGCAAAGCGCGCGGTCGTCATCGGCGCCAGCTTTCTCGGTATGGAGATTGCCATGTCGCTGGTGGCGCGCGGGCTCGACGTCACCGTCCTCGAGCGCGGAAGCGTGCTCCTTCCCCATCTCGAGGCGTCGGACCTTTCGGCCCATTTCGAACGCCGTGTGCAGAGCCAGGGCGCTACGGTGCTGCTGAACGACACCGCGATCGCGTTCCACGGGAGTACGACGGTCGAGGAAATCGAAACGAGCGCCGGTCGACGGATAGCGTGTGATCTGGTCGTGGTCAGTATCGGCGTTTCGCCCACCAGCGGCTTTTTGGAAGGCAGCGGGATCGCGCTGGAAGACGGCTATGTCGCCATCGACGCGCTGCTGCGCGCGAGCGTGCCCAATGTTTTCGCGGCAGGAGACGTCACGAGCTTCTACGATCCGGTCTTCGCGCGCCGGCGCCATATCGAGCATTGGGACAATGCCATAAAGCAGGCGCGCCTCGCCGCGCGAAACATGCTGGGCCGACGCCTGAGATATGACGAAGTCTCCTATTTCTTCTGCGAGGTCGGCGACATCGGCTTCAACGTGCTGGGTGCGACCGAGGAAGCCGACGAATGGATTACCCGGGGCTCGCTGGACGACGGCTCATTCGCGATGTTCTATCTCAAGGGCGATGTGCCGCGCGCGCTGTTCTCGACCGGACGACCCGCCGACGAGACACGTGTTGCCGAAGGGCTCATCCGTTATCGGGTCAACCTCGGCTCGGTGAAGGAGCGCCTGCGGGAGGCCGACTTCGCGCTCGAACATATCCCGACGCAGACCGCGCTGATCCTGCAGGGCGGCGGCGCGCTGGGCGCGTTCGAATGCGGGGTCGTGAAGGCCTTGGAGGAAGAGCAGCTTTTCCCGGACATAGTCGCAGGTGTTTCGATCGGCGCGTTCAATGGCGCCGTCATTGCCAGCAATCCCCGGCAGGCGACGCAGGCCCTGGAAGCCTTCTGGAACGAACTGGCCGTGCTGACCTCGGCGCTCTCGCCCGCTATTTTCCGGCAGACGGTGGCCGCGGCCCAGATCCTGACGTGCGGTGTGCCGAATTTCTTCAGGGCAAGGTGGCTGGCGCCGTTCACCCCGCTGGAATGGCCCGTGGCCTGGACAAGCTATTATGACACGACGCCCATGCGCCAGCTGATCGCGAAACATGTCGACTTCGCCGCGCTCAAGACGAGCCCGGTGCGCCTGCTGATCAGCGCCGTCAACGTGGCGACCGCAGAACTCGAGGTCTTCGACAGCTATGTCGATGACCTCACGCCGGACCATATCGTGGCGAGCGGCAGCTTGCCGCCAGGCTTCCCGTGGACGGTGATCGACGGCAAGGCCTATTGGGATGGCGGCATTATCAGCAACTCGCCGCTCGATCTCGTCGTCGACCGCTGCGGCCCGGACGGCAAGCGGGTCTTCATCGTCGACCTTTATTCGGGACAGCGGGCGCTTCCCTCCAACATGATCGAGGTTCTGGCCCGGCGCGACGAGATCGTTTATTCCGAGCGGGTGCGGAGCGATCTGCACTACCGGGAGACGGTCGACAGCTATCGCAGGCTCATTGACCATGTTCTCAGCTATGTCGATCCCGCTAGCGCGGCCCGGGTCAAGCATCTGCCCGATTATATCCAGCTCATGGGGGACGCGCGCCGACGAGGATCACCCGGTTCGTGCGGACCGGCCAATCGGACGAGCATTCCTCGGGCGACTATGATTTTTCGGATGTGGCGATCGAGGCCAGCCGGTCCGAAGGCTATGCGGTCGCAAAAGGAATACTCGGCCAAGCGCGCGCGCCTTCCGCGGATCCCGCACGGCCATGATGGCTACATGGACCCCACCGCGTTCTTGCCGATCCGCCAGCGCCACAGGAGGAGTGTGATCAGCGCGATCGCAGCGAAACAGGATCCCGCAACAAATGTTAGTTTAGGCCCGTATCCGTCCCACAGGCCACCCGCGACGACGCTCGCGACCAGCATGGCGATCCCCTGAGCGAAGCTGAAGATGCCGAAGCCCGTCCCGCGCAATCGCGCAGGCGCCGTATCGGCCACGAGGCTGGCGAAGAGCCCCTGGGTCAGCCCCATGTGCAGGCCCCAGAATAGCACGCCCAGCATGACGCCGGCGACCGTCGTGCCGAAGGCGAGAATGAGATCGGCGCCAATCAGGCAGGCGATGCCTATAGCGAGAAGACCTGTCCGGCCGATGCGGTCGGACAGCACGCCCGCCGGATATGCCGAGCCGGCGTAGACGATGTTCATCACCACCATCACGCTCGGGACAAAGGCAAGCGGCAGGCCCGTATGCTGGGCGCGCAGGATGAGAAAGGCCTCGGAAAACCGTGCGAAGGTGAAGATGATCGCGATGCCCGTCGCCATCCAGAAGGCGACCGGCATGAGACCGGCATCCGACAGCCGGAGTCTCTCCTTCCCCTCGGCATGGTGTTGCGGCGGCTCGCGGACGCCGAAGATCATGATCCCGAGCGAGGCAAGAGCCGGGACTACGGCGATCCAGAATACCAGGCGGATATTGTCGGAGCTGAGCGCCATGAGCGCGATTGCGGCAAGCGGGCCGACGACGGCGCCCACCGTATCGAGCGATTGACGCAGGCCAAAGCTCGCGCCGCGAAGGTCAGGCGGCGCAATGTCGGCGATGAGGCGTCGCGCGGCGCGTCGCGCACGCCCTTGCCGATCCGGTCGATAAAGCGCGCCGCGACCACCCAGCCGATCGTCGCGGCGAGCGGGAAAACGGGCTTGGTCAGGGCGGCGAGACCGTAACCCACCGTCGTCAGCAGCTTGCGCCGGCCGAGCCAGTCCGACAGCCCGCCTGAAAACAGCTTGGTCACATTGGCGATGGCTTCCGCGATGCCCTCGATCAGGCCGAGGGTCAGCGCGGACGCACCAAGCGTGGTCACAAGAAAGACCGGCAGCAGCGCGTGGATCATCTCCGAAGAAATATCCATGAACATGCTGACGAAACCCAGCATCCAGACACCCGACGGCATCGCGCGTGACAGGGCGCGGGCGGGAGGCGATTCAGCCACGATGGGGAGGGACGCCGGCAAAACCGGTTGGGAGTGATCGCGCCGCCTGGGCCATGAGGCGTCCCGCGCTCATCCCGGTGCGCGTTTCAACCATCGCGGCGGACCGGGTGACCATGAAGGATGTGGATATAGTTGGCGCGCTCGAACGCCGCTGGATCCTTGAGGTGCCGCTGGCTCATTCTGCCGCGCACATCGGCCAGCGAGGCGACACCTCGCGCGGCAAGCAGCGTGGTCAGTCCCTCGATCAATGTCTTCATGTGCGGGATGCCATGCCGCAGCAGCGCCGAGGTCGTCATCACAGTATCGGCGCCCGCCAGCAGATATTTCAGCACATCGCCCGGCGCCTCGACGCCGGTGCTTGCGCCAAGCGAGGCCCCTACCCGCCCGTGTAGCACCGCGATCCACAGCAGCGGCAACCGCATCTCCGCCGGCGTGCTGAGCTCGAGGTCCAGTTTCAGTTCAAGCGTAACAAGATCGATGTCGGGCTGGTAGAAGCGGTTGAACAGCACCAGAGCGTCCGCGCCTCGCCGGCGAGGGCGTGCGCCATCGCCGCCATGCCGCTGAAATAGGGGCTGAGCTTGACCGCGACGGGAATGGCGACGACCGCCTTCACGGCTTTCAGGGTGTCGATATAGCGCTGCTCGACCGCGCGACCGTCCGCTGCCGGGTCGGCCGTGATAAAGTAGATATTGAGTTCGATCGCATCGGCTCCGGCCTGTTCAAGATCGCGGGCGTATTCGGCCCAGACTTCGCCGGACACGCAGTTCAGGCTGGCGATCACCGGTATTGCGACGGCATGCTTCGCGCGTCGGACGATGTCGAGATAGCGCTCCGGTCCAAAGCCGTACCCGCCATAGAGCGGGAAATAGCTCTGGGCCTCGGCCGAACCGGTCGCTGCAAGCTGGCCCTGCCGCTCGAGCGCGTGGCGCTCGGCGTCGATCTCCTCCTCGAAGATCGAGGGAAGCACCACGGCACCCGCGCCATGGTCCTCCAGCGCCCGCAGCGTCTTGATTTCCCCGTTCTGCGGCGCTGCCGAGGCGATCAGCGGGTTGTTCAGGCGCAATCCCATATAGTGGGTGGTCAGGTCCATGCGCCGCTCCCGGTCAAAGGCGCCAGATGCGAGCCTGCCCGGCACGAACCGTTCCACGACCGGCCCCATGCGGCCACGCCAGAGCGATGTTGCCCCTTGGCGCGCGCGAGACGCGTGCGCGGGAACGAACGGTTGCAGGCGACGGGCCGCGTCATCCCGCCTCGCCCGAATGGTCGCGCCTGGCTGGCGCGACAGCCGGTCGCCTGACCTCGCGTGTTTCGGGATGGAAGGCATCGCCACCGCGGTTCGCGAGCGCCTCGTATTGGCGATATTTTTCGTCAGCGACCTGCTGTGCCTGGGCGAGCAGCGCCGCGGCTACGGCCGGATCGCTCTGGGCGAGCGCGCGATAGCGCAACTCGTTATAGGCATAGTCCTTGAACGCTATCGTCGGCCCCGGTGAATCGAGCAGGAACGGCCTTTCACCGATCGCGCGCATCGCCGGGTTGAAACGGAACAGCGGCCAGTAGCCGCTGGCGGTCGCCAGATCCTGCTGCTTCATGCCATGGCGGAGGTCGAAGCCGTGCGCGATGCAATGGCTATAGGCAATGATCAGCGACGGACCCGGATAAGCCTCGGCTTCCCGCATTGCGAGCAGCGTATGCTGGGGGTTGGCCCCCATCGCAACCTGGGCGACATAGACGTCGCCATAGGCGATCGCCTGCAGCGCGAGATCCTTGCGCGCCGCCCGCTTGCCCGCGGACGCGAATTTGGCGACGGCGCCGAGTGGGGTCGCCTTGGAGGCCTGGCCGCCGGTGTTGGAGTAGACTTCGGTGTCGAGCACGAGGATATTGACGTCGCGTCCGCTCGCCAGGACGTGGTCGAGGCCGCCATAGCCGATGTCGTAGGCCCAGCCGTCACCGCCGACGATCCAGACGCTCCGCCTGACGAGATGATCGACGACCGAAAGAAGATCACGGGCCCGCTCGTCATCCAGCGCGGCAAGCTTTTGTTTCAGGGCATCGACACGGGCGCGCTGGGCGCGCAGGTCCGACTCGCGCTCCTGCAGCGCGTCGAGGATCGCCCGGGCGACCTCCTCGCCCAGGCTCGCGGCCAGGTCGAGCAGCAACGTCCTTGCCAGATCGAGGTGCTTGTCCGCCGCAAGGCGGAAGCCCAGCCCGAACTCCGCATTGTCCTCGAAGAGGGAGTTCGACCAGGCGGGGCCGCGGCCGGAAGCATCCTTCGTCCAGGGCGTGACGGGAAGATTGCCGCCGTAGATCGACGAGCAGCCGGTCGCGTTGGCGATCTGCAACCGATCGCCAAACAGCTGCGACAGGAGTTTGAGATAGGGCGTCTCGCCGCAGCCGGCGCAGGCGCCCGGGAATTCGAACAGCGGCTCGAGGAACTGCACGCCGCGCACATTGGCGAAATCGACGCGCGCGCGATCGTTGACCGGCAGCGTTTCGAAGAAGGCGATGCTGGCCTTCCCCGTCTCAAGGATCGGCGCCTTGTCCGCAAGGTTGATCGCCTTCCTGCCCGGTTCGCGCGAACTGTGCGCGGGACAGACCTCGACGCAAATGCCGCAACCGGTGCAGTCCTCCAGATAGACCTCCAGCGCGAAGCGAACCTCAGGGTTCCCGCGGGAGTTGACCGGCGCGTGCTTGAACCCTTCCGGCGCGCCGTCGCAGGCATCCTGCGTGAAATATTTCGAACGGATGACGCTATGCGGGCAAGCAAAACCACATTGGCCGCACTGGATGCAGACGTCCGGATCCCAGAGCGCGACGCTCTCCGAGATGTTCCGCTTCTCGTACGCCGCGGTTCCGGAAGGATAGGTTCCATCGACCGGCAGTTGGCTGACGCGGAGATCGTCGCCGCGACCACGCATCATGCTGGCAGTCACTTCCTGGACGAACGCCGGCGCGCGCGACGGCACCGTTGGCGGTCGTTCGAACAGGCTCGTCACGGTGGACGGCACCGCCACCTCGAACAGATTGGCCAGCGCATGGTCGACTGCCGCGAAATTCGCGCGCACCACGCCCGCGCCCTTGATCCCGTAGCTCGCCTCGATCGCGTGCTTGATCCGCCCGATCGCCTGGTCGCGCGGCAGCACGCCGGAAATGGCGAAGAAGCAGGTCTGCAGCACGGTGTTGATCCGCTCGCCCAGGCCCGCCTCGCGCGCGACCCGGGAGGCGTCGATCACGAAGAAGCGCAGCTTTTTGTCGACGATCTGGCGCTGGAGCGAGCGCGGCAGATGATGCCAGACGGCCTCCTGCCCATGCGGCGTGTTGAGCAGGAATGTCCCGCCATCGACCGCCAGCCGCAGCACATCGAGGCGGTCGAGAAGGCCGGACTGGTGACAGGCTATGAAGTTGGCCGATTCGATCAGATAGCTCGATCCGATCGGATGCTTTCCGAACCGCAGGTGCGAGATCGTCTGCGCGCCCGATTTGTGCGAGTCATAGACGAAATAGCCCTGAGCATAGCTGTTGGCATCCTCGGCGAGGATCTTGACGCTGTCCTTGTTGGCGCCGACCGTGCCATCGGCGCCGAGCCCGAAGAACAGGGCCCGCACGACATCCTCGCGCTCGAGCGAGAAATCCGGATCGACCGCAAGACTGGTCTGCGCGATGTCGTCCTCGATGCCGACGGTGAAGCCGTGCTTGGGATTGGCGCTTTTCAGTTCGTCGAACACGGCCTTCGCCTGCGCCGGACTGAAGTTCTTCGATCCCAGACCATAGCGTCCGCCGATCACCCGCGGCATGGCCGCGCGCGTACCGCTTGCGACCGCCTGGGCCAGCGTCGCGACAACGTCCTGGTAGAGCGGCTCGCCCGATGCGCCCGGTTCCTTGGTCTGCTCGATCACCGCGATCGCGCGGCAGGTCTCGGGCAGGGCCTGCAGGAACTGCTCGGTCGCGAAGGGGCGGTAGAGCCGCACCTGCAACACGCCGACGGACTCGCCCTGCGCTCCGAGGAACGCCGCCGTCTCGCATGCGGTCGCCACGCCGGAGCCCATCAAGACGATCACGCGCTCGGCGTCGCTCGGCCCGGTATATTCGAACAGATGGTAGGCGCGGCCGGTCAGCGCGGCGAAGCGATCCATCGTCGCCTGCACGATCGCGGGCAGGCGGGCGTAATAGGGGTTCACCGTCTCGCGCGCCTGGAAGAAGGTGTCCGGATTATGCGCCGTGCCGCGCACCACGGGATGCTCGGGTGTCAGCGCCCGGGCCCGGTGCGCGCGAACGAGATCCTGGTCGATCATCGCGCGGATCTGGATATCCGAGAGCAGGCTGATCTTGTTGAGCTCGTGCGAGGTTCGAAAGCCGTCGAAGAAGTGCAGGAACGGTATGCGGGCCTCGAGCGTCGCCGCCTGCGCGATCAACGCTGCGTCATGGGCCTCCTGCACCGAGGCGGACGACAGCAGGGCAAAGCCGGTCGTCCGCACCGCCATGACATCGGAATGATCGCCGAAGATCGAAAGGGCCTGCGTCGCGATCGCCCGGGCGGCGACATGGAACACGGTCGAGGTCAGCTCGCCGGCGATCTTGAACATGTTGGGCAGCATCAGCAGCAACCCCTGCGATGCCGTGAAAGTCGTCGTGAGCGCACCGGACTGCAGCGCACCATGGACGGCACCGGCAGCGCCGCCTTCGCTCTGCATTTCCTGCACGACCGGCACATTGCCCCAGATGTTGGTCAGTCCCCGCGCCGACCATTCATCGGCCAGTTCGGCCATCGTCAGGATGGCGTGATCGGGTAGATCGCGCACACCTCGTTGATCCGATAGGCGACATGGGCAACCGCGGTGTTGCCGTCCATGATCTCGGTGCGGGGCATATCGGGCTGCATCACACCTTCCGTCAGCTCGCCGCGACTTCGGGGATCATTTCGATCGCATGGCAGGGGCAGGCCTCGTAACAGACACCGCATCCGGTGCAGCGATCGTAAAGCAATTGGTAGCGCAGCCCGGGACCGAGTTTTTCGATCGCCTGCTCGGGGCAGGCCGCATAGCATTGGTCGCATTCGAAACAATTGCCGCAGGACAGGCAACGCTGGGCCTCGTAGCGGGCGTCCGCTTCGCCCAGCCCGGCCACCACCTCCTCGAATCCGGCGGACCGCGTCGCGGCCGGCAATGTGGCCTGCGCGCGTTGCTCGGCGTCGCTGTAGATCGGCAGATGCAGCATCTCGAAGCCGACGACGGGGCGCGGCTGCGCGGGCCGCGCGTCCTCGCCGCGCAGCCAGCGATCGATGGCGCGCGCCGCCTTCTTGCCGTGCCCGACGGCGGCGGTGACGGTGCGCTCGCTCGGCACCATGTCGCCGCCCGCGAAGATGCCAGGATGGCCGGTCATCATGTTCGGGGCGACGACGACCGTGCCGTCCGCCGCTACCTCGATACCGGGGATCTTCGCGAGGAAACCACTTTCGGCCTGCTGCCCCAGCGCCAGCACGAGCGTGTCCGCCGTCAGCGTTTCGATTTCGCCGGTACCGCGTGGCGTGCCGTCGGCCCCCAGCTCCATGACCTCGACCGTCAGGCTCGGGCCGGCGATGTCCCTGATGCTGGTCAGCCACCGGATCTTCACGCCCTCCTCGAGCGCCTCCTCGGCCTCGAAAGCGTGGGCCGCCATATGCGCCCGGTCGCGATGATAGATGATCAGGGCTTCGTCGGCGCCCAGGCGCCTGGCAGTGCGGGCGGCATCCATCGCCGTGTTGCCGCCGCCATAGATGGCCACCCGCCGCCCCAGTTTCGGGTGTTCGCCGGCCCCGACCCCGCGCAGCAGGCTGACCGCGTCGAGGACATGCGCGGCGTCGCGCGCGGGAATGTCGACATGCCTGGAAGCATGCGCTCCAATCGCGACGAACGCGGCGTCGAAGCCGCCGGCATCCTTCTCCGCGAGCAGATCCTCGACCTTGTGATCGAGGACGATGCTGACGCCCATCGCCTCGATCCGCTGCACCTCGCGCATCAGATCCTCGCGCGGCAGCCGGTAGGCCGGGATGCCGAAATGCATCATCCCGCCGGGCAAAGGACCCGCATCCCGGATTTCCACCGTGTGACCCAGCCGCGCCAGATGATAGGCCGCGGAAAGACCGCTCGGCCCGGCCCCGACGATCAGCACGCGCTTGCCGGAGGGCGCCGCCTCGACAGGCAGGCGCCAGCCTTCCCGGGCGGCCTCGTCGCCGAGGAAGCGCTCGACTGCGTGGATCGAGACCGCGCTGTCGATGTCCTTGCGATTACAGCTCACCTCGCACGGGTGATAGCAGACCCGCCCGTGAATGGCCGGCAAGGGATTATCCTGCACCAGCGTCAGCCAGGCCTCACGGTAGCGACCCGCCCGGGCATGGGCGAGCCAGCCCTGGATGTCCTCGCCTGCCGGGCACGCATGATTGCAGGGCGGCAGGAGATCGAGATAGAGCGGACGGCGCACGCGCACCGGACCAGTGCCCGGCTGGGCAACCAGATCGATGAGGGGTGTAAAATCCGGCGTCCTGCTCACCATCGCGATCCTGCCGGGCATATCGGCCGAGCCATCAGCTTCGCGCGGTGGCCCCTTTGTCCGAGAAGACGCTCATTGGACGATGACACGATACCGGCCGCTGGACAGCTGGGCAGACACATGGTGCGCATCGCATCATGTGAGCGTGAATCTGCTGCCTGACGACCGGCGGGAGCCACGCCGTCAGGCGGCAGGCTGCGGGTTGGCCGACGCCGCGTTCCTGGCCGCGCCGGCGAGCAGCTTCGCGGGATTCCAGGCATCAGCCAAGGAGCGCTGCCAGGCTTCCCACGCGCTGGCGAGCGTCCGGGTCGTTCGCTCCCGGCTCTCGGTCATGGAGGCAAGAACGCCTTCGCCGAGATTGCCCGGGGCGATCAGCGAAAAAGGCAAAAATCCGGCCTTGCCATTGGTCTCAGCCGGTTTGCCGACATGCGTGAACGCCCTCCCCGCAAGATCCATCCAATCCTCGCCGGCCTGGCGGGCCGTCTCGGCCATGCTTGTCGCGAGGCGGACATTAGCCTCAGAAGTCGCGGTCAGTTGATCGAGGGGATAGGTCATCGGGTCTTCTCCTGCGGTGCGAATTCAAGGGGAAGCATGCGTTGTGGCGAAACGCAGGACCGACATGCATTGGGAATGCTACGTAGGCCGGCTTGGGAAGTTTGCCGACCGGGGCACAGTCTGCGGGAGGCGCGGCGGCAACGCTATCGGCTGCTTGCGCGAACGCCGACGCGAGAGAGCGAATCTCCGCACAAAGCAACGCCCGTTGAGATTTTGCACCGATGTGGATGTGAAAGTACGCGGAAATGGAGACCGAGATGCGAACTCTCGGCATATGTGAGCGCCCATTGGGTCGGGCCATGCTATGATCTGTCAGACGACTCGGACAGGTCCGGGCAGCGTTCCGAAGGAACAGCGGCCATGAAGGAATTTGTTACCCAGACCAATATCGAGCGGTTCGAGAATCTGCTCGCGAGCGAAACCGACGCATGCAAAGCGACGACTCTTCGCGGACTGCTGGCAGTCGAAAAGGCGAAGGCTGTCGCGGCCCGGCGGAGCGAGCCGGGGGACATTCGAGTGATATCGGCGGTCCCCGTAATCTGAATCCTATCGAAAGCTTCACCTCCCGCGAGGTGCGGCGTGTGGGGCGGCCGGCCGCTGGACCGGCGATGGTTGGCGCATGTCCGCGAATGTCCTGCGCAAGCCTCCGGGGCTGATGCGATCCTCCATCCAGCCGCGGCGCACCTCAGAGCCTCAACGCGGCCACGAGAATGGGATGGCCGTTTCACCCTCCCTGTCTCCACTCGCGCCGAAACGACGCTCGAAGATGATGCCGCGCCCGACACCATCAATCGCGACGAAGGTGCTGCACCGCGTCCCGTAAACCGGATCGCGGATAAAAATCGGCGAAAGAGGTGGCTCCTGCACCACGTCAGATGGGCCGACCGGCCAATCGGACGGTTCCGTAAGGGTCTCTTCCATTAGTCCGTCCAGAAGACTCTCGGGGTGCTGCGCGCCGGCGCCGATCCAGTTGCGAAGAACGGCCTTGAGGCGAACAGTCTTGGGCCAGGGCTCGTCCAGCGCGCCGTTGGACAGACCATAGACCTGCGGCGGCAGGATGCGCCGCGTGGGACCGGGCCTGTTGGACCAGAATTCGGCCTGGCCGCGCTGGACCACGATGAGGTTGAACGGATTGAAATCCACGAGGTCCGCGTCGGCTGGTTCGGCATATCGCCCCTCCCCCGCCAACAGATCCTTCAATAGAAGGCCGCGGGACGGTCGGCCTGGCTCCGACGGCCCGAAGCCTCGCAGGTTCGTGACCACAGCAAACCGTCCCTGCTCCGAGGCGCCGAGCCATGTGCCACCCGATAGCAGATCCCTGCCCGCAAGCACATGATCGGGCTCGTCCCATCGTCGTAACGGTTCTGCAGGGCGCGCGTGAAACTCGTCACGGTTGCCGGCAACGACGAGGCGCCAATTTGGGTGCGCGCGCCACGCCAATGCTAAGACGCACATATCCGCTCGCCGACGGCTGCCGGATCAATCGAAACGCTGTCCAACGAGATAGCGTTCCGTTTCCGACACGCAAGAGCGAGCGGTCTCGGGATTTTAAGTTGCCGCTCGCCGTTTCGGCCGACAACCTGATCAGGCCCGGCAACACCTATCATCATCTGTTTCCTCCCGTTTGTCGCCATAGCCGTTTCGCAGGGCTGTCACGCGTGTGCCGCCCACAATGCGCGCTGCCGATGTGCGGCGAATAGAGCTGCTCGCCGGGCAACGCGTCATTGCTTGCCCAAACGAAGCGTATCGTGCTCGGGGAACGTCAGAACGGCCGCTCAGCATCATCGCTGATAGCTTCAGCCGCCGCGAGTGTCTTCGCGCACGTGCAGCGGACGCCCATTAAGGGATCATTGTCGCGGCCGTCAGGCTGTCGTCAGTAAGCGGCCCTATGCGATTGGGCAAAGGAGATGTCGATGCTCGTGGCAAACCCCGCTGGTGGCAATACATTCAAGGTCTGGGACGCGCCGCTCAGGCTGTTTCACTGGCTGCTCGTCGCTGCGATAACAGCGGCCTTCCTATCCTCGGAAGGTGACAGTCCGATCGCCGCCTGGCACATGGCGGCCGGCTGGGTCGCGGCCGTGCTCCTTGCGTTTCGCCTGATCTGGGGATTTGTCGGAGGCGAGCATGCGCGGTTCGTAAATTTCATCCGGCCTTCGGGTATCGTGGCGCATATCCGTGGCCTCGTGGCCGGCCATCCGGAGCGCACGGTCGGGCATAATCCGCTTGGCGCGCTTGCTGTGCTTGCCCTGTTCGCGGCGGTCGGCGCAGTCCTGTGGACCGGCATCCAGGTCGATGCGGGCAAAGCGGACGAGGACATCCACGAAGCGCTCGCCTACGGCATGCTGGCGCTGGTCGGCATCCATGTCGCCGCCGTTCTCGTGATGTCGCTGGTCACTCGCGACAACCTCGCCAGAGCGATGGTCACGGGTCGCAAGCGCACCGCACTCTACCCGGGAGCGCGGGATGCGCGGGTCCCGGGTTTCATGGCGGTCGTGCTTGGCGGCGTGGTCGTCATCGCGGCGGTGTTCGGCATCACGCGGTTCGATCCCGCCGCCTTCAGCCCGCAGGCGCATGGCGAGGCGGGAGAAGGCCAGGGCGGCGAGTACACGGCCGCCGGGCACGGCGAAAATCCTGACGGGGATTGAGCGTAGCTCCCGGCGCGGTTTGACCCGGGCTGCCGCAACCTCCATGTCGCTCGTGCCAATATACGCAAAGAACAGGGGCAGAAGCCCTGGAACGGGCTATATTGGAGAGGTCCATTTTATGCGTGTCCTTGTAGTCGAAGACAATGACCGGCTGGCGAAGCTGGTCGCGGACGGCCTCCAGCGCCGGGGCTTTTCGTGCGACGTCGCCGGTTGCCTGGCGGGTGCGGACAGCGCGATGGACAGCGCGGCCTATGACGCCATCGTCCTCGACCTGGGCCTGCCTGACGGCGACGGGATCGACTGGCTGGCGGCGCGGCGGCGATACCGGCAGGTCCCGCCCGCGATCGTCCAGACCGCGCGCGGCGCGCTGGAGGACCGGGTAACGGGACTTGACGCCGGCGCCGACGATTATGTCGTCAAGCCCGTGGAGATCGACGAACTGGCCGCACGCCTTCGCGCATTGCTTCGCCGCCCCGGCCCGCGCACCCAGACCGTGCTGCAAGTCGGGCCGCTACTGTTCGACACCGCTGGGCGGACGGCGCGCCATGACGGCAGGGAGATTGACCTGTCCCGCCGCGAGGCCGACCTGCTGGAACTGCTGATGCGACGCGCGGGCGCGGTCGTTCGCCGGGAAGCCATCGAGGACGCGCTCTACAATTTCAACGAGCCCGTCACGCCCAATGCGGTGGAAGCGGCGATATCGCGGCTGCGGCGCAAGCTCGAAGATGCCGGCGCGGGTGGAAACCTCCATACCATCCGGGGCGTGGGCTATATGTTGCGGGACAATGGTGCATGACCTATCGGCGGTCCGTTTCCCGACGGCTGGTGCGTGGCCTGGGCTTGGTCGGGCTGGTCGGCACGGTCCTGCTGCTTGCGGCCGTCGCCTTCTTCTATCGACTGTCGTTCGCAGACCTTGCCGCAGGCGAAGCGACGTCCCGCGCACTCAACGAGATGCTGGATCATGTCGCCCTGCCGGTGGTTATCCTGATGGCGCCGGTCGCGTTCGTCGGTCTCCGGGTCATCAGACAGGCCTTCACCCCGCTGGAAGAGGCGGCAGCGGAGATCGAGGCGGCACGCGGGCATGAGCGCGGCTTCCGGATCGATACCTCGCGAATGCCCTCCGAGGCGTTGCCGTTCACCGATGCGGTCAACGATCTGCTCACCCGGCTCGACGATGCGGCAATGCGTCAGGAGGCCTTCGCCGCCGACGTCGCGCACGAACTGCGCACGCCGCTCGCCGTGCTGTCGCTTGAACTCGACCGGCTCGATCACGCCGAGGCAGGCCGTCTCAAGGGAGATGTCGCGGCCATGCGCCGGCTGATCGACCAACTCATGCTGCTCGCCCAGATCGACGCCGCCACGGCGGCCCAACTGGTGCCGGAAGCCGTTTCGCTGACGGATGTGGCGACCGACGCCGTCAGTTTCATGGCCCCGGGGATCATCGCGACGGGCAAGACCATCGCCCTCGAAACTGGAGAGCAATCGCCGATCGTGCGTGGACGGCGCGAGGCGATCGCGGCGGCCCTGCGCAATCTCATCGAGAATGCTGTGCGCGTGACGCCCGCCGGCGGGGCTGTCCATGTCAGCGTCGGTCCCGGAGCGGCGATCGGTGTTCGAGACGAGGGGCCGGGCCTTTCGCCCGATCGCCTGCGCGATCTTGTGCGGCGCCACAGCCGCGCCGACCATGCGAGCAAGGACGGCGCGGGGCTGGGCCTCGCGATCGTCGACCGGATCATGGCGGCGCACGGCGGGATGCTCGCGACCGATTCGGACAGGCGCGAGTTGTCGCTGCGCTTTCCCGGCGCCTGACGTTCCACTCCCGTCAGGGAGTCGTCAGCTTCGTCCGCTAGGCGAAAGCCATGTTGAACCGCAGCTTCATCCTTGCCGGCGTCGCCGTGATCGCGCTGACGCTTGCCGGCCTGTGGTGGTTGACCACCCGTGCCGGCACGGCGTCGCCCGCCGCTCAGTCCAGCCCCCCTGTGGACTCTGCGAGCGCGGTGCCGGGCCATCTACGCGTCGAGGCCGGGCAGGCGGCGCAACTCGGTATCCGCCTTGCACCCGCCGTTGCGGCGAACGAAGCGCCGCTCGCGATCGTGCCCGCCCTGATCCAGCCGCCCGCCAATGCGCGCGTGGCTGTGGCCGCAACCTTTCCGGGCGTGGTGATGCGCACCCTGGTCGTCGAAGGCGACACGGTGCGGCGCGGACAGCCACTTGCGGTGATTTCGAGCCGCGAGGTGCTGATGATGGGCGCGGACCTGACGCGCGCGAACGCACGGCTGGGGGTCGCTCGATCGAATGCCGCTCGTCTCTCGCAACTCAGTCGTGAGGGCATCATTGCCGGCGCCCGTGCCGACGAGGCCAGTGCGATCGCCGTGGAAACGAGCGCCGATGTTTCGGAGAAGGCGCGTATCCTGCACATGGTCAACGGCCATGGTGCAAGCGGCAGCTACACGCTGACGGCACCGATCGCCGGCCGCATCACCACGGCCAGGATCCAGACCGGAAATTCGGTGGACGGCACGAGCGCGCCTTATGTGATCGATGCAGCGAACCGCTACGAAGTGCTTGGCCAGCTGCCCGAGCGGCTGGTTGGGCTGGTCCGTCCGGGCATGTTGGTGCGGATCGATCCGAACATACAGGGCCGCGTCACGGCGGTGGGGTCGACCATCGATCCTGCAACACGCTCGGCCAGCGTGAAGGCCGAGATCGCCGCCGGTCCAGGCATCGTGGCGGGGCGGGCGACCAATCTGCTGATTTCCGGCCCGGCTCCCTCGGGCGCGGTCGGCGTGCCTGCTGCCGCCGTCGCAACGATGAACGGCCGGACTGTCGTCTTCGTCGCCACCAAGGGCGGCTTTGCGGTGCGCGACGTGAAGAGCGGCGGGGCGAATGGAAGCCAGGCCATCCTGCTGTCTGGCGTGAAGCCCGGCGAGCAGGTCGTCATCGCCGGCACGAGCGCGCTCAAAGCGCTCGCCTTGTCGCGGTAACCGGCCAATGCTGCGCTCACTGGTCGCCGCGGCTCTATCCTATCGCGTGCTCGTGCTGGCTCTCGCGCTGACGGTTGCGGGCCTCGGTGCATGGGCCTTCGTGAACCTGCCGGTCGATGCCTATCCCAATATCGCTCAGACGCAGGTCAAGATGATCCTGAAGGCGCCAGGGATGACGCCCGAGGAGGTGGAGAGCCGCGTCATCACGCCGATCGAGATGGAGATGCTGGGCATTCCCAACCAGGCGATCCTGCGCTCCACCGCCAAATATGCCATTGCCGACATCACCATCGACTTCACCGACGGCACCGACATCTATTGGGCCCGCCAGCAGGTTGCCGAGCGCCTGTCGGGCGTGATGGCCGATCTGCCCGCGTCGGTCAGCGGCGGCCTCGCCCCGATCTCGACGCCGCTGTCCGACGTTTACATGTTCACGATCGAAGGGCCGCTCTCGCTCCAGCAGAAGCGCGAACTGCTCGACTGGACGATCCGGCCCGCGCTCAGGACCGTGCCCGGCGTGGCTGACGTGAACGCCTTGGGCGGTTTCGTGCGGACGTTCGAGGTCAGGCCCGATCTGGTGGCGCTTGCCGGCACGGGACTGTCGACCGCAGACATCAGCGCTGCGATCGAAAGCGGCAACCGCAACGACGGTGCCGGCCGCCTGACAAGCGGAGAAGAATCGCTGATCGTCCGCGCGGTCGGCGCGATCCGCACGGTGGAGGATCTCCAGTCGCTGGTGATCGCCAGTCGCGATGGCCGCATCGTCCAGTTGGGCGATGTCGCGACGATCGGAATCGGCAGCCTCACCCGTTACGGCGCCGTCAGCAAGAACGGCAAGGCCGAGGCGGTCGAGGGGCTGGTGATCGCCCTGCGCGGCGCCGATGCCCGCCAGGTCGTCGACGGCGTGCGCGCCCGGCTTGCGGAGCTTCAGAAGACGCTGCCCGCCGGAACCCATGTCGATGTCTTCTACGACCGATCCGACCTCATCGGCCGCGCATCGGCACGGTCGAGGAAGCGCTGCTCGAGGCGACGATCCTCGTGGTCGTGCTGCTCATCCTGTTCCTGGGCGACTGGCGGGCGGCGGCGATCGTCGCCGCGACCCTGCCGATGGCGGCCCTCATCACCTTCCTGTTCATGCGCGGCATGGGGTTGTCGGCGAACCTGATGAGCCTGGGCGGCCTCGCCATCGCCATCGGCATGCTGGTCGACGGCGCGGTGGTGGTGGTCGAGAATATCGTCGAGCGGCTCGGACGGGCTCATGATGACGACCATCCGCGCCTCAATCATGTCTTCCAGGCGACCAACGAGGTGGTCGTTCCTGTGTCGGCGGGCATCGTCATCATCGCGCTCGTCTTCCTGCCCTTGCTCGCGCTCCAGGGATTGGAGGGCAAGCTGTTCGCGCCCGTCGCGCTGACCATCGTCTTCGCGCTGGCTGGCTCGCTGTTGCTGGCTCTGACGCTGGTTCCGGTGCTGTCCTCCTTCGGCCTGAAGAGCGGCCACCACGGCGATCCCTGGATCATGCGCCGGATCTCGCCGCGTTACCGCGCGCTGCTGGACGCGGCATTCGCCCGCAAGCGACTGGTCTATGGTCTGGCGACGGCGGGGCTGGTGATCGCCGGTATCGCTTATGGTGCGGTCGGCAAGACCTTCATGCCGACCATGGACGAGGGCTCGGTGATCGTGCAGCTCACCAAGCTCCCGTCGATCAGCCTCGACCAATCGGTCAAGGGCGACATGGCGGCGCAGCGCGCGTTGCTGACGGTGCCCGAGGTCGGCGACGTGATCGCCCGCGTCGGCGCCGACGAGATCGGCCTCGATCCGATGGGGCCGAATGAGACCGACAGCTTCGTGCGCTTGAAACCGCAGTCGGAATGGCGCGGCGACAAGGACTTCGTCGTCGGCGAGATGCGCAAGGCTATGGAAGGCATGCCCGGCATCCAGCCCAGCTTCACCCAGCCGATCGAGATGCGCGTGTCCGAGATGCTGACCGGCGCGCGCGGCGATCTCGCGGTCAAGATTTTTGGGCCGGACCTCGCGACGCTCGCTGACCTCGCCGGTCAGGTCCAGCGCACCCTTTCCAGCATAAGCGGGGCGTCGGAAGTGCTGACCGTCGCCAACGACAGTGTCGATTATCTCCAGCTCGACATCGATCGCGCGGCGGCCGGGCGTTTCGGCATGCCGGTGGACCGGATGCAGGATGCACTGCGCGCCCAGGTCGAGGGCATTCACGCGGGCATTGTCGCGGAAGGTCAGAAGCGCGTTCCGATCATGATCCGTGGCGATGAAAGCCTGCGCTCGGACCCAACGCGCTTCGCCGACCTGCAATTGCGCACGCCCGGGGGCATTCTCGCTCGCGTCAGCGACATGGCGCGGGTCGAGCGGACCCAGGGGCCAGTGAAGCTCGACCATGAAAACGGCTCGCGCTTCGCGCTGGTGCAGGCGTTCGTCTCGGGGCGCGACCTGGTGGGTTATGTCGACGAAGCCAGGGCGGCGGTGGCGGCAAAAATCAAGCTGCCGATCGGATACCGCATCGTCTGGGGCGGGCAGTTCGAGAACCAGCAACGCGCGTCGACCCGGCTGATGCTAGTCATCCCGGTGGCGCTCCTGCTGATCTTCTTCGTGCTGCTAGCGACGCTCCGGTCGCTGCGCGCCTCGATCCTCATCCTGCTCAACATCCCGTTCGCGATGGTGGGCGGCATCGTCTCGCTCTGGGCGTCGCGGGAATATCTCTCGGTGCCGGCCTCGGTCGGGTTCATCGCGCTGCTGGGGATAGCGGTGCTGAACGGTCTCGTGCTGGTTGCCTATTTCCGCCAGCTTCGCACCGAAGGGCGCAGTATGACCGAATCCGTCCGGCTTGGCGCGGAGCGCAGGTTGCGCCCGGTGCTGATGACGGCGAGCATCACCGCCTTCGGCCTCGTCCCGCTGCTGTTCGCCAGCGGCCCGGGCTCGGAAATCCAGCGCCCGCTCGCCATCGTCGTCATCGGCGGGCTCATCACCTCGACGCTGCTGACGCTGGTCCTCCTGCCCATCCTGTTCGAGCGCTTTGGTGAAAGTGCCAGGGAAACCGAAAATGCCTGACCTGCTCCTGACCTTTCACTGCGCGACCCGCGATGTCGAAACCGTCGTGGCGGCGATCCGCGCGGCATCACAGGCACCGATCCACATCCACGATATCGCGGTGCGCGGCCGGGATTTCAGCGACGCACGCACCGCCGAGCGCGTGACGGGCAATCTTGATCGAAGTGCGATCGAGCTGATCGTAGCGGACGATGCGATGACCGAACTGGTTCGGGCCGTGGCCGAATCCAGGCGCGACCTGCCGGTTCGCTGGCGCGCCGTTCCGGTCGTGGCGCGGGGCAGGCTCGCATGAGGCCGTTCATTCTCGTCCTCGCCATGCTCTCGCTGCTGGCGCCTAGCATGCTCCATGCCCAGCGCGCGGACCTCCCGCCGGTCGAGAAGGTCAACGAAGCGCTCGACAACCATCCGACCGTCATGGCCGCCGCCGCCAGGGTTGAAGTCGCCCGTGCGCGCGGGGACATGCTGTATAAGGGCACCCATGAAGCGGTTATCGCGGGCAGCTACATTCGCCGCAGCGTTGACCGCGAAGGCGGCTATGACGAGTTTGATGCAACCCTCTCCCGTCCCTTCCGTCTCCCCGGCAAGGCGGCGCTCGACCGCAAGTCAGGCGCGCTGGGCGTCGAGGTTGCGGAGAACCAGATGGAGGATGCGCGCCATCAGGCGGCGTTGGTCCTGACCGGGCTCTGGCATGACTGGCTGACCGCTGGCAGCCATTATCGCAACGACCTCGACACGGTGCGCTCGCTGGAAGCGGCCCTGACCGCCTTGCGTCGCCGCGTCCAGCTACGAGATGCCCCGGCGCTCGATCTCGACCAGGCTTCCGCCGCACTGGCGCAGGCGCAGGCCCAGGCCGCTGCATCTCTCTCCGCAGGCGAGCAGGCGCGCGTGATCCTGGTCGCGACTTTTCCAGAGATACCGCTTCCTCCCGAGCCAGCCGAACTCGCCTTGCCCGAACTGCCGCCACAGAAACTCGAAACCATGCGGACGCTGGTGATCGAGCGCAGTCACGAGATCCGCGCCGCCGACCGCGAGGCGCAGCGGTTGGCCGTCGTTGCGCGACGGGTTCGAGCGGATCGGATCGCCGATCCCTCTTTCGGTGTCCGCCTGTTCAGTGAGCGTAGCGGCATGGAGCGGGGCGCGGGCGTGGTGGCGTCCATCCCGCTGGGAGGCGGCTACCGCCGGGCAGCCGCCTCCCAGGCGTCGGCGGAGGCAAACGCCGCCCGTCTCGAACTCGCCAATATCCAGCGATCGGTCGCGGCTATCGCCGACGCCGACCTGTCGAATGCGCGCACCCGGCTGGAAGCGTGGCGAAGCGCGCAGGCATCGGCGCAGAGCGCTTCCGACGCCGCCGGGCGGACGGAGCGCGGCTATCAACTGGGCCAGATCGATCTGGTCGACCTGCTCTATGCCCGCCGCCAGGCGAACGACGCCCGCCGATCCGAGATCGATGCGCGATCGGAAGCCTCGCGGGCGCTGCTGAAATTGCAGATCGATTCCCATAGCATCTGGGTTCCCGATGGCGACCATGATTGAGAACGGCTTTGTGCACGGGCGCGAAGCCAGGCCCTCTGGTTCAGCTTCTTGGCGGCACAAGAGATGAAATGTGCAGGGAAGCCGAGTCCGGACCTCACCGACGGCGGCGTACCGCGAACGCCTTGGTCGCTTGACTAAAGCTTGGCCGCGTAGATCATTCGGCCCGGGCCGAGCCGGCCGAGAATTTGGGCTATATCGGCCTGTGCAACAGCAAAGCACCCCTGGCTTCGCCCGAGCTTGCCGGTGGCACGAACTATATCATCCGATACGTAGGATGCCGCATGGATGACAATGGCGCGCGCCTCGGCGTTGCTGTTCTCAGGGTCAAGGCCGATCAGGCGCTGCGAGCGACCATGCTTGCCTGAATAGCCGTTGCCGACCAGATAAGCGCCCGCTGAAGACGCCGCCGAGCCCGGTGAATTCGAGAAGCGCTCGACCCAACCGCTATGATCCGGATCGGATCCGCGCCCGTGTGCGACCAGCAGACTTTGGCTTCGCCCGCTCATCACATCGACGAGGTGGAACCGGGGAATGCGCGACGCCTGGCTGAAATCCACGATACCGATCACGTCGCGATGCTTTATCGTCGCGCGGTGGCGGTCCAGCGCACTCAATGCGCGTTGAAGCAAGGCCGGGCGCGGAGGAACTGGTCCTGGCAGGGCGGCAAGCCCGTTCGTCTGTTGTAACATGCCCAAAGCAGCGGCACCGCCACCCAGAAGCAGATGGCGCCTGGAAATGAATGTCACGCTTGTCTTGAACCACTATCTGTTTGCTGATCAAGACCATGATAAGCATGATATGAGCCACTTCACAGATAAGTACTAAACCTTACGAGAATCGGGAAGATTGCCGGGCGGGCTGGTTCGAGACGATCGCCGAGACCGATGCGGACGCCGCCTGAGTACCGAGCGCATCATCATAAGACCGGGCAGAAGCGGCAGCCACAATATCAGGATCCTCAGCAGCATGGTGGCGGCAAAGGCATTCTCGATCGGCACACCCAGGAGACCGAGCGTTGCGGTCGACGTCGCCTCGAAGCTGCCGAGACCCAGCGGGATCGGGCCCAGCGTCACGACGATCGAAGCCATGATCAGCGCAATGAACGCAGTTCCGAAACCGGCGGGCCCTCCCAGTGCGTCAAGGCAGGCCCAGAGCGTCGCGGCGTCGGCAAGGAAGACCAATGCATTGAAGCCTGTGACTCGAACCAAAAGCGGGCGATCGCCGATCAGATGGGCTGGGGCCTGACCGACGATCCCGAGCAGGTTACGGACCACGCCCACCCGTTCGAGCCGGGGCGACAAGGGTTGGCTGCCGCGATGTCTGAGCCAGAGCGCGAGCGACGGAATGGCGAGCGCCACCAGCAGAAACGTGGTGACCACACCGGCCATCAGCGGCGTCGCCTTGTCATGGAGCCATAGCAGGACCAGCATGGAGACCGCGAAGAAAGCGAAGGCGGCATAATAGCCGATCATCGAGACGAGCAGCGCCGCCACCGCCGTCCCGCGCGGCACGCGCAACCGCACGAGTTGGTCGACGAGAAGAACATTGCCCCCCATTCCCGCGCTTGGCACCGCCTGGTCCGCGAATAATTTGGTGAGCGCGATGCGCATCAACGAGGAAAGCGGGCGTGATGTGCCGGCGCTGCGCAGCACCGCCGCCCAGCCCGCCGCCACGCTGGCATAGGTCGAAAGCTGGAACAGGACGGCAAGAGCCAACCAGAAGAGATTGGCGCGAGCGACCAGACGGCCGAACTTCTCTATCTCGCCGAAATGCAGCACCGCCCCGACCAGCGCCGCCACAAGGATGATGCCGAGAAACCAGGACCGCCATGCGCCCGACGGCTTTGTTGCGGTCGCCTCGTCAGCTTTCGAGGACATAGCTGCCCGGCGCGTTCCCGAGCGCCCCGGAGTTCACGCCGGAACCGCCGAGCGGCGGCGGTACGCTTGGAGGGCTTGAATGCAGATCGAGCCAGACGGCCCATGCCGGCCACCACGAACCTGCGTCTGACGATGTCCGGGCCAGCCAGGTTTCAGGTTCGACGCAGTCCGCGTCTGCCGGTCGTGCGAGCAACCGATAGAATCGATCCGGATGGCTTGGCTCGGATACAATTCCGTCGTCATGGCCGCCGGTGGTGAGCAGGAATGTCACCTCCGTACCCATCAGCCGATGGATCTTGTAGACCGATCGCCAGGGCGCGACATAGTCGCTTTCGGCGCCGACCGCGAAAACCGGCACATGAATATTTTCGAGGGGGATCGGTCGACCGTCGACCTGGTACCGTCCCTCGGCCAAATCGTTACCAAGAGCCAGGGAGCGAAGATACTGGCTATGCGCTGCAAAAGGCAGGCGGGTGGCGTCGCTGTGCCAAGCTTGCAGGTCGCTCATGGGGCCGCGTGCGCCCATGAGATAGTCGCGGACAAAATATGGCCAGACAAGATCGTTCGAGCGCAGCGCCTGGAAAGCGCCGCTCATCTGCGCGCTGTCGAGATAACCCCGTGCGCGCGCCATCGTCTCGAGAAAATCCAGCTGCGCCGCATCGATAAACAGGCCGACCTCGCCCGGTTCGCTGAAATCGGTTTGCGCCGCGAACAGCGTCATCGTCGCAAGACGATCGTCGCCATCGCGCGCCATCGCCGCCGCCGCGATCGCGAGCAAGGTCCCGCCGAGGCAATAGCCCGTCGCATGGATCTTGTTCGCGCCGGTGATCGCGGTGATCGCGTCGAGCGACGCCATGATACCCAGCCGACGATAATCCTCCAGGTCGAGCGTGCGACCGCCTTCGCCGACATTGCGCCACGAAATCATGAACACCGTCTGTCCCTGCCCGACGAGCCAGCGCACCAGGGAATTCTCGGGCGACAGGTCGAGAACATAATATTTGAGGATCCACGCCGGAACGATCAGCAACGGTTCCGGACGGACGGCCTGCGTCGTCGGCACATATTGGATGAGCTCGATCAGATCGTTCCGATAAACCACCTTGCCCGGCGTGATCGCCACGTCGGCGCCAGGACGATAGAATTCGGCGCCGGCCGGCCGCTCCCCCGCAAGCGAGCGGAGCCAGTCCTGGATCAGAGTTGCCGCACCATCGATCAGGCATTCGCCCCCGGTCTCGATAATGCGGTGCTGGAGAACCGGATTGGTGGCGACAAAGTTCGAGGGCGCCAGCATGTCGAGCATTCGGTGGATCGAAAAGCGCATGATTGCCCGATGCTGCGCTGTAACCCCAAGAATATCGCACGCCGCCTCATCCCACCACCTCTCGCTGTGCAAAAAGGACTGACGTATCAGATCGAAAGGCCATGCCTCCCAGGAAGGATCGTCGAAGCGGTGATCCCGCGTTGGAGGGCCGGCTTGGGGCTTGGGTGCGCCTGCGGACGCAGCAGTCCGCCACTCACCACCGGCGAGCGACATAAATTCGCGGACGGTCTCGGCAACAATATGCATTTGGCTGCCTGGAAATAAGGCGAGATGCGTCGCCCAGTCTGCGAAGGCCTCACCGAGCGACGACGGCGCCAGCCCGCCTGTAAGGGTTGCAACGGCCGCTCTCGTGGGGCGAAGGAACAGTTCGGCCCATCCGTCATATGGACCACCAGCACAGTTTGTTGCCGTTCCGTCGGGCGTCGATAGCGAAACCACTGCCTGCTCCTCGTTGCCTGCCACTTGGCTCATAGGGACTTCGGCAGCGCCACGAATTAGGTAAGCCTACGGACCCGGGCCGCCCGTCAGCTTACGTAGCTTTGCGGATTGGTCGCAGCGACGTGCCGACACAGGGTAGAAGTGTAGCTTTTACCCAAGGCGAGGACCGGCGCATGCTCCATCGAAGCAACGAATTTGAGTGGCCGGCATCCGGCAATGCGAACGGCGGGTATCGTGGGCTGGGCGCCTATATGAGCGCGGTCTATCTCCACATGGCCGGCGGCGTGATCCTATCGGCAGCGTTCGCCCTTCTGGCCGCCTACAGCCGATCGCTCGCGGACGCCCTGTTCACTGCCGACGGGCTCACCATCATTGGATGGATCGTGACGCTGGCGCCCCTGGGACTGGTGATCCTGCTCGGCGCACGGGTCGATCGGCTGTCTGCCTCGACGGCCAGCGCGATCTTCATCCTCTACACCGCGCTCGTCGGATTGTCGCTTGGCAGCTTGCTGCTCACCTACAGCAGCGACAGCGTCGGCTACACCTTCGTTTCCGCTGCTGCCGGATTTGCCGTGCTCGCTCTGGTGGGCACTGTCACGCACAAGGATCTGTCGGGCCTGGGCGCCTTCTTCACGATCGCGCTCGTCGGGCTCATCGTGACGATGCTGCTTAATCTGTTCGTGCGCTCAGGCACTGTCGATCTGCTCACCTCGGGCGTCGGCATCCTGCTGTTCGCAGGGCTCACCGCATTCGATGCACAGCGGCTGAAGCGTCAATATGAGGAGGGCGCCGCGGACGGGCGCAATGGCGCTGCGGTGCTGGGTGCGCTGACGCTCTACCTCGATTTCCTGAACCTGTTCCTGTCGTTGCTGCGGTTCAGCGGACGGGAGCGGTGGTGACCGAGCCGCAGGCGTTCTGGCAAGCCACGCCCGACGATTCTCTCCGCACGCTCGCCGCGACCTGCGACGGGCTGTCGTCGAATGAGGCTGCCGCGCGCCTCGACCGTGACGGGCCGAACGAGATCTCCGCGGCGAAGCAGCGGCATCTCCTGCTCGACCTCCTGCGCCGCCTCGGCAATCCGCTGATCGCTATCCTGCTCGTGGCCGCCGGCATAGCCGGGGCCACCGGCGACATGGCGAGCTTTGCCATCATTTTCCTCGTCGTCGTGCTGTCTACCACCCTCGATCTCGTCCAGGAGCACAGGGCCGAAGCGACGGCGGAAGCGCTCAAGCGGGCGATCGCCCTTCATGCGACCGTGCTGCGCGACGGCAAGCCGATCGAGTTGCCCGTGCGCGAGTTGGTGGCCGGCGATATCGTCATGCTTGCGGCGGGCGATCTCGTCCCCGCCGATGGCGTCGTCCTGGCGGCGAACGGCGCGCAGGTGAACGAGGCGCTGCTGACCGGCGAGCCTTATCCGGTTGAGAAGCAGATCGAGCCCGTCATGGTCGCCGAGACGCCGGCCGACGCGCGCAACGCGCTGTTCCACGGGACATCGCTCATTGGCGGCACGGCGACAATGCTCGTCGTCCAGACCGGTTTGCGCACGCGCTTCGGCGCGATCGCGCGTTCGCTCGCCGGCAAACAGCCGACGACTGCTTTCGAGCATGGCATCCACAAGCTCGGGGTGCTGATCGTCAGGCTCACGATCTTCCTCGTGCTGTTCGTGCTGCTCGCCCATCTCGCGCTCGGGCGGCCGCCGCTGCAATCCTTCCTGTTCGCGATGGCGCTCGCGGTGGGCCTGACACCCGAGCTTTTGCCGATGATCATGACCGTCGCGCTCGGGCGCGGCGCTCAGCGGATGGCGAAAGCCAAAGTCGTGGTGAAGCGGCTATCCGCGATCCACGACCTCGGCCAGATGGATATATTGTGCACCGACAAGACCGGCACGCTCACCGAGGCGCGGATCACGCTCGTCGGCCACCCAGGCATCGACGGCGAGGATGACGAGCGGGTGGCGGAGTTGGCGGCGGTCAACGCCCGCTTCGAGACCGGCCTGAAAAGTCCGCTCGACCAGGCGTTGCTGCTCCACATGACCGGCCGCTCGCTCGAGGGCTGGCGCAAGCTGGATGAACGGCCGTTCGATTTCGAGCGGCGGCGCGTCGCGGTGCTTGCCGAGCAGGGAAGCGAGCGGATCGAGATCGTCAAGGGCGCGCCCGAGACGCTGCTCGCCTTGTGCACAAGAGCGCAGGACCGATCGGGAGAGTTCGTGCCGCTCGACGATGCGCTGCGCGCCCGTCTGTGCGCGCTGCGCGACGATCGCGCGGCGCAGGGGCTGAGATTGCTCGCGATCGCATGGAAACCGGCGGCCGGGCAAGAGCGAATCGACGCCCGGGGAGAGGACGAGCTGGTGTTCGCGGGCTATTGCGTGTTCGTCGACCCGCCCAAACCGAGCGCCACGTCCGCAGTCGCCCGGCTCGAAGCGGCGGGCATTCGCATCAAGGTGATTTCGGGCGATGCGGCGCCCGTGATCCAGCATCTCGTGGCGGCGCTCGCCCTGCCGGTCGAAGGTATTTTGACCGGCGAAGAGATCGCGAAGCTGAATGATCCAGCACTAGCTGCCCGGGTGGAACAGGTCGACCTTTTCGCTCGGGTCACGCCCGACCAGAAGACGCGGATCGTCCGCGCGCTCCGTGCGCGCGGTCACACGGTGGGCTTCATCGGCGACGGCATCAACGACGCGCCGGCGATCCGCGCCGCCGATGTCGGCCTGTCTGTCGACGGCGCCACCGATGTGGCCCGCGAGGCGGCCGACATGATCCTGCTCGCGCCCGATCTCGGCGTGCTCGCCGATGGTGTCGCGGAGGGGCGACGGACCTATGCCAACATCATGAAATATGTCCGGATGGGAACGAGTTCCAACTTCGGCAACATGCTGACCATGGCGATCGCGTCGCTGTTCCTGCCGTTCCTGCCGCTCACGCCGGTGCAGGTGCTGCTCAACAACCTTCTCTACGACCTTTCCGAGATCGGCATCCCGTTCGACACCGCGGACAGCGGCGATCTGGCGCGTCCGCAGGGATGGGACATAAGGGGGCTCGTACGCTTCACCGCGATCATGGGACCGCTTTCCTCGCTCTTCGACTTCGCGACTTTCGCGCTTCTGCTCGGCGTCTTCCACGTCGGCATCCCGGAGTTTCGCACGGCCTGGTTCATGGAATCGATGATGACGCAGATCCTCGTCGTGTTCGTGATCCGTACATCCCGCCCGGCCTGGTCGAGCCGGCCTCACATCGTGCTGACGGTCACCGCGCTGGCCGGCCTGGCGGCAGCGCTGCTGCTGCCGCTGCTGCCTTCGGCCGGTCTGCTCGGCTTCGCGATACCGGGTGCAACCATATTCGGCGCCATCGCGCTGTTGGTGGCCGGCTATCTGGCAAGCGCGGAGTTCCTCAAGCGGTTCGCATTGCGGCCAGCGAGGTCCGCGCGTTGATGACGAGGCCGCCGTGGCTGCATGACCGCGTCCCTCGATCTTATCGGGATGGTTTGAAATGCCGGCAATTGGCATCGCGGCGGAGCGATAGGCCGGGGCCGTAAGCGCCCATGCGGACGCGCGGCGCTGGCGCACGGGCCCGGTATCATGAATGCTTGCAGGCAGTTTGAACACGATCGGAGATTCGGGACGGTGAAGGAACGACGTATTGGTTACGAAGCGCTGCGGTCGAAGCTGATGAGCGCGCAGGATGCCGCCCGGTTGATCGCACCCGGCACCACAGTGGGCATGAGCGGCTTTACTGGTTCGGGCTATCCCAAGGCGGTCCCGCTCGCCCTTGCCGAGCGAATTGAGGCCGAGCATGCCGCAGGCAACCCCTTCTCGCTCCGCGTCTGGACCGGTGCATCGACAGGTCCGGAACTCGACGGTGCGCTCGCCAAGGCAGACGGCATCGAATTCCGCCTGCCCTATAATTCCGACCCCATTGCCCGCGACAAGATCAACCGCGGCGAGATGGAATATTTCGACATGCATCTGAGCCAGGTCGCGCCGATGGCGTGGCAGGGCTTCCTGGGTCCGCTGGACACGGCGCTAGTGGAGATCAGTGGCATCCGGCCGGACGGCTCGCTGATCCCGTCGTCGTCGGTCGGCAACAACAAGACGTGGCTGGACAGGGCGAGCCAGGTCATCCTCGAGGTGAACAGCTGGCAGAACCCGGCGCTCGAGGGCATGCACGACATCTATTATGGCACCGCGCTGCCCCCGCACCGCGTGCCGATCCCGCTCGTGCGGCCGGACGACAGGATCGGCGAGACCGGATTCCGGTGCGACCCCGCCAAGATCATCGCTATCGTCGAAACGGACGCGCCCGACCGCAATCTGCCGTTCAAGGCGCCCGACGAGGACGCGCTGACCATAGCCGGTCACCTGCTGGATTTCTTCCGCCATGAGGTCGCGCAGGGCCGATTGCCCGCGTCCCTGCTGCCGATCCAGTCGGGCGTGGGCAACATCGCCAACGCGGTGCTGACCGGCCTTGTCGATAGCCCTTTCGAGGACATGACCGCCTATACCGAGGTGATCCAGGACGGGATGCTGGATCTTCTTGCCACCGGCAAGCTGCGGATGGCATCCGCGACGGCCTTCTCGCTCAGTCCCGAGGCCGCCGCCGGTCTCAACGCCGACATGGAGCGTTTTCGGGACAAGATGGTGCTGCGCCCACAGGAGATCAGCAACCATCCCGAGTTGATCCGCCGGCTGGGCTGCATTGCGATGAACGGGCTGATCGAGGCCGACATCTACGGCAACGTCAATTCCACCCACGTCATGGGCTCGCGCATCCAGAACGGCATCGGCGGATCGGGCGATTTCGCCCGCAACGCCTATGTGTCCATCTTCATGACGCCCTCGCTCGCCAAGGGTGGCGCGATTTCCGCCATCGTGCCGCAGGTGAGCCATGTCGACCACATCAACCAGGACGTCCAGATACTCGTGACTGAGCAGGGCCTGGCCGACTTGCGCGGTCTCTCGCCCAAGCAGCGCGCGCGACTGATCATCGAGAAACGCGCGCATCCTCGTTACAAGCCTGCGCTGTCCGACTATTTCGAGCGGGCCTTGCGGTCATCCTACGGCAAGCACTCGCCGTCCCTGTTGGCCGAAGCCCTGTCATGGCATCAGCGCTTCGTGGAGACAGGCACGATGATGGCCTGAGCCAGCGCGAGTCCGTGGGATCATCGTCTCTCAGTGCCGCCGGGCGGCGCGCTTGTCCCGGACCTTCTTGTAGCTCTCCAGAACAGCCCGCATATCGTCGAGCGCCTGCTGACGGATCTTGGCATCCTGTATTTCGGCTAGTTCGCGTTTCAGGCCGGCGGCGAAATCAGCGTAGCTGTTCTGCCAATCGCGACCCACGGCCTGCCGAAGCTCCGGGTCTCCGGTCTTGATCCGGGCGGCAGGCGTGCCGACGGGCAGCCGGAACACCTCGCCTATCTCCGGCACGATGATGGAGGCGCTCAATTCGCGGGCCTGGGCGATGCGGCGCAACGTCCCGATCGCCGTCGCTTCCCCATGCGAGAGGAAGAGACTGCCCCCGACAGGACGCCGCGCCTCCATCCACGCCAGCAGATCGTCCTGATCGGCGTGCGCCGAATAGGTGTCGATGTGCCGAATCTGGGCGCGCACGACGACGTCCTCACCCGAAATGCGCACGCGCTCGGCGCCGTCGAGAATGATCCGGCCCAGCGAGCCCTCCGCCTGGAAGCCGACGAACAGCACCGTGGATTCGCGTCGGAAGAGATTGTGCTTGAGATGGTGCCGGATGCGGCCGCCTTCACACATGCCCGATGCCGCCATGATGATGCGCCCGACAAGCTGTTCAGCCGGATCGATTCCGCGACATCATCGACGAAATGAAAAGCCGGGTGACCAAAGACATTCTCGCCCTCCATGTCCTCGAGCGAGCCGGCATATTTGGCGAACACGCTGGTCGCGCGATTGGCCAAAGGGGAATCGACGAAGACAGGGGTGGACGGAATGCGGTTGGCGTCGATCAGCGCGGCGATATCAACCAGCAGTTCCTGCGTGCGCTCGAGCGCGAACACCGGAATGATGAGATTGCCACCGCGCGCCAGCGCCCCCTTGATCTCGGCTTCCAGCAAGGTTCGGCGCTCGCCGATGGTGAGATGGTCGCGCTTGCGGTCGCCGTAGGTGGATTCGCAGATGACATGATCGAACCCCGAAGGACCCTCCGGATCGCGTTGAAACGCCTTATGCTCGGGACCAAGGTCACCGGAACACAGGACATGCCTCCCTCCGACATCGAGCTCAACCGACGCCGAGCCCAGGATGTGCCCGGCGTTCCAAAGGCGCGCCCTGAACCCGGGGATCTCAAACCATGTCTCGAGCTCAACGGGCCGGGTCTGCCGCCACGCGGCCATCGCGTCCTGCTCGGTGTAGATCGGTATGATCTTTGGCTGGTCCGCACGATCCTTGCGTCGATTGCGTCGGGTTGCGTCGCTCTCCTGGATGCGCCCCGCGTCGGCCAGCATGAACTCGAGCAGATCCGCCGTTGGCGCCGTGCACCAGATCTCGCCCGTGAAGCCTTCGGCCACGAGCCTGGGCAATAGTCCGCTATGATCGATATGGGCGTGGGTCAGGATGACCGCGTCGACCTCCTCCGCGTCGAACGGGAAGGCACTCCGGTTGAGCGCTTCGAGCGTACGGGAACCCTGGAAGAGCCCGCAATCGACGAGCAACCGTTTCCCGTCACGGCAGAATTCCATGCAGGAGCCAGTGACAGTACGGGCTGCTCCGTGGAAGGCGAGTGTGAGGTCGTCAGTCATGAAGTATCAGATCATTGTCCTGGATCGGCTGGGGAAAAGCCGTTTCTCCCACTCGAACTGCCCATGTCATCGTTTCGCCGGAGAGTGTCCGACGTGTTGCAAGCGAAGGCAACCAAAGCAGGAGGCCTTGCCGCCGTGCAATCAGTATTTGTGGCGATATTCTCTCGGCGACATTCATCCGGACGATGGCTGAGCAGCTATCCGTGCGGATGGCTGCGCGATCGACGAAACTCCGAGTTTAGAAGAGGACAGCGCAGATGCGGCCGCCGGGATATTCCGGCGGCCGCTGATTTCCGACGTGGCGCAGTCAGACGACGACGATATTATCCTCGACCCTGGTGACGCCGGGAGCGGCCCAGGCGGCGCGCTCGGCGATCTGCCGCTCGTTCCACGCCCTGACCTTGCCGCCCAGCGTCACCTTGCCGCCATCGGTGAACACGGTGACGGAGGCGGCATCAAGATCGGCATTGCGCTTGAACGCCGCCACGATCCGGTCCTTGACGTCGCCGGACGTCGGCAGCTTGCGCAGCTCGATCAGATTGCTGACGCCGACGACGCCGTTGACCTTGCCGGCGACCTTCCGCGCCTCGTCGCTCTGATAGTACCAGTCGACCGTGCCGCTGAGCGTCACCCAGCCATGCTCGACCTTCACCGCGATCTTGTCGTCGGGGATCGAGACGTTCCAGGAGAACATGTCGAGGATGCGCTTGGCGATTTCATGATCGGCGGTCTTCGGATCGGAGGCGAAGCGCACCTTGATCTCCTCGGCGATTGCCTTGACCCCAGCAACGCGCCGGGTTGCCTTCTCCGCCGCCATCTTCTGCGGATAGCTTTTGACGAATCCGGAAAGTGTGACGACGCCGTCCGTCACGGCCACGCCGATATCGGCCTGGTCGATGCTCGGCTCCCACGCCAGCTCATCGAGAACGTCACGCTGTAATTGACTGTCGCTTTTCATGTCTGATCTCCTTGCGGGTCATTCTATTCCACCGGGCGGGGGCCGTCGCGGCGGTCTCAGCGCCGGCGACCTTGAGGACCAGCGGCAAGTTCAGGGAAGCGACGGAGCCGCGGTTCTCGCTGCTCCGGAAACGCAGGCGGCCATGGGCGTTCTCGACGAAATGCCGGACGCGGCCGAGGCCGAAGCCGTTCACGGAGGGCTGTTCGAATCGATGCAGCGCCGCGTGGAGTTCGGCGGCGCTCATGCCGCGGCCATTATCGGCGACGATGAGCCGGACGCGGCCTCCGAGCCGTCTGGTCCGGATCCGGATGACGCCCGGTCTCACCAATGCCGCGCAGGCGTTGGAGACCAGCTCCAGGATCACGGCGTCCAGATCGGCGGGATCGAGCTTCACGGGCAGTGAGCCGACGGCCGGTTCGAACCGGATTTCGACGTGCCGACCGGCGCGCGCGCGCATCAGCGACCCGAGACCGGCGAGATGCTCGTTGAGGTCGAAGCGCGTCGCGGCGCCTCCCGATCGGCCTTGCCCGAGCATCGCGCTGGTAAGTCGTCCCCCGCGCAACGCGGCGTCCTCGATCGCGTCGAGCAGCAATGTCCGCCGATCGCCCGTCGGCCTGTCGTCCAGCATGTGCCGCGCGGAGGCCACGACGCCGAAGAGGTTGCGCAGATCGTGAATAGTCTCACGCGTGGATATATCCGGATCCCGGTGAAGTGAGACACTGTGCATGGCGCCCTCCGTTGACGCAATTCTTGTCCCTCTCAGGAAGCGCCCGGAGAATCGGGAATGTTACTTAGGGGTCGATCCCCCGTGCTCGCGTCCTTCCATATTGATGTTTCACTCCGCGGGCTCTTGGCGACGGCTTCATCGTGGCCGTCAGCCGAGCGACACGCCGACGATTGCCCCGGCACCATAGGTGACTGCGGCAGCGGCAATCCCGATGACGAGTTGGCGCGCCGCCGAGAACAGCGCGGAACGGCCGGTGAAAAGGCTCGTGCCGGCGCCGATCAGCGCGAGGGCAAGGCCGCTGGCGGCCAGGCTGGCGATCAGCGCCGGTCGCCCCGAGAGCAGCAGGAACGGCGCGACCGGGATGATCGCGCCGGTCGCAAAGAGCAGGAACGACCATGTCGCGGCCGTCCAGGCGGACCCGCCGAGCTGATCCGGATCGATCCCGAGCTCCTCGCGCGCCAGCGTGTCGAGCGCGGTTCCTTCATTGCCCAGCAGCCGCTCCGCCAGCGCGCGCGCTGTGGTTCGGCGATGCCTTTGGCCTGATAGATCAGGACAAGCTCCTCCTCCTCTTCCTCGGGAACCTCGCGCAACTCTTCGGCTTCGGTCGCGATCTGGCTCTGGTAGAGTTCGCGCGAGCTTGTGACCGACAGCCATTCGCCCATCGCCATCGAGCAGGCGCCCGCGACAAGACCGGCAAGCCCCGTGAGCAACAGCGTATTGTCCGCCGCGGCGGCGCCGGCCACACCCATCACCAGGCTGAGATTGGAGACGAGGCCGTCATTGGCTCCGAGCACGGCGGCGCGCAATGTGTTGCCACCGCCGCGGTGGCGTCCCTCGAGGAGCGCGATCGTCGGTCCTGAAAGACCTCCTTTGCCGGCGGCGGCCCGCATCAGCACGGCATGCGATCGCTCGTCGCCGGGAAGCCCGGCGGCCTTCGCCTCGGGCTGTGCGTCATAGGCCGTGCTGCCACGCGCCTCGCTGGCCGCGATCGCCGGCAGGACGAAAGCCGGTCCCAATCGCTTCGCCAGCCAGGAGAGGATGCGTGCGCTTGCGGAGGGAGCAGGCGAAAAATGGCCGCCGCCGCTTCGATCCGCTTGCGCCAGAACTCGCCATGGGCCTGCTCGACCGCGGCGAGCCGGTGGAACACCTCGGCCAGCTTCGGATCGGCCTCGCTCTCGGCCAGCGCCGCATAGACCGCCGCGCCATCGACCTCGCCCTGGAGATTGGAGCGATAGCGCGGCAGGGCGCCAGGGTCGGTCCCGGTGGTCAAGCTTCTATGATCACTTTCAGCGCCTGAGTCGTAGCGGCGCGGCCGAAAGTATCATAGGCGTCGAGAATGTTCGCCAGCGCGAAACGATGCGTGATCAGCAGCTTGGGATCGATCTTCTTCGATTGGACCGTTTTGAGGAGCATCGGCGTCGTCGCGGTGTCGACCAGTCGCGTCGTGATCGAGATGTTGTGCGACCAGAGCCGCTCGAGATGGAGATCGACCTTGGAGCCGTGGACGCCGATATTGGCGATCACGCCGCCCGGCGCGACGATATCCTGGCACAGCAGGAAGGTGGTGGGAATGCCGACCGCTTCGATCGCGGCGTCTACGCCGCGGCCCTCGGTCAGCGCCTTCACCGCGTCCTGCGCCTTCCCGTCGGCGCTGTTGACGGTGTGCGTTGCGCCGAAACGGCGGGCGACCTCAAGCCGGTTGTCGTCGAGATCGATCATGATGATCTGGGCGGGAGAATAGAATTGCGCGGTCAGCAATGTCGCAAGCCCGATCGGACCCGCGCCGACGATGGCGACGCTGCTCCCGGGCGCGATCTTGCCGTTGAGCACGCCGCATTCGAAGCCCGTCGGCAATATGTCGCTCAGCATCACCAGTGCCTCCTCGTCGGCGCCCTCGGGGATCGGGTAGAGGCTGGTGTCCGCATGGGGGATGCGGACGTATTCGGCCTGGGTGCCGTCGATCTCGTTGCCGAGGATCCAGCCACCGGTCGTGCAATGCGAATACATGCCGCGGCGGCAATAGTCGCACCGGCCGCAGGCAGTGACGCATGAGATCAGGACGCGGTCTCCCGGTTTGAAGACGGTGACGCCCGCGCCGATCGCCTCGACTATGCCCACGCCTTCATGACCAAGGATGCGGCCCGGCGCGCAGGTCGCGACGTCGCCCTTCAGGATATGCAGGTCCGTCCCGCAGATCGTCGTCCGCGTCACGCGGACGACGGCGTCGCCGGCGTCGCGGATTTCGGGCTTCGGCCGGTCTTCGAGCGCCTTGGCGCCGGGACCCTGATAAACGAGCGCTTTCATGAACAAACCTCTCTAAGGTGAAATGTCGGCGTGCGCCTTGGGCGCATCCCTCCAGGGCCGATGATCAAGACCCGCGATTTGAACCCGGACGCCCGCCGAACCTATTCGTAAATCAACGGAGGGGACGAATCCTGTCGATGTCTCGTGACCTCCGACGGGTTTCGGCTTTCCCGTGAGGCTGGCTAGAGATGATTCTCTCACACCGGCATGTCGCATACTGGAACGCGACGTCCAGGAACACCGAGAGACTCGTAACGCCGTGCTTGCGCATCAAAACGGGCGCGATGGATCTCGGCGATGCGAAAGCCGATCCCAGATGCTTATGCGTGGACGACCCGCCAGTAAAACTCCGGAATGCCGGCCCTGCAAGCCCGGCTTAGAAGGCCGGTGCGCGACGAGTTGCTTCGACAGGAGTCAAATTCCGTCGGAGCGAAGGTAGTTTGCGCCTGTCTGTCACATGACACCCGTAAGGAAGGTCGTCGATCAAGACGCGCAGCTTCCCTTTGTCGATCGCTTTGGAGAATATCATGTCCCAGGATAGTCATCTTCAACAGTCTGTGCTCGCCGAGCTGAACTGGGAACCGAGCGTGACCGCCGCCCATATCGGTGTCACTGCGAACGCTGGCGTCGTGACGCTCACGGGCCATGTCGAGAGTTTCGCGGAAAAGCAGGCAGCCGAGGCTGCGGCCCGCAGGGTGAAGGGCGTCAAGGCAGTGGCCGAGGAGATCGAGATCCGGCTCCCTCTCGGTGACCAGCGTGACGACGATGACATCGCAGCCGCCGCGCTCGATCGGCTCGCCTGGGACGTGTCCGTTCCACGCGACGCCATCAAGGTTGTGGTCGAAAACGGTTGGATCACCCTGACCGGCGAAGCCGATTGGCACTATCAGAAGGACAGCGCCGAACAGGATGTCCGACGGCTGCTCGGCGTGATCGGCGTGTCCAACCAGATCACGATCAAGCGCAGGGTCGACGTGTCCAATATCAGCGACGAGATCATGCATGCGCTCCATCGTTCCTGGTTCTTCGATCCGAAGACCATCACCGTCAGCGCGGAGCAGGGGAATGTCGTGCTCGCTGGAACCGTTCACTCGCCGCACGACAGGCAGGTCGCCGCGGCGACGGCGTGGGCCGCACCGGGCGTGACCGATGTGCGGAATGACATCATCATCGCGTGAATGCGCGGTATTGGACTCTGACAGGCGACGATATCGTTGCGAAATGCGCTGGTCGATATGGCGTGCGTCGCCGTTCACGGCATCAGGACGGCTGCGCTCTCGAATATCTCTTCGGTGACCGTCCGGCTCTCGTCAAGCGTCGAAAGAGAATCCTTCCAGTTCATGGCGTTCGACGCCGGAGGATACCGCTCAGCTTTCTAATCCTGTCTTCACGTGGCAAATTCCTGGCGGAAGCGAACTGGAGCACCGGGACAGTCTGGCATCGATATGCTGCACGCGAGTTGACCGGGAAACGCCAGCTAAGAAGCGCTATGGACGGCGCCGTGAAACAGCCGATCACCGCAGCGCCAACTTCATGCTCGTCTCAAACATGACGTCGCGACAGATGGCCGCCTCAAGAGGGGCCGGCGTCAATCACCCAGAAGCACGGCGAGTTTTTCGCGCGCCCGGTACAATCGCATCTCGACGGCCTTCTCGCTCACGCCCAGCACCTGCGCCGTTTCGGTCTCCGACAGACCTTCGATCGTCCGGAGCATCAGTGGATCCTTCAGCGAGGCGGGCAATGCCGCGATCGCCTGGATCACACGTTCGAGTTCCTCGCGATCACTTATCGCGACATCGACGGCAACCGCCTCGTCGGCCACATGCTCGGCAGTCGCGATCGGCATAGCCGCAAGGAGGAAGCGCCGGACCGCGCGCCGCCTCGCCCAATCATGGCATTTATTGATCGCGATGCGGGTGACCCAGAGCCTGAACGGGCGGGAACCATCGTAGCGGGCAAGCGCGGAAAAGGCGGACATGAAACATTGCTGCGTGACATCGACCGCCTCTTCGGTATCTCCGATATAACCGCGTACCAGACGGTAGACCGCTTCGCGATGGCGGCTCATCAGTGCCCCATAGGCACTTTGCCGCCCTCCCAGTGCCAGTGCGGCCAGTTCGCCGTCGGAACACTCCCCGAGATCGATCGTCACCTTTCCTTGGCCGTCAGCGCCCCGACCACGGCCCGGTCGAACTTCACGGCTTGGGCGGGCCGCAGCACGCCCCGCATCGCGAAGACATGCTCGAGCGTTTCCTTCTGGAGCTGCCCCATCACCTGATGCGAGCGGTCGACGGTCGCGCTTACCCGCGGACCATAGCCGTGTTCGGCCTCGATCGCATCGGCAAGCCGTGCATTTTCCGCTCGAAGTTCGAGTTCCAGCGCCTGTCGCCGCACGGCGAACCGTCGCTCGATCTCATCGAGACGCGTCTGCTGGCCCTTGTCGAGGTCCAGTTGCCCATGCAGCAAGTCATGAATCTCGTTTTCGACCGGAGCCTGGTGCGCAACCAGCTCACGGCCAACGAACACGCCGGCAATCGCCGCCGCAAAAGCGATCAGGGCGATCAGGATGTTGCGGCGGATATCGCTCATTCTCCGCTTTCCAGCAGCGTCGAGGGCGCGAGCATGGGCGGGGCTCCGAATGGCGAGATCGAAGAGGCCAATCGTACCGGCTCACCCGGAAAGCTCGATCCCGCAATCCCCATGATCAGAGCCCCCACCGCCGCCATACCGAAGAATCCGGCCGGCGACACGTCACGAGCGGATGTGCGGGCGATCATATGGTTCAATACCGCCTCATCGATTGTCGCGAGGCGCGGATGAACCGGGGCCTCGCGCAAACGGGCAAGTGCGGCGTCAACGTCGGTCATTCAACTTCTCCATTCCATGCTGCTAGTACGCACCATCCGATATAAGCCCTCATTTTTCCGATAGCTCCACAGTCGAGGGATATGGAGCTGCGCTGCGTATACATCTTGTCCTCACACTAAAGGAGATCGAGATGAACCACGTGCGTGCATTGCTGGCCATACCAATGATCGCAGGTCTTGCCCTGGCAACCCCTGCCGTCGCGCATCCGCGGCTGGTCGCATCGACACCATCGGCAACGTCGATAGTCCGCGCGCCGACGAGGATCACGCTGACCTTCTCCGAAAAGCTGATGGCGCAGCTGTCGGGCATCGATCTGACCATGACGGGAATGCCCGGCATGGCCAACCATGCGCCGATGAAAGTGACGGGATTGCAGATCAGCGTCTCGAACGGTGGCAAGACACTGATGGCCGCGCTGCCGCATCCATTGTCGTCCGGCACCTATGAGGTCAGATGGCATGCGGTTTCGGCGGACACCCATCGTATCGAAGGACAGGTCGCTTTCACGGTGACGTGACCCATGAGCGCATGGCCCCTCATCGCCGCCCGGTTTGCGGTCTATGTCGATCTCGCCCTCCTGTTCGGGGTGCCCCTGTTCGGGCTCTACGCACTAAAGGGCAGCGAACGGCACAGACTCCTGCCGTCGCGCTCTCTTATTGCGTTTCTCGCGCTCTTCGGCCTTGCCCTTTCAAGCGTGGGCTTCCTGCTTATGGCGGCATCGATGGCCGGAACGGGCATCGGCGGTGTGGATCGCAGCATATTAAATATGCTCCTGACGGATACTCCGGTGGGATGGGCCTATCAAATCATGACGGCGGCATTGCTCCTCGCCTTCGCAGGTGCCGTGGCCATTTCGCGTCGGCCAGTGGCGGTTCTTGCACTCGGCTCGGCCGCTGGCGCGACCGCGGTCGCGACACTCGCCTGGTCGGGCCATGCCGCGGCAACCGAAGGGAATGCCGGGACGATACATCTGCTCGCTGATATCCTGCATCTCCTCGCGGCCGGTGCGTGGCTCGGAGCCCTGCTCGGGCTGACGCTTCTGCTGTGGCAAGCGCCGCGCAACCCCGATGAGGCGATGTTGCGGACGGCTTATCGGGCACTTGCCGGTTTTTCGCTCGTCGGCAGCATCATCGTCGGACTCATCGTCGCAACCGGACTCATAAACGGTGCACTCCTGGTCGGACTTGCTAATCTCATGCACCTGACGACCAGCCTGTACGGCCAGGTCCTGCTCGCAAAGCTGTTGCTGTTCGCGCTGATGCTGACTTTTGCAGTCGCCAATCGATTCCGCCTGACTCCCAGGCTTGGAGCCGCGATCAGTCGAGGAGCGCCTGGCGAGGCGATCTCGGAACTCCGGCGCAGCGTGATGCTTGAGATGGCCACAGCGATACTCGTTCTCGCCATCGTCGCCTGGCTTGGCACCTTGGCGCCGCCTTTGTCGGACGGCTAGCCACCGGAGATGATCCGGTGCTTGACTCTGACACGGTGTCAAACCCCAGATCTGAATGCGTCTACGAGGAGAAGTACAGTGACCGATTCGAAAGACGCGGGGCGTTCCGCCCATGGCGGCTGTTGCGCGAACAATGAAAATAGCGCTGCGTCTACGATGACGGTCGGGGACCCGGTATGCGGAATGACCGTGGATCCGGAAAAGACCACGCACCACGTCGAACATGGCGGTGCCACCTACTATTTCTGCAGTTCAGATTGCCGCGCCAAATTCGTCACCGATCCCGGGCGTTACGTCGGCTCGACTTCCGTCCCGCAGCACGAAACGGAAGCCGGGACGATCTGGACCTGTCCCATGCACCCGGAGGTCCGACAGGATCATCCCGGCAACTGCCCCATCTGCGGCATGACGCTCGAGCCTGCGATCGTTACGGCGGACGCGGGGCCCAGTCCGGAACTCGCCGATATGTCCCGGCGGTTCTGGATCGGGCTCATACTCGCGCTTCCCGTGCTGATCCTCGAGATGGGCGGTCATATCTTTCCGGCACTGCATCATCTGGTGCCGATGCGGATATCGGCCTGGATCCAGCTCGTGCTGGCGACCCCGGTGGTGCTGTGGGCCGGCTGGCCGTTCTTCGAGCGCGCATGGACGTCGGTCCGGACGCGCAACCTCAACATGTTCACGCTGATCGCGATGGGGACCGGGATCGCCTGGGCCTACAGCATCGTCGCAACGCTCGCACCGGGTGTTTTCCCACCCGCCTTCCGATCGGCCGACGGCACGGTCGCGATCTATTTCGAGGCGGCGGCGGTCATCACCGTGCTTGTGCTGCTCGGACAGGTGCTTGAGCTTCGCGCCCGCGAGCGCACCTCGGGCGCGATCAAGGCGCTGCTCAACCTCGCGCCCAAGACCGCGCGCCGCATCAGCGCGGCCGGCGCGGACGAGGAGGTAGGGCTTGACCAGATCGTCGTCGGCGATCGCCTGCGCGTCCGGCCGGGTGAGAAGGTACCGGTCGATGGGATCGTAGAGGACGGCCGCTCCTCGCTCGACGAATCGATGGTGACGGGCGAATCAATGCCCATCACCAAGACGGTCGCCGACAAGGTGATTGGCGGCACGCTTAACCAGACCGGCGCGCTCGTCATCCGCGCCGACAAGGTGGGGCGCGACACCATGCTGGCGCGGATCGTCCAGATGGTCGCCGAAGCGCAGCGGTCGCGCGCGCCGATCCAGCGCATGGCCGATCGGGTCTCGGGCTGGTTCGTTCCCGTGGTGCTCGCGATCGCCGTGCTCGCCTTCGCGGGCTGGGCGATCTGGGGTCCGGAACCGCGCTTCGCCTATGGTCTCGTCGCCGCGGTTGCGGTGCTGATCATCGCCTGCCCCTGTGCGCTTGGTCTGGCGACGCCGATGTCGATCATGGTTGGCGTCGGCCGCGGCGCCGGGCTCGGCGTGCTGATCAAGAACGCCGAGGCGCTCGAGCGCATGGAGAAGGTCGACACGCTCGTCGTCGACAAGACGGGAACGCTCACCGAGGGGCACCCCTCGGTGACGAAGATCGTCGCCGGTGCGGGGTTCAGCGAAGACGAGGTGCTGCGCCTGGCGGCGGGAGTTGAACGTGCGTCCGAACACCCGCTCGCGCGCGCCATCGTCGAAGCGGCGAATGCCCGGCAGATCCCCATTCCCGAGGTCGCGGACTTCGACTCCCCGACCGGCAAGGGCGCGCTCGGCACCGTGGAAGGCAAACGCGTGCTGCTCGGCAACACCGCCTTTCTCAAGGAGCATGGGGTCGAGACGGCCCTGCTCGACGCAGAGGCCGACGAGCTGCGGCGCGATGGCGCGACCGCGATCTTCGCGGGGATCGATGGCGTCGTCGCTGGTGTCCTCGCCATCGCCGATCCGATCAAGAAGACGACGCCGGAGGCGCTCGCCGGCCTGCGGGCCGAGGGCATACGCGTCGTGATGCTGACCGGCGACAACCGCACGACGGCCGAGGCGGTGGCGAGGACGCTCGGCATCGACGAGGTCGAGGCCGAGGTGCTACCGGACCAGAAAAGCGCGGTCGTTGAGCGCCTGAAGCGCGAAGGCCGCATCGTCGCCATGGCGGGCGATGGCGTCAACGACGCGCCCGCGCTCGCCGCCGCCGAGGTCGGCATCGCGATGGGATCGGGCACCGACGTCGCCATCGAAAGCGCGGGCATCACCTTGCTGAAGGGCGACCTCATGGGAATCGTGCGCGCGCGCCGGCTTTCACAGGCGACCATGTCCAACATCCGCCAGAACCTGGTGTTCGCCTTCATCTACAATGCCGCCGGTATTCCGGTCGCCGCAGGGCTGCTCTACCCGGTCTTCGGCATCCTGCTGTCGCCGATGATCGCGGCCGCCGCGATGGCGCTGTCCTCGGTCAGTGTCGTCACCAACGCCCTGCGGCTCAACCGGCGGAAAATATGATCATCGGACAGGCCGCCATCGTGAGCGGGGTCTCGCAGCGGATGATCCGTCACTATGAGAAGATCGGCCTCATCCCGGCCGCGTTGCGCCGTGACAGCGGATATCGCGACTATGCGGACACCGATGTCCATCGCTTGCGGTTCATCGCGAATGCCCGCGATCTCGGCTTCCCGATCGAGGATATCCGAAGTCTCCTCGCCCTTTGGGACGATCGCGATCGTTCGAGCGCCGAGGTCAAGGCGCTCGCCATTGCCCGGTCCGATGACATCGGCCGCAAGGCGGAGGCCTTGCAGGCGCTGCGGCGGACGTTGCTCGATCTCGCGGAACGCTGCCACGGAGGCGAGCGTCCCGAGTGCCCGATCATCGACCAGCTTCAGGAAGGCAAGCCAAAGGACGACCAGCGATCCCGTGGCATGCTGAAGCGGCGGGCTGTCGGGCATGCGGATCGCCGTGGACCCGCCGCCACCGGCAATCCTCACGAGATCGTCACCAACCTACAGGTAAAAAAATGACGATCGACGTGCGGTTGGCCCGCCTCACCATCGCGCGCCGTGACCCCACTGCGTAGAGGGGGGCGGCTTGTTGTGGGTAGCAGATATGAGTGCCGACTGTTAGAAAACATCCAGCGTATTCTTCTTGGATAAGTGCAGAACAGATATGAAGATTCTTGCTCCTGCGGAGGCGCGTCAGATGTCGGGCAACGGAGGGTCCGGTCAGCCAGTCAATGAACCCAGGGGCAACGGATCCGACGAGTCAGAGCCTGGACCGCGCTATCTCGCCATCAAACAGTTCGTTACGGACGCGATCGGCAGCGGCGCACTAAAGCCTGGCGACCGCGTGCTCTCCGAGGCTGAACTTGTCTCCCGCTTCTGTGTTTCCCGCATGACGGCCAACCGGGCGCTGCGTGAGCTGCAGAACGCCGGCGTTCTGGTTCGGCGGACGGGAATAGGGTCGTTCGTCGCCGAATCCAGACCGATCGGCCACATGATCGAGATTCGCAACATCGCCGACGAAGTTCGGGCGCGAGGTCACGCATATCGGGCGCGGGTAATCCAGAACGAGGTCAAGAAGGCGACGGCGAAGACTGCGCCGCTTCTCTGCGTGTCGCTTGGGTCGCGCTTGTTCCACTCGATCATCGTGCACCACGAAGCCGAGTTTCCGATCCAGCTCGAGGAGCGCTTCGTCCTGGCGTCGGCCGCGCCCGAGTATGCCGACATGGATTTCACTCAGACCACGCCCAACGAATATCTGACCCGGATCGCGCCCATCGAGCGCGTTGAGCACCGCGTCCGCGCCGCGATGCCCGACAGTCGCACACGCAGCCTGCTCGGACTCGGCGAGCTTGAACCCGTGCTGCTCCTGACCCGTCAGACCTGGAGCAGCTCGCGACTGGTATCACATGCTTGGCTGACCCATCCAGCGAGCCGGTTCGAGCTGTCCGCCAGTTTCTCGGTCCCGAGCGGTTAGGGTGCGCCTCTGCGCCTCTGCGTCAGATGGTGGTAACGGGCGCCTCGGGGCGTGACCGGCGACGGCGCAGCCACCGAAAATCCGCGCGGCCGAAGCTCTTGAAGAGCAGATAGAAGCCCGTTCCCGAAAGCCAAAGCGTGCCGAAAGCGACGAAGATGATGAGCGGATGATTGAAGCTGGTGCGGCTCACATAATCCATATTGTGGAGCATCCAGAAAAAGTCCCACGTCCGCCACGTATCGCCGCGCATCACGAGGACGCGACCTGTCTCCGCCGACACATAGGCGCTGCTGTTCGCCGCATCGGCGAAGTTGATCCGCCACATCGGTCCTGAGTGCTCGCGCGCTTCGAGATTGGGCTTCGGCAGCGCGACAACGTCGCGGATTGGCGCTTCGGTCATCTGCGATGCGGCGGCCTTGGCAAGCGCCGCATCGATGCGGATTGGATGTCCGTCATGGGCGCCGAACAGGCGTATTCCGTCCTCCGTGCGGACTTCATAGACCGGGCTGCCGGCGAGATCGCGCAGCACCAGACCGGACGCCTGTCGAACGCCCGGAATGCGGGCGGGATCAATCAGCCGATCGGGAGTCGGCAGCGGATGGGCGTGGATTTCGGCAGCGTCATGGCCCCCGACCTGCTTCATGTCGAGCAGGGCCATCATCGAGCCGCTGAGCGCCCAGAGGAAGAACTGCAACCCCAAAATAAGCCCGATCCATTTGTGGATACGGCGGAACAGCAGCGGTGAGAGGCGTAACCGCTTCATGCTCGTGGCATCTTCTTGCTGCGCCGAAACGACCAGATGAGGAGCAAGGCGCCGCTCAGCGCCATGGCAAACGCGCTCCAGGTTGCGACCCGAAGGAGCGGATTGTTGACGTTCGTGCGACCCTGATAGTCCATGATGTGGAGCATCCAGGCGAAGTCGAAGACTCGCCAGAGCGCGTGTCGCCGCGAGATGAGCTCGCCCGTCGACGGCGACAGATAGAGCGTTGGCCGGTTCCAGCCTGCAAACTCGACCTGCCAGTAAGGCGGCTTGCGCGACTGCATTTCGAGAGGTGCCTTGGTCAGCAGGTTGACGGCGACGATGTCGCCCTTGCCCGCATAGATCCTGCGGGCAAGGGCACGGATCTCCTGTTCGGTCGGCGCGGCCATCCGCTCGCCGGTTTTCGCGTCGAAAAGGGCTGGCCCCTCGGGTGTCTCCGAGCGCCAGACTGGCCGACCGAACAGCCGCTGCAGCTGTACCTCGGAGGTTCCGGGCGCCGCCGCCACGATGAATGACGGCGGCACGAGTGCGGCGAGATCATAGCCCTGGACGATAGGTGCACGAACGAGATGGTCGCCATGGATCGTGTCGATATGGACGACGACCATGTAGAAGCCCGTCAGAGTCCAGAGCACGACCTGGACGCCCACGAAGAGGGCGATCCATTTGTGCGTCCGTCTGGCGACGAGTGGCCAGCGAATCTTTGCCATAGCCCTTTCCTGCCTCAGAACGCGGTCCGGAAACCGGCGTAGAACCGGCGCCCGAACAGGTCATAGGTCATGGTGTCGGTATTGGCATCGGTGAAGCTCTGGATGTACGGCGCCTTGCGGTCGAAGACATTATCAACGCCGATCTGGAAGCGCGTCTTCTGATCGATCTCGAAGGCGAGCTGGGCGTTGTGGTAGAACACGTTGGGGGTCCGATAGCCGACATCCTCCGGGGCTGCGTTGAAGTCGGTCGCCTTGCCGATCCATTGCGTCGACCAGGTCGCGCTGATCCCGTCTTTCGCCGCTGTCAGCACGCCGTAGCCGCGCCATTTGGGATAGCCGCCATTGCCGCCGCCGATATAGCCGTCAAAGTCGATCGGGGCGCCGCCGGGGAAAGGCAGGACGACATATTTGTTGAGCCATGTGGCGTTCACGTCGAGCGTGATCGCGACGCCGCCGATCGTGCGGTTGTAAACGAGCCCCAGATCGAGCCCACTCATCTGCTCGCGCCCGGTATTGATCGGCTGGGCCGAGAGATAAGTGACCTCGCCGGTCAGCGGGCTACGCGTGAAGTCGTCGCAGAACTCGCTCGAAAGATTGGCGCTTGCGTAGCAGACCGCGAGCTTGGTCGAACCCGGAATCGCCCGGATCGCGTCTTTGATGTCGATATCGAACCAGTCGGCGGTGAGCGACAGGCCGGGCACCAGTCCCTTGGGCTGGATCACCGTGCCGATCGTCCAGCTCGTCGAGCTTTCGGGCTTCAGATCCTGATTGCCACCGGCTGTCGTCAGAATGGTCGTCCCGAGCTGGACATAGTTTGCAGGAACGCCCGAGGCCTGACAATTGGCGATCAGCGTTGCGTTCCCGCTCGACGCAAAGCGACTGCACGGATCGGTCGTCGTCAGATTGCCTTCGGAAACGCCGCCGAACAGTTCGGGCACATTGGGAATGCGGAAGCCCGTGCCATAAGTGCCGCGCAGGCGGAAATCGTCATTGATCATCCAGTCGGCGCTCAGTTTGTAGTTCCAGTCGCTGCCGAACAGATTGTAGTTCGAGTAGCGAACCGCGCCGTCCAGCGTCAGTGCCTTGAAGAAGGGCACGTTGGCGAGGACCGGAACCGATAGCTCCAGATAGGCTTCCTTTGCCGTGCTCGACCCCGAGATCGGGTCCTGCTGGTTGGTGTTGGCGACGCCCAGCACGGTCAGCGGATCGGGATCGCGCCAACCCTTCTCCTTGCGGTAGACGGCACCCGTCGCGAACGAAACCGGCCCGGCCGCAGTTCGAACAGACTGCCGGTGAGGTCTGCGGTGACGGTGCCGAGCTCGTTGCCGCCCCGATCGCGCGAGGTGAACAGGATATAATCGAGCGCTGCGGGCGTCAGGTCGCCGAAGCCCAGATAGTCTGCGCACGGGATCGCTGCGCCGGCCGTGAGGCTGCATTTGCTAGTGTCGAGCGTGTTGGCGACACGTTCGAGATTTGCGATATTGGTGGAACCATCGACAGCGGTGTTGCGGCCAAAGCTACCTGCGACTTCCCAGGCCCAGTCATTGGCCAGCTTGCCGCGAAAGCCGAGCGTGCCTTGCCATGTATCCGTTTCCTGGAAGAACTGGCGCGGTCCCGGCTCGGCCAGTCTACGCTGAATAAGGACGATGTTCTGACCCGTCGGATTGGTCGGGTTGCTTGCGGCGATCGACAAATTACGCAGCGTTCCCGGCGTCGCAATCTGGTTGGACTTTCGGAAGGTGTATAGGAATTCGCCGAACGCCTCGATGTCGTCGGTGACGTCGTAATCGGCAAAGAAGGCTGTGCTGACGCGCTCCACCGGACTGACCGCGTTGAGGAACGGCGCGGAATTGAAGTTGTGCTTGGACGCGCTGTACGGTTCGTAGAAATTGCCGTCGCCACCGGGAACCTGGTTGAAATTGATCTGCTGGCCATTGGGCAGCACGGCACGCCCGCCGATCGTCGCGGCGCTGTTGACACACGACAGCGTGCCGGGCGTTGTCTCGGCCAGCGAGCAGGGCGCGCGGCTTGCCATGTTGACCGCGTTCGTCTTCTGATAGGTTACCGCCGCCATGAAGCCGCCGCGATCGTTACGGATGCCCCAGATCAGATCCGCGGAGAAGTCCGAGCCATCGCCTCGATCGCTGATACCATAGCGCGTGCTGACGCCGAGGCCCTCATAGTCGGTGCGGGTTACGAGATTGACGACGCCCGCCATCGCATCGGCACCATAGATCGCCGACGCGCCGTCCTTGAGCACGTCGGTCCGCGCCAAAGCGACAACCGGGATCATGTTGAGGTCGGGCGATGAATTGGCGCCGGTGCCGCCGGCGACGAGGCGGCGACCGTTCAGGAGAACGAGGGTGCGCTTGATGCCGAGGCCGCGCAGGTTGACCTGCGCCGTCCCGTAGCCATTGCTCGTCCAATAGGCCGAAGTCTGGTTGCCCGCGAAGCCAGCATTGGCTGGAAGACGCTGGAGCATGGTTTCGATATTGACGATGCCGGTATTCTCGATCTGCTCGGCGGAGACGACCGTGGCCGGGCCGACGCCGGCCAGGTCCTGACGTCGGATACGGGAGCCGGTGACGACAATTTCGGACGCCGGCGCCTCGGCGCTCCCCCCAGGAGAACTTTGCGCCTGCGCGATGCCGGGCGATGCCCCACTTGCAAGTATCGTCGCGCCGAGAAGTGACACTACCCCCATTTTCATGTTGAAACTCCCTGTTCGCCCTCATCTTCTGCAAGCAAGGGAGCATAGGTTGTATATACAGGTCAACATGAATTGTCCTGTATTTTCAACTAATTAGCTTTGAATTTGAGTCGCGCGGAGTGCCTCTGTATCTTAATACGCAGCCCAGGACGGAACCCCTCACATTTGGAGCCTTTTTTTTGCTCTTCGCATTCTCGCGCGTTGCCGGCGCGGCTGTGGAGCGCGGCAACCAATGCAAGGGCAGGAACATCAGATCGCGCGTTGACCGTGAAACATTGGCCGCGCAAGGTCGAAACCGAAGAGTTCCGATGGTCGCTGCGATCGAGCCAAAGTCCAAAGTTGAGGATCACGGCGACGACTATCGTCGTGTTCGCGCAAGGAGCATCAGCACGCGCCCCGCACAGCTTGCATCGCGCAAATCCGCCTCAGCGACGATCGCGAGCGTTCGCGCCGCATCTGGCGATAATGCGACGGCTCCCCAGCACCGCTGCCCTCTTCGACGCTCTGTTGAGCGTCAATTGCACCGGAATCGCCAAATGACGCTGATCGACCAATGATCGATTGCAAGATGTTCGCGAATTCTTGCCGCGCCGCACAGACCCCGATAGGCTGGCTCGCGTGGATGTTCCGGTTCGATTCTCGCTGAGGCGGATTTGCGCGATGCTGTGCGTCGTGCTCGCGCTTGCGTTCGCCGCCGCCTCGGCGACCAGCGTCGTCGACCGCATCCAGCATCAGCCGGGCGCTCCAACGAACCACCAGCACATGCTGTTCACCGATATCTCGTTCGATGCCGACGATCATCATGTTGGCCACAGCGATGCCAGCGATCGGGATGACGGCGCGGACCCCGATCATCAGCCCGGAACCGGACATCATCACCACGGCGATAGCGGCTCCGGTCTGCCCGCCTTCGCATCCGGCGATAACGGCCTGCCCGATCTTCGCAGCGACCGTCGAAGCCTAACGCCCGCCCGCCCGGTGATCGGTGTGACGATCCACGGCCCCGAACGACCGCCCAAAAGCATCACCGCCAGCGTCTGAACCGCCGTGTCCGAGAGGGCGCGGTTTTCGCCACGCCTGCTCGTGAGACCCTTTTGCCATGTTTCAACCTACCGACGCGCGCCTTCCGGCGCGCTCCCGGCGCGCGCTGGCGATCGGCGCGGCGCTGATCGCTCTGTTCGCTGGCGACGTTGCCAGCGCGCAGGAATTGACCCTTTCGGACGCGCTG
>NZ_JEMV01000017.1 GCF_000588875.1 Sphingobium sp. Ant17
CTGCGGGCGGCGGAGCCAAAGGCGCGATGGCTGGACTGGGCAGTGTCGCCAAGGGCGGCGCACAGGCCGCTGGCCAGCGCGCCGGTGCAGGCATCAAAGCGGCGGCAGCCAAGGCGGCCGCGCCATTCAAAGCAGGCTGGCAAGGCTCCGGCACCGATGGTGGTTCAGGCGGTGGCGCTGCCAGTTCCGGGCAGGCCACCGCAGGCGATGCCGCTGGCGACACGGCCAACGCGCAGAAGCAGGAAAAACCGGGCTGGGCCAAGCGCCTGCAACGCCGCCAACGACTCACCCAGGCCACCACCACGGCCGCGCACACGCTGCGCGGTGGCGACGGCGGCGGTTCGGGCCAAGGCCCGAGTCTGCGAGATTCCGATAGCTGACTTTCAAGGAGAACGCCATGCGATTCAAACGACCGCAGGTGCGCTATGCCGATACGCCGCAGCCTGCCACCCCGTATCAAGCCGCTGCCCAGGTGTGGGACGAGCGCATCGGCTCGGCCCGCGTGCAGGCCAAGAACTGGCGATTGATGGCCTTCGGCTGCCTGGTGCTCGCGCTGCTGATGGCCGGTGGCCTGGTGTGGCGCTCGGCCCAATCCATCGTCACGCCCTATGTCATCGAAGTCGATCAGTCCGGCCAGGTGCGCACCGTGGGCGAAGCGGCCACGCCGTACCGGCCCACCGATGCGCAGACGGCACACCATATCGCGCGGTTCGTGACGCTGGTGCGCTCACTGTCCATCGACCCCATCGTCGTGCGCCAGAACTGGCTCGATGCCTACGACTACACCACCGACCGAGGCGCGGCGGTGCTTAACGACTATGCGCGGGTGAATGACCCGTTCGCCCGCATCGGCAAAGAGTCGGTAACGGTACAGATCACCAGCGTGGTTCGCGCCAGCGATGCGTCGTTCAACGTGCGCTGGATGGAACGCCGCTACGTCAATGGCGCGGCGGCCGGGCTGGAGCGATGGACGGCGGTGGTGTCCATCGTGCAGCAGACCCCGCGCACCGAAGAACGCCTGCGCCGCAACCCGCTGGGCATCTACGTCAATGGCCTGTCGTGGAGCCGTGAACTGGATTCTTCTGACGGAGCCAAGCCATGAATGCACGTTTCCGTAAAAACGCATTGCCGCTGATCCTGCTGGCATCGACTGTTCTGTTTGCGGGCTGCGCCACGCAGGGCAAACCGCCGCCGGTCATTTCGCTCGATGAGCCGGTGCAGGCGCAGCCATTGCCCGAGCCGCCCAAGCCCATCGAAGTCGTGGCTGTGCCCGAGCCGTTGGCATTGCCAGCGCAGTTGAAGCCGCTGCCGGACGTTGATGTGGCCCCGGCGGCACCAGAGCCTGCCGACGAGAAGGTGCGCGTCTCCCGCGCCAACGCGGAGGCGCGCATCGCACCGACCCGCGAGGGCTACGTCAATGCGATCCAGGTCTGGCCCTTCACCGACGGCGCGCTGTACCAGGTCTATGCGTCGGTGGGCCGCGTGACGGTGATCGCGCTCCAGCCCGGCGAAGAACTGGTGACGGTCGCTGCGGGCGATACCGTGCGCTGGATCGTGGGCGACACCTCCAGCGGCAGCGGGGCCGATCTGCGCGTCAATGTGCTGGTCAAACCTATCCGTTCCAGCTTGAAGACCAATCTGGTCATCACCACCAGCCGCAGGACGTACTTGCTGGAACTGACTTCGACCGACAAGGCATGGATGGCGTCGGTGTCCTGGGACTACCCTAAGGATCGGATGCTGGCCTTGCAGCGTCAGGCACATGCTGCCAGCGCTGCCGCGCCGGTCGATGCAGGCTTGTCGCTGGAGAACATCCGCTTTCGCTATGCAATCAGCGGCAGCAATCCGCCGTGGAAGCCGCTGCGTGCCTTCGATGATGGCGAGAAGGTTTATATCCAGTTCCCGGCAGGCATCGCCCAGGGCGAGCTGCCGCCGCTGTTCGTCATCGGCACTCAGGGCGACGGGCAACTGGTGAACTATCGCTTCCGCTCGCCGTACTACATCGTGGATCGCCTGTTCGGTGCGGCAGAACTGCGCCTGGGGGCCGACAAGGGCGATGTGGTGCGCATCGAGCGCACGGATGGCATCGCCGGGAGGAACTGAGCATGAGCCAGGACGACATTCCCGACCTTGCCACGCAGCAGGCGGACAAGGTGGCACCCGAGGCGGTGGCGCTGCGCGCTCAACCGCGCCCGGTCACGCGCCTGAACCGGCGCACGCTGGCGATCCTCGCCGGCGGCCTGTCGGTTGGCGTGATGGGCGCGCTGATCTGGTCACTGCAACCGCAGCAACGCGGCGCGGGCGAATCCACGGAGCTGTACAACGTGGATCGCGTCTCGCGCTCCGGAGGACTGGATGCGTTGCCAACGGATTATTCCAAGCTGCCAGCGCTGCCGCCCGACGTGCCGGAGCTGGGGCCTCCTTTACCCGGCGACCTGGGGCCAGCCATCGTCAATTCGCAGCAGCCGGTCGCCGCCACCTATGCCGCGTCGGGCTACGACCCCAACGATGCGCTGCGCAAGGAGGCAGAAGCGGCTGCGGCTTCATCGGTGTTCTTCCGCACTGGTTCCCCGCAAGCAGCGCCTGTGGCGCAGTCGCAGGTCGCTGCCGCACCAGGCTTCGCTGCCAATGCCGCTTTCGACCCGCTGGCCGCTGGCCCGGCCTCGACGGCGGCCCAGCCTGCTGATCCGACTGCCGTGCAGAACCGGCAAGACCAGAAAGAGACGTTCCTAAAAGGTGGTTCCACGGAAACCCGTAATTCCGGCAATCTGACCCTGCCGGCTTCGCAGTATCAGGTCATGGCCGGAACGGTGGTCGCTGGGGCGCTGGTGACGGGCATCAAGTCGGACTTGCCGGGCGACGTGATCGCCACGGTGACGGAGCCGATCTACGACACGGCCACCGGCAAGTTCCTGCTGATCCCACAGGGTTCGCGCATCCTGGGCAAGTACAACAGCCAAGTCAGCTACGGCCAGAGTCGCGTGCAGGTGGTGTGGAACCGCATCATCCTGCCGGACACGTCTTCGCTCACGCTCGACAACCTGATCGGCACCGACCCGGCAGGCTATGCCGGTCTGGAGGACGACGTGGACTGGCATTGGGATCGGATCTTTGCAGGTGCCGTGCTGACCACGCTGCTGGGTGTCGGTGCCGAACTGGCTGCACCTGAGAACCGCCAGGACGGCGATCGCGTCATCATCGCCGGGCGCGACAGCCTGCAGGACACCGTGAACCAGGTCGGCCAGGAAGTGACCCGGCGCAATCTCAACATCCAACCCACGCTGACCAGCCGCCCCGGCTTGCCGGTGCGCATCATCGTCAACCGCGATCTGGTGCTACGGCCTTATCAGCCGCTGTTCTTCAACAAGGGGACTTCTCGATGAGCACGACCAAGAAACTGCGGCTGGGGCCGCTACCCAAGACCGAAAGCGTCAAGCTGACCTTCGCTTGCCCGGCCAGCTTGAAAGCCGATCTCGACCGCTATGCCGCGCTGCATGCGCAGGCGTATGGCGAGGCGGTCGATGCCTCGATGCTGATCCCGCACATGCTGGAGGCGTTCATGGCGGGGGATCGGGGATTCAGGAAAGGAAACGGCAGCAAGGCCGTGCCACCGAAGCCAAGCTGAAGATGCACTGGAACCAGACTGACCATCCCTCGAACGCGCAGCCCAACGCTGCGCGTTCTTCGTTCTGGATAGGCTGCGAGGGAATCGGCTAAGATGACTGAACAAGCCTGCCAGCCATTGGCAATCTCCATCGCTGCAACGCGACTCGACTCTCTTTCTCCAGGCTCTTATGTGGCTCCCAGCCCACAATGCCGCATCCTCTGCGAACGGCATGAAACAGAGCTAACCTATTGCCCCGTATATGGTTTCAAGCTTCGCGTGATTTCAACACAATGCTTGACGCCAGCCATTTTTTATGTCGGCACCCGCCAACTGATTTCGATCAATGCACCGGCATGAAGTTCTGCTAGTGTAACGATATGGATATCGGAAAATGGCATGCAGCGTAGCAACGCGCGGTTCGTCGAACGGCTACCGCTCGTTCTTAACCGACCGGTCTATGCTTATGCATTGACGCTGTCTTTCTGTGGACTGGCGCTGCTGTTGCGCTTCGCGTCCGAACCGCTGTTGCCCGTTGGCTATCCGTTCGTGACATTCTTTCCCGCCGTCATCCTCGCCTCTTTCCTGTTCGGGGTCCGGCCGGGGTTTTTCGCCGCCATCCTTTGCGCCGCCGCATCCTGGTATTTCTTCATCGCCCCCCGCAACAGTTTCGTCCTCAATCCGGGCGTGGCGGCAGCGATGATCTTTTACACAGGCGTCGTGGTTGTCGATATCGTGCTGATCCATTTCATGCAGCGCGCCAATTTCCATTTGGCGATCGAGCGCGAACGCAGCGCCGCGCTGGCGGACAATCGCGAATTGCTGTTCCACGAATTGCAGCATCGCGTGTCCAACAATCTGCAGGTCGTGGCCGCGATGCTCGCGCTTCAGCGCCGCCACGTCGATCATGATATCGCGCGCCGCGCACTGGATGACGCGTCCGAACGTCTGGCGCTGATCGGCCGCATCAGCCGCGCGCTCTATGATCCGTCGGGCGCGGGGCAGGGGGTGCGTGCCTTCCTCACGACGCTGACCGCCGACGTGATCGAAGCGAGCGGTCGCACCGACATCGCCGCCAGCGTCGACGCGCCGGAGGGATTGCAACTCGACCCCGCCATCACCGTGCCGCTGGCGCTGGTGGTCGCCGAAGCGGTCAGCAACGCCATCGAACATGGTTTGCCCGACCGCGCGGGCCAGATCATCGTGGTGCTGGACCAGGGCGCAGGTGGCCTGTGCCTACGGGTGTCCGATGACGGCGGCGGCGTCTCGCCCGATTTCACCCTGGATCAGAGCAAATCCCTTGGCCTGCGCATCGCCAACACGCTGGCGGCGCAGATGGGCGGGTGTTTCACCCTGTCGCCCGGCCCGCAAGGTGGCGCCATGGCGCAACTTATCCTCCCACCACGGGCAGCCTGTTGATCGTAAGGCAATTCTGCCGCTTGGCGGCAGCGATCCGCTCGGCTATGACCCGCTCCATGCTGACGAAAACCCTGACGCGCATCGGCGCGGCCACCACCCCGGTCCTGCTCGCTGCCGTTCTGCTTACGGGCTGCTCGACATCGAAGAACAAGGCCGACACGCAATATGTCGCCCGCGACGTATCGACGCTGTACAATAGCGGCAAGGACCGGCTCGATCGCGGCCAGTATAAGCTCGCCGCCGCGTTGTTCGATGAGGTCGAGCGCCAGCATCCCTATTCCCCCTGGGCGCGCCGGGCGCAGCTCATGTCGCGTTCAGCTATTATATGAACACCGATTATGCCGAATCCATCTCCGCTTCGCAGCGCTTCCTGGCGATCCACACCGGCAATAAAGACGCCCCTTACGCTTATTATCTGATCGCGCTTTGCTATTATGAGCAGATTGCCGACGTCACCCGCGACCAGAAGATCACGCAGCAGGCGTTGGCGTCGCTCGGCGAACTGATCCGCCGCTATCCCGACACCCGCTACGCCGCCGATGCGCGGTTGAAGGTCGATCTGGTGAACGACCATCTGGCGGGCAAGGAAATGGAAGTCGGCCGCTTCTATCAGCGCCGTGGCCAATGGATCGCCGCCACGCTGCGCTTCCGCACCGTGGTCGACAAATATCAGACCACCACGCACACGCCCGAAGCGCTGGAGCGGCTGGTCGAATCCTATCTCTCGCTGGGCGTCCCCGCCGAAGCGCAAAAGGCCGCCGCCGTGCTGGGTGCCAACTATCCCGGTTCCGAATGGTATGAACGGTCCTACAAGCTGATGCGGGAACATGGCGGCAAGGCGTAAGAATTAAGCCCCTCCCTTCCAAGGGAGGGTTGGGGTGGGTCGCGACCCGCAGGGGCGCGTCGAACCTCGCCGTTGCAGGCGCCGCTGGCGCGGCGCACCCACCCCTGACCCCTCCCTTGAAAGGAGGGGGGAGTAATCGCGCTGCTAACCGCCCTATCCATTCGCAATGTCGTGCTGATCGAAGCGCTGGACCTGGAGTTCGGCGCTGGCCTGTCCGTGCTGACCGGCGAAACCGGTGCGGGCAAATCGATCCTGCTCGATTCGCTGGGGCTGGCGCTGGGCGCGCGCGCCGATAGCGGCCTTGTCCGCAATGGCGAAGCGCAGGCCAGCGTCATCGCGACCTTCGATCCGCCGACCGGCGACCATCGCGCCGCCGCGCTGCTGGTCGACAATGGCGTGGAGATGGAACCGGGCGAACCGCTCATCATCCGCCGCATGGTCAAGGCCGATGGCGGCAGCCGCGCTTTCGTCAACGACCAGCCCTGCTCGGCGGCGTTGCTGCGCGAACTGGGCGGATCGCTGGTCGAAATTCACGGCCAGCATGATGATCGCGGCTTGCTCAACGCGCGCGGCCATCGCGCCTTGCTCGACGCCTATGGCCGCTGCGATACCGGCGCGGTCGGCACGGCGCACAGCGCTTGGCGCAAGGCCGCTGCGGCGCTTGCCGAGGCCCGTGCCACGGTCGACACCGCCGCGCGCGACCGCGACTATCTGACCCATGCCGTCGAAGAATTGCGCAACTTCGCCCCCGAACCCGGCGAGGAGGCGACGCTCGCCGAAGAACGCGCGACGATGCAGAAGGGCGCGCGCCTGACCGACGATCTGTCCACCATCAGCGATTGCCTGACCGGCTCCGACGGCGGCCTCGCGCAATTGCGCCAAGCCGCCCGGCGGCTCGACCGGATCGCGGGCGAGGAACCGCTGCTGACCGCCGTACTCGAAGCGCTCGACCGCGCCGTGGTGGAAGCGGGCGAGGCGGAGGATCGCTTAGCCGAAGCCGCCGAAGCGCTCAGCTTCGATCCGGCCCGGCTCGACAGCATCGAAACCCGCCTGTTCGACCTGCGCGGCCTCGCCCGCAAGCATCAGGTGCAGCCCGATGACCTGGCCGGCCTATGCGAAGAAATGGCGGCAAGGCTGGCCGCGATCGAAGGCGGCGAAGAGCATATCGCGGCGCTGGAAGCGGAAGTCGCGACCAAGGCCGCTGCCTATCGGGCGTCAGCGCAGGCACTGTCGGGCGAGCGCCAACTGGCTGCCGGTCGCCTTGATGCAGCGGTGGCAGGCGAACTTGCGCCGTTGAAACTTGACGCCGCCCGCTTCCGCACCGTGGTCGCGCCACTGGACGAAGGGCAATGGACCGCGCAGGGCATGGACCGGGTCGAGTTCGAGATTTCGACCAACCCCGGCGCGCCCTTCGCCCCGCTGACCAAGATCGCCTCGGGTGGCGAACTCTCCCGTTTCATCCTCGCGCTCAAGGTCGCTCTGGCGGAGCAGGGCGGGGCGGATACGCTGATCTTCGACGAAATCGACCGGGGCGTCGGCGGCGCGGTGGCATCGGCGATCGGCGAACGGCTCGCGCGTCTGGCGCACAGCAACCAGATCCTGGTCGTCACCCACAGCCCGCAGGTCGCGGCGCGCGGGGCGGATCATATGCTGATCGCCAAATCCAGCGACGGCACCGTCACCCGCACCGGTGTCCACGCGCTGGACGACCAGGAACGCCGCGAAGAAATCGCCCGGATGCTCTCCGGCGCAGAAATCACCGCCGAAGCCCGCGCCCAGGCGGATAGGCTGCTCGAAACGCTGTAGGAGCAGATTAAAGCCGCGCGCCCCGATGGAAATGGCCGTCACGCAGGAAATGCACGACTTGATCAACCACCGGACGGGTGTAGATCATCGCCGTATGCGCGACGGGCAAGATCAAGTGATCAGCCTGTCCAGCCAGATGGGTGGCGGCGACGCTGACCTTGCCATCATTGGCTGCGCGGAACACAAGGCCGGGAAGCCAGGCCTGCATCGGCCTGTCACCGGCAATGATACCCAAAGGATAATCGACCGTGCCAAAGGCCTGTTCGACGGCGGCCTGCCGCCGGGTGCGCAGCGCCTCTCCTGCGCGGTGGAGGATCGGACCATGAAGGCGCAGGCGATAGAGGAGATCGGCCATTTCGCTGCCGCCATTGGGTGTCCCTAACATCACGACGCGACCAAGATTGGGCGGGCGATGGCGCGCCAGATAAGCGCGTAGGACAAGGCCGCCCATCGAGTGGCCGACGCAATGGATCGGGCCAGCTTGCGCCTTGGCGAAGGGCGCAATCCTCGCATGGATATGCTCAACGATGCGATCGATCGGCCAACGCCACGAGGGATAGCCGATATTGCACACGACAAAACCAGCGCCACGGAGACGACGTGCCAGCAGTGCAGTCTGGACCGGATGGCCACCAAAGCCGTGCAGCAATATGATCGCTTCAGGCGGGGACGCGGCAGGCTGATTCATAGGAGGCCGATCATGATGGTGAAACCCGGCTATTGCCGGTGGCGGACGGCGTAAGAAAAAGGGCGACCCTCGCAGGCCGCCCTTTCCGTCGCACAGCTAAGCGCCGTTATTTCGTGCCTTCGGCCGCCTTGGCCTTGCCACCCTTCTTGCCCTTTTTGGGGGCCGCCGGGGTGATCTCGAAGGCAAGCACCTCGTCCTTCATATGGACATGCACTTCGCCGCCATGGACGAGCTTGCCGAACAACAGTTCCTCGGCCAGCGGCTGCTTGATCTTTTCCTGCATCAGGCGACCCATCGGGCGGGCACCATAGAGCTTGTCATAGCCCTTCTTGGTGAGCCAGGCCTTGGCCTCTTCATCCAGCGTGATGTGGACGTCGCGGTCGGCCAGTTGCAGTTCGAGTTGCAGCACGAACTTGTCGATGACGCGGGCGACCACTTCGGGCGGAAGATAGCCGAAGGGCACGATCGCATCGAGGCGGTTGCGGAATTCAGGCGTGAAGAGCTTCTTCACCGCATCCTCCTGCACATCCTCACGCGTCAGTTCGCCAAAGCCGATGCTTTCCTTCGCCATGTCCGACGCACCGGCATTGGTGGTCATGATGAGGATGGTGTTGCGGAAATCGACGGTCTTGCCGTGATGATCGGTCAGGCGGCCATTATCCATCACCTGCAACAGGATGTTGAACAGGTCGGGATGCGCCTTTTCGATTTCGTCGAGCAGCAGGACGCTATGCGGCTGCTGGTCCACGGCATCGGTCAGCAAACCACCCTGATCATAGCCGACATAGCCCGGAGGCGCACCGATCAGACGGCTGACCGAATGGCGTTCCATATATTCCGACATGTCGAACCGCTGCAGCGGGATGCCGAGCAGCGTGGCGAGTTGCCGCGCCACCTCCGTCTTGCCGACGCCGGTGGGGCCGGAGAAGAGATAGTTGCCGATCGGCTTGTCGGGATCGCGCAGGCCCGCCCGCGACAGCTTGATCGCCGACGACAGCGTCTCGATCGCCTTGTCCTGGCCGAAGACCACACGCTTCAAATCGGTGGTCAGGCTTTCCAGCACGCTCTTGTCGTCGGACGACACGGTCTTGGGCGGGATGCGCGCCATGGTCGCGATGACCTGTTCGATCTCCTTGGGCGTGATCGTCTTCTTGCGCTTGGACGGCACCACCAGCATCTGCATCGCGCCGACTTCGTCGATCACGTCGATCGCCTTGTCCGGCAACTTGCGGTCGTTGATGTAGCGCGCCGACAATTCCACCGCCGCCTTGATCGCATCGGGGGTATATTTGACGTGATGATGATCCTCGAACGCGGAGCGCAGGCCCGCCAGGATCTTGATCGTATCCTCGATCGTCGGTTCGTTGACGTCGATCTTCTGGAAGCGCCGGAGCAGCGCCCGGTCCTTCTCGAAATGGTTGCGGAATTCCTTGTAGGTGGTCGACCCGATGCAGCGGATCGTCCCGCCCGACAGCGCAGGCTTCAACAGGTTGCTCGCATCCATCGCGCCGCCGCTCGTCGCGCCGGCACCGATGACGGTGTGGATTTCATCGATGAACAGCACCGCATGCGGCATTTTTTCCAGCTCGGTCACGACCGCCTTCAGCCGCTCCTCGAAATCGCCGCGATAGCGGGTGCCCGCCAGCAGCGCGCCCATGTCGAGCGAATAGATGACCGCTTCCTTCAGCACGTCGGGCACCTCGCCCTCGATGATCTTGCGGGCCAGCCCTTCGGCGATCGCGGTCTTGCCGACGCCGGGATCGCCGACATACAGCGGGTTGTTCTTCGAACGGCGGCACAGGATCTGGATCGTCCGGTCCACCTCCGACCCGCGACCGATCAACGGATCGACCTTCCCGCGTTCCGCTTTTTCATTGAGGTTGACGGTGAACTGATCGAGGGCGCTGTCCTTCTTCCCCTTGCCGTCCTGCACCTTCTTTTCCTCCTCAGCTGCCCCCTTGGTCTCCTGACGCTCGGGCGCGGGCGTGCCCTTGCCGACGCCATGGCTGATGAAGCTCACGGCATCGAGGCGGCTCATATCCTGCTGTTGCAGGAAATAGACGGCATAGCTTTCGCGTTCGGAAAAGAGCGCGACAAGGACATTGGCCCCGGTCACTTCATCCTTGCCGGAGGATTGCACATGGAGGATGGCGCGCTGGACCACGCGCTGGAAGCCGCTGGTGGGGGAGGGGTCGCTTGCCCCCTCGACCTTGAGGCTGTCGAGTTCGGTGTCGAGATATTGGGTGACCGCGTCGCCCAGCTCGCCGACTTCCACGCCGCACGCCTGCATCACCTTTGACGCATGTTCGTCATCAATCAGTGCCAGGAGCAGATGCTCCAACGTGGCATATTCATGCTTGCGCTCCGACGCATGGGTCAGTGCGTTGTGCAGCGTGGTTTCCAAAGCGGGCGCGAAAGAAGGCATGTTTACTCTACTCCTGACCCCGATAAGGGGTGATGGTGAACCCTATGTCGGCATTGCTCGACGGCGGATCAAGGCACAGCGCCCGATCGCCGGAATTGCCAGACTGCCCATGCCCGAATTTGCCCTTGATCGGGGCGCTTGGGGCTGGACGGGGGGTCATCGTCTGAATAGCGCCTCGGCACTTGCCTTATGGTTAACGGCGCTTTGCATTTTCGACCGGGTGCGCGCGATTTCCGTTTCGAGGGCGGCTATGCGGGCTTCCAGTTCGGCCACGGACAAGGGCGCCAGATCCTGTTGGATAAGCCGGGCCAGAAGATCATCGCCCTTGCGGGGGAGGTCGTCGTCCATGTCCATGCAGGCCAATGTTGACCCTGTTGGCCACTGTGTCAATAAGGGCCTATGCGGGATTGCGCGATTTTGGCGCATCGCAGCATAGTCGGGTTTTGGGGGAATGCATGGCGGACGTTGAGACATTGCCCAAGGGCACATTGCCCAGGGAGATGATGGCGATCGGCATAGCCGCGCCGGGTGGTCCCGATGCCCTGGTGGCCCAGCGCCGCCCCATGCCCGTGCCTGGCGATGAGGATGTGTTGATCCAGGTTGCGGCGGCAGGCGTCAACCGCCCCGACGTGCTGCAACGGCAGGGCAAATATCCACCGCCACCGGGCGCGTCGGACATTCCGGGGCTCGAAGTGTCCGGCACGATCGTCGCTGCCGGGCGCGGGTCGGACCTGCTGGTCGGGCAACGCGTCTGCGCGCTGTTGACGGGCGGCGGCTATGCCGAATATGCGGTCGCGCCGGCGGGCCAATGCCTGCCGGTTCCGGCGGACTATGACATGGTGGAGGCGGCGGCGCTGCCCGAAACGCTCTTTACCGTCTGGACCAACCTGTTCGAGCGCGCCTATGCCGTCGGCGGCGACACGGTGCTGGTCCATGGCGGCACCAGCGGGATCGGCACGATGGCGATCCGCCTGTGCAACCTGTTCGACGTCAAGATCATCGTGACCTGCGGATCGGACGAGAAATGCGCTCAGGCCAAGGGCTGGGGCGCGGATCATGCGATCAACTACCGCACTCAGGATTATGTCGAAGAGGTCAAGCGCATCACCGGCGGGCAGGGGTGCCAGGCGGTGCTGGACATGGTCGGCGGCGACTATGTGCCGCGCAACCTCGAATGCCTGGCCGAAGATGGGCGCCATGTCTCGATCGCCGTGCTGGGCGGCGCGAAGGCGAGCATCTTCATCCCCTCGATCATGCAAAAGCGCCTGACCCTCACCGGCTCGACGCTGCGGGCGCGATCGGTGGGCTTCAAAAGCCTCGTCGCCGACGAACTGGTCCGCAACGTCTGGCCCTTCGTCGACGAAGGCAAGCTGCGTCCGGCCATGGACCAACGCTTCGCCCTGGCGGACGCCGCCAAAGCCCATGCGCGGATGGATGCAGGCGACCATTTCGGAAAGATCGTGCTGGTGGTGTGAGGGGCTGAACGATGCAAAACCGTTATGCCGCAGACATCGGTGACTTCGTAAAACTTTCAATATTGAGGCATTTGGCCCCTAGTTGTCGCTTGGGTGTGTTGTGGTGGCTCTATCCCGATGAAGCGCACAATGCTGACGGCAAGCATGTGACATATCTGGATAGGCCGCATTTATGGCGATCTCTCGACCCAATCCTTTTTGATCATTTACGGTCAATCGTGGAAAGCGGAAATCGGAACGTTGAATCGCTGGAGCAATCGGGCCTATTTGAAGACGCCGTTTATTTTAACGATGTCATTCCAATAGAGGGCAGCACCTCTGATCGCCGTGCTTCTCGATCGGCTTGGTTCGATAAAGCCCTTAACGCAGTGCGTGATTGCGATTTGCTTTTTCTCGATCCTGACAATGGATTGGAAACTGCGAACTACAGCGCTGGTGCAAGAAAAGCAGGCAAAAGTGTTGCACTTAGCGAGTTGAAGTCACTGCAACGTGAAGGCCGTACTATCATCGTTTATCATCATCATACGCGCATGGCTGGCGGCAACATCTTAGAGCTGGCTCACTGGGGCACTCGTCTCGCAGAGTTAGGTTTTCGCGTGGATGCTCTGAGGGCAGCAGTCGGAACGGCGCGTGCTTTCTTCCTATTGAATGCGACGTCCGAAATGCGAAGTCATGCGGCAGATTTCGCTCGGCGTTGGGGTAGCAAAGTTACCTGGCATCCCGCGCTGGATACCCGCAAACCGTAGCATTTCCGTCATATTCGGTGCGGACTTGTAACAATGGCGCGCTAAGGACTCGGTCCCAAGGATACACGTCTTTGGGGATCGTATCATGAACGCCATTACGCGCTTGCCCTTTCTGGGTGAGATGGAACAGGGTTCCGACACCCCGTTCCACATCCCGGAGCGGGAAGGGCAGCGTCGCCGCTTTCGCACCATCTGGATTTCCGACATTCACTTGGGCACGCGCGGCTGCAACGCCAAGATGCTGATCGATTTCCTCGACAGCGTCGACAGCGACACCATCTATCTGGTCGGCGACATCATCGATGGCTGGCGGCTGAAGCGCCGCTTCTACTGGCCCCAGACCCACAATGACGTGGTGTGGCGGCTGATGAAGCGCGCCAAGCGCGGCACGCGGGTGGTGTACATCCCCGGCAATCACGACGAAATGTTCCGCCAGTTCACCGGCATGAACTTTGGCGGCGTGGAAATCCGGCGCAAGGCGATCCACACGACCGCCGACGGACGCAAGCTGCTGGTGCTGCATGGCGACGAGTTCGACACGATCATGCTGGCGCATCGCTGGCTCGCCTTCGTCGGCGACGCGGCCTATACGACATTGATGCGCCTCAATGTCGTCGTGAACGCGGTGCGCCAGCGTATGGGCCTGCCCTATTGGTCGCTCAGCAAAATGGCCAAGCACAAGGTCAAGAATGCCGTGTCCTTCATCTCCCGCTTCGAAGAAGTGGTGGCGCATGAAGCTGGGACGCGCGACGTCGACGGGGTGGTGTGCGGCCATATCCACAATGCCGAAATGCGCGAAATCGACGGCATTGAATATTATAATGACGGCGACTGGGTGGAAGGCTGTACCGCGCTGGTCGAACATGATGACGGGCGGATGCAGGTGCTGCATTGGGCCGATGAGATCGCCGCCCGCACCGCCGCCGAACCCGCGAAACAATCGTCGCGGATGGCGGCATAAGGGACCAGCGCCATGCGGATAGCGATCGTCACCGATGCCTGGTCGCCGCAGGTCAATGGCGTCGTCCGCACGCTTCAGACGATCCAGAACCAGTTGGAACGGATGGGGCATGAGATCAAGGTGATCTCGCCCGATCTCTACGGGTCCATTCCCTGTCCCACCTATCCCGAAATCCGGCTGGCGCTGGTCCGCCCGGCCGTGGTGGGGCAGGCGATCGCCACCTTCCGGCCCGACGCGGTCCATCTGGCGACCGAAGGGCCGCTCTGTGTCGCGGCGCGGCGTTGGTGCCTGCGCAGCGGCGTACCGTTCACCACCGCCTATCACACCCATTTTCCCGATTATGTCGCCCAGCGCACCGGCCTGCCGGCGGCCTGGTTCTGGCGCTATATCCGGTGGTTTCATGGCCCGGCCCAGGCAGTGCTGGTCTCGACTAAGTCGGTGCGCGATCAACTGCGCACCCATGGTGTCGCCAATGTGCGTCCTTGGGGTCGGGGCGTGGACCTGACCGCCTTCACGCCCGACGCGCCGCCGCCCGCCGCGTTCGCGGACCTGGCCCGTCCGATCCAGCTCTATGTCGGCCGGGTCGCGGTGGAAAAGAATATCGAGGCCTTTCTGGCGACCGATCACCCCGGCACGAAGGTCGTCGTCGGCGACGGTCCCACCCGCGCGGCCCTGGAACGCGCCTATCCGCAGGCGCGTTTCCTCGGCACCCTGTTCGGCGCAGACCTCGCCGGGGCCTATGCGGGGGCCGATGTGTTCGTCTTTCCCAGCCGCACCGACACTTTCGGGCTGGTGATGATCGAGGCGATGGCCTGCGGCACCCCGGTCGCGGGCTATCCCGTCACCGGGCCGATCGACATCATCACCCCCGAAACCGGCGCGCTGTCGGAGGATCTGGACACCGCCATCGCGCAGGCCCTGTTGTGCGATCGCGCCGCCTGCGCCGCCTATGGCCGCAGTTTCAGCTGGGAACGCAGCGCGCAGGAATTCCTGTCCGGCCTGCACGCCATCGACCCGATGCTGATCGACAGCGCCGCCTGACGCTTTTCCTTGCCGAACGGGGCGGGATGGACTATCTGCCAACGGTCGCGGCCGCCCTGCTTGGGCGGCCCTTATCGTTTTTACGTGCCGGAGAAGCCCCGTGTCCCAGCCTCTTATGCCCCACGCGACCGCCAGTTGGCTGATCGACAATAGCGCTCTGAGCTTCGACCAGATCGCCGAATTTTGCGGGCTGCACATCCTCGAAGTGCAGGCGATCGCCGATGACACGGCCAGCATCAAATATACCGGCCGTGATCCCGTTCGCGCCCATGAAATCACGATGGACGAAATCCACAAGGGCGAGCAGAACCCCGACTATCGCTTGAAGATGCTCAAGGGGCCTGAGCCGGTGCGCCGGACCAAGGGGCCACGCTACACCCCGGTCAGCAAGCGCCAGGACAAGCCCGATGGCATTGCCTGGATCCTGCGCAACCACCCCGAAATCTCGGACGGCGCGATCGGCAAGCTGATCGGCACGACGCGCACCACCATCGCCGCGATCCGCGATCGCACCCATTGGAACATCTCCAACATCACGCCCAAGGATCCAGTGACGCTGGGCCTGTGTTCGCAGCGCGAACTCGATGCTCTGGTGGCCAAGGCCGCCAAGAAGCTGGGCATCGAAGCACCGACCGATTCGCGCCTGGATGGCGACCGCGAAGCCCTGATCGAGGAGCTGCGGCGTGAGCGGCAGGACGCCTTGCAGCGCGCCGAAGACGCGCTCAAGAGCGAGACGGACCTGATTTCGAGCGTTGCGACGATCATCGATCCGTTCAGCAACAACAAGGGCGAGGTGTGATGCCGTAGCGTCACGCGGCGACCCTCGCAGGTCGTTGCAATGCAGCATGTTTCAGGGCCGCGCCGGGCTTTCGGCGCGGCCCTTTTTGCTGTGCTTGACGCTTGCGTAAAGCGGCCGATGGCCATACACTTTGGGGCATGGAGAATATAGAAAAGCTCTGGAGAGAGAATTACCGCCACCCCGCTTTGTGGGACCAGACCTTCCCGCCATTATCGATGGGAGAGATGATCACCACCAGCGCGCTGGCCCACCCCGATGCGGTCATGATCGATTTCATGGCGCGCAAATTCACCTATGGTGAGATATTCGGCCAGATCAAACGCATCGCCTGCGGCCTGCAGGCGATGGGGGTGAAGAAGGGCGATCGGGTCGGCCTCTATCTGCCCAACACCCCCCATTATGTCGCGGCCTATTATGGCGCGCTGATGGCCGGGGCCATCGTCGTCAACTTCTCCCCGCTCTACACCGCCGCAGAACTGGAACATCAGGTCGAAGATAGCGGCACCAAGATCCTCTTCACCTTGTCGGCCAAGGCATTGCTGCCGACCGCGCTCAACGTGCTGGACCATAGCAGCTTGGAAAAGCTGGTGGTCGGTTCGGTCGCCGAAATGCTCTCGCCGGTCAAATCGCTGCTGTTCCGCTGGTTCAAGGCGGCGGAAACCGCCGCGCTGCCCGACGATCCGCGCGTGCTGCGCTACGACCGGCTGATCGCCAATCCGGGGACCTGCGTGGTCGCGGATATCGATCCTGTGCAGGATGTCGCGCTGCTGCAATATACCGGCGGCACCACCGGCACGCCCAAGGGCGCGATGCTGACTCATCAGAATCTGACCGCCAATGCGCGACAGGCGCAGGTGATCGATCCGCATGCCAACGAGCCGGATCGCATCATCGCGGTGCTGCCCTTCTTCCACGTGTTCGCCAATACCTGTACACTGAACCGTACAGTGCTGAACGGCGGCGAAATGGTGATGCTGCCGCGCTTCGACGCGGCGCAGGTGCTGGCTGCCGTACAAAGGGTCAAGGCGACCTCGCTGCCCGGCGTGCCGACCATGTTCCAGGCGCTGCTCGATCATCCGGCAATCCGCAACATCGACTTTTCCTCTCTGCGCGCCTGCATTTCGGGCGGCGCGCCGCTGCCGCTGGAAGTGCGGCAACGGTTCGAGGAGGCAACCGGGGCCAAGCTGATCGAAGGCTATGGCCTGACCGAAACCAGCCCGATCGTCTGCACCAACCCCTATGAGGGGCTGAACAAGACCGGCACGGTCGGCCAGCCGGTGCCCGGCACGCGAGTCAAGATCGTGGATCGCGAAGACCCGACCAAACCGCCGCCGCCGGGCGAGCCGGGCGAATTGCTATTCGCCGGACCACAGGTGATGAAGGGCTATTGGAACCGCCCCGATGCCGACGCCGAAGTGTTCATGGGCGACTTCATCCGCACCGGCGATGTCGGCGAGATTGACGAAGATGGCTATGTCCGCATCGTTGACCGGTTAAAGGACATGATCTCGGTCGGCGGGTTCAAGGTCTTCCCCAGCCAGGTGGAATCGGTCCTCTACCACCATCCCGCGGTCAAGGAGGCGCTGGTGATCGGCGTGCCAGACCATTATCGCGGCGAACAGCCCAAGGCCTTCGTCACCCTCAATGACGGGTTCGATATCGATGATGACGGGCTCAAGGCTTGGCTCAACCCGCAATTGGGCAAGCATGAACGGGTAAAGGCGGTCGAGGTGCGGTTGACCCTGCCCAAGACGCTGGTGGGCAAATTGTCGCGCAAGGAACTGGTCGCCGAAGAACGGGCGCGGGCGGCGGAACTGGCGACTGGAAGCCTGGCCTGACCCTTCCTATCTATGCATCGAACATGGATAGGAATGATGATATGACGCAGGAAATTGCAACGCTGGCCGGTGGATGCTTCTGGTGTACCGAGGCGGTGTATCAGAACCTCAAGGGCGTCAGCAGCGTCGAGAGTGGCTATATCGGCGGCGCGCCCGCTTATCCGACCTACGAACAGGTTTGTTCGGGCTCGACGGGTCATGCCGAAGCGATCCGCATCAGCTTCGACCCCTCTGTCATCAGCTATGCCGACCTGCTGGACATCTTCTTTGCGACGCATAATCCGACGACGCTGAACCGGCAGGGCAATGATGTCGGCACCCAATATCGCTCCGCCATCTTCCCCCATTCGCCGGAGCAGACGGAACAGGCGCGCGCCGCGATCGAACGGGCGCAGGGAGACCAGACCGACCCGATCGTCACCACGATCGAAGAGGATGGCCCCTGGTATCCGGCGGAGGATTATCACCAGAAATATTGGGAGCGGGTCGGTGAGAGCAATCCCTATTGCGTGGCGGTGATCCCGCCCAAGCTCGCCAAATTGCGCAAGGGCTTTGCCGCGCGCATCGACGCCTGATCGGCCCGCGACGGTTCATCGCCCTTTGCTTCGTCCCTGGCTTGGCGCTACTGTCCGCCACGCCATATCGGCGGTGAACCAAATCGGGGGCTGAAAGATGACGAAGCTAATAGGGATCGCCGCACCGCTGATGCTGGTCATGCTTCCTGGCTGTGTGGCGAAGGCCGCTCTGGATGTCGTGACCCTGCCCGTGCGCGCTGGCGCGCAAGCCGCGGACTGGGCAACCACGAGCCAGGACGAGTCGGATCGCAACTACGGCCGCAAGATGCGCGAACAGGAAGCGCGCGAGGGCAAGGCGCGCAAGAAGGCCGACAAGGAACGGCGCAAGCAATGCCGCGAGGCAGGATACGATAATTGCGGCTAACAGGCTGATCTTGCGGTGGCTCAAGCCGCCGCGCGTTTCAACCTGTCGTTGATCGCCGCGCCGATGCCCTCCATCGGGATGGGCGCGACCGCGATCTTCCCCGCCGCAGCAGCGTCGGCGATGTGCAGCGCCGCGAACAGGCTCGCGGCGGCCTCCCGCACATTGGCGTCGGGGCTCAGGTTGATGTGGCAGGGCATCAGGCCGAAGCCGATCAGATATTCATCCTTTTCGGCCCGCATCGCATTGAGCCGCACCGGCTTGGACGGCGCATAATGGCTCTCCAGCTGGCCGGGCGCTTCGATCTTGTGCGCGCCATCGCCGATGACAACGGGAAGCCCGCTTGCCTCTTCCAGCATCTTGGCCGTCACCGGGCCGGGCCGCAGCAGACGCACCTGGTCGATATCCGGCGCGGCGATGGTCGATTCCACGCCTTCGCTGGTCGGCCCTTCGTCCAATATCATCCGCACCTTGCCATTCAGGCTGGCCAGCACATGTTCGGCGCGCGTTGGGCTGATCGATCCGCTGCGATTGGCCGAGGGCGCCGCGAGCGGCCGCCCGCTTTCGCGGATCAGCGCGCGCATCGCGGGATGCGCGGGCAGGCGCAGCGCGACGGTGGGCAGGCCCGCCATCACCAGCGGCGACAGCCCGCTATCCGCGCGTACCGGCAACACCAAAGTCAAAGGCCCAGGCCAGAAGCGATCGGCAAGGCGCATGGCGACCGGGGAGAAGTCCGCCAGCCGCTCGGCCATCACACGGTCGGAAACATGGACGATCAAGGGGTTGAAGCTAGGTCGGCCCTTGGCGCTGTAGATCGCCGCGACGGCATTGCTGTCGGTGGCATCGGCGGCCAGGCCATAGACCGTCTCGGTGGGGACCGCCACGGGTTCCCCCGCACGGATCAATAGCGCCGCCTCGCGCAGCGCCTCGGCGCCATAGCGGCAGGATTTGGTCGAATAGGCTGGATTGGCGATGGTCACGGTCCCCGCGATATAGACCCATGACACTCCGGGTAAAAGTCCATTGCGACAGGAGAATGACATTGGCGTGCGCGCTTGCCGTGCCGACGATCGCTGATTAAGCCCGCGACATGAATGATGCTCTCCTGACCCGCATTGCCGACGCGCTCGACCGGCTTGCGCCGCCCGCCAGGCGTCCGCTGATCTCTCCGCATATCCGGCCTATATGTGGGACGGCCATGCCATCCAGGCGGTTGAGGCCTTCGCCCCGGTCGATTATGCCCTGCTGACCGGCATCGACGCGCAAAAAAGCGCCTTGCTGGAAAATAGCCGCCGCCTGGCGGCTGGCCATGCCGCGCATGACGCCCTGCTCTGGGGCGCACGGGGCACGGGCAAGTCGGCCGTGGTGGCGTCGGTCGTGGGCGAACTGCAAAAAGAAGGGCAGGGCATCGCCCTGCTGCAATGCGCGACCGATGCGCTGGCCACGCTTCCTGCGCTCTTTTCACGGCTGCGTGAGACCGACCGGCCCTTCATCCTGTTCCTCGATGATCTCGGCTTCGACGAGGGCGTGGGTGATGCCCGGACCCTGCGTTCGCTTCTTCAAGGCGGCACGGCGGCGCGGCCTGCCCATGTCCGCCTCTATGTCACCTCCAACCGCCGCCACATCGTCCCCCGGCACCTGTCGGAACAGGATGACCCGATCAATCCGCGCGACGTGGTGGACGACCGGATGGCGCTGTCCGACCGTTTCGGGCTCAGCCTTGGCTTCCACGCGCTCGACCAGGATGCCTATGTCGCGATCGTGCGCGGTTATGCGGCCAAGCTGGGCGTGGCCTTCGACCCGCTGGAAGCGATCCAATGGTCGACCCAGCGCGGCAGCCGGTCAGGCCGCGTCGCCTGGCAATATGTGGTCGAACTGGCGGGGCGGCACGGGCTGACGGTCTGAAGGCGTCAGTTCGCCTTCACCACTCGCCACACCACGCCGCCGACATCGTCGCTGACCAGCAGCGCGCCCTTGGCGTCCGCAGTCACATCGACCGGGCGGCCGCGCGCATTGCCATCGGCGTCGAGAAAGCCCGTCAACACATCGACCGGCTTGGCCTTGCCGGCCTCGCCATCGGCAAAGCCCACGAACACGACCTTATAGCCTGCCGCCGGCTTGCGGTTCCAACTGCCGTGCAGGCCAACGAACGCGCCATCGGTGTAGGGCGCGCCCAGCGTTACCGTGTCGGCGAAGGTCAGCCCCAGCGGCGCAACATGATTGCCCAGCGCATAATCGGGACGCTTGGTATATTCGCGCAGCTCCGGCCGCTGCGGCTGGACCCGGCGATCCTCATAACCGCCCCAATAATTCCACGGCCAGCCATAAAAGCCGCCAAATTCCACCCGCGTCAGATAGTCGGGGACGAGATCGGCGCCCAGCATGTCGCGCTCATTGACCACGCCCCACAGCGCGCCGCTGGTGGGCTCGAAGGCGAGGCCCACGGGATTGCGCAGGCCCGACGCGAAGATGCGATAGCTGCCATCCTTGGGATTGACCTCCAGCACGGACGCGCGGTTGGTCTCGGTCTCCATCCCGTTTTCGCCGATATTGCTGTTGGACCCGACACCGACATACAGCAGCCCATCGGGGCCAGCCGCCAGGCTGCGGGTCCAATGCATATTGGGGGCCTGGGCGGGCAGGTTCAGGATCTTGCGCCCCGCCACGCTGATTTTCAGGTCGCCCGGCTTATAGGGAAAGGCCATCAGCGCGTCGGTGTTGGCGACGTAGAGCGTGTCGCCGACCAGCGCCATGCCATAGGGCGAATTGAGACCGCTGAGAAACGGCGTCTTCGTTTCGGCGCGGCCATCGCCATCGGCATCGCGCAGCAGGGTGATGCGATTGGCCGATGGATCGCCCGCGCCAGCCTTCGCCATCAGATAGTTCATCACGCGCTGGACGATCCCGTCCTTGGGCCGGGGCGGGCTGTTGGTTTCCGCCACCAATATGTCGCCATTGGGCAGGCGCAGCATGGCGCGGGGATGGGCGAGACCATCGGCAAAGCGCGCCACGCTTAGACCCTGTGCCGCAACTGGCTGTTCCCCGCCGGTCCATGGCTTGACCTCGGCGATATTGATCGTCGGGATCATCTCGCTGCGTGGCCTGGTGATGGTCGGTTCGCGCCCCGTATCCGCGCCAGGCGGCAATTGCGACGTGTCCCCCTGCGCGAGATACAGGAACGCGCCGCCGGTGACGGCCACGGCGATGAGGGGGAGGGCGATCAGATGCTTGTTCATGCCATCCCATTTATGTCGCCGCGCCGCGCCGGGCAAGGCGGACGGGCGGGCTTATTTGTCGCGTTCACGCAGCCATAGCAGCACGGCGATCAGGATACCGAGCGCCAGCCCAGACAGCAGGCCGATGCTGGGCTGTCCCATCAATCCGCCCGTGATCGCGCCGCCCAGGATCAGGAAGGCGATGATGGCGCCCGCGCCGGTGGGGTCTTTCTTGCGGTTCGTCATGGATTGCCCTTGCCACGGCGCAGCGGCCAATGCCAGCGGCTTTGATCGACGATCGTAAGGGCGTCGTTTCGGGACAGGCGGTGCCATTGCAGGACGCACTGTCCCGCAATGGGACTTGGCTAACGCCCCGTTCACGATGTTGGCCCGCCATCAGAGCCAAAGCGAGGAAATGGCACGGCAATTGAAAGACTTGCCCCAATATCCTATTACAATAATATCGGGGGTCCCAATGCAGCTACCATATCTTTCGGGTCGAAAGAGCTATGAGGATGCGACCGAGCTGATGGCGATATTCGGTGCCGATGCGGGCTATGAAGCCGCCGCCCGTGCCGACCGCAGCCTCGACCTTGGCAATCATATCCATTTTTGCCACTGGCGTCAGATCGAGCGGTTGATCGTCCTGCTGGCCCATGACCGGCCGCTCGGCACCATTCATTGACCGGCGGCCTTAGAGCCGCAAGCCCGCCGTTTCGGGCAGGCCCGCTAGAATGTTGAGATTTTGCACCGCCGCCCCGGCCGCGCCCTTGCCCAGATTGTCGAGCGCCGCCACCAGCCGCGCCTGACCGCTGTCGGCATGGCCGAACACGAACAGCGCCAACCGGTCGGTCGCGCCGACATGTTCCAGTTCGACCTGTCCCATCGCGGCGCTTTCGCTCAAGGGCGCGACGCTGACCAGCGGCGACCCGGCATAGGCGTCCGCCAGAGCCGCATGCACGTCCTCCAGCGACGGCGCACCCGGCATGGCGCGTAGTTGCAGCGGCACTTCCACCACCATGCCGCGATAGCCGTTGGCGACGGCCGGTGCGAACAGGGGGGGATGGACCAGCCCGGAATAGCGGGTCATTTCGGGCACATGTTTGTGACCAAGGCCAAGCCCATAGGCGCGGAACGCCGTCGGTGCGCCCTCTGCCCCTTCATATTCGGCGATCATCGCCTTGCCGCCGCCCGAATAGCCCGATGCGCCCGACACGGTCACTGGCCAGTCGGCAGGCACCAGTCCCGCAAGCGTCAGCGGCCGAATGAGCGCCAGAAAGCCGGTCGGCCAGCAGCCGGGGTTGGCCACGAAGCGCGAAGCCGCGAGCTTTTCGCGATGGCCCGGCTCCAGTTCGGGGAAACCATAGGTCCACCCATCCGCCACGCGATGCGCCGTCGATGCGTCGATCACCCGCGTATGATCATTGTCGATCAAGGCTACGGCCTCGCGCGCCGCATCGTCGGGCAGGCACAGGATCACGATATCGGCCGCGTTCAGCGCATCGCGCCGCGCCGCCGCATCCTTGCGGTCCTTCTCATCCAGCGTGATGAGCGACAATTCGGGGCGGCCCGCCAGCCGGTCGCCGATTTCGATGCCGGTCGTGCCGACGCCGCCGTCGATAAAGATAGTATGGCTCATGCGCCGATCCTCCGCCGTGCGATGATGGGTTGGGCATGGTCGTCGGCCAGACGCGCGACGACATCGGCCAGCGGCTCCTTGACCACCGCCATCCAATGCGCGTTGGCGTGCAGCAACGTCTTGCCATCGGTCATGATGCCGACATGGCCCGGAAAGAAAATCAGGTCGCCTCGGCGCAGCGCCGCGTCGCTCTCGATCGGCAGGCCGATGCCTTCGCATTGCAGGTCGGTGTCGCGCGGCACCGCCATGCCGCACTGGCCAAGCGCGACCTGCACCAGGCCCGAACAGTCGATCCCGCGATGCCCGCGCCCGCCCCACACATAGGGCTGGCCCAGGTAGCGTTCGGCGATCGCAACCCAATCGGTGGCCGGGTCGCTGATCGGTGCGGCGTGGCGGACGTGGATATAGCCTTCGGCGCAGCTGAGAAACGCGCCCTCGACCTCCCCGGTAAACAGCGCGCCCATGGGCCAATAGTCCAACACTTGCGACTTGATATCGGGCTTGCGAAACAGGGGCGCTGTCTGCGCCACGATGCGGTGGCTCGCCGTTTCGGCGACGTCCAGCGCCTCGCGGCGGATATAGCCGACATAGCCGTCATGGCCGCAAAAGCCCCAGGCCCAGTCCGTCATCACGTCAAGCGCATGGAAGGTTTCGCCACGCAAAAGTTCGGTGACGGCTTCGGCACCGGGGGAGGGAGCCGACAGGATCGGCGTGCCAGGCATGACGCAAGTCAAGGGGACCGCGCGCGCATAATGGGCGGAAAACAAAATGCCCGCCAGCGCCAGGTCGGCCAGGTCGCCCCGGGCGGCATGAATACGGCGGTCAAGCGCGACCGAACGGCCGTCCAGCTTGAACCGGCTTCTTTCAGGCGGTGCGTTCCGCTTTGCTGTTGTCGTGCCTATCATCGCGCGCGGTTCCTGCGATGAAATGATGAAAGGCGTCAAGGAATTCCGCCCCTTTGGGGGTCCGGGTGATGAAAATATTGCGCCGATCGGCCACATCGCGCTCGCGACGGAGATAACCCAGCGCCGATAATTTGTTCAGTGCGCGGGTAATGACGGGCTTGGACACGTGCAGCGCTTCCGCAAGACCGCGCACCGTATGCGGCCCGGCCCCGATATAGACGGTCATCATCAACGCCATCTGACGGTTGGTGAGGTCGGGTTTCCCCGACCGGACATAATCCACCAGCGTCCGCATCCAGTGGCGAAGCGGCTGAACCCCGGGGCGTTCAATGGCGGCAACCTGATCTTGTGCTGTGAGGACGTTCATGCGGGCTTAACGCATGATGCCCAATCCGGTTGCGTAACGTCCAGGCGGAATGTGACGCTTTACGTATCCGGCCAGTAACGCTGCTGCAGCAGGCGGAACACCGCGCGCATCCCCAGCGCTTCGCCGCCTTTCGGGCGGCCGGGCTTGGCCGATGGCCGCCAGGCGAAGGTATCGAGATGCAGCCATGGCGTATCGTCGGGCACGAAACGCTGCAGGAACAAAGCAGCGGTGATCGCGCCGGCAAATCCGCCTTCGCCCGCATTGTTGATGTCGGCGATGTCGGACTTGAGCATATCGGCATAGCCTCCCACAAAGGCAGCCGCCAGGTCGGATCGTCCACATCCGTCCCGGCCTGGGCCAGATCGGTCGCCAGTCCGTCGTCATTGGCGAACAGGGCAGGCAGGTCCGGCCCGACCGCGACTCGCGCCGCGCCGGTCAGCGTCGCGAAATCGACGATCAGTTCCGGCTTCTCCTCCGCCGCGCGGGCCAGCGCGTCGCCCAGCACCAGCCGCCCTTCGGCATCGGTATTGCCGATCTCGACCGTCAGCCCCTTGCGGCTGCGCAATATGTCGCCGGGGCGGAAGGCGTTGCCGCTGATCGCATTTTCTGCCGCCGGGATCAGCAGGTGCAGCCGCACCGGCAGCCGCGCCGCCATGATAAGCTGCGCCAGCGCCAGCGCATGCGCCGCGCCGCCCATATCCTTCTTCATCAGGCGCATGCCCGACGACGGCTTGATGTCCAGCCCACCGCTGTCGAAGCTGATGCCCTTGCCGACGATGGCGATGCGCGGCGCAGCCGGATCGCCCCAGTTGAGTTCGATGAGGCGCGGGGCGAAGTGCCGGTCGGCGGCCCGCCCGACCGCGTGGATCATCGGATAGCCCTGCGCCAGAGCATCGCCGCGCGTGACCACGACCGTCGCGCCAAAGGGTTTGGCGACGGTTTCGGTTGCCGCTTCCAGTTCGGCCGGCCCCATATCGGCGGCGGGCGTGTTCACCAGATCCCGCACCAGCGCGACCGCCCGCGCCAGATCGATCGCCGGCGCGATCCGCGCGACGTCGCTGGTCAGCAACTGGCGCGACCCCACCACATTATCCTCGCGGCGGTAGCGGTCGAACCGATGCTGCGCCAGCAGCCAGCCTAGCATCGCCGCACCGGGCGATCCCTCGGCCAGGCGATAGCGCCCTTCGGGCAGCGTCTCGGCCAGGCGCGCCAGGCACCAGGGGCCAAGCGCCCCCTTATCCGCTACCCCGGCAACGACCATCCAGTCGCCCTCGCGCTCGGCTGGCAGGATCGCCGTCTCATGCGGCTTGGCCCGGAATTTCTGTGCCGCCAGCAGCGCGCGGGTCTGGTCCGGGCGGGTCGCGAGCCAAGCGTCCAGCGCCTTGGCCTCGACCAGGTGGATGATATGGGCAGGCTGGCCAGTGTCGGCTTTGATGCAATCGGCAAAATCGGTCATGGCAGGCATGTAAGGGAAAGGCGCGCGTCAAGGGAAGGCGAAACATTCATCGCCCGCCCCGCACGTCCGGCCCTTTCTTCCTTTGCACTATCGCGCGCGTGGGCCTAGCCTTTGGCGCATAACCATAGCCAAAGGAGAGTGACGATGCTTCATGCAGACGACCGCGGCCTTCAGGCCCTTCGCGCGCGCGCCTATACGCTCGCGGAAACCGGGAAATTCGACACCATTCGCGCCGTCGAACAGGCGCTGATCGCGGAAGGCTGGCCGAACGCCGCGCAGGCGCTCGATAGCGAATATGCGCGCAAGGCGGTCGGCGAACGATGCCGCATGGCGCAGGCGCATTGATGCGGCAGGCCTATGCGATAGGCGGCCTGGCCGCTGCGCTGCTGGTCGCAGCCTGTGCCCCGTCATCCGACACGGTCGAGGGCAATGCGGCCGAAAATGAAGCCGCCGCCCGCTATGCCGATCGCATGGCGGGCACACCGCCGCCCGCGCCGCCCTCCAAGCCCTTTGCGGTCAAGGAAACGGCGGGCGGCCTCGAATTCGCCTACGCTTATCCGGCGGAGGCCGCCGCCGTCCCCGCGTTGGTCGACAAGTTCGCGCGTGAGATGGCCGCGACCAAGGCCGATGCGCTGAAAATGGCGAAGGAAGACAGCGCCAGCGCGAAACAGTCCGGCTATCCCTTCCGCCCGCACAGCCTGGAAACAAGTTGGAGCGTTACGGCCGACACGCCCCGCTTCCTCGCGCTCCAGTCGCAAACCTATGTCTATACAGGCGGCGCGCATGGCATGAGCGCCTATGACGTGGTGCTATGGGACAAGGCGCGCAGCCGCGAAACCAGCGTCAAGGCGCTGATGACGGCACCCGCTGCCTTCTCCACCGCGATCCGCGACCGTTTCTGCGCCATACTCGACCAGCAACGCGCCGAAAAACGGGGCGAACCTGTCGTGCGCGGTGACGATGACTTCACCCAATGTATCGACCCGATGGAACAGGTGCTGGTGCCGACATCGAAGGATGGGAAACTGATCGACGGTCTGACCGTGGTCGTCGGCCCCTATAGCGCCGGACCCTATGCCGAGGGCAGCTATGAAGTCGCGCTGCCGGTGGACGCGGCGATGCGCGATGCGATCAAACCCGACTATCGCGATGCGTTCGTGGCGGTAGAGTAAACCCCGTCATCCCAGCGAAAGCTGGGATCTCCCTATCTTTTTTCTAGCACCATAAAAGAAGCGGGATCCCGGCTTTCGCCGGGATGACGGGCATTCCTGAACTAAACCGGCACGCCATAAAGATCATGCTCATCGGCATCCTCGATCAGCACGCCGAAAATATCGCCCGCCTTCCGCCCTTCGCCGACATCGCGCAAAAACACATTGCCGTCGATTTCCGGCGCATCGGCCTGTGACCGCGCGGTGGCACCGATGCTGCCATCCTCCTCGTCCGGCTCGCCGACTTCGTCAATTATCACCGGCAGCACGCGCCCGACCTTCGCCGCCAGCTTGGCGGCGCTGATCGCGGCGGTCTTTGCATGATCCGCTGATAGCGTTCTTCCTTGACCGCTTCGGGCACCGCGCCGGGCAGGGCGTTGGCCGCAGCCCCTTCGACCGGTTCGAAGCGGAACGCGCCGACACGGTCCAGCTGCGCCTCATCAAGCCAGTCGAGCAGATATTGGAAATCCGCCTCCGTCTCGCCGGGGAAGCCCACGACGAAGCTCGACCGGATCGTGATGTCGGGGCAGATCGCGCGCCATTTATGGATGCGATCCAGCACCTTGGCTTCATTGGCGGGGCGCTTCATCGCTTTCAGCACCGACGGCGATGCATGCTGGAACGGGATATCGAGATAAGGCGTCAGCAGCCCTTGCGCCATCAGCGGAATGACCTGATCGACATGGGGATAGGGATAGACATAGTGCAGCCGCACCCAGGGGGCGTTGCCGTCCGCGTCCCGCAACTGGCCGAGTTCGCGCGCCATGTCGGTCATGTGTGCGCGCACCTCGCGGCCCTTCCACTGGCGCGGCTCATGCCTTGTATCGACGCCATAGGCCGACGTATCCTGGCTGATGACCAGCAATTCCTTCGTCCCCGCCGACACCAGCTTTTCCGCCTCGCGCAGCACCGCGTCGATGCGCCGCGATACCAGATCGCCCCGGATCGAGGGGATGATGCAGAAGGAGCAGCGATGGTTGCAGCCTTCGGAAATCTTCAAATAGCTGTAATGGCGCGGCGTCAGTTTGAGGCCACCTTCGGGGACCAGGTCGACAAAGGCGTTGGGGATCGGCGGCGATGCATCATGCACCGCATTGACCACCTGCTCATATTGATGCGCGCCGGTGACGGCCAGCACTTGCGGGAATTTCGCGCGGATCAAGTCCGCTTCGTCGCCCATGCATCCCGTGACGATGACGCGGCCATTTTCGGCCATCGCCTCGCCGATCGCCTCCAGCGATTCTTCCTTCGCCGAATCGAGAAAGCCGCAGGTGTTGACCAGCACGACGTCGGCCCCGGCATAATCGGCGGACATCTGATAGCCGTCCGACCGCAGCTTGGTGAGGATGCGTTCGGAGTCCACCAGGTTTTTGGGACAGCCGAGCGAAACCATGCCGATCTTCGGCGCGTCAGGAAATTTGGTTGCCATGATGGTCGCGCACATAGGGATTTGTGCGCGCAATGTCACGCGCCGCCGTCAGCGTGCCGGGTTACGACCGGTCCTGGCCATCGCCCTCGGCGATTTCGATAATGGTATCGCCGGTCTGAAGCGCCTGCGCGCCTGCTTCCCAAAAGCCGATCGGCCGCTCGTCGCGATAGACACGCACGCCAAGGCCGGTGGTGACGGCGGAGAGCGGCTTGCCGATTTCATCGGGCAGAACCAACCGCTCGTTCAGCCGCACGCGCCCGCCCGATGCCGCCAGATCGGCCATATAATCGGCAATATGCTTCCCGCTGGTGCTGCCCGCCATCAACAGTCCGGCAAAGCTGACCGGGTTGATGACAGTGGTCGCGCCGGCTTGCCGCGCGGGCAATTCATTATCTTCGTTGCGCACCACGATGCTGATCGGAATGCGCGGGGCCAGATGCCGCGCGGTCAGCGTGATGAGGATCGAGGTATCGTCGCGCCCGGCCGACACGATCATGCTGCGCGCCCGGTGGATCGCCACATCCTTCAACACGCTGTCGCGGGTCGAATCGCCGCACAACACATTGCAGCCTTTCGACTCGGCCAGTTCCAGCGCCTTGTCGCTGCCATCGATCACCACGATCTCGCGCGGGTTGGTGCCGCGCGCCAGCAATTCGCGCACCGCTTCCTGGCCACTGGTGCCAAAACCGGTAACGACGATATGATTGTGCAGATCGGCCTGAATACGTGCCATGCGCCACCTGTAGAGGATATTGCGGAGGAAGAGATTATAGGCCGTGCCCAGAAAGATGAGCCAGACGAACAGTCGGATCGGTGTAACGAACAAGGCTTCGAACAGCCGCGCTTCGGGCGTGACCGGGACGATGTCGCCATAGCCCACGGTCGTCACGGTGACAGTCGTGAAATACAGCACGTCGATGAAGCTGATATGATCGTCGAGATTGTCCTTCAACCCATCGCGGCCGATCCAGTGCAGCCCCAGCACCAGCGTGATGAGCCCGAACACCAGCCCGACGCGCCAGGTGATGTCGACCCACATCGGCATCGACGAACGCCGACGCAGGAACCCCTCGGTGCTGGGGGAGGTGGCGCGTGGCTTGACGTTCATAGCGGCGGCAACTGGGTGACGGGGTTGACCGGCACCCGGTCCTTGCGCAGTTCGAAATGCAGCTTGGGCTGGCTGGCATAGCCGGTGTCGCCGGTCAGGCCGATGACCTGGCCCCGCGTCACCTTCTGCCCGCGCACCACATCGACGCGGCTGGCATGGCCATAGGCACTGACCCAGCTGCTGCCATGGTTGATCAGCACCAGCCCGCCGAACACCGCCACCTTGTCCCCGGCATAGGCGATCACGCCATCGGCGCTCGCCTTGATCGGGGTGCCTTCGGACACGCCGATGTCGATGCCATTATTCTTGGCGCCACTGGCACCAGGGCCGAAGCGCGAGACGATGCTGCCCTTGACCGGCCAGGCGAAATTGCCGGTCAGGCGGCTCGGCTGGGCGATCGGCACATTGCTCGGCAGCGGCCGGGGCGCGGCGGACGCCACCGCCACCGGCGCATTCTCCGCCGCCGCAGGCTGGCCGCCGGTCAGCACATCATCGATGTCGATGCGAAAGGCGGCGGCGCGCTGTTCCAGGTCGGGCGCGCGCACCGGCGTATTGCCGGGCAGCAGCAGACGGCGTCCGCGCCGCAGCGTATAGGGTTCCTCCAGCCGGTTCACCGTCACGATCTCACTCCAGGGCACGCCATAGGCGGCGGCGATCGCGATCCCGGTCTCGCCCTCGGCCACCTGATGATAGCGGCCGCCGGGGATGGACAAGGCTTGCCCGGCGCGCAGCAGGAAGGGTGGGGCAAGGCCATTGGCCAGCGCGATCATGTCCGATCCTACGCCGGTGCGGTTGCCGATGCCCAGCAGCGTATCGCCCGGCTGCACGACATAGCGCGATGCCGCGACCGTCTGCGCATCGGCCACCACTTGCTGCGCGGTCCATACCGGTTCCTGTTCGACCAATTCCACGGTCGACGCATCGGCGTCCAAACGCGGCGGCGGCGTGTCGCCGCGCGTGCGGGCGCTCTCGGTCGGGATGCACCCGCTGAGCAGCAGCGTGCCAAGAACAAGGCCAAGCGGGAGGTGCGGACGCAACATCAGCGCCTGTCTATCGCATTGCCGCCGACTTGCCACCCCCTGTCTGGTCAGGCGGGGAACGCTGCTGCCGTTACCGCCATGGCGCTGTCCTGCGTCAGGTCATAGTGCAACGGCGTGACCGTGATATAGCCCTCCGCTATCGCCGCCAGGTCGCTGCCTTCGGGCACCGCATCGCTGCTGCCCAGCGAGAACCAGTAGTAGCGATAGCCGCGCGGGTCGGTGCCCTCGACGATCTTGGTGCGATCGACATCATGAAAGCCCTGCCGCACCACGCGAATGCCCTTGACCGCGTCGGGGTCAAATTGACGTTGAACAACATGCGCGGCGTCACGGGCAGCGCGATCAGCGGGCGCAGCACCTTCTCGCCCCAGGCTTCCGCCGCGGCGAAGGGCACATCGTCGCCCATCCCCGATCGGGCATAGACCTGGCTCAGCGCGATGGACCTTATGCCCGAAATCGTCCCCTCCATCGCGGCGGCGACCGTGCCCGAATAGGTCACGTCCTCGGCCAGATTGGCCCCGCGATTGACGCCCGACAGGATCAGGTCCGGCTTGGCGTCCTTCATCAGATGCCCCACCGCCATCATCACCGCATCGGTCGGGGTGCCGGTGACGCTATAATGCTGTTCGCCATGTTTGCGGATGCGCAGCGGCCGGGTCAGCGTCAGGCTATGCCCCGCACCCGACTGCTCCTCGCTCGGCGCGACGATCCAGATATCGTCGGACAATGTCCGCGCGATCGCCTCCAACACCTTGAGGCCCGGGGCATGCACGCCATCATCATTGGTCAACAGGATACGCATAGCCAAAAAACTCCGTTCGCCCTGAGCCTGTCGAAGGGCATTCCTTCTTGAAGAAAAGAACGGGGCTTCGACAGGTTCAGCCCGAACGGAATCTTATTTCGGGGTAAGCACCGTCACCCCACCCATATATGGCAACAGCACCTCCGGCACGATCACGCTGCCATCGGCCTGCTGATAATTTTCCAGCACCGCCACCAGCGTCCGCCCGACCGCCAGTCCCGATCCGTTCAGCGTATGCAGGAAGCGCGTCTGCTTCTCGCCTTCGGGCTTGTAGCGCGCGTTCATCCGCCGCGCCTGAAAGTCGCCGCAGTTGGAGACGGAGCTGATCTCGCGATAGGTCGCCTGGCTCGGCAGCCAGACTTCCAGATCCCATGTCTTGCGCGCGCCAAAGCCCATGTCGCCGGTGCAGAGCAGCATCTTGCGATAGGGCAGGGCAAGCGCCTGGAGGATGCCCTCCGCCGCCGCGCACATGCGGTCATGCTCGGCCTCGGACTCTTCGGGCGCACAGATGGTGACCAGTTCGACCTTCTCGAACTGATGCTGGCGAATGAACCCGCGCGTATCGCGCCCGGCCGACCCGGCTTCGGACCGGAAACAGGGGGTCAGCGCGGTCAGCCGCACCGGCAGCTCGGCCAGCGGCACGATCTGGTCGGCCACCAGATTGGTGAGCGACACTTCGGCGGTGGGGATCAGCCAGCGGCCATCCGTCGTGCGGAACAGGTCTTCGGCAAATTTCGGCAATTGCCCGGTGCCGAACAGCGCCTCGTCGCGCACCAGCAATGGCGGGTTGGTTTCTTCATAGCCGTTCACGCCGGTCTGCGTGTCCAGCATAAACTGCGCCAACGCCCGATGCAGCCGCGCCATCTGGCCCCGCAACGCGGTAAAGCGCGCGCCCGACAGCTTCGCGCCGCCCTCAAAATCCAGCCCCAGCGCCGGGCCGAAATCGGCATGGTCCTGCGGCGCGAACTCGAACGCGCGCGGCGTGCCCCAGCGGCTCACCTCGACATTGGCCGCCTCGTCCGCGCCCTCGGGCACATCATCGGCAGGCAGGTTGGGGATCGCCGCCAGCATCGCCGTCAGCGCGTCGCCCAACTCGCGCTCCTGCGCTTCCAGCGCAGGCGTACCGTCCTTGAGCGCCGCCACTTCGGCTTTCAGCGCCTCGGCTTTGTCCTTGTCGCCAGCCGCCATCGCCTGGCCGATCAGCTTGCTCGCCTCGTTGCGGTGGGCCTGACCGACCTGCAACTGGGTCTTGATTGCCCGGCTCTGCTCGTCCAGCGCCAATATATCGGCGGACAGGGGCGCCAGCCCGCGCCGGGCCAGGCCAGCGTCGAAAGCAGCGGGATTTTCGCGGATGAAACGGATGTCGTGCATGGGCCAGCCCTATGCCGCCCTGCGACCAGCCACGCAACCCTGTGCGCCGTCATCCGTTAGGCACATATCCCTTAAAAAGAGAGAAGGAAGAGGCGATGCAAATAGACCATGATGCGCTCGTGCTGGTAGCCGACGGCCGCAAGATGTTGTTTTTCCGAAACAAGGGCGACGCCGCGATCTTGAACCTTGAAACCGAGCAGGTCGAAAAGCAGGATAATCCGGCGGACCGCGATCAGGGGACGGACACGCCCGGCCGCGCTTTCAATTCGGTCGGTGGCCATCGCAGCGCCATGTCGGAAACCAATTTCCACGATCTGGAGGAAGACCGGTTCGCCGCACAGGTCGCCGACATCCTCAAGCATCGCGCCTTTGCCAACGATTTTGAAAAGCTGATCATCGTTGCGCCCCCCGGCACGCTGGGCGAAATGCGCAAACATTATCACAAGGAAGTGCAGGACCGTCTGGCCGGCGAAATCGCCAAGGATCTGGTCAACCACCCGATCGCCGACATCGAAAAGATCATCGCGGACAATTGATCCGACGCTGATCCGACCCCAACGAAAAAGGGCGGCTCCCGATATCGGAAGCCGCCCTTTTTGATATATTGAAAAGCCTCGCTCAGGCCGCCTTTTGCGCCTTGCGATCGGCAAAGCGGCGACGCGCGACCAGCGCCACGGCGGCCGCACCGAATAGCAGGACCATCGGCGGCGCGGGCACATCGGTGCCGCCCGTGCTGCTCGAACCGCCGCTCGATGACGAACTGCTCGACGACGCGCTGCTGGACGATGTCGAGGAGGACGAACTGCCGGTGCTGCCGAAGCTGGACGACCCACCCGAGGACGAAGAGCTGCCCGACGAGGAGCTGCTCGAAGAGCCGCTGCTGCCGCCGGTCGAACTGGGATCACCCGGCTTGTCGGGCTTGCCGCCGCTCGAACTGGACGAGGAACTGGAGGACGAGGAAGAGGATGAGCTGGAACTGGACGAGGACGAGCTGCTGCTGACGCCCGACGAGGTCGAGACATTCCCGCTGGATGTCGAGACATTGCCGCTCGACGTGGACACGTTGCCGCTGGATGTCGACACGCCGCCGGTCGACGTCGATACGCCACCCGTCGAGGTCGATACCCCACCCGTCGAGGTCGACACACCACCGGTGGAGGTCGAGGTGGATACCCCGCCTGTGGACGTCGACACGCCGCCAGTGGTCGAACTGGTCGAACTGCTGATGCCGCCGGTCGAACTGCTGGTCGAGGAGATCACGACCGATCCCCCGCCGCTGCCGCCGCCACCACCGCCGAAAAAGCCGCCAACGAACCCGCCGCCGCCAAATCCGCCGCTGCCGCCCATCACGACCGGCACGGCGCCGCCGCCGCCCGACATCATCGGCATTTGCGCCGGTGCCATCGGAATGGGGGCGGGCAGGGGAATGGGGGCCTGCTGGCTGGTAACGGTCACCGTCTGGGGCGCGCACGTCATGGCGGTCTTCACCACCTTGCGCTTCACCGTCCGCACGGCGTAGCGTTTCTTGGGCGCGGCCTTGGTGCTCTTGGAGCTATGCACCACTGCGGGACGTGCGCTCTCGGCCACATGGACGGCACCGCCGCCAATGATCGCGCCGCCGCACGTGCAGGCGCATAATTTAGCCAATGCCATCCGTACCGACATAGGTTCAATCTTCTTTTATGTTACCTTGCCCACCTGTGACCGGCAAATCCAGAAAACAGGCTGGCGGGTATTCCCTATCTGCAACAACGCAAAATAAAGCGTTAACTGCAACGCCGTTAACCCTCAATAGCAGTTGCGGGAAGGGCGGTAATTCATTCTTTTGCGAAGCGATATGGTTAACGTCCCACTATGGAACGGCGGCTGGCGGCTAAGTAAAGACGGGGCGCTGCCCGCAAACCGCCCGCCAGGGTGCTGCCGCCCCTCCGCAAGAAATCCGCCCGATCGCGCGCAAGTCGCCAGAATGGCCGCTTGTGTCGCTGCCAGCCGATGGCTATGAGCGCCATCAATGCAGTGTAAAGGGCGACCGGTGGGTTCAAACGCCGGGGCCACGCGAGTCGGAGAGCCACATGGCATCGGTCCTAAATTCCGATAAAGACGGTGAAAAACCGCCCAAATCGAATGTAACGCTTCCCGCCGACTATCGTCCTTCCCCCGACGAAGAGTTTATGAATCCGGTGCAGGTGGAATATTTCCGCCAGCGGCTGTGGTCGTGGAAGAAGCAGATTTTAACCGAGTCCGAAGGCACGCTCGCGGTTCTTCAGAACGAACCGCTGCGCGAACCGGACCTCAACGATCGCGCATCGAGCGAGACCGACTGGTCGATCGAATTGCGCACCCGCGACCGCCAGCGCAAGCTGATTTCCAAGATTGACGCGGCGCTGCGCCGCATCGATGATGGCGAATATGGCTATTGCGAAGTGACCGGCGAACCGATTTCGCTCGGGCGTCTGGAAGCGCGGCCGATCGCGACGATGACGGTCGAAGCGCAGGAACGGCATGAGCGCCAGGAAAAGATTTCGCGTGATGATTAACGGTTTTTCCATTCCTCGCGCCTAGTCTTTCTGCATTCTACTGACATTTTACGCGCAGGTTGGATGATGGACGACGAACGGAACATGGCTGATCGGGGACCGGCGCGCACCGCGCCGCGCGATAGCCTGTTCCTGCTCACCAGCTTCGCCACGCCCGAAGGCGCACCGCTGGGCAAGGCCCGCGTCCGCAACCTGTCGGCCACTGGGCTGATGGCCGATTGCGAACGCGCCGTGCCCGCCGGGGCCAGGATCGAATTCGACCTGCGCGGTGTTGGCAAGGTGAGCGGCGTCGTTGCCTGGTCGCGGGGCGAAAAAATCGGCATCGCGTTCGACACACCGATCGATCCGCAACTGGCGCGCAAGCCGGTGTCGACCAGCAACCAACAGGGCTTGCCCGATTATCTTCGGACCTACCCCTCGCTCCGCCGCTGAAAGCGCGCGGCCGACTTTCCTATTGGTCTTAAATCTGATGCGACAAGCCTTCGGCTCTTAAAGCACGCGGAACGACTCATCCACTTGTCGCGCCAGGACAAGGCCGGATCGACGGTCTGTGCCGCCGGATGCCGACCTCCTCCCTGGTGCAAGATGCGGCTCAATGCTTGGCCGACATCTCCTCTTTCAGCCGCAATTTCTGCTTTTTGAGCGAAGCCACCAGCGTGGCGTCGGGCATGGGCCGACTTGTTTCGGCCTTGATTCGGGCATCAAGACCGGCATGCTTTGCCGAAAGAGCGGAAATATGGCTGTTCTCCATGACATTCTCCTTACGAGGGTGATGGACGTAGAAGTAAATCATGATTCGCCCGCCTTGTCTCGCGTCGATTGGGGCTTTGCGACGGTCGCCCGAAAATTTGCGATGGCCCGTATGGCGTCCCGTCGCTATCAGTTGGCCATCTGCCATGGATGAACGTAAAGGAGCGCTGTGAGCCGGGAAGACATCATGCGCCGACTGGAGCTGTTGCGGGTCGAGCATCGCGATCTCGACACGGCTATCGCTGCGCTGGTCGATAGCGGCGGCGGCGACCAGATGCAGATCGCCCGGCTGAAAAAGCGCAAATTGCGGCTGCGCGACGAAATCGCTCAGTTGGAAGACGAACTGGTGCCCGACATCATCGCCTGACCGACCAATTTTGGGTCATCTGCGCCAAATCGATCACAAATGGGACACTATGCCGACCCAGGCATGATGTCGGACCTGACAAGATGGTAAATTCATGCCATTGTCCACGCATGCCCAGTGCAATCTCTCTTGATCGCGGCCTGCATCGGGGTCTGGTGGACGGCCTCTATCTCGAAGCCATGCTGATGGCTGACGAGGCACGAACCTATTTCGATGGTGACGGCGTCAAGGAAGACGGGTTGGACGATCCGCTTCGCCGGGTCGCCTTCGCTTGCGAATCGCTCAAGGTCACGACGCGGCTGATGCACGTCATCGCCTGGCTGCTCAGCCAGCGCGCATGGCAGCGGGGCGAGATTGGCGATGTCGATCTGTCGGATGAGAAATATCGGCTGGGCCACGCCAGTCAGAGCGATCCCTTGCTCATCGCCGGCTTCCCCTTCGCCGCACGCGCGCTGATCGACGCCAGCCATGAACTTTATGACCGGGTGGCCCGATTGCAGGATCGGCTGGATCGGATGACCATCTCCCTCGCCATGCCGGTGGCAAACCCGCGCGCGCCTTGCAGGATCGGCTCCACACCGCCTTTTGAAGCATCGGCATCGCGCCCACCCGGCCGCTGCCCGGCGCAATTCGCAGCAAATCGCGACGAGCCCCCGATTTATCGCCGCTATGGGACTGGCGCTGATGCCCGCATCTGGTCTAGACCCGCGCGATGACCCATGGTTTGCGGACCCGACGCCGCCTTGCCGGCCGCCCGCAAGCCGCCCGGCTCCTTCTTGCGCCACTGCTGCTCGCCGCCCCGTGCGCCGCGTGGGCGCAGGACGTGTCGCCACCGCCTACCGCCTCTGAGGGCGCGACGGTCGATGTCGACACCCAACTCGACGCCATGCCCGACATCGGCCTTGACTGGCCCGACCTTGGCCAGGCCGATAGCGTGACGCCACTGCCCGCAGACCCCGCCGATGTGCAGACGGCCGCGCCCGAAACGCCCGGCACGATCATCGCCCCCGACGCGGAACCGGTCGAAGCCGTCGCGGCCTTTACCGAAATCGGCGAGGAGCGGCGCTATACCGTGGCGCTGGATGGCATCGACGCCATCACCGACGCCCAGTTCAAGCTGCGCTTCGATGAACTGTCGGTCCTGCGGCAGGGGGAGAATAAGGCCGCCAACCTCGCCCAGATCAACCGCCGCATCAAGGAGGACAGCGATCTGCTGGATCGGCTGCTGCGTGCCAAGGGCTATTATGCCGCGCGCATCCGCGGCGCTGTTTCCGCCCCGCCCGCGGGCAGCGACCGGCTCGCCGTGCGGTTCGCCATCACGCCCGGCACGCAATATCTGCTCGCCTCGGTGGATGTGGCCGGCCTGACGGAGACCGGCACCCGCGAACCGACGTTGCGCGCGGCTTTCCCGCCCAAGGTCGGCGATCCGGTCGATGCCGACAAGATCCTCGAAGCGCGCGACGCGCTCGCCACCGCCCTGTCCGAAAGCGGTTATCCCTTCGCCAGGGTGGACGAACCCGAAGTGCGGATCGACCATGAGGAACGGCAGGGCGATCTCGACCTCATCGTCACGCCCGGCGGCTACCGCACCTTCGGCGCGATCCGCCTGAGCAATGCGGAGCTGTTCAGCGCGCGCCATGTCCAGAATATCGCCCGCTTTGATCCCGGCGACCCCTATATGGCCTCCGATGTCGAGGATCTGCGCCGCGCCATCGTCGCGACCGGCCTTGTGTCATCGGTGACGTTGACGCCGACCGATGCGGGCGATGGTGACCATGTCGATCTCGCGCTCGATGTCCGGCCAGCGCCGCTGCGCACCATCGCGGGGGAACTGGGCTATGGCACGGGCGAGGGCTATCGCGCCGAGGTCAGCTGGCAGCATCGCAACTTCTTCCCGCCCGAAGGCGCGGTCACGGTGCGCGGCGTCATCGGTACGCAGGAACAGACCGCCTCCTTCACCTATCGCCGCAATAATTTCCGCCGCCGCGACAATGTGCTGACCGGCCTGTTGTCGGTCAGCAATATCCGGCGCGACGCCTATGACGCCCGCACCGTCACGTTGGCGGGCGCGCTGGAACGGACGACCAACATCCTGTTCCAGAAAAATTGGGTGTGGCGGGTCGGCGCGGAATTGATCGCGTCGGACGAAGCGGATGCCTTTTCCGGCGGCGCGCGCCGCACCTTCCTGATCGGCGCAGTGCCGCTCAGCCTCACCTATGACGGCAGCGACGACCTGCTCAACCCGACCAGGGGCTTTCGCCTCGGCGGGCGGCTCAGCCCCGAACTCTCCTTCCAGAACGAGACCTTCGGCTATGCCAAGGTGCAGCTCGACGGCAGCCTCTATCAGCCGATGGGCGACAAGCTGGTGGTCGCCGCCCGCGCCCGCTTCGGCAGCATCCTTGGTTCGACGGTCGAACAGATCGCGCCGTCGCGCCGCTTCTACGCGGGCGGCGGCGCATCGGTGCGCGGCTATGGCTATCAGGCGATCGGCCCGCGCTTTGGCGAGGATGACAACCCCGTGGGCGGCAAGAGCCTGGCGGAATTTTCGCTGGAGGCGCGGGTGCGCTTCGGGAATTTCGGCGTCGTGCCGTTCATCGACGCGGGCAATATCTCAACGAGCTTCCTGCCGCGCTTCCGCGACCTGCGCATCGGCACCGGGCTTGGTTTGCGCTATTACAGCAATTTTGGCCCGATCCGCGTCGATGTCGGCACGCCCATCAACCCGCAATCGGGTGATCCCAAGATCGCCGTCTATGTCTCGCTGGGCCAGGCCTTCTGATGACCGACGAAACCCCCGCCGCCCCGACGATCCGTCGCCGCGCCTGGGACGGGCGCTGGCAACGCTGGGTCGCGGGTTTGCTGGCGGCGGCGCTGCTGATCGTGGCCGGGTCGGTCGCCTGGCTCGACACCGGGGCTGGGCATCGCTTCCTCGTGTCCCGCATCGCCACCATCAAATCCCGGTCGGGCCTGCAGATCAGCGTCGACCGGATCGATGGCAGCATCTATCGCAAGGCGGTCCTGCATAATCTCGTTCTGTCGGACCCCAATGGCCGCTTTTTCGACGCGCCCAGGGTCGAACTGGAATGGTGGCCCTTGGCCTGGCTGTCCAACCGGCTCGACATCGACCGGCTGGTGATCCCGCGCGCGACGCTGCACAAATTGCCCAAACTCAATCCGACCCAGCGGCAGGGACCGATCTTGCCCGCATTCGATATTCGTCTGATGCAATTTTCGGTCGGGCAGCTTGCGATCGCGCCGGGCGTCACCGGCCGTGCCCAGACCGCGACCATCGCGGGCGACGCCGATATTCGCGGCGGCCGCGCGGTCATCGATCTCGCGGCGCGTACCCTCGATGGCCGCGACGCGCTCAGCATCGCGCTCGACAGCCGCCCGGACGATGATCGCTTCCGCCTCGACGTCACCGTCAACGCGCCCCAGGGCGGCGTGCTCGCAACGATGGCGGGCCTCACGCAGGACGGCACGTTGCGCATCGGCGGCAAGGGCAGTTGGACCCAGTGGGACGGTCGCCTGGCCGCCACGCTGGATGCTGCGCCCGCCGCCGACTTCGTTCTTGCGGCGCGTAGCGGGGCCTATTCGGCGCGCGGCACGGTCGAGGGGTCGGCCATCGCCGGGGGCAGCTTGATCCAGCGCCTGTCATCCCCCCGCCTGACCGTGCGCGCCAATGGCACCTTGGTCGATCGGGTGATCGACGGCACGGCATCGCTGCGCTCCGCCGCGATCGACCTCAGCGCTGACGGTGCGATCGACCTGCGCAACAATGCGCTCGACAATATGCGGCTCGACCTCACACTCGCCCGGCCCGAAGCGTTGCTGAAGACCATGCGCGGGCGCGATGTCGTCGCCAAGATCCGCCTCGATGGCCCGCTGTCGCAGCTTGGCTATGAATATCTGCTCACCGCGCGCGAACTGACGTTCGACAAGGCCCGCATCAGCGATGTGCGCGCTGAGGGGAAGGGCCGCACCGCTGGGTCCGGCCCGACTTTGATCCCTTTGCGCCTGCGCGCGGGCCGCCTGGACGGGCAGGGCGATCTGGTGGAGGGCATCGTGCGCAATTTCGCGCTCGATGGCGTGTTGCAGCTCAACGGGCAGCAGATCGTCAGCAACCCGATGGACCTGCGTTCCGACAAGCTGCGCGGCAAGCTGACCGTCCTCGCTGATCTCAAGACCGGCCGCTATGATATGGGCCTGGATGGCCAGATTGTGGGCCTCGCGATCCGGGGCTTCGGGGTGGTCGATGTCACCTCCAAACTGCGCGCCATGCCGCGCGCCGATGGCGGCTTTGGCCTCAGCGGCAGCGCGGCGGCGCGGGTGCGGCGGCTCGACAATGATTTCCTGCGCACATTGGGCGGCGGTCTGCCCACAGCGCGCAGCGACCTGGCATTGCGGCCCGACGGCACGCTGGCGCTCACCAACATGCGCCTGGCCGCGCCGCTGCTGACGCTCGCGGGCAATGGGGTGCGCTTTCGCGACGGCACCCTCCATCTGGAGGGCAAGGGGCAGCATGATCAATATGGTCCGCTCACCCTGACGCTCGACGGCAATATCGAACGGCCGACGATCGACCTGATGCTCGCCCGGCCCATGGATGCGCTTGGCCTGCGTGATGTCCACGCGCACCTCATCCCCGACGCCAATGGCTATAGCTACACGGCGGAAGGCGGATCGACGCTCGGCCCATTCACCGGGCGCGGCGTCATCCTGCTGCCCCAGGGCGGGCAGGCGGTCGTGCGGGTCGCCAATCTCGCCGTGTCGGGCGTCACCGCCAGCGGCGACATTCGCCCGGTCACCGGCGGTCTCGATGGCCAGCTGGCGGTCAGCGGTCCCGTCACCGGCTATGTCGGCTTCAAGCCAGTGGACGACATCCAGCAAGTCCAGCTCAAGCTGACCGCGAACGGCGCCAGTTTCGACGGGCCGACGATCATCACGGTGCGGCGCGGCACGCTCGATGCGACCATCCTGCTCGATCCGTCGGGCACCACGCTCAAGGCGACGGCCCAGGCGCGCGGGCTGCGCGTCGGCGGCGTGCTGGTCGGCCGTTTCGCCGCCAATGCCGATCTGGTCGATGGGCGTGGCACCATCCGGGGCAGCCTGTCGGGCCAGCGCGGCCGCCTGTTCGAACTGCAGGGGGAGGCGCAGGTCGATGCCGATCGTATCCGCATCACCGCTGGCGGCACGATCGACAAACGCCCGATCCGCCTGACCCGCGCGGCGCTGCTGACCCGCACCGACGATGGCTGGCGCCTGTCCCCTGCGACGATCAGCTATGCGGGCGGATCGCTGCAACTGGGCGGGGAACTGGGGGCGACGTCCAACCATGTCGAGGCGCGCATGGACAAGCTGCCGTTGGGGCTGCTCGACATCGCCTATGACAATCTGGGGCTGGGCGGTATCGCCACCGGCTCGCTCAGCTATGCGCAACCACGCGGCGGCCTGCCCACCGGCACGGCGGAACTGCGCGTGCGTGGCCTGTCGCGCTCCGGCCTGTCGCTCAGTTCGCGTCCGGTTGACGTCGGCGTCAATGCGACGCTGGGGGCCGACCGGCTCGCCACCCGCATGGTGTTCGTCGCCGATGGCAAGACGATCGGCCGGGGCCAGGCCTTGCTCAGCCCGCTCGGCCGCACCGGCGGCCTTGTCGAACGGCTGAACGCCGCGCCGCTGTTCGCGCAGCTTCGCTATGCCGGCGCGGCCGACACGCTGTGGCGGCTGACCGGGGTGGAGATTGTCGACATGGGTGGGCCGGTCAATGTGTCGGCGGACATGCGTGGCACGCTCGGCGATCCCCGCATCACCGGCACTTTCGCTACCGATAACAGCACGATCAACAGCCCGGTCACCGGCATGCGGCTGGCCAATGTCAAGGCGCGCGGGCGCTTCTCCGGCGCGCAACTCGTCATTTCCAGCTTCACCGGCGCGTCGCAAAATGGCGGCTCGGTCACCGGTACCGGCCGCTTCACCTTCAACGGCATAGCGGGCGTCGGCATGGACCTGGCGATGCAGGCGGACAATGCCGCGCTGCTGGAACGCGACGATATCGCCGCGACCGTCACCGGTCCCATCACCCTGCGATCCGACGGCACGGGCGGGACGATCGGCGGCGATGTCATCCTCAACAAAAGCCGCTTCACGCTGGGCCGTGCCGCCGCCGTCGCTGCCATCCCCGAATTGCGCGTCGTTGAAATCAACCGGCGCGGGGAAGAGATCGACACGCCGCGCACCAACGTCCCCTGGGCGCTGGCGATCAAGGCGCGCGCGCGCAACCGCCTGACCGTCACCGGCCTTGGCCTCGACAGCGAATGGCGCGCCGATCTCGACCTTGGCGGCACCGTCACCAATCCCGCCATCGCCGGGCGCGCCGAATTGGTGCGCGGGAATTATGAATTTGCCGGCCGCCGTTTTGAACTGCGCGAAGGCCGCATCCAGTTCGATGGCAAGACGCCCATCAACCCGACACTCGACATTGATGCCGTCGCCGATGTCAGCGACCTGACCGCCACCATCCATGTCGGCGGCACCGGCCTCAAGCCCGACATCAGCTTCAACAGCATTCCCGCGCTGCCGCAGGACGAACTGCTTTCGCGCATCCTGTTCGGCACATCGATCACCAACCTGTCCGCGCCCGAAGCGCTGCAACTCGCCTCGGCGGTCGGCTCGCTGCAGGGCGGTGGCGGGCTCGACCCGATCAACGCCGTGCGCAAGGCGGCGGGGCTGGACCGGCTGCGCATCATCGCCGCCGATCCGACCCAGGGGCAGGGGACGTCGATCGCGGCGGGCAAATATCTCACCCGCAAAACCTATGTCGAGTTGATCACCGACGGGCAGGGCTATTCCGCCACCCGTATCGAATATCAGGTCACGCGCTGGCTCTCGCTATTGGGGGCCATCTCGACGCTCGGCCGCCAGAGCGCCAACGTCCGCGTGTCGCGGGATTACTAAGCCATGACCAAGTCCCGCATCGACGCCGCCGCTGCGATCAGCGTGATGGACCTGTTCACCATCGGCATCGGTCCATCCAGCTCGCACACCGTCGGCCCGATGCGCGCCGCGCTCTTGTTCATGGACTCTCTCCCCGCGCAGCCAGTACGGGTGTCGTGCGATCTCTATGGCTCGCTCGCGCTGACCGGCCGGGGCCATGCCACCGACACGGCGATCCTGCTCGGCCTGTCGGGCTATAGCCCCGAAGGCACCGACCCCGACACCATCCCCGCCATCCTCGCCGCTATCCGCACCGATGGCCGCATCCGCGCGGGCAGCGCCCACGACCAATGGATCGCGTTCGAGGAAGCGCGCGACCTCATCTTCCACATGGGCGACTTTCTCGAAGCGCATAGCAATGGCATGCGCTTCACCGCCTGGCTCGACGGCCACAGCGAACCGCTGGTGCGCGACTATTATTCGATCGGCGGCGGCGCGGTGCTGCCCGGCGATCGCGTCACCGACGACGCCGCGCTCGGCCATAATGTCGTCCAGCCCTATCCCTTCTCGTCGGGCGCGGAGATTCTGGCGCAGGGCGAGGCGACCGGCCTCTCCATCGCCACCCTCGTCCTGCGCAACGAAGGCGCGTGGCGCACCCAGGCGGAAACCGACGCCTTCCTCGACAGCGTGATCGACGCCATGAGCGCCTCGATCGACCGCGGCCTCCAGCAGGAGGGGCTACTCCCCGGCGGCCTCAAGGTCCGCCGCCGCGCCCGCGCCATTCATCAGCGGCTGCGCCTGCAACAGGATGCGCTTGGCCCGGCACAGATTTTCGAATGGGTCAGCCTGTTCGCGCTGGCGGTGAATGAGGAAAATGCCGCCGGTGGCCGCGTCGTCACCGCGCCCACCAATGGCGCGGCGGGTGTCATCCCGGCGGTGCTGCATTATTATCGCCGCTTCGTCCCCGGCGCGGATCGTGATGGCGAGCGCCGCTTCCTGCTCACCGCCGCCGCCATCGGCTTCCTCTACAAGAAGCGCGCCTCCATCTCCGCCGCCGAAATGGGGTGCCAGGGCGAAGTCGGCGTCGCCTGCTCCATGGCCGCCGCTGGCCTTGCCGCCGTCTTGGGCGGCACCAACGGCCAGGTCGAAAATGCCGCCGAAATCGGCATGGAACATAATCTCGGCCTCACCTGCGATCCGATCGGCGGCCTCGTCCAGATCCCCTGCATCGAACGCAACACCATGGGCGCGGTCAAGGCGATCAACGCCGCCTATCTCGCGCTGCAGGGCGATGGCCATCATATCGTCAGCCTCGATGCCGTCATCGAAACGATGCGCCAGACCGGCGAAGATATGGCCAGCCGCTACAAGGAAACCTCGCTTGGCGGGTTGGCCGTCAACGTCGTGGAGTGCTGAAGCGGTTCCCTTCCACTCGTCGCTTTGCGCCGTCAAATCTGCGATGAAACGACAGTATTTGTGTCATATCTGCAACATAAGTCCTTGTTTATCTTAGGTTCATGAAACTTACGGCTCTTCGCGGCTTTCAGCGTCTCTCCCCTACAGGGGATGACAATGGAGTTTAGAATATGCGTAAGTTGATGGTCGCAACCCTTCTCGGCAGCGCCGCAGTCGCCGCCCCCGCCATGGCCCAGAATGTCGGCCCGACCTTTACCGGTCCCCGCGTCGAAGCGATCCTGGGCTATGATCATGTCGGTGCCGGCAGCGATGTGGACAATAACAATGACAGCGACGACCAGTCGATCGACGGTCTGCTTTACGGCATCGGCGCAGGCTATGACGTGAACCTCGGCAGCGCCGTCGTCGGCGTCGAAGGCGAATGGACCGATTCGACCGCCAAGTCCGATCGTCGCGATCCCACCGACCAGTTCGGTTTCGGCCGCGTCAGCCAGGGCCGTGACCTCTATGTCGGCGCGCGCGCGGGTATCCTCGCCAATCCCTCGACGCTCGTTTACGTGAAGGGCGGCTATACCAACAGCAAGCTCAACGTGCTGGCGGGCAACACCAACGAAACCACCGACACCGCGTTCAAGTTGGACGGCTGGCGCATTGGTGGCGGCGTGGAACGCGCGATCAACACCAACACCTTCGCAAAGGTGGAATATCGCTATTCCAAATATAGCGACGCCAATATCGAGTTCGCCAATGGCGCGACCACCGAAGATTTCGGCATCGACACCGACCGGCATCAGGTCGTCGCCAGCGTCGGCTGGCGCTTCTAATCTGCTGGTAATCTGCGGGGAGGGGCCGGTCCACCGACCGGCCCCTCCTATTTTGGGGCTTATCGACTTTCCATTTTCCGCGCGAACAGGCGCGCAATCAGCCAAAAGCCCCTATCGGAATGGCCGCGACAATGATATTGACATCATTGTGAGTAACGCGATTCCCCATCAATATCCCATCGGCATCGATGCCGCCGACATCGACTTCATGGGTCATGTCAACAATGCCAGCTACCTCAAATGGGTGCAGGAAGCGGTGCTGGACCATTGGCGCGCCCTGGCCCCGTCGGAGGCTGTTGCCGGGCACCTGTGGGTCGCGCTCAAGCATGAAATCACCTATCGCAAGCCCACCTTCCTCGACGACGACGTGATCGCCACCGTCCTGCTGGAAAAGGTGCAGGGCGCGCGCGCCTTCTACGAAACCATCATCCGTCGCGGTGAAGAGGTGCTGGCCGAAGTCAAATCCAGCTGGTGCTGCATAGACGCCAGCAGCCTGCGCCCCGCGCGACTGACCCGCGACGTCATCGACCACTTCTTCGCCCCCGACGAAAAAGCCACGCAATAGGCGCGGGTGTCGGGGGAAAGCGAAACGGCGGCGATCCACTCCCCTCCGTCATTCCCCACACTCCCCCCCGTCATTCCCGCGAAAGCGGGAACCCATCTCCCAACATCGCCCCTACGCGACGCAGCGATGATGTTCCCTATACGACGATGAGGATGGGTAAACGACGGCCCCCAACAAAGACCGTCACCCCGGACCCTTCGACAGGCTCAGGACGGGCTTGATCCGGGGTCCATGAGCCTCAACCTCTCAATAGCACCATACCGTCGAGCCAATAGATGCCGGGTCAAGCCCGGCATGACGGCAAGGGGTGGATACTCGACAGCCGATTAGCGTCGCACTTGTGGCAAGCCAGACATTGATTGACGGATTTATTTAGAACAAGCAGGTTCTCCCCATGATAGACACCGCGCTCGGTTCTGCTCCTCTGCTTGATTTTCTTCCTCGGGCGACGTTGCCCGACGAAACGCTGCTCGAATTGACGGGCGACAAGTCGAAACTGCGGGCCTTATCGCGCGAGTCTTCAGGGCTTGAAGATAGGGTGGCAGTCGCGTGGGAACAGCCACTCAAAACACTATCCTGCGGACAATGTCGTATGCTCGTCGGACAGCGTCTTGGATTACGGTGGCTTGCCGCGCCTATAGCTGAATTCGTGGCACTTTATCCTTCCGCTGAATGCGACCTTTATCCGGGCGATCTAGCGGTGAATGCTCTAATCGCCGGAAAAGACATTCTTGAGTATGCGCCTAATGAGGCAGCTGCAATGTTCGCTGCGGACTTTTCATGGCTCGACAATGAGATCGCAGATGCCCCCTCAGACGACCTGCTCCGCCGAGCAAGGGATAGACTTATCGAAGGTCGCAAGAGCGTCCGCCTTTCTGGCTGACCTTACAACGAATGAACAGCCGAGAATGGCCGCTTTAGTCATCCTCCCCTGGCAGGGGAGGTGGCAGGGCGAAGCCCTGACGGAGGGGTGTCCCGCTCTCGATAGGGTGACACCCCTCCACCACTTAGCGGTCCCCTTCAACAGAGCCACGTGCCTCTGTTGAACCCTACAGTGTCGCTTCGATCGCGCGCGCCGCCATATCGGGGTCTTCGGCCAGGCTGATCGGCCGCCCCACCACCAATATGGACGCGCCGCGATCCAACGCCTGACGCGGGGTCACGGCGCGTTTCTGGTCGCCCATCGCGCCGCCAGCGGGCCGCACGCCCGGCACCACGAAAAAGCGTCGCGCCACGCGGCCTTGGCCATCGCGACTTCCTCGCCCGAACAGACGATGCCGTCCAGCCCGGCGCTCTGCGCCAGATCGGCGAGCCGCCGCACCTGATCCTCGGCCTTCCCGCCGACACCGATATCGAGCAGGTCGCCATCGTCCAGGCTGGTCAGCACGGTCACCGCCACCACCTTGGTATTGACGCCCGCCGCCGCCTTGGCGTCCTCCAGCATCGCACGGCCCCCCGCCGCATGGACGGTCAGGATCGCCGGTTCCAGCAGGTGCAGCGCCTGCACCGCCTTGGCGACCGTATTGGGAATGTCGTGCAGCTTGAGGTCGAGGAAGATCGGCAGGTCGAACTTCATCATTTCCAGCACGCCATGATGGCCATGGGCGCAGAAAAATTCGAGGCCCAGTTTCAGCCCGCCGACATGATGGCGCACCTGCCCGGCCAGATGCTGCGCTTTGGCGAGATCGGGCGTGTCGATGGCGACATAGATGGGGCTGCTCATGCTGGTCCTGCGGGGGAAAGAGGAGAGGGCGGGGGAGCGACCGGGTCCGCCGCTTGGGCCACGGGTGGCGTCGAGGACATGGGCGAGTGCGCGAGGGGCGTCGGTGCGACGGTGACGGCCGAAGCTGGGGGGGCAGGCGGGGTGGTGACCGCGGCCAGCGCCCGTTCGGTGCTGTCCAACCGTCGCCGCAAGCGCCAGCGGGTCGCGCGCGCCATGATCCAGAAGGGCAGCGCCCCCAGCAAAAACGCGCCGATCAGCAGGACCGGCAGTTTGGTTTCCATCACCAAATCGCCCCACAGGCGCACCGTCACGGGGACATAGTTCGCCATGCAGAAGAAGGCGAGGGCGACGGCGATGACGACCCAGAAGGCAGTCCGCAAAAATTGCATCGGCTTTACCTCATGCTGCTGTTGCGATGCAGCTTAGGCGATCCTGGCGGATTTCGGAAGCGCCTGATCGCTTTTGTCGATTTCGATCCGCATCGAAAGGCTGTGCGTCGCGCCCGGCGCCACTATCGCCAAGCCATCGGCCCGGTTCAGGGCGTCGGGCATATGGCTGACCGGCTCCAGGCAAAAGGCGTCGATATCGGGCGGCCGATAGACATGCAGCCAATCCGCGCCCGTCGCCGTCAGCGTCAGGCGCAACCCATCGCCGCGCACGACGGTCGCCATACCGTCCCAGCCGCCATAGACATTGTCGATCAGGCTCTCGCCCCGCACCGACGCCAATTGCGACCAGTCGCCGAGGCTATCGGCAGGCACCGACCGCTCCGGCAGCATGTCGGGGGTGGACAGCCACAGGCTGTGCGCCGCGAACTGCAGGCGCGTATCGGCATCGGCGGGAAAATAGGGGTGGAAGCCCAGCCCGACCGGCGCATCGTCCGCGGCATCGTTGGTCAGCGCCAGCGTCAGGGCAATCGCATCCGCGCTGAGCGCAATATGCTGCCGCGCCGTGAACGCCCATGGCCAGCGCGCATCGGCCGCATGCACCAACGTCAACTGCGCGGCATCTTCGGCCTGGTCCGTCACCGCCCATTCGCTCTGCCAGCCATGGCCGTGCAGGCTGTGCGGATGATCGCCGAAGTTAAGAGGCAGCTGATAGCCCTGCCCGTCAAAGCGGAACCGGCCATCCGCGATGCGATTGGCATAGGGCACCAGCGGAAAGCTCGCCATCATCAGCGGCTCCCGGCTCTCCTCCGGCGCGCGCCGCAGAACATCGACGCCATCGAGCGCCAGCCAGCGCAGCGCCCCACCGACAGCGGGCGAGAGCGCTGCCTCCAGCCCTCCCGCCCGCAACAGGATCGTCTCGGTGCTCAGCCGACCATATCCTCTAGCTCGCGACCCTTGGTCTCATGCACCATCTTGCGCACGAAGAAGAAGGAGATCGCCGCGAACAGGGCATAGCCCATATAGGTCCACACCAACCCCGGCGAGACGGCCAGCGAGGGGAAGCTGACCGAAATCGCCGCATTGGCGATCCACTGGGCAAAGCCCGCAATGGCTAGGCCCGATCCGCGAATCTGGTTCGGGAACATCTCGCCCAGCATCACCCACATGATCGGACCCCAGCTGAGGTTGAAGAAGATCACATAAAGGTTCGCCGCGATCAGCGCCATCAACCCGTTATGGCCGGGCAGGGACACCGCGCCATCCGCGCCGGTGACGGCGGTGGAGAAGGCATAGGCCACGACAGACAGCGTCACCGCCATGCCCGCAGAGCCGATCAGCAGCAACGGCTTGCGGCCGATCCTGTCCACCAGCGCGATCGCGCCAAGGCACGCGGCAATCGACAACACGCCCGACAGGATGTTGATCTGCAGCGCATTATCTTCGGAGAACCCAACCGCTTCCCACAAAGTCGCGCCATAATAGAAGACGACGTTGATGCCGACCAGCTGCTGGAACACTGCCAGGCCAATGCCCGTCCACACGATCGGGCGAATCTTGCCGCTGGTCTTTTCGATGAGGTCGGACAATTTGGGCCGGTGATGATCGGCGGCCAGGCTGGCGCGGATTTCGGCGACCTTGCGCGCCGCTTCCAGCGGGCCGAACAGCCGCGTCAGCACCACCTCCGCATCCGCATCCCGGCCGCGCGCGACCAGATAGCGGGGGCTTTCAGGAATGAAGAGCAAAGCGACGAGATAGATGGCGGCCGGAATCGCCTGCAACCAGAACATCCAGCGCCATGCCGGGAAGTCGAGCCACAAGGGCGCGGTCGATCCGCCCGCATAGCGGGCCAGCACGAAATTGGCGATGAACGCGCCGGTCAGGCCGGAGATGATCATGACCTGCTGAATGCTCGACAGCCGCCCGCGCACCGCCGCTGGCGTGACTTCGGAAATATAGACCGGCGAAATGACGCTCGCCGCGCCGACGCCCAGCCCGCCGATGATGCGCGCGAAGATGAAGAGGACCGAGGAACTTGCCGCACCGGCCAGCAGGGCGCTGACCAGGAACAGCACCGCCGCCAGCATCATGACGCCGCGCCGCCCGATCAGGTCGGCCATGCGCCCGGCCATGAACGCGCCGACGGACGACCCGACCAGGATCGCGCCGACATTGACGCCGATGCCCAGCTTGCCAAGGTCGAAAGCGCTTTCCAGCCCCTTTTGGGTGCCGTTGATGACACCCGAATCATAGCCGAACATGAATCCGCCGATCGTCGCCACCGCGACGATCGCTGCGATAAAGGCCATGTTGACCTTCTCGGCGCTCCCCTCATTCATCCGTCATTCTCCCAAATCTTATATCGTTGCGACATGGCCCGGCAGTCCTGCGACGCCGGGGTCGAAGGCGAACAGATCACCCGCAAGCGGCTGCTCTGTCAACGCTGTCATGTCCAGTCCCTTGCGCGCGGTCGTCGCATAAGCGACCGACAGGTCATCCCCGCCGAACGCGATCTTGGTGATGTTGGCCACCGGAAAGCGGATTTCCCGCATCAGCGTCCCCGCCGGATCATAGCGCCGCACGGCCCAGCCGCCGAACAACCCGGTCCACACACAGCCTTCGGCATCGACCGTCGGCCCATCGGGATAGCCCGCGCCATCTTCGATCGTCGTGAACAGGCTGGTCTCGCCGATCGCCCCGTCGGCGCTCAGCGCGGTGCGCCAGATTGTCCGGCCCAGCGTATCGGTGTGATACAGCGTCCGCCCATCGGGCGAGAGGGCAGGGCCGTTGGTGATCGACACCGGCGGCAATCCCGCATTGGCGCAAACGCCCTTGTGCAGGCGATAGAAGTGACCGCTGTCAGCCGCCTCGGCATCGTCCATCGACCCCAGCCACAGCGCGCCGTCGGGCGCGACCGTCGCATCGTTCAATCGGTTGCCGGGCATATGCGCTTCGGGGGCGTGCAACAGCGTGAAGCTGGCGCTGGCCGGGTCGAACCGGTGTATCCCCGATTGCAAACCGACCGCGAACAGGCCGTCATCGGTCGGCACGATCCATCCGACCTGGCCCGGCGCTGTCCAGCTGCGCGCCACGGTCAGCGCCGGGTCGAACCGGTGGATGCAATGGCCCTTGATATCCACGAACCACAAGGCGGCGTCGCGCGCGACCCAGACCGGGCCTTCGCCCAGCGTCGCGCCGACGCTCAGCACGCTCTGGGGAGTCGCGTCCATCGTCTCAGCGCCAGCCGGCATCGATGAAATAATCATGGCCGGTGCAATAGCGCGCATCGTCCGACGCCAGGAACATCGCCAGAGCGGCGACATCGACCGGCATGATCCGCCCGTCCAGGCATTGCGCCGCCACGATCTCCGCTTCGCCTTCGGGCGTGTACCATTTGAGCTGGCGCGGCGTTTTCACATTGCCGGGAATGATGGTGTTGACGCGGATATTGTCGCGGCCAAGGTCGCGGGCCAGGCTGCGGGTCAGCCCTTCGATCGCCGCCTTGGCGGTCTGGTACAATACCAGGTCGGGCAAGGCGAGGTGCCAGCTGATCGACCCGAAATTCAGGATCACGCCGCCGCCCGCCCGCTTCATCGCCGGAACGGCGGCTTGCGCTGCGAAGAACAAATGGCGCAGGTTCACCGCCATCCGCTCGTCCCAATAGGTCGGGGTGACGTCCTCGATGCTATGGCGGTCGTCATTGGCGGCATTGTTGATCAATATGTCGATCCCGCCCAGGTCCGCTTCGACCTGCGCCATCATCGCCTGCACGGCATCAATGTCGCACAGATCGATCGCATGAAAGATCGGCGTGAAGGCCGCATCGCTGAGGCGCGCTACCAGCGCTTCGCTCTCGGCCACCGCAATGTCGCAAAAAGCGACATGCGCGCCCTGCGCGACAAAGCCTTCGACCAGCCCCTCGCCGATCCCGCTGCCGCCGCCACTGATGAACACCCGCTTGCCTGCGAGGCTTGGGTAGATGGCAGCGGTCATGCGATGGCTTTCTCTTTGGCGCTCTGCAGCAGGCCACGTTCGGCCAGGTTGGTCATCAATGCGGTCAGGCCATAGGTCCAGGGGGCCGCATCCTTCGATGTCACGACTTCGTTCACCAGCTTGCCAAGGCGCGGGGTGGAAATGGCGACGATATCGCCGACCTTATGGGTAAAGCCCCGGCCCGGCTCGTCCCGGTCCTGCACCGGCGCGAACAAAGTGCCCAGGAACAGCACGAAACCGTCGGGATATTGATGTTCGGACATGGTCTGGCGCATCAGGTCCAGCGGATCGCGGCTGATCTGGTTCATGCTGCTGCTGCCTTCCAGGCGATAGCCTTCCGGCCCGTCGATGGTCAGCGCGACTTCGGCATTGCGGACATCGTCGATGGTGAAGCCATCGTCGAACAGGCGGATGAGCGGGCCGAGCGCGCAGGACGCATTATTGTCCTTCGCCTTGCCCAGCAACAGGGCCGATCGCCCTTCGAAATCGCGCAGATTGACGTCATTGCCCAGCGTCGCGCCAACGGCGTTGCCGGACGCGTTGCCGAGCAGCACGATTTCCGGCTCGGGATTGTTCCAGGTGGAATCGGACCGGATGCCGATCTGCGCGCCTGCACCCACGGTCGCCAGTACCGGTGCCTTGGTGAAGACCTCCGCATCCGGGCCGATCGCGACCTCCAGATATTGCGACCACAGATCGTCCTCGATCAGCGCGGTCTTGAGCGCGGCGGCTTCGGGCGATCCCGGCACCACGGCGCGGATCGATCCGCCGACCCGTTCTTCCAGCCGTCCGCGAATGGCGGCAGCTGCGCTGGCATCACCGCGCGCCCGTTCTTCGATCACGCGCTCGATCGCCGACAGGGCAAAGGTCACGCCCGCCGCCTTGACGCATTGCAGATCGACGGGGCTGAGCAGGGGTAAGGTCAGCGCGTCGAGCGGTCCCAGGACGTCGCCGTCGCGGGCATCGACCGGCAGCATCTCGACCAACTGGGCCACGGTCGGCGCGACCTGGCTCATGTCGTACACCACGCCTTGATCGACCAGGATGGGGCTGGGACCGGCGGCGGTCAGCACGCGACCAAGAAAGCGGCCCTCGCGCCAGTCGGCGGGCAGGGCGTCGAGCAAGGCAAAGTCCCCCGGCATCATCTACTCCTAAACAACAACTCTTGATTGATAGCGCTACCAACATAATTGCGGAGGCGAAGTCAAGGGGGCTCGTGGCGATTCTTCGGCCACCCTTGTCACCAGAGCGGGCAGTATCGGCCCTTATGCGGAAAATGCGTGGCGGGCGGCGGGTCAGCCATCTGCCATCTTCCCCTTGGTCCTGGACTTTGCCATAAACCGTCGGACTATGGATAACTCAGACATGAGCGCACCCCATGATGGTGCAGACAATCGTCCGCCGGCCGCGCCAGCGGACGATGGGCCAACGACTCTCGATATGGCGAGCGCCGCCCGCCGGTCGATGAGCAAAACGGCCTGGACCGGCGCTGCCGTCGGGATCGGCTCGGCCGCGATCGTGGCCGCATTGCTCTACACCCGAAAGCGCTCCTGACCGGCACACAAAAAAAAATGGCGGCATGGCCTTCGCTCCATGCCGCCGTCGGTGCGACCCGACAGATATAGTCTCCCTTCCTTCGTGACAGGTCGGGAAATTCTAGACGCTCGTCAGCTTCAGCCTGCGCCACCACTTAAATAGGTGACGAGTTCAGGCTTGCTGATCATCATATTCTTGTCGACATCGGCCGTCGTAAAGGCCCCATTCGCCCAGGCGGTCACTTGTTCGGCCGGCAATGTCTGCCCGGTCGCCTTGGTTTCCTGCGCCTTCAACGCCACCATCCAGCGCGAAAATTCGGTCTGGTTGAGTGCGCCATCGCTGTCGGTGTCATAGGCCGGAAATTCGGTGTCCACGATCGTCGCGACGGCCGCGCCGGGGCTCGCTGGCGTTGCGGGCTGGGGCGTCGTCGTTTCGGGCTGTACCGGCGTCATGGGCGCGGTCTGCGGCGTGGCCGCGTCCGGCGTCATCGTCTGTTGCGCCATGGCGGGCGCGGCAACGGCCAAGGCCGTGGTGAACAAAAATGTGCGGATCATGACGATCTCCTATGTGCGATCCGTTTCTGCAGCCTGTGTTTGACTTCATCACTGCATGAATAGTGCTGTATCAATAGACGAACCAAGCCCGTTGTTCCTGAATATCCATTCATGTTGCCCCATTCATCTTGGAAATGGCCTCGCTTCACCTTGTTCGCGCCGGATCGGCGCTCCGCCATGCGCCGATGACGGTCGGCCGCCCGCTCTCGCCGCCCGATTTGCCCCGCGCTGCCGACGCTGCTAGGCGGCGCGGCATCCAATCTCCTCCAGTTGCAGGATTCGCTCATGGTCCCTCGCTATTCCCGCCCCGCAATGACCGCCCTTTGGGAGCCGGAAGCCCGCTTCAAAATCTGGTTCGAGATTGAGGCGCATGCGACGGAGAAGCTGGGCGAACTGGGCGTCGTGCCGCCCTCGGCCGCCAAGGCCCTGTGGGACTGGTGGGCGACCAACCCCGTCATCGATGTCGCCGCGATCGACGCGATCGAGGCCGTGACCAAGCATGACGTCATCGCCTTCCTCACCTGGGTTGCCGAACAAGTGGGCGACGAAGCCCGCTTCATGCATCAGGGGATGACGTCGAGCGACGTGCTCGACACCTGCCTCGCGGTCCAGCTCGCCCGCGCGTCGGATCTGCTGATCGAGGATATCGACCAGCTGCTCGCCGTCATCAAGCGCCGCGCTTTCGAACATAAGCTGACCCCGACCATCGGCCGCAGCCATGGCATCCATGCCGAACCCGTGACCTTCGGCCTCAAAATGGCCGAAGCCTATGCCGAATTTTCCCGCTGCAAGGCGCGGCTGATCGCCGCCCGCGCCGAAGTCGCCACCTGCGCTATTTCCGGCGCTGTCGGTACTTTCGCCAATATCGATCCCGCCGTCGAAGAACATGTCGCGGAAAAGCTGGGCCTCGCGATCGAACCTGTCTCGACCCAGGTCATCCCGCGCGACCGCCACGCCATGTTCTTCGCGACGCTCGGCGTCATCGCTTCGTCCATCGAACGGCTCGCCGTCGAAGTCCGCCATCTGCAGCGGACCGAAGTGCTGGAGGCGGAGGAATATTTCTCGCCCGGCCAGAAGGGTTCGTCGGCCATGCCGCACAAGCGCAACCCGGTGCTGACCGAAAATCTGACCGGCCTTGCCCGCGTCGTGCGCGCCGCCGTCGTGCCCGCGCTCGAAAATGTCGCCCTCTGGCACGAACGCGATATCAGCCATTCGTCGGTCGAGCGGTTCTTCGGCCCCGATGCGACCATCACGCTCGACTTCGCGCTGGGTCGCCTGACCGGGGTGATCGACAAGCTGCTCGTCTATCCCGAACGGATGATGAAGAATCTCGACAAGATGGGCGGCCTCGTCCATTCGCAGCGTGTGCTGCTCGCGCTCACGCAAGCCGGTGTCAGCCGCGAGGACAGCTATCGCTATGTCCAGCGCAACGCGATGAAAGTGTGGGAATCGGACGGTCAGCTCTCACTGCTGGAACTGCTCAAGGCCGACACCGACGTCACCGCCGCGCTGCCGCCCGAACAGATCGAGGAAAAATTCAACCTCGATTATCATTTCAAGCAAGTCGACACGATCTTCCACCGCGTCTTTGGCGAGGCTTGATAGCAAGCTGCCCATAAAACTCCTCCCCCTTAAGGGGGAGGTTGGGGTGGGGGTGTACTGCCGCCAGCATTGACGCGCAACTTCGCCTCTGTCTCCCGCTGGGGAGATCGTCGCACGTTGGTATAAGACTTCGCCGCAAACGCGCCTTATTACCGCACACCCAACCTGGGCCGCATCCTCGGCGCGGCATCCGACTGCCGCCGCACCAGCTTATGCGCCAGCACCAGATGCTCGGACGCATGTCCGCGCCGCGCCGCCCTTTCAGCAACCGCACCAACACCTCGACGGCCGCGCGCGACATGGCGCTGATCGGCTGGCGGATGGTGGTCAGCTCGGGCCAGATGGTGGTGGCAAGCGAGGTGTCATCGAACCCGCACACCGTCAGGTCGCCCGGCACGTCAAGGCCACTACGGTGCGCGATCGCGACGGTCGCCGCCGCCATATCGTCATTGCTGGCGAAGATGGCGGTAGGCGGATCGAGCAGCGACAATATCTGTTCGGCCGCGTCCAGCCCCGACCGGTAGGTGAAATAGCCTTGCGCGATCAGTTCGTCCAACACCGGCAGGTTCGCTTCGCTCAGCGCGGCGAGATAGCCTTCAAACCGCTTGCCGCTGGCGGTCTGGTTGGGGTTGCCCTTGATGAAACCGATGCGCGAATGGCCCAGCGTGATCAGGTGGCGCGTCATTTCATAGGCTGCCTGCCAGTCATCGATGCTGACCGCCGCCAGGTCGCCGGGCGCTCGTCCCGTCGCAACCGCTACGGCCGGGATGTTGGCGGCCTGCAATGCCTCGACCATTTCCTCCAGATCGCATAGCGGCGGCGGCAGGATGACGCCGTTGATCCGCCCGCGCAGCAGATGATCGACGACCGCCTTCACCGATGTCTGTTCGTCCCATTTCTCCACGACCAGGTCGACGCCGCTGCGGCTCGCCTGGTCCAGGCTACCGACCAGAAATTCGCTCAGATAAGAGGAGGACGGGTTGCTGTAGAGCAGGCCGATCCGCAGTTCATCGCCCCCCGCCAGGCTGCGTGCGGCGGCGCTCGGCGCATAGTTAAGCGCCAGGATGGCGGCATCGACCTTAGCCTTGGTCGCGGGCCGCACCACCTGCTCGCCATTGATGACCCGCGACACCGTCATGGGCGATACCCCGGCGTGGCGCGCCACGTCGTTGATCGTGGGGGCGTTGCGCTGACGGCGGGAGGATCGGGTGTCGGTCAATGCGGGGTGCTTTCAGGGCCGGTAAGGATGTCGCCGAAGTGCTAACGACATCGCCCCGCCAGATTAAAGCGAAAAATCACGGATTGCCGGGCGCATAGGGGAATTTGCGCATTTTATAGGCCTCCAGGCTCTCTGGCGGCGGCGCAGCCCCGGCGGGCAGGGGGCGCTTGGCGATCGACTGGAAATAGGCGATGCTCGCATCGCGCCACCATTGGGCCTCCTTTTGCTGGATATCGAGGAAGGTCTGCGTCTGCGCAAAGCGTTCCGCATCGATCATCGGCCGCAGCCCCTCCCACGTCGCGCGCATCCCTGCGACATAGGCGACGCCCCGGTCATAGCGATGGACCATCCCGTCCCACAGCGTTTTGCCCGACGCCAGCCGATAGTCCCAGGGCAGATGATGGAACCACAGCAAGTCGCGCTCCGGCGTCGTGCGCGGATCGGCCAGCCGCTTGGCGATCGGCGGCGCATATTGGGCGATGGCGTTGCTGCCGGTCTTGGTCCGGTCAAAGCCGATGCCGGTCGCATCCGCCTTGTGATAATAGACCGGGTTCCATTCGGGCCGCGCCAATTCCGATACCCAGGGGGCAGGGCCATAATGATGACCCGTGTTCATGACATGGGCGAGGCCCAGCGGCGTCATATAGTCCACCGCCGCCTCGCGCGATCCCATCATCATCGCGACCATCGGCTCGACCACCGCCTTGTCGGGCGTGAAGGTCAGCGCCGCCCATTCGCGCGCCACCGCATCGGCTGTCAGGTCGGGGTTCCAGGCCATCCGCCCGAACGCATACCAGTCCGCCTGGTTGAAGATCGACCCGCTCCAGTCGCGATCCGTGCCGATATTGGCAACGCCCGCAATGCCCGTCAGCCTATGCCCGTCCAGCGACCCGTCGATCACCTTGGCAACCGTCGATCCCTTGCCCTTGGCGAACGTATCGCTTTTCAGCGTCTCTTCGAACAACGGACCCAAATAGGTCAGATGCGTCGATTGCCCCAGATATTCCTTGGTGATCTGGAACTCCATCATCAACGGCGTCTTGGGCATCGCCCCGAACAGCGGATGAAAGGGCTCGCGCGGCTGAAAGTCGATCGCGCCATTCTTCACCTGCACGATGACATTGTCGGCGAATTGCCCATCGAGCGGCTTGAAGTCGGCATAGGCCTGTTTGGCGCGATCGTCGGGATCGTCATGGGCATAGACGAAGGCGCGCCACATCACGATCCCGCCATGCGGCTTGATCGCAGCGGCCAGCATGTTCGCGCCATCGGCATGGGTGCGGTTATAATCCTGCGGACCCGGCTGTCCCTCGCTATTGGCCTTGACCAGGAAGCCGCCAAAATCGGGGATCGCCGCGTAAACCTCGTCGGCCTTGGCCTTCCACCAGGCGGCAACGGTCGGATCGAGCGGATCGGCGGTCTTGAGCCCATCCAACTCCATAGGCGCGGTCCATTTGACCGATAGGTAAACCTTGATCCCATAGGGCCGAAACACATTGGCCAGCGCCGCCGCCTTGGCGATATAGGGCGCGGTCAGGCTGTCCGACTTGGCATTCACATTGTTGAGGACGGTGCCGTTGATGCCGATCGACGCATTGGCGCGGGCATAGTCGGTATAGCGCGGCCCCTTCCAGTCGGGCAGCCGCCACCAGTCCCAGATCGACGACCCCGAATAGCCCCGTTCCACCGTGCCATCCAGATTGTCCCAATGGTTGAGCAGGCGCAGGTCGATGCGCGGCGCGCTGCGCACATTGATGGCGTCAAGCGCCGCGCCTGACTGTGCCAGCCGCAGCCAGCGGAACGCGCCATGCAGCAACCCGCTGTCGCTGTTCGCGGCGATCAGCGTGACCGGCTTGCCCTCGACCCGAATCGATCGGATCGCATAGCCTTCGCGGCCAAGGTCATTCGTTTTGACCGGGAGGGCAGGCGCGGTCTTTGGCGTCGCCAGCCACAGGGCTCCGGGCTGGATCGTATCCGACAGGGCCGGTGAAGTCCCGGTCATGCCGCCAACGCCGCGCTGCAACTCGTCGCGTATGGCCTGCATCGTCGCGCTGTCGCCCGGCGCCATGATCACGTTCGCATGCGCCGCAATCCGCGCCGCCGCCGCACCGTCTGCCGGCCGGTAGCGCAGCCACAGATCATAGCCATCCTCGGCCCGCGCCACAGGCGTCAGGCTCATCATGGCCATGGCCAATATCCAGCAAATCAGGCGCGCGATCATCCGTCCCTCTCCATCGCGTCGGCTTCGTCAGCCCGCTATCGGGCATTGACAAGCGCGACTTGTCTTACCAATGGTAACGCTATCAGTTCTAATCGGGCAAGCAGAAACGTGATAGCTCGGCAAAATTGGAGAGGCACGTCATGAACCACCCCCGTAAGATATCGATCCGGGCGGCGATTTCCATCGTCCTGATGGTGCAACAGCCATGACCTTTGCTCGACGCCAGGCGCTTGGCCTGCTCGCTTCCACCTCGCTCCTGTCGGCGACTCCGGCCATGGCCGCCACAAAGGGCGGCCCGCTCTACAAGGACGCAACCGCGCCGATCGACCTGCGCGTGCGCGACCTGCTCGGCCGCATGACGCTGGAGGAAAAAGTCGGCCAGATCATCGCGCTCTGGGCGACCAAGGCCGACATCATGGATGGCCTGACCTTCTCCCCCGCCAAGGCGAGCAAAGCCTATCCGGCGAGCTTTGGCCAGATCACCCGCCCGTCCGACAAGCGCGGCGCGCCTGATGGGTCGCAACAGGCGGGCGGCGTCGGCGCGCGCTGGCGCACCCCGGCGGACACGGTGGCCTTCATCACCGCGATCCAGAAATGGGCGATCGAGGAAACCCGACTCGGCATCCCCGTGCTGTTCCATGAGGAATCGCTGCATGGCTATATGGCGACCGAGGCCACCAGCTTCCCGATGGCGATCGGCCTGGCGGGCAGTTTCGACCGCCAGCTAATGCACGACATCCAATCCGTCACCGCCCGCGAAGTCCGCGCCCGTGGCGTGCATCTCGCTCTGTCCCCGGTGGTCGACATCGCCCGCGATCCGCGCTGGGGCCGCATCGAGGAAACCTTTGGCGAAGATCCCTATCTGTGCGGCGAAATGGGCGTCGCCGCCGTGCTGGGCCTGCAGGGCGAAAGCAAGCAGCTTGGCCCGGACAAGGTGATGGCGACGCTCAAACATATGACCGGCCACGGCCAACCCGAAAGCGGCCAGAATATCGCGCCCGCGTCGATCTCGGAGCGCGAATTGCGCGAGAATTTCTTTCCGCCCTTCCGCGAAGTCGTCCGCCGCACCGGCATCGCCGCCGTCATGCCCAGCTATAATGAAATCGATGGCGTCCCCAGTCACCAGAGCACATGGCTGCTCGGCGACATCTTGCGCGGCGAATGGCATTTCGACGGCGCGGTGGTCAGCGATTATGGCGCGGTCCACGAACTCGACACCATCCATCATGTTCAGCCCGACCCGGAAGCATCGGCCCGAGCCGCGTTGCGCGCCGGGGTGGATTGCGAACTGCCCGATGGCCTGACCTATCGGACGCTGGTGAGCCAAGTGCGCGCCGGAAAGGTGCCGGTCGAAGCGGTGGATATGGCCGTGCGCCGCATGTTGACGCTCAAATTCCGCGCGGGCCTGTTCGAAAATCCCTGGCCGCGTCAGGATTATGCCACGCTGACCGGCAACGCCGAAGCGCGCGCCCTCGCTTTGAAGGCGGCGCACAAGTCGATCGCGCTGCTCAAGAATGACGGCACGCTGCCCCTGACGGCGGGCGCGCACAAGCGCGTCGCGGTGATCGGTCCCAATGCCGCCGTCGCGCGCCTTGGCGGCTATTCCTCTATCCCGCGTCAGGAAGTGTCGCTGCTCGAAGGCATAGAGGCCAAGCTCAAGGGCAAGGCGCAGGTGTCCATGCCCAGGGCGTCTTCATCACCCAGAGCGAGGATCGGTCGGCCGACGACGTGCTGCTCGCTGATCCCGCGAAGAACCGCGCCTTGATCGCCCAGGCGGTCGAGGTCGCGAGCAGCGCCGATATCATCCTCCTCGCGATCGGCGACACCGAACAGACCAGCCGCGAAGGCTTTGCCAAGAACCATCTGGGCGATCGCACCAGCCTCGATCTGCTGGGCGAACAGAATGACCTGTTCGTGGCGATGAAGGCGACCGGCAAGCCCGTCATCGTCTGCGCCATCAACGGTCGCCCGCCCAGCTATCCCACCGTCGTGGAGGGCGCGAACGCGCTGATCGAATGCTGGTATCCGGGGCAGGAGGGCGGCACGGCCATGGCCGACATTCTGTTCGGCGACGTCAATCCCGGCGCAAAGCTGCCCGTCACTGTTGTGCGGAATGAAGGGCAGATCCCGCTCTTCTACAACCGCAAGCCATCCACCGGTCGCGGCTATTTGTTCGCGAAAAATACACCGCTCTTTCCGTTCGGCTTTGGGCTTAGCTACACCCGCTTCACCTTCGGCAAACCCCGCCTGTCCGCCCCGCGTATCGGCATAGGCGGACAGGTGACGGTCGAGGTCGATGTCCGCAATGTGGGCGACAGGGCCGGGGACGAAGTCGTCCAGCTCTATGTTCGCGATCAGGTCGCCAGCGTCACCCGCCCGATCAAGGAATTGAAAGGGTTCGAGCGCGTCACCCTCGCGCCGGGCGAGAGCCGGACCGTGCGCCTGACGCTTGGCCCCGACGCCTTTGCGCTGTGGAATCTCGACATGGACGAAGTGGTCGAACCCGGCCTGTTCGACATCATGGTCGGGCCGGACAGCGAAAATCTTCAGACCGTCACCCTTGAAATCCTTTGAACAGGACCGCGCACATGCCCAAAATTCTTGATGCCAAGGTCATCGTCACTTGCCCCGGCCGCAATTTCGTCACGTTGAAGATCATCACCGAAGACGGCGTCTATGGCCTTGGCGACGCGACGCTCAACGGCCGCGAACTGGCGGTGGCCAGCTATTTGCAGGACCATGTCATTCCCTGCCTGATCGGTCGCGACGCGCACCGGATCGAGGATATCTGGCAATATCTCTATAAGGGCGCCTATTGGCGCCGCGGGCCGGTCACCATGTCGGCGATCGCCGCCGTCGATACCGCGCTCTGGGATATCAAGGGCAAGTTGGCGGGCCTGCCGGTCTATCAATTGCTTGGTGGAGCCAGCCGCGAAAATGTGATGGTCTATGGCCATGCCAACGGCACCACGATCGAGGATACGGTGCGGGTCGCGCTCGATTATCAACGGCAGGGCTATAAGGCGATCCGCATCCAGTGCGGCGTCCCCGGCATGGCGTCCACTTATGGCGTGTCCAAGGACAAATATTTCTACGAACCCGCCGACGCCGATCTGCCGACCGAAAATGTCTGGAACACCTCCAAATATATGCGCGTCGTGCCCGAATTGTTCAAAGCCGCGCGCGAGGCGCTGGGCTGGGACGTCCATCTGCTGCACGATATCCACCATCGCCTGACCCCGGTCGAGGCCGGGCGGCTGGGCAAGGATCTGGAACCCTATCGCCCCTTCTGGCTGGAGGATGCGACGCCCGCCGAAAACCAGGAAGCGTTCAAGCTGATCCGCCAGCACACCACGACGCCGCTCGCCGTAGGCGAAATCTTCAACTCCATCCACGACTGCCGCGAGCTGATCGAAAACCAGCTGATCGACTATATCCGGGCCACCGTGGTCCATGCAGGCGGCATCAGCCATCTGCGCAAGATCGCGAACCTGGCCGATCTCTATCAGGTCCGCACCGGCTGCCACGGCGCGACCGACCTGTCGCCGGTCTGCATGGCCGCCGCGCTGCATTTCGACCTGTCGGTGCCGAACTTCGGCGTACAGGAATATATGCGCCACACGCCCGAAACCGACGCGGTCTTCCCCCACGCCTACACGTTTGCGGACGGCGCGATGCATCCCGGCGAAGCACCGGGCCTTGGCGTCGACATCGACGAGGAACTGGCCGCGAAATATGAGTATAGCCGGGCCTTCCTGCCGGTAAACCGGCTGGAAGACGGCACGATGTTCAATTGGTGATGGGGTGAATTGCCCCTAAGCAGTTTCGTCATTCCCGCGAAGGCGGGAACCCATCTCCCGTCATAGCGGCGATGGACAGGGCCGGAGATGGATCCCCGCCTTCGCGGGGATGACGACGTATTTGGAGAGGCCAATGAGTAACCCGACCATCCCCAAACCCTCCGGCAAAGTCCGCTGGATCGTCTGCGCTTTGCTCTTCTTCGCTGTCGTGCTCAGCTATGTCGATCGCCTCGTCCTGCCGACGCTCAAGCCCGATCTTCAGGCGCGCTATAGCTGGAGCGAGAGCGGCTATGCCGACCTCGCCATCTGGTTTCAGGCGGGCTATGGCATTTCCTACGTCTTTTTCGGCCGCCTGATCGACAAGATCGGCGCGCGGGCCGGCTATACCCTGGCGGTGTCGCTGTGGACCATCGGCCATGTCGCGCACATCTTCTTCACCTCGACCGCGGGCATGTTGCTCGCGCGCATCCCGCTCGCGATCGGCGAGGCGGGGACGTTCCCCGCTGCGATCGCCGCAACCAATGAATGGTTCCCCAAGAAGGAGCGCGCCTTCGCGATCGGCATCTTCAACGCCGGGTCCAATGTCGGCGCGATCCTGACCCCGCTGATCGTCCCGATCATCGCCGTTACCCTGGGCTGGCGCTGGGCCTTCATCCTGACCGGGCTGCTGACGGTCATATGGCTCGTCGCCTGGCTCAGCTTCTACCGCAGCCCGCGCGAGAAGAAGAGCCTCAGCGCCGAAGAACTGGCCTGGATCGAAACCGACCCGGTCGAACCACAACGCCCGGTCAAATGGGCCACCCTGTTCCGCCTGCGCCAGACCTGGGCCTATATGGCCGGGCGCTTCCTGATCGATCCGGTCTGGTGGACCTTCCTCTTCTGGCTGCCCGATTTCTTCAACAAACAATATGGCGTCAAAATGCTCGACTTCGGGCCGCCGCTGATCGCGGTCTATCTGCTGGCGGATGTCGGCTCGGTCGCAGGCGGCTGGGCGTCGTCGCGCTTCATCGGCCGGGGCTGGAGCATCAATCGCGGGCGCAAGACGGCGATGCTGCTCGCCGCGCTCTGCGCCGTCCCCATCGCCTTTGCCACGCACGCGCCCAATATGTGGGTCGCTGTTGCGCTAATTGGACTTGCCTGTGCCGGGCATCAGGGCTTCTCCGCCAACCTGTACGCTTTGCCGGGCGATGTCTTCCCCCGCTGGATGGCCGGGTCGGTCGTCGGCCTCGGCGGCCTGGCGGGCGCGATCGGCGGCATGATCATGGCCAAGTTCGCCGGGGTCATCCTCGAAACCGTCGGCAGCTACGGTCCCATCTTCGCCGTCGCCTCCTGCGCCTATCTGATCGCGCTTGGCACCATCCACCTCATCATCCCGCGCTATCAGACCGTCGATAGCGCCGCCATCAGGGCTGAACCATGACCCGGCTCCTCCTCCTGCAAAAAGCCTCAACCAGTGTACGGGTCGCTGTCCGCTTGGCCTGCATCGCCACTATTTTGGCCACCGGCTCTGCCCATGCGCAAAGCTGCACCCCGACCTGGGTCGCGGGCTGGGCCTCGTCCCAATTCCGCCCCACCGGCGACGCCGCGCTCCCGCCCGGCACGCTGGCGAACCAGACTTTGCGGCAGGTCGTCCGCTCTTCCGCCAGTGGCGACCGGGTCCGTGTCCGCCTCTCCAACCTCGCGGGCACCCGGCCGCTCCCCATCCTGGGTGCCAGCATCGCCCGCGCGACCAGTTCCGCCGCGCCCACCATCGATCCCGCCACCCGGATCGCGCTCCGGTTCGATGGCAAGCCCGATGTCATCATCCCGCCCGGTGCGGACTATCTGTCCGACACAGTGACGCTGTCGGCCAAGCGCTCGATACGCTCGCCATCTCGATCCGCTACGCCGCCGCCGACCCCGAACAGACATCGCATCCGGGCTCTCGCGCTACCTCTTGGCATCTGCCGGGCGACCATCTGTCCGACCCGCAATTTGCCGGGGCCGCGACCTTCGACCATTGGTTCAACCTGGCCGCGCTCGAAGTCGAACGCTGCGCCCCCGCCCAGCTCATCGTCGCGCTGGGCGACTCGATCACTGATGGCAAGAACAGCACCACCAACGGCAATGATCGCTGGACTGACCGGCTGGCCGAACGATTGCAGGCCGATCCCAAACGCCGCCACATCGCGATCGTCAATCAGGGGATCGGCGGCAACCGGCTGCTCGCCGATGGCCTTGGTCCCAACGCGCTCGCCCGGCTTGACCGCGACGTTCTGGCGCAGCCCGGCGTCACCCATCTCATCCTGCTGGAAGGGATTAACGATCTCGGCACGCTCACCCGCGAAGCGCCTGTCAGCACCGCCGCGCATCAGGCCCATGTCGCCTGCATCATCGGTGCCTATCGCCAGATCATCGCCCGCGCCCGCGCCAAGGGGATCAAGGTGATCGGCGCGACCATCATGCCCTTCGTCGGCAATGATTATTATCATGCGACGCCCGGAATGAGGCCGACCGCCAGGCCGTCAACGCCTGGATCCGGCAGCCGGGCAATTTCGACGCGGTGATCGATTTCGATGCCACGACCCGCGACCCGGCTCGGCCCGATCGCTTGGCCCCGGCCTATGACAGTGGCGACGCGCTCCATCCGTCACCACGCGGCTATCGGGCGATGGGCGACGCGATCGCGTTGGACCTGTTCGACTGACCGGCAGACGCTATTTCCGCCGCCCCCCGGCATCCAGCACCGTCTCCATCGCCACGAAGGTCGAGGTGCTGGCCACATGGGGCAGGGCGGAAATCTTCTCCCCCATCACCATACGATAGCGCCGAATATCCGCCGTCCGCACCTTGAGCAGATAGTCGAAGCTGCTCGCGATCATATGGCATTCCTCGACTTCGGCGATCCGCCGCACCGCCACGTTGAACTCATGCAGCGCCGCTTCGCGCGTGTCGTTCAGCTTGACCTCGGCAAAGGCGACATGGTCCATCCCCAGCTTGGCCGGATCGACGATGGCCCGGAACCCCTTGATCACGCCGGTTTCGATCAATCGCTTGAGCCGAACCTGGCATGGCGTCTTGGACAGGCCAACGAGCAACGCCAGATCGGTGACGGTCATGCGACCGTCCTCGACCAAGGCCGCGATGATCTTGCGGTCGAATTCGTCCAGATCGGCTATTTCGGGGGCTTTATCCATCAATGCTGCCTAGCATAGGGCAGTAAATAAGTCATATGCTCCTCGCACATGAGCCTCTTAGGTCAGAACGACGTAGCCAGATGCGCTATGATGATGGGTATGACCGTCCAGCCTCCTTTCACCGCCTTCGCCCCTGCCATCCGCGCCCAGTCCCCGCTGCGCCAGGCGATCACTGATGCCTATCGCCGCGATGAGGCCGAAGCGCTCGCCCCGCTGATCGCGGCCGCCACGCTGCCCGACCCCATTCGGGGTGCCGCGCGGGAGACTGCCCGCACCCTGGTCACCGCGATGCGCGCCAATCACAAGGGCAGCGGCGTCGAGGGACTGGTGCAGGAATATGCGCTGTCCAGCCAGGAAGGCGTCGCGCTGATGTGCCTCGCCGAAGCGCTGCTGCGCATCCCCGACGCGGCGACCCGCGACGCGCTGATCCGCGACAAGATCGCCGACGGCGACTGGGGATCGCATCTGGGCACCGACAAGTCGCTGTTCGTCAACGCCGCCACCTGGGGGCTGGTGGTCACCGGCAAGCTGGTCGGCAGCGTCGATGATCGCGGCCTTGGCGCAGCGCTGACGCGCCTCGTCGCACGAGCGGGCGAGCCGGTCATCCGGCGCGGCGTCGATCTTGCCATGCGGATGATGGGCGAACAGTTCGTCACCGGCGAAACCATCAAGGAAGCGCTCAAGCGCGCCAAGGGGATGGAGGCCAAGGGCTTCGCCTATAGCTATGACATGCTGGGCGAAGCGGCGACGACGGCCGATGACGCCGCGCGCTATTATGCCGATTATGAGCAGGCGATCCACGCGATAGGCAAGGCGTCTGCCAAGCGGGGCGTCTATGCCGGTCCCGGCATTTCGATCAAGCTGTCCGCGCTCCATCCGCGCTATGCCCGCGCCCAGGCAGAGCGCGTCATGGCCGAGCTTCTGCCGCGCGTGCAGCAACTCGCCGCGCTCGCCAAAAGCTATAATATCGGCTTCAACATCGACGCGGAGGAGGCCGACCGGCTCGACCTGTCGCTCGACCTGCTCGAAAGCCTGGCGCTGCATCCCGCCCTGTCCGACTGGAACGGGCTTGGCTTCGTGGTCCAGGCCTATGGCAAGCGTTGCCCTTTCGTCATCGACTGGATCATCGATCTCGCCCGCCGCGCCGATCGCCGCATCATGGTCCGTTTGGTCAAAGGGGCCTATTGGGATGCGGAGATAAAGCGCGCGCAGGTCGATGGCCTTGCGGATTTCCCGGTCTATACCCGCAAGCTGCACACCGACATCGCCTATATCGCCTGCGCGCAGAAGCTGCTCGCCGCGAAGGATGCGGTGTTCCCGCAATTCGCCACCCATAATGCCCAGACGCTGGCCACCGTCCATGCTATGGCCGGGCCGGATTTCAGCATCGGCGCCTATGAGTTTCAGTGCCTCCACGGCATGGGCGAACCGCTCTACGAACAGGTGGTCGGCACGGGCAAGCTGGATCGCCCCTGCCGCATCTATGCGCCGGTCGGCACCCATGAGACGTTGCTCGCCTATCTCGTCCGCCGGCTGCTCGAAAATGGCGCGAACAGCAGCTTCGTCAATCGCATCGCCGACCCGGCCGTGTCGGTGGACGCGATGATCGCCGACCCCGTCGATACCGTCCGCACCATGCCCCATCCCGGCGCCCGTCACGACCAGATCGCGCTTCCCGCCGCCCTCTTCCCTGATCGGCGCAATTCCGATGGCATCGACCTCAGCGATGAAATAGCCTTGGCGCGCCTGACGCAAGTGCTCCAGCACAGCGCGACGCTGGACTGGACCGCCGCACCGGAAGGCGGGGCGGGCGAGGGGCGACCCGTCCGCAACCCGGCCGATCATCGCGATATCGTCGGCACCGTCGTTGAAGCCACGGTGGACGATGCCCGCGCCGCAGCGATCCGCGCGGGCGCATCGCTATGGTGCAATACCCCGGTCGCCGATCGCGCCGCCGCGCTCGATCGCACGGCCGACGCGATGCAGGCGCGCATGCCGATCCTGCTCGGCTTGATCGTCCGTGAAGCAGGCAAGTCCATTCCCAACGCCATCGCCGAAGTGCGCGAAGCGATCGATTTTCTACGCTATTATGCGCAGCAGGCCCGCACCACCTTCGGCCCGGAGCAGCAGGCGCTCGGCGTAGTCACCTGCATCAGCCCCTGGAACTTCCCGCTGGCGATCTTTACCGGCCAAGTCGCCGCCGCGCTGGTCGCCGGCAATGCCGTCCTGGCCAAGCCTGCCGAAGAAACGCCGCTCATCGCCGCCGAAGCCGTCCGCCTGCTCCATGCAGCAGGGGTGCCGACCGACGCGCTCCAGCTTTTGCCGGGCGACGGCGCAATCGGTGCTGCGCTCGTCGCCGCGCCGCAGACCGCTGCGGTGATGTTTACCGGATCGACCGAGGTCGCACGCCTGATCCAGCGGCAGCTTGCGACGCGCCTGTCGCGGCATGGCCGTCCGATTCCGCTCATCGCCGAAACCGGCGGGCAAAATGCCATGATCGTGGATTCGTCGGCGCTCGCCGAACAGGTCGTCGCCGATGTCATCGCTTCCGCCTTCGACAGCGCGGGCCAGCGCTGTTCGGCGCTGCGCGTCCTGTGCCTGCAGGAGGATATTGCCGATCGCACGCTGACGATGCTCAAGGGCGCGCTTGCCGAACTCAGCCTTGGCCGCACCGATGCGCTCAAGGTCGATATCGGCCCGGTCATCACGGCCGAAGCCCAGGCGGGCATCAACGCCCATATCGATGCCATGCGGGCGATGGGGCGGACGGTGGATCAACGACCGCTGCCGCCCGAAGCCGCGCATGGCACCTTCGTTGCGCCGACCATCATCGCAATCGACAGCCTGACGGATCTGGATCGCGAAGTGTTCGGCCCGGTCCTGCATGTCCTGCGTTTTCGCCGCGATGAATTGGACGCGCTGGTCGATGCGATCAACGCCACCGGCTATGGCCTGACCTTCGGCTTGCACACCCGGCTCGATGAGACGGTTGCGCGAGTGACGAACCGGGTGAAGGTCGGCAATATCTATATCAACCGCAACGTCATTGGCGCGATCGTCGGGGTCCAGCCCTTTGGCGGCTGTGGCCTGTCGGGCACCGGGCCGAAGCTGGTGGGCCGCTATATCTCGGGCGGCTGGTCACCACGCCGCCGGTTCTGGCGGCGCGCGTCAGCCGCCTGCAATCGCCGCTCCACGCCTTTGCCGACTGGCTCGATGCACAGGGCTATGGGGAAGCCGCAGCCGAGTCGCGCCGTACCGGCGATACGTCGGCGCTGGGTGTCGAACTGACGCTTCCGGGGCCGGTCGGCGAGCGAAATCTCTACACCCTCCATCCGCGAGGGGCTATGCTGCTGCGTCCTGCCACCCGTGCCGGACTGTTCCGCCAGATGGCCGCGATCCTCGCCACCGGCAATAGCGCCACCGTGCAGGGCATGACCGTCCCACCCGGCCTGCCGCCGCAGGTAGCTGCCCGCTTCACGGCCGAGCCGAACGCGCCCATCGCCGGGGTACTGGTGGAGGGGGATGCCGAGCGCGTCGCCGCTGCGGTCCAGGTCGCCGCTGATCTGCCCGGTCGCATCGTGCCGGTCCATGCCGAAACAGCGGGCGGCTATTGTCTCGACTGGTTGCTGGAGGAAGTCTCCACCTCGGTCAACACGACGGCGGCAGGGGGCAATGCCAGCCTGATGATGATCGGCTAAAGGCTCAGCCTCCGATCGTCACTTGCAACCGGGAAATGCGCGAGCGGTGGATGCGCCAGCGGCCGTCCACCCGCTTATACTCTTCATGGTAATGGCCGCAGCCATGCAGGGTCATGCTGGTGCCGCTGGCGTCCCAGATTTGGTCCTCCATCGCGATGACGCCGCGGGCGTCATCGGGGCCGATGATCTCCACTTCATGGCCATGGCCATGATGGACCGTGCGTTGCGTGCCGATCGCGGCCTGGATGAAGGCGATGATGGTGTCGCCGCCTTCATAGACCCAGTCGTTGCTTTCCGCCGCCCGGCCTTCCGCGCCCTTGCCATCGATGCTGAGCGATGCGCGCGCGTCGAACAGGGCGTCGTCGCAGAAGACGTCGCGCAGTCCGGCCCAGTCCTTATTGTCCATCAAGCGGAAATAGCGGGCCTTGAGCTGTTTGATCGCCTCGATCGCCAGCAATGTCTCGACGCCATCCATGCCACCATCTCCCATCGATGTTATCGCCCTCTTATGCGGTCGAACATCGTCCCGCCCCACCTGCGACAAGTGCCAGCCCGTGCCGCCTGACAGAAGTGCAAGGCGACGGGTGATGCCCCGACGCCTATCCTGGCCCTTTGAGAACGCCGCCAAGGGAGAGCGCCATGGACCAGCCCGCCATTCATCCGCTGACCATCGATGGTCGCGACCCTGCGCCTCTGCGGGGCGACCCGATCAGCGGCGATCGCTATACCAGCCGGGATTTCATGCAGCAGGAATGGGATCATCTGTGGACCCGGATCTGGCATGTCGCCGGGCGGACGGCGGAACTGGAGGAGCCGGGCGATTATGTCGTCCATGACTTCCGGCATGAAAGCGTCATCTGCATTCGTCAGGACGATGGCGGCATCAAGGCCTTCTATAATGCCTGCGGGCATCGGGGCATGCGCCTGACCAACGGCAGCGCTTTTGCCGAGGCGTTCACCTGTCCCTATCATGGCTGGAAATGGGGCAAGGATGGCGTGCTCCAATATGCGCAGGATCCGCATGATTTTCCGCAGGGCAACCCCTGCGGCAAGTTGACGCTCAAGGAACTGCGCTGCGCCACCTGGGGTGGGTTCGTCTGGTACACGATGGACGATGCCGCGCCCGACCTGCTCGACTATCTCGCGCGATGCCGGAGCTTTACAAAAATTACCCGATGGACACGGGCGTCCGGGTGTTCTGGATGAAGATCAACCTCAACACCAATTGGAAGTTCGCGACCGACAATTTCTCCGAAAGCTATCACACCCGCACCGCCCATCCGCAGGTGCCGCCATGGATCGACCAGGATGTCGATACGGCCCGGCATGAAATGTATCCAGCAGGCCATGGGCGCACTGTCCAGCCGATGCGGCCCTCGCTCAGCGATCGGCTGCCCGACGGTGTGCCGCATCCGTTCGACCATATCTTGCGCCAGTGGGACATCGACCCGGACAGCTACCCGGACTATGAGACCAAGGCGATGCAGGGCTGGCTGGACCTCAAGGCGGCCAAGCGGCGGCTATGGCGCGAGCGGGGCTATCTCCATTATGAACATATGGACGATGAGCAGATCACGGACAGTCCGCATACGGTGATCTTCCCCAACGTCACCATTTCCTTCCTGCCCGACAATATCCTGTTCTTCCGCACCGAACCGCATGCCGATGATCCGGGCAAATGCACCTTCGATCTGTGGTGCATGGCCTTTCCGGTGGCGGGGCAAACGGAAGTGGAATCGATCATGGCGGGACCACAACCGTTCAGCGAAGCGGACATGCTTTGGCGCGATTTCGACAATGGCCGGGGCGTGCCGGAGATTGAGGGGCAGATCGTCTATCAGGACATGATGCTGGCCGAAGGGATGCAGCGGGGGATGCATTCGCGCGGCTATGGCGACGCTTACCTCAGCGCGCAGGAAACGCGGGTTCGCTATTTCCATGAGGTGTTGAACGATTATCTGGCGGGACGGCGATAGGCGCCATCCCATGTCCATTTGGTTATAGTTTCAGGATCATCTTGCCGTCGTTGGTGCCGTCGAAGAGGCGCATGAAGGCGGGGTAGGCGTTGTCGATGCCCTGTTCGATATGTTCATCGAACACGAGCTTGCCCTCGCCGATCAGCGCGGCGATGGCCTGGCTGCCTTCGGGGAAGCGGTCGGCGTAGCGGGCGATGAGGAAGCCGCGCATGGTGGCGGTCTTGACGATCAGTTGCCAGATGTTGCGCGCGCCGTGGGGCGCGCCATTATATTCGGAGATGAGGCCGCACAGGAGGATTTGCGCGTCCTGGTTGATGTGGCGCAAGGCGGCGTCGAGGCAGACGCCGCCGACATTTTCAAAGACATGATCGATGCCGTCCGGGCAGGCCGTGGCGATGGCTTCGGCGAGCCCTGCTTCGTCCTTGCCGCGATAGTCGATCGCGGCGTCGAAGCCGTAGCGATCGGTCAGGCGCGCACATTTGGTCGAGCCCCCGGCGATGCCGACGACCCGCGCGCCGCGCAATTTGGCGAGTTGCCCGACCATCGAGCCGACCGCGCCCGCCGCGCCGCTGACCAGCACGGTCTGGCCGGGGTGCGGCTGCATCGCGTCGCTGACGCCGAACCAGGCGGTGAGGCCGACCGCGCCCATGGCGGAGAGGTAGCTGGTGACAGACGGGGCCGCCGACACGTCGATGGGGTGCATGAAGTCATTGGGGGTGACGAGGCTGTATGCCTCGATCGCGTTCAGCCCCATGACCCAATCGCCGGGCTTGAAGCGATCCACCCCGCTCGCTTCGACTGTGCCGATGGTGGAGGCACGCACCGGATCGCCGATCGCTATGGGCGGCAGATAGCTTGGCGCATCGTCGAGCCAGCCACGGATGGCAGGGTCGAGCGAGGCATATTGGTTGCGGATGAGGATTTCGCCGGGGCCGGGCGCGGGGACGGGGCTGTCCTCCAGCCGGAAGTCGCTTTCGCGTGGCGACCCGTCGGGACGGGAGACGAGGAGGAAACGGCGATTGACGGTCGTGGTCATGATGCGGTGTTTCCCCAGAGTGTGTGAACGGGATCGGACGGTCCCTGCGCGCCGCGCAGGAAGCCGGCATAGAGGTCGTCGCCGCCACCGGCGGGCTGGCGGACGACCCAGTCGCACACGAAGCGCCGTTCGATGAACTGCCAGGTGCCGTTGGTGCGGACGAAACGGTCGAGATAGCGGCCACCGGTCAGCATATGGACGGGGTCGCCCTCCTGCCCGCGCGGGGTGGCGAGCGCGGTGACATAGGTTTCGCCCTTCGCGCTGTCGCCGTCGACCTCCACCCATTGATGCGCGTTGGCGTGGCTGGTCTGGGTGAAGACGGTGTGGACGATGGCGCAGATTTCGCGGGCGAAATCCTGGCCGCTGCCGTTGAAGGGGCCGCTTTCGACATGGCTGTCGGGGTGGAAGAGCGACGCAAGCAACGCCGCATCGGCGCGATCGACGCCCCGGCAATAAGCGGCGGTCAGGTCGGCAATCTGCTGCCTGGCGGCGAGGGCGTCGATCAACGCGGGATCAGTCATGGATGCCGCAGACGTCGTTCAGCTTTTCATGGAACATCTGCACCCGCTTTTCCTGATTGGGCAGGATGCCGCCGGTAAAGCCGCGCGAATGGAGGCCGAGTTGCTGGCCGATCGCCACGCTCATATCCTGATCAGCGACATCGCCCAGCGACTTGGTGCCGAACTCGATCTTTTCCCGCTCGACATGCTGGAAAGGGGTCGGCCCCATCGGTCCCATCACGACATCGCTGCCGGGCATTTCATGCGCCATGAACCAATGGTCGAAGATGCAGCGTTCCGGGTCGGTCGGGTGCGGTTCGGACCGCAGCAACTGGAACCCGTCTGGCCACATGGTGAAGGTGATGTTAGGAAAGAGCGTATAGTGGTGATAATCCACGATCTCGCTGTCGCCCATGGTCGCATAATGGGCATAGCCCTTTTCCGCGCCCAGCTTGCGCTTTTGCGCGAGGATGGCGTCGCGGGCCTGGCTAGCGCGGCCTTCGAAATCCTTGGGGTCCAACTCCCAATATTCGAGCGCCTGGGCGAGCGGCATTTCGAGGATGTCGGAGGTGGGATAGCGGCCCGATGGCTTGAGGCCGCGCATGATCATGCAATTATGGCCTTCGGGGTTCATCTCGAAGATGGTGCCTTCCAGCGCGTCGTCGATCGACCCGGCGATTTGCGGGTGGAGATTGGGGAGGTGATAGCTTTCGTTGAAATTGTCGCGGATGATCTTCCAGTTGCAGGGCACGTCGGAACTGAGCGCCAGCACGCGGGTCATCTTGCCCATCTGCCATTGTTCGAGCTGTTCGCCCGCTGCGCCGAGCCATGTCTTGAGCGGCGCGGCATCGCGATCCATGGTGAACCAGACGAAGCCACCCCAGACGGTGCAGGGAATTTCTTCCAGCTTCACCTTGCCGCAGGGCGAGCCGCCGGGGAAATCATCGGGGTCTTGAACATGGGCGAGCGTGCCGTCGGGCGCATATTTCCAGCCATGATAGCCGCAGGTGACGAAGGGCGATCCGCCGACTTCCGTCCAGGCGAGGCGATAGCCGCGATGCTTGCAGGCATTGTAGAAGGCTTTGACCGATCCATCCTCCTGGCAGAGCATGACCACCGATTCCCGGCCGATATTATGGGTCAGGAAGTCGCCCGCTTCCTCAAGGTCAGCGGCCATGCCGCCGATATGCCAGGCCTTGGTCCAGACATGCGCCCATTCGGCGTCGGCCCAGCGTTTTTCATGATAGCGTTCGCCCGTGATGCGGTCACCGCGCACGGGCGGATCATAGGCGGCAATGGCGCGGCCCAGGAAAGACTCGATGGTCATGATACCCTCTCGCTATTTTTTAGTTGAACGATCGACTAAATTTACCCCGATCGGTTGCTGCCTGTCAACATCTTCGCCATAGCTGTCCGATGGGCAGGAAAGCGTTGAAACTAGCGGAAACGACAGGTGGCATCGAGGGGGTGGAGGCAGCGCCCAAACTCGATCGGCGGCGGGCACCGGACACGGCGGCCAGGATATTGGACGCGGCGGAGTCGCTCTTTTCGATCCGGGGCTATCATGGCGTGTCGTTGCGCGACATTGCGACGCAGGCCGGGGTGCAGGTGGCGCTGACCCATTATCATTTCGGGTCGAAGGAAGATTTGTTCGGGGCGGTAATCGACCGGCGGGCGGACGCACATGTCGCGGGCATGGCCGATGCACTGACGCAGGCGCGGCAGGTTGCGGGCGATCAGGCGACCCGCCGCCGCGCGATCATCCGCGCCTTCATCACGCCGATCGTCGACCGATCGATGCGCGGGGGGGCGGGGTGGAAAAATTATATCCGACTGATGGCGCTGGTGGCGAACATGCCGCAGCAGGAGGCGTTCATATCGCCGTTTCGCCAGCATTTCGACGATGTGATCGCCGCCTATGTCGAGGCGTTGCGCGCGCTGCACCCGGACATGGACGAGGGCGATGTGCAGTGGGGCTTCTTTTTCTTCCAGGCGATGATCACGCATATATTGGCCGAGAGCGGCATGCTGGATCGCCAGTCGGGCGGGCGGTTCAGTTCCAGCGATTTGGACGCGATGGTCGAGCGGATGGTGGACTTCGTGGGTGCGGGCTTCACCGGACTGGGGCGGGTGGCCTAGCATAAAGCCGAGTTTGGCGCATCGGCCCGGCCCGTTACCTTGGCGCGTAAAATAGAGGCGCAAAGGAAGAGATGATGGGCAGGTTGAACGGCAAATTGGCGCTGATCGTCGGTGCTGCGGGCAAGGATAATATGGCGCAGGTCATCGCCCGCCGCCTGACCGCCGAAGGAGCGCGGGTTGCGGTGGCGGGGCGCAAGGCGGAGGCGCTGTCCGCCTTTGCCGACGAGATTGGCGGGGTCGCCGTCGCCTGCGACATGACCGATCAGCAGAGCATATCAGCCGCCGTGTCCGACGCAGAAGCGGCGTTGGGTGGCGTGGATATTGCGATCAACGCGACGGGCTGGGGATTGCTCAAGCCGTTTCTGGAGACGACGCAGGCGGATTTGGACGCCATGTATGCGCTGCAACTGCGCGGGCCGTTCCAGTTTTTCCAGGCGCTGATCCCGGCGATGGAGCGGCGCGGTGGCGGGTCGATCATCCAGATCAGTTCGGCGACCGCGACGATCATGTTCCATGACCATGCCGCCTATATGGCGACCAAGGCGGGGACCGACCATCTGGTCCGTACCGTCGCCAATGAATTCGGGGCCATGGGCATTCGCGCCAACAGCGTGTCGCCGGGCATCACCGAAACGCCGATGACGGCGGATGCGGCGGCGGTGCCGGGGTTGATGGATGCGTTTCGCAAGGGCTATCCGCTGGGGCGCTATGGCACGTCGGACGATGTGGCCGAGGCGTGCGTGTTCCTGGCCAGCGACGCCTGTTTCATGACCGGGCAGAATTTGCAGGTGAATGGCGGGCTGACGCTGCGCGCCAATCCGACCAAGGCGGATATCGAGGCGTCGGTCGCGGCCGCGATGGCTGCCGCCGGGGCGTGACGCGGGACCGTTTGCCGCCGCTGTGCATGGCGTCGGGCATCATGCCCGAAGCAACGCCGCTGCAATTGGTGGAGGCAGCGGCACGGGCCGGGTTCGATTATGGCGGCATGTGGTTCGAGGCGGCGGACTGGACGGATGCGACGACGCGGCAGGTGAAGGCGGCGCTGCGCGACACCGGCCTGCCGCTGATCGACATCGAAGTGGTGTGGATCAAGCCGGGGCCGCCCGACCCCGATCATCTGCGGTTGGTCGATGTGGGGATGGAACTGGGCGCGCGGAACGTGTTGTGCGTCAGCAGCGATCCCGACGATGGGGCGACGCGTGACAAGCTGGCGATGCTGGCCGAACGGGCGGGGGATGCGATCCGCATCAATCTGGAATTCGGACTTTTTACCGAGGTCAAGACGATCGCGCAGGCGAGCGCGATATTGCGCGCGATCGATCACCCGGCGATGGGGCTGTTGATCGACGCGCTGCATTGGCGGCGGTCGGGCGGGACGGTGGCGGAAGTCGCGGCGGTGCCGCCCGGATGGTTGAGCTATGTGCAATTATGCGATGCGCCCGACCCCGGCGCGGACCCGGCCGATGCGGACGCGATCCTGACCGAGGCGATCGACGGACGGGTGGCGCTGGGCGCGGGGGGATTGCCGATCGGCGGGCTGCTGGATGCGATGCCGCAGGGGTTGTCGGTGGCGGTCGAGGAACGGTCCATCGCGCTGCGGGAGGGTTGGCCGGATCTCAACGAACGAGCGGCGCGGATGCTGGCGACGACGCGGGCTTGGATGGCGGGGCGGGGCCTATGAGGGCGGCGCGCTTTCCTCTGCGCTAAGGGCGGCGAAGGTCACCACCAGCGCGTCGCGCCATGCGGGGCGGGCGGGGTCGTGCGGGTGGATTTCGGTCACGCCATGCAGGATGCGGCGATCGTCGATCAGCATCGCGTCGCCCGGCTGCGCCAGCATGAATTCGCCGAGCGGCGTGCCGTCGGGCGCGCCGATGCGGGTGACGCCTTCGCGCACATTGTTGCGTTCGACCAGCATGACGAAGACATGATCGACGCCGTCGCGGTGCAGCCCTTCGGGGGTCGGGCGGCCGACTTCGTCGGGCTTTGCCTCGATGCGGAACTGGTGCATTTCGACATGCCAGCGACCGGTTGCGGCGGGATCGAACTGCGCCGCGCACAGGGCGAAGATCGCCTGGCAGACCGGATTGTCGATGACCGCCTGTTCGACCGGATCGAACCAGCGCTGCACGTCGCCGTTCAGCCGATTATAGTCGCGGCTTTGATAATGGGGCTGGTGCGGCATGCGCGCGAAACGGCCATGGTCGCACAGGAAGACGGCGTGGCGGCGGCGGCGATAGCGGCCGCCATCGGCCATGTAGAGATCGGGGCCGAGGTCGTTCCAACTGGCGGCGAAGGCGCGCCAATCCGCAGGGGCGGCGTCGAGCAGGGCGACCGTCTCGGCACCCTCCAGCCGGGCAAAGCCGCTATGGGTCATGGCATCGCGCAGGGCGCTATCCGGCAAGGGCGGGGGTTCGATCATGCAAGTGGCCATACTGTTCCCTTTCAACGAGGGACAGGGCCATTTCCCGCCAGCCGGATTGCGCGTGTCAGGGACGGAAGAAGAGCGTCAGCGAGGCGACATGATTGACCGCGGTGCGTCCGCCGCGCTGATCGATCACCTGCGCCAGATAGCCGACCTCCGCCGTGGATGCGCCCGGCAATCCCAATTCCACCCCGATGAAGCCGCGCGCCTGGTCAAAGCCGCTCTGCACGCGCCAGTCGGTGTCGTTGAGCGCCACGAAACCTTCGGCATAGACCAGCGCGTTGACTTTATCGCTGCCTGGCCGCAGCGGCTTTTCGTAGCGGAGCATCTCGCGTACCCGCCAGCCGATGTCATCGCCGTCCGACCGCCAGCGCTGTTCCAGCCGGGTGCGGGAGGAGAGTTCGCCACCCCAGGGTTTGCCGAGCGTCCAGCTAAGCTGCTGGAAGCTGCGATCCTCTTTAAGATCCGTGCCACCTTCGACCGGCGAGATGATATGGGCATAGCCTGATAGACGGTGACGCTGGGGGATAATTTCCAGCCCAGCGCGCCGCGAAAGATCGCCTGATTGACCCGCGACGCGCCATCGCCGATGCGCGGCTGGATTTCGGCGAGATAGACGAGATCGCCCTTCACCGAACCCATGGCGGTCAGGTTGAGCCAGACCTGTTCGTCCTGGTTGGTCTGCGCCTGGGCCGGTGTTGCGGCAGCGATGAATAGCGCGGACAGGATGAGGGGTAGGCGGCGCATGGGGCGCTCCTTCACTAAGATTGGCGCTGGGTCAGCGTCGATGGGTGTCAGGTGATGACGCTCGGCTGGTCCATGCCGGTATAGCCCGCAATGTCGGCCACTTCCTGCGCGGCGGCGATCAGCGGGGCGAGGGCGTCGCCCGTTGCCATGCCAAGGTCGCCGTCGGTGCCGACATAGCGTTCGAGATAGACGCGCAGGGTCGCCCCTTCGGTGCCGGTGCCCGACAGGCGGAACACCACGCGCGATCCGTCGGTGAACAGGATGCGGACGCCTGGTTGCAGCTGACCGACTGGTCGGTGGGGTCGGTATAGGCGAAATCGTCGGCGCTCTGGATCGTGCCGCCGCTGTTGGTCGTGCCGGGCAGGCGGTCGAGCGAGGCGCGCAGCGCTGCCATCAGGCGTCGGCCTTGTCCTTGGCGATGGCTTCATAATCGTGCCGGGCATAATAATTGCGGCCATAGGTCGCCCAATGATCGGCCATGATCGCAGCGACGCTTTGGCCGCGCACGGCCAGGATGTTGAGCCACAGCAGCACCGCCCAGATGCCGTCCTTTTCGCGCACATGGTCAGAGCCGGTGCCCGCGCTTTCCTCGCCGCAGATGGTCGCCATGCCGGCGTCGAGCAGGTTGCCGAAGAATTTCCAGCCAGTGGGGGTCTCATAAAGCGGCACGCCCAGCTTTTCGGCCACCCGGTCGGCCGCGCCGCTGGTCGGCATGGAGCGGGCTATGCCCTTAAGGCCCGCCGCATAGCCGGGCGCGAGATGGGCGTTGGCCGCCAGCACCGCGAGCGAGTCGGAGGGCGTGACATAGCAATGCCGCCCGATGATGAGGTTGCGATCGCCATCGCCGTCGGACGCTGCGCCGAAATCGGGCGCATCCGGGGCCATCATCCGGTCGTAGAGTTGCTTGGCGTGGACCAGGTTCGGGTCGGGATGATGATGGCCAAAGTCGAGCAAGGGCGTGCCGTTCATCACCGTGCCCTGTGGCGCGCCGAGCCGCTTTTCGAAAATCTCGACCGCATAGGGGCCAGTCACCGCGCTCATCGAATCGAAGGCGAGGGTGAAGCCGTCCGCGATCTTCGCGCGGATCGCGGCGAAATCGAACAGGCTTTCCATCAGGTCGGCATAGGCCGCGACGGGATCGACCACCTCGACGGTCATGCCGCCCAGCAGGCTGGTGCCGAGCGTGTCGATATCGACATCGGCGGCTTCGAGGACCGTGTAGTTGTCGATCGTCAGTGTGCGGTCATTGATCGCGTCGGTCACCTTTTCAGGGGCGGGGCCGCCATTGCCGATATTATATTTGATGCCGAAATCTTCGTCGGGGCCGCCGGGGTTGTGGCTGGCCGAGAGGACAAGGCCGCCAAAGGCCCCCGATGCGCGGATGAGGTGGGAGGCGGCGGGGGTGGACAATATGCCGCCTTGGCCCACCAGTACCCGGCCAAAGCCGTTGGCCGCCGCCATCTTCAGCACGATCTGGATGACTTCGCGGTTGAGATAGCGCCCGTCGCCGCCGACGACCAGGGTCTGCCCCGCAAAACCGTCGAGACTGTCGAACACAGACTGGACGAAATTTTCGGCATAATGGGGCTGCGCGAAAATGCGCACTTTCTTGCGCAGGCCGACGTGCCGGGCTTCTGGTCGGTGAAGGGCTGGGTCGAAACGGTCTGGATCATGCGGCTATCCCCCTTTTGTGTCGGCTATTATGCTATGGCCCGGCTGGACGGGCCTTTTCAATCCAGCATGTTCAACGCTTATGTGCAAACCAGATGACATGGCGTGGGCCTTTGCCATTGTCGCGCGCGCGCACCACCACTTCATCGACCGCAAATCCGGCGCTGGTCAGGCGGCGGGTGAAGGCATCGTCCGACCCGGCCGACCAGACCGCGAGGATGCCGCCTGGGGTCAGCGCCGAACGTGCCGCCGCCAGCCCCGTCGCGCTGTAGAGCCGATCATTGGCGGCGGCGGTCAGGCCGTCCGGGCCATTGTCGACATCGAGCAGGATGGCGTCATAGCAGGCCCGGCCCGCCGCGATGACGGGTACGACATCGCCCATCAGCAGATCGACGCGCGGGTCATCGAGGCAGCCATCGGCGAGTTCCGCCATTGGTCCTCGTGCCCAGTCGATGATTTCGGGCACCAGTTCGGCGAGCGTGATCCGCGCATCCTGATCCAGTACGCCCAGCGCCGCGCGCAGGGTGAAGCCCATGCCATAGCCGCCGATCAGCAGATGGGGCGCCTTGCGCCCCGCCAGCCGCTCGATCGTCATCAGCGCCAGCGCCTTTTCGGAGCCGCTCATCCGGCTGCTCATCAATTCATTGCGGTCGAGCACGATCATGAAATCGCCGCCGCGCCGGTACAGCATCAGTTCCTGCCCCCCGGGCACGGCGGCGGACCCCAGAAATTCGCGCGGCGTCATGATCGATCCTTTGGTGATGGCATTGTGGCGCGCATGGCAGTTTGGCGTGCGTCGCGCAAATGCTACGGCGCGTCGCGCGGCGCATCCCCGGCATGGCATGTGGGCGGCGGCGATGCTATCGGCCCTGTCCTATCCGACACCGACAAGGCAGTTCTTCTTTTCATGCGCTATTTTCTCGACACCGAATTTAACGGCTTTGGCGGCGTGCTGATCAGCGTGGCGCTGGTGCCCGAACATGCGGATGATGAGGAATTCTACGTCTCGCTGCCGCTGCCCGACGATGTCGAACCCTGGGTGGCGCAGCATGTCGTCCCCTATCTGCGCCATGTGCCGCCGGGCATCGACCTGGAATTGAACCGGGTGGAGGCGGCGGACCATGTCGCGGCCTATCTGGAGGGGGATAGCGATCCCGTCATCATCGCCGATTGGCCGGAGGATCTGGCGCATTTCTGCGCGTTGCTGGTGACCGGGCCGGGACAGATGGCGGGGGTGGATTTCGGGTTGCGGCTCGAACTGATCAACGCGGCTGGGTTCAGCGCGGCGGCCAATAGCCGGGTGCCGCACAACGCCCTGCATGATGCGCGGGCGTTGCGCGATTTCTACATGGCCGACTGACGGCCGCGACGCGCCCGTTCCAATAGCCAGAGTAGCGCGCTGGCGATCAGCCAGGCGAGGGCGAAGGGCCAGGATGGGCCGGGCGCGCTGTCATTGCGGCTGTCGCTGGCGGTTGGTGGGCGGAGCGCGAGCATGGCGGCGCGGTCGTGCGCGGCGCGCATCGCGGGTAGGGCTTGGGTGGGATAGATATAGAAGGACTGGCCGGTGCCTGTCCGATGCCAGCCTGCGCTATCGGGCCAGAACGCCGCGCATCCCTGCACCGGCAACAGGGTGGAGCGCCGTCCATCGGGGCGCTCGACCGGTGTCGGGGCGGACAGGCCGCACAGGGTCAGGCGCTCGTTCGCCCAGCCGATCAGGCCAGATTGTTGTATGCCGGAGGCCGGGCGGATGACGGTGCGCAGCAGGGCGTTCCACCAATCATTATGCAGCGCGCGATGGCCGGTCAGGGTCAGCGCATAGCTGTCCACGCCCGCGAACAGGGCGATGCGCCCGGTGCCGATCGCGCGCCACTGGGCCAGGGGTGCGGCGCTGGCGTCCTGCAACAGCGTGGGTGCCTGCGCGGCGGGGGTGAGGGGCAGGCGGCTGATATCGGGCAGGAGATCGTCGGGCGTGGCTATATCGACCGGCGCGTCCGTGCTGCCGATGCCGAGACGGGTGCTGCTTAGCGCGGGCGCGGCGACTTTGGGCAGGGCGATGGGGGTGAGATCGCCGCCGCCGATGCCAAAGCCCAAGGCGCGCCATTGCGCGCGTGTCGTGCCGTCGATCGACCCGCTGGGGCGTAGGACCAGGCCCAGTCCTTCGCGCGCTGCGCCGAGCAAGACGCCGCGCTGCGCCGCCCAACTGCGATCATCGACGATGGCGAGGTCGAAGCGCCGCAGCGTCGCGCCGTTGATGGCGATGGCAGGATCGCCGAGTGCGATGCCGCCGCCCGCGCTCATTTGCGTGGTGACGGCAAAGCCCGCGTCGGTCGCCCAGCGGCGCAGATATTTGACCTCCGGCCCCGGTGCGCCGGCCAGGATCAGCAGGCGGGGAGCAGCGTCGTCCTTCACCAGCAGCGGGACGGCGGCTTCTTCTACCACGCGCTGGCCTGCACGGACGCGCAGGGTGAAGGCGGTGGTTCCAGCGGCGCGGGCCGTGCCGGTCAGGGTGAAATGGCCGTTCGCATCGGGCGTGGCGCTATCGGTCACGCGCCCGGCGGGGTCGAGGAGGTCGATGGGTGCGCGGGGGAGGGCGGTTAGCTGGCCACCCACGCGGAACGCTTCGCCCGGCGCGACGCTGCGCGGGGGAGCGATGTGGCTGATGCCGGGACGTGGCGGCGGCGGGGTGAAGCGAATGGCGACGCGGCGGGCGGTCTCCAGATCGCGGGCGGCCAAGCCTTCGCCCAGCACGGTGATGGTGCCGACAGCGGGATGACGGCGCAGCACGGTGGCGAGGTCGGGGGCGCTTTCGTCGCCGCTGATGTCGCCGGCTTCGGGGAGGATGACGAGCGGCGCGCCCGGCGTCGCCGCAGCAAGGCGCGGCGTTCCGGCGGTCGCGATGCGCAGCGTGTCGCCCGTCGTCGGGGTGGGCGGCGGGTAGAGCGTCAGGAACAGGAGGACCGCGCAGAGCGGCTGCAGCAGCAGCAGCGCCGCCAGTCGCCAGGGTGCGGACGGACTCGATCGTTGCCACAGGATCAGGCGCAGCGAGGCCATCACTACAGCAAGGATCAGTAAGGCGGCGACGATCCGTTCGATGGTCATGGGGCAGCCCCTTCGATCGCACGGAGATAGCGCGTGCCGTTGGCATCGGGTGCGGCGCGGCGGGCGGGACGGGCGGGCGGGCGTTCCATCGCCGTCCATAACAGCCCGCGCAG
>NZ_JEMV01000018.1 GCF_000588875.1 Sphingobium sp. Ant17
TGGCTAATACGCTGTTTGGCGGGACGGCGGAGTTCGTCGCCTTGTGGTTCAAGCAAGCGGGCATGGAGGAAGCTTCTACATCTATGTCACGGTGATGATCGCCATTTCGCTGGTGGTCTATGTGCGGATGCGCGACACACGCGAGCATAGCCAAATCCAGGAAGATTGAAGCCGATGAGAGATTATATTTAACATAATGTATATTATCGGACTTTATGATTGTAAGCGCTAAATAGAAATGTCACCCCTCCGCTAGTTAGAGATGTCACTCTCGACGTCGCAGTGCGGGTCATCGGTGGCATGGTTATCTCCTGATACAGGAGGTGGCGCTTATGACGGTGATTGGCATGAGCCATGGCGAGCTTTCCCGTTACGATACGCTGCTGCGGGTCGAGCGTGGCGAATTGCGTGTTGAGGATGCGTCGGCGCTATTGGGCCTTTGTCGAAGGCAGATATTCCGGTTGCTGTCACGATTACATGCGGCCGGTCCCGAAGGCTTGATTTCGGGTAGGCGTTGCCGACCAAGCAACCGGCGTTATGATGACGATTTCCGCGAGCGCGTCGTCGCGATCGTGCGCGAGCATTATCATGATTTCGGACCAACCCTGGCTCGCGAGTATCTTGCCGAGCGGCACGATATTCATCTGGCCTGCGAGACGCTGCGCCAGTTGATGATCCAGGCTGGTTTGTGGAAAGATCGCGATGCTCGTCGCCCTCGCCCGTATCAGCCTCGCTATCGCCGGGATTGCCGTGGCGAGCTGATCCAGATCGACGGTTCAAAACATTGGTGGTTCGAAGACCGCGGGCCGCAATGCACCCTGCTGGTCTATATCGATGACGCGACCAGCGAGCTGATGCACCTCCAGATGGTCGAGAGCGAGAGCACCTTCGCCTATATGGAAGCGACCCGCGCGTATATCGAACGGCACGGCAAGCCGGTGGCCTTTTATTCCGACAAGCACACGGTCTTCCGCAACCCAAAACCTACAGCCAGGCGCGATGGCATGACGCATTTCGGGCGGGCACTGGATGCGTTGAACATCGAGATTATCTGCGCCAATTCGCCGCAGGCCAAGGGCCGGGTCGAACGGGCCAATGCAACCTTACAGGACCGGCTGGTCAAGGCGATGCGCCTTGAAGGCATATCGTCCATCGCGGAAGCCAATGCATTTCTGGCGGCCTACATGGCCAGGCACAATGCTCAGTTTGCTCGCCCCGCCTTCGATGCCCGCGATCTGCACCGCCCCCTCGCCCCGCATGACGATCTGCGCTCGATCATGGTCTGGCAGGAACAACGGACGGTGACGGCGGCACTGACTCTGCATTACAACAAGGTGATGTTCATTTTGGAGCCAAGCGATCTTGCCAGGAAGCTGGCGCGCAAGCGGGTGACTATTTGCGAGTATCCCGATGGCCGGCTGGAGATCGAGCATGAAGGGCATGTCCTGCCCTATCGCCAGTTCGACAAGATGCGGCAGGTCAACCAGCCAGCCATTGTCGGGAACAAACATCTGGACGCGGCTCTGATCCTGGCAAAGCAGCTGCAGGCGATCATGCCGCATCATCGTAAGCGCAATAATGACGCCCCTGCCCGCCGTGACCAGCCCATGCATCTGTTCCCCGAGCCAGACCCGCCACCAAAGATCGATCGCCGCAAACTGGGTGGCTCCAAGCTCAAGCGCGGCCCCAGGCTGAGCGACGCAGAGTTGCGCGAACGCGGTACGCTCAGGTTCGTGCAGACGACATGACCGGGCCCACTGCAGAGCAGCGGGTCCATGGCTCAGCTACCCCGAGGTTAGCGTATCAGCAGGGTCTGCGCTGCGCTAACCCGATGGCTCCACGCAGCCCCTGCTATTCCCCACCCTGTGACATTTCTATATGGCACAGATTGTGACTTCTCTACTTAGCGAGAACAATGATCGGGCTGGCCATAGCCCGGCACACGCCCTATCGGCAGGATCGACCTTTCTACCAGCCGGAACCCGCCCATGTCCCAAGCCAGTCCCGCCGACATCATGCCGCTTGCCACCGTGATGGCGCGACTGCGCGATCCCGACACCGGTTGCCCATGGGACATCGCGCAGGATTTCGCCTCGATCGCGCCCTATACGATCGAGGAAGCCTATGAAGTCGCCGACGCCATCGAGCGCAATGATATGGCGGCGCTGTGCGATGAACTCGGCGACCTGCTGCTTCAGGTCGCCTTCCACAGCCGCATGGCCGAACAGGCCGGACATTTTACCTTGCAGGATGTGATTGACGGCATCACCCAAAAGATGACCCGGCGGCATCCCCATGTCTTCGGGCAAAACGCACGGCGCGAAGACGGTCATGCACAGTGGGAGGCGATCAAGGCTGCCGAACGGGCCGAAAAAGAACCGGACCCCAGCGCACTGGCTGGTGTCGCAAACGCCCTGCCCGCACTGCTTCGCGCCGAAAAGCTGCAGAAGCGGGCCGCCCGCACCGGCTTCGATTGGCCCGATACGGTGGGGGTCATCGACAAGATCGTCGAGGAACTGGACGAAGTCCGCGCGGCGACCACCCAGGCTGACCGCGCCGAGGAAGTCGGCGACCTGCTGTTCGCCGTGGTCAACCTCGCACGTCATCTGAAGGTCGATCCGGAAGCTGCTCTGCGCGCAGGCAATAGCAAATTCGATCGCCGCTTCCGCGCGATGGAGCAGCAGGCCGGTGCTGACTTCGCCGCTCTGTCGCTCGAAGCGAAGGAAGACTTATGGCAGCAGGCCAAACGGCAGGAGAAAAAGCCCTAAGCCTACGCCTCTCCGCGCTTCCCGAACCGCGCAAAGGCCGCGTCGGATAGCCGGACTTCGACGCGGCTCTCCTCCTCTTCCACGTCCGTCGATAACACTTCGCCATGTTCGTGCAGCCAGGCCATGGCCGCGCCATCCGACACGGGAATGCGCAGGCCATAGACCTTCGCGCCCGTGGTCATATGGTCGCTGATCATGCGTTGAAGCTGCTCCACCCCCTCCCCGGTCAGCGCCGACAGGATCGCCACATCATCGCGCCGCGCCGCCGTTTCGCGCGCCAGGACCGCAGCATCCGCGTCCAGCAAATCCAGCTTGTTCCACGCCTCGATGATCAGCGGCGCTGGCGGTTCGCCCTCAGCTCGCTCCAGCGCGGCTTCCCCCGCAACCCCCAGTTCGCCAAGCACATCCAGCACATCGTCGCGCTGCGCATCGCTGTCGGGATGGGCGATATCGCGAACATGCACGATCAGATCGGCCGACAGCACTTCTTCCAACGTGGCGCGGAACGCCGCGATCAACTGGGTCGGCAGATCGGAGACAAAGCCCACCGTGTCGGACAGGATCGCCTTGTCGAGGCCAGGTAGCGCAATCTGGCGCATGGTCGGATCAAGCGTAGCGAACAGCAGATCCTGCGCCATGACATCAGCGCCGGTCATGCGGTTGAACAGCGTGGATTTGCCCGCATTGGTATAGCCCACCAGCGCAATCACTGGCCAGGGCGCGCGCTGGCGCCGCGCGCGGTGCAGGCCGCGTGTGCGCGTCACCTGGTCCAGTTCCTTGCGGATCTTGGCCATGCGATCGCGGATCATGCGCCGATCCGCCTCGATCTGGGTTTCGCCCGGACCGCCCAGAAAGCCGAAGCCGCCGCGTTGCCGTTCCAAATGGGTCCAACTGCGCACCAGCCGCCCGGCTGATAATCGAGATGCGCAAGCTCGACCTGCAGCCGCCCTTCATTGGTGGCGGCACGCTCGCCGAAAATCTCCAGGATCAACCCGGTACGGTCGATGACCTTGGCCTCGCAGGCCTTTTCCAGATTGCTTTGCTGCACAGGCGACAGGCTGTTGTCGACGATGATGAGGTCGGCCTCTTCCTGCCGCGCGAGCGTCGCGATCTGATCGACCTGACCGCTACCGAACAGGGTGGCGGGCTTGCGGTCGCGCACACGAAATGCCTGTGCCGCGCGCACATCGATGCCGATTGCTAAGGCGAGGCCCCGCGCTTCTTCCAACCGCGCATCGCTGTCCCGCCGATCGCCGCCGTGGGTTTCGGCATGAACGACGACAGCGCGCGCGCCGCGCGCCACTTCATCTTCGGAATCGCGATTGAATATGGCCATGAAAGTTTAACGCCTCAAAACACAGGACGCTCCCGAACAGACACATGCCCGGTCCAACGGAGGAACGGGGCAACGGCCTGCGCGGGAGCGCATAGACTATTATTCAAAAATATGCGGCGGGCGAATGCGTCCGCGCAGGGCCGGTCAATCGTCCTGTTCATTCTCGCCGGTCAGGTCGAGCGCATGGAGCGGCTGGACCGTCGAAATGGCGTGTTTGTAAACAAGCTGCACCATGCCGTCGCGTTCCAGCAGCATGCAGAACAGGTCGAACGCGGCGATTTCGCCTTGTAGCATGACGCCATTGACCAGGAACATCGTCACCGGACTGCCCGATTTACGGACGGCGGACAGGAAGATTTCCTGGAGCAGCTTGGCCTTGCCATTGCCCTCGCTCGCCTTGCGCAGGTCGGACAGGTCCATCGGCTGCGCGGGCATGACGGTCGAAATGGCATGCTTGTAGACAAGTTGCGACTGGCCATCGCGGCGCAGCAGCACGGAAAAATTGTCGAACCAGGTGATGATGCCCTGTAGCTTGACGCCCTTCACCAGAAACATGGTTACCGGAGTCTTGCTCTTGCGCAGGCTGTTCAGGAAAATATCCTGTAGATTGTTCACTTTATCGGCCATGGTCGTCGCCAGTCCTTTATTCTTGGCGGGACGTTACCCGCTCGCGCGCCCTTAAGCAGGGTGTCTTGCTTGCCCCCGCTTGTCGGAGGCGCAACGATCGTATCGCAATTGCGAACGGCCGTCCATGGGGAATGGCGCCGACCTACTCCTTGTCGTCTGTAATGCCCAGCAGCTTCAATTTACGATGCAGGGCCGATCGTTCCATGCCGATGAAGGTCGCGGTGCGTGAGATATTGCCCGAAAAACGGCGGATCTGGATGCGCAGATATTCGCGCTCGAAACTCTCGCGCGCCTCGCGCAGGGGGGCGCCCATGATCGCGGACTGGCCCATCCCCTCCCCGCCGCCGCCGCTGGTGAGTTCAGGCGGCAGCATGTCGAGTTCGATCCGGCCGATCCGGTCGCCCGGCGCCAGGATCATCGTGCGTTCGATGACATTGCGCAACTGGCGGACATTGCCCGGCCATTCATTGGCCTGCAGCGCGGCCATCGCGTCGCTTGCCATGTCCGGCGGCGGAACGCGGCGTTCTGCGGCGAAGCGGGCAAGATAATGTTCAACCAGCGGCGGAATATCGTCGCGCCGTTCGGACAAGGGCGGAATGGCGAGCGGCACGACGTTGAGGCGATAGAAAAGATCCTCACGGAAACGCCGTTCCTCAATCTCCCCCGCCAGGTCGCGCGCGGTCGAGGAAATGACGCGCACGTCCACCTTCACTTGGCGCTGGCCACCAACACGCGTGAAACTCTGATCGGTCAGCACGCGCAATATCTTGCCCTGCGTGGTGATCGGCATGTCGGCGATTTCATCGATATAGAGTGTGCCACCATGCGCCTGCTCCAGGAAGCCGGGACGGACAAGGCCGCTCTGATCCTCCAGCCCGAACAATTCCTCTTCGACCCGGTCGGGGTCCATGCGCGCGGCAGCGACGATGATGAAGGGCGAGTCGGCCCGCCCGCTCCAGCTGTGGAGCATACGCGCGGCTATCTCTTTACCGACGCCGGCCGGGCCGGAAATCAGCACGCGGCTGCCGGTGCCCGCGACCTTCTTGATCGTCGCGCGCACGCCGTTGATCGAGGCGGAACTGCCGGTCAACTCGTCATCCTGGCCGAAACGGGCGCGCAGCACCTGATTTTCCCGGCGCAACCGTTCCGTTTCGGTGGCGCGACTGACAAGGTGCAGCAGCCGGTCGGCCTCGAACGGTTTTTCGATGAAGTCGGCCGCGCCCTTGCGGATCGCGGCGACGGCGGTGTCGATATTGCCATGGCCCGAAATCATCAGCACCGGGATGGTGGGGTCGCGCCGCTTGATCTCGTCCAGCAGTTCCAGGCCGTCCATCCGCGACCCCTGTAACCAGACGTCGAGCAGGACGAGCGAGGGGCGACGCGCGTCCAGCGCTTCGATCGCGGCATCGGCATGGGCGGCGGTGCGGGCAGTGAAGCCCTCATCCTCCAATACACCCGCGACCAGATCGCGAATATCCTCTTCATCGTCGACTATCAGAATATCAAGCGCCATTGGCCGTCACTTTTCCCGTCAAATTACCTTGGGGCATGGCGATTACCTGCCCCTCTTCCAGTCGTTCCAGCGCGCCTGCGGCAAACCGCAATGTCACGCGCGCACCGCCACCTTGCGCATCGTCGAAGCGGATTTCCCCCAGATGCTCCTCCACAATCTTCTTGACGATGGCCAGGCCCAGACCCGTCCCCTTGGTCCGCGTCGTCATATAGGGTTCCAGGATGCGATCGCGTTCGGGCGGCAGGCCAATGCCGTCATCGCTGACCGTGATGATCAGATCATCGCCCTCCCCCGCCAGCGTCATGCGAACATGGCCGCGCGGCCCGCCATCGTCGGGAACGGGTTTGGGTTCAATGGCTTCCACCGCATTCTTGACGATGTTCGTCAGCGCCTGCCCAAGCTGCCGCCGGTCGCATACCAGTTCGAGGTCGGGTTGGTCAGCCTGAAATTCGAACCGGATGGAGGGATGCGCGACTTCGTGAAGAAATAGGGAGTGGCGCGCAATGTCGGCCACGGCCTCGCGCCGGAACACGGGCTTGGGCATCCGCGCAAAGGACGAGAATTCGTCCACGATCCGGCGCAGATCGCCCACTTGCCGAACGATCGTGCCGGTCAGCCGGGTGAAGGTCGGCCGGTCGCTGGTGATTTCCTCGGCATAGCGCCGCTGGAGCCGTTCGGCGGCGAGTTGGATCGGCGTCAGTGGGTTCTTGATCTCATGCGCGATCCGGCGCGCCACATCGGACCAGGCGGCGCGGCGCTGATCGGACAATTGCTGGGTGATGTCATCGAAGGTCAAAATATGGCGCGACGCATCTTCGGACCGCTTGACCGCCAATGTGCGCAGGTCGCCATGCGCGCGCACCTGCACGATGCCCGCGCCATCGCCCGACGCGATGAACTCCGCCAGTTCAGGCGATATCTCGGCCAGCGTGCGACCGACCGGATCATCCCCCTCCTCCACCAGGATCGCGGCGGCCGACCGGTTGAGCAACTGGATCTCGCCACTATGATCGACCGACAACACCCCCGCGCTGACGCCGGACAGGATTGCCTCGATAAAGGCGCGCCGTTCGTCCAACTGGCTGTTAGCGCCCACCAGCGCACCCGTCTGCGCTTCCAGCCGCTGCGTCATCCGGTTGAACGCCGACGCCAGCGTGCCAATCTCGTCGCGGCTTTGCAGGCTGGTGACGCGCGCCGACAGGTCGCCCGCCGTGATCCGCCGCGCCGCCGTCACCAGTTCGTTGACCGGCCGGACCATCCAGTCGGCCACCGCCAACGCGATATAGACGGCAATGCCGACCAGCAGCAGCGATCCCACGAACAAGGCGATGTTGAACCGTAACTGCAACGCGCGCGACTGGGCTGCGAACAGATCATAGTCCGCGATCACCGTCTTTGCCCGCTCCGCATTGGAGAAGGAGGAACTGCCCGCATTGCGTGTGACGTACAGATAGATTTTCGATCCCGGATAGAGCAGCGTCACTGCCTCGATCTGGTTTTGCTTGGCCAGCACCACGACATTTTCGCCCGCCGCCAGCCGCTTGGTGACTTCGGGCGTCAATATTTCGGATGCCGGGCGATTGTCCGGCTCGACCGTCGCCGCCGTGCGGGCGACGCCATCCTTGCCGACCTCGATAATCGACGCACGGTTGAGCTTGCGCGTCACCACCTGAAAGATGAACCTTCGGCAAAGCGCGGGCTGGAGACATCGGACTGGGTCAGATAGTCGCGCAGATCGTCCGCCATGGTGACGGTTTCATCGCTCACCTCACGCAGATTCTGCTCATAGTAGCCGCGCGCCAGGTCGCTCGCATTTTGCAGCATCCCGCGCGCGCTGTCCGATGCCCAGAATTGCACGCCATATTGGAACAGCAGAGACGCGAAGATCACGACCAGCAGCATCGGCACGCTGGCCGCGATCGAGAAGATGGCGACCAGTCGGACGTGCAACTGCCCGTCGCTGCCGATCGCCGACTGCGCCGCGCGCCGCTTGGCCACGCGCCGCCCCAGCAGCATCAGCAGCGCGATTGCGGGCACCAGGTTGGCGACCAGCAACAACGCGATGATCGGCGGGGTCAGCAGATCACCGGACGGCGCGCTGCCCCCAGCGAGCAACCGATATGTCAGGACGGCAATACACAGGAAGAGCGCGAGGGTTATACCCTCGACCAGTGCCGCGAGGCGCCCATGGCGCAGGAAGGGTGGCACCCTACGGCGCCAGATTGATGCCCGCCGGGAAAATGTGGTCGCGCCGCTCATAGTGGCTTTGTTACAACAAGGCCGTGCCCGATCAAACACAGTAATTGATCAAAACCCAGTCGCTGGTCGATATGACCTGTCGGTTCGTCCCGAAAAGCGGGCGCGGCCCGATCAGTCGGCCCCCATCAATCGGCAAGGCGGAGCTGGAGCGGGTCCAAGCCATAGTCGGTCAGCTTCTTGCGCAGCGTGTTGCGATTGATGCCGAGCAATCCTGCGGCGCGAATTTGATTGCCATCGACGCTGGACAGTACCTCCTGCAACAGGATCGGCTCGATCACCCCCAGCAGATCATCATGCAGACTGCGATTGGTTTGGCCCAGCCCGATGCCCAGTTGCCGCTTGGCCCAATCGCGCACCGCATGCACCAGATGGTCGGCCGGGGCGGCATAGTCGGCGGGCACAGCGTCCATGGGCAGCATGTTGCGCAGGATATCGGCCGTGATGATATTTTCGCGACTCAGCACCGACAGTCGCTGCATCATATTCTGCAATTCGCGGACATTGCCCGGCCAGTGGTAGGCCATCAGTAGCTGCGCCGCATCGTCCGCCAGCGTCTTGCGTGGCAGTCCCTCCTGCGCCGCGCGTTCCAGGAAATGACGCGCAAGCAGGATCACATCCTCGCGCCGTTCGCGCAAAGCGGGCAAAGCGATCGGTACGACATTGAGGCGATAGTAAAGATCCTGCCGAAACCGGTTGTCCTCGATCAGCGGCGGCAGATCCTTGTTAGTCGCGGCGATGATGCGGACATTGACCCGCACCGGCTTGGACCCGCCCACCGTCGTCACCTCGCCCGATTGCAGGACGCGTAGCAGCCGCGTCTGCGCCTCCATCGGCATATCGCCAATCTCGTCGAGGAACAGGGTGCCGCCCTGCGCCTGCTCGAACTTGCCGGCGGTGCGGGCATGGGCGCCGGTAAACGCCCCCTTTTCATAACCGAACAATTCCGCCTCGATCAGCTCGCGCGGGATCGCCGCCATATTGATCGCGATGAAGGGCCGCGTGCGCCGCTGGCCCAGGCTATGGATCGCTTCGGCCACCAATTCCTTGCCCGTGCCCGATTCGCCCAGGACGAGGATCGACAGGTCATTGGAAAGCACCCGCGCGATGGTCCGATATACCTCCTGCATCGCCGGTGACCGACCTACCAGCGGCAGGCCGTCATGCGGCAGGCCGATATCGCCCTCTTCCTCCGGCGCGCTCTGCCGCGTGCCGAGCGCATCGGCCACGGCGCGGGTCAATTCGTTCAGGTCGAACGGCTTGGGCAGATATTCGAACGCGCCCTTTTCGGTCGCGCGGATCGCGGTGTTGAGCGTATTTTGCGCGGACAGGATGATGACATTGAGGTCGGGGCGATCAGCGATGATCTCCGCCACTCCTTCCAACCCATCGCCATCGGGCAGCATGACGTCCGTGATCAGGATATCGGGCCGAAAACTGTCCATCAATGCCGCCCGCTCGCGGATCGATGCGGCGGTCTTCACCTTATGCCCCTGCCGCCGCAGCGCCTCGCCCACCACCACGCAGATGGCGGGATCGTCATCCACGACCAGAACGGTTCCCGTCGCCGCCATCAGCCCATGCCCATCGGCAGGAGGATGCGGAACGTTGATTCGCCGGCATCGGCATCGCGCGAATATTGGACGAAGCCGCTCATGTCGCGGACCAGCTTGTCGACCAGCGCCAGCCCCAGCCCCTGCCCGTCCCGCTTGCCGGTGATGAAGGGATTGAACAAATGATCCAGAATATGTTCGGGAACGCCCGGCCCATTGTCCACGACGACGATCTCGATCGGCAGGACCGCACTCCCCTTGCCCCCACCCATCACCACGGACACGCCATGACGAAAGGCGGTCTCGACGCGGATGCGCGGATTTTCCACATGTTCCAGCGCCTCGGCAGCATTTTTCAGCAGGTTGATCATCACCTGCACCAAGGCATCCTCATTGATGTTGGCAAATGGCAAGGACGGGTCATAATGTTTTATGATCTTTACATGTCTTGCAAACCCCGCCGCAGCGATCCCCGCCGCCCGGTCGATCAGCGGATAGATATTGCCGGGGCGACATTCCAGCGTCCGGTCAGTGGTAAAATCCTGCATCCGATCGATCAGCGCGGCGATGCGATCGACCTCGTTGCAGATCAGTTGGGTCAGCGCGCTGTCGCGCCCATCTTGCCCGGATTCAAGCAGTTGCGCCGCGCCTCTGATACCCGATAACGGGTTCTTGATCTCATGCGCCAGGATCGCCGCCGCGCCCATGGCCGACCGCGCGCCCCCCGACGTACCGCGATGACCGATCTTGCGCGCCTGGCTTTGTGCATGGAGCGACACGACCCGCCAACCTTCATGATCGATGATCGGCGAGATCATCAGATCGACCTCCATCTCGGCGGTGCGCCCGGCATGGACCTTGATGTCATAGGCCGCGATCGGCTTGTTGCTGTGCCAGATATCGAAGCGCGCGCCTGCCTCCGCAATGCGGATGGTCCGCGCCACATCGCTGTCGACAATCGCAGACCGTGCCATGTTGAGCAATGTCTCGGCGCTGACATTGGCCTCGGCAATGCTGTTGTCCGGCCGCACCAGCAGCGTCGCGACCGGCAACGCCGTCATCTGGTCGCTGAGCGATGGTCCGTCCTGCTGCAAGCGAAGCGGCGGGACGACCGTCATGACAACGGTCATGCGGCCTGGCGCAGGCTATCGGCATCCGCACCGCTGGCGATCAGCGGCTCATAGAAACCGGCCAGCATGTCGAGCACCTTGTCCGCATCGGGTTCCTGGTTCACCGCATGGCGGAACTCGGCCGATCCGGTCAGCCCCTTGGTGTACCAGCCGATATGTTTGCGCGCCATGTTGACGCCGGTATGGTTATCATAATGGTCGAGCATCGCCTTATAATGGCCTATGATCGCATGATATTGTTCTTCCAGCGTGGGGTCGGGAATGCGCTCGCCCCGTTCCAGCCAGGCCATGACCTGCCCGATCAACCAAGGCCGCCCATAGGCACCGCGCCCGATCATCACGCCATCCGCGCCGCTCTGATCCAGCGCCATATCGGCATCCTCGATCGAGCAGATGTCGCCATTGGCGATCACCGGCAGCTTCACGGCATCCTTGACCGATCGGATGAAGGACCAGTCGGCGCTGCCCTTGTACATCTGGCACCGGGTCCGCCCATGGACGGTGATCAGCTTCGCACCCAGATCCTCCGCGATGTGCGCCAGTTCGGGCGCGTTCAGGCTGCTATGGTCCCAGCCCATCCGCATCTTCACGGTCACCGGCACGTCCATCGCCTCGACCGTCGCCTTGATCAGCGCAGCGGCGAGCGGCAGGTCGCGCATCAGCGCGCTGCCCGCATCGCCATTGACGACCTTCTTGACCGGGCAGCCCATATTGATGTCGATGATCGCCGCCCCCCGATCGGCGTTCAGCTTGGCGGCCTCGGCCATTTCGGTCGGTGAACAGCCAGCCAATTGCATCGACACCGGCTCTTCCAACGGATGCCAGGCCGCCTTTTGCAGCGATTGGCGCGTCTCGCGGATCATCGCAGCGGTCGCGATCATCTCGGTCACGTTGAGACCGCAGCCATAGCGGCGGACCAGCGTGCGGAACGGCATATCGGTCACGCCCGTCATCGGCGCAAGAACGACCGGCGTGGCGATGGTCACTGGACCGATGGAGATGGGGGAAAGCCTGGACATAAACTCTGATGCTACTGCCTAAAAAACAGGCAGGCCATAGCCGAAATGGGATGGGTCGGCAAGGGATGGGGTCTGGCGGCCCTCCCGGCACTCGGCTATGCGCTGACACCATGACCGAAAACAGCAAGACCATCGCCCTGCTCGTCGCGGCGGGTCAGGGTAACCGGGCCGGTGGCGACACGCCCAAGCAATTTCGCCTGGTGGCGGGCAAGGCCGTGTTGGCCCATGCCTATGACGCGCTTGCGGCGCATGGCGGGATGGATGCGATCCATATCGTGCTGGGCGCAGGGCAGGAAGACACGGCCCGCAACCTGCTCGGCGATCGGGCGGCATCCTTCATCGAAGGCGCTGACAGTCGACGCGGATCCGTGCGCGCCGGGCTGGAGTCGATTGCAGCGATGGGCGGCGCAGAGCGGGTGTTGATCCACGACGCCGCGCGGCCGTTCCTGCCCGGCGCAGTGATCGACCGGCTGCTCCACGCGCTGGACGGGGCACCGGGCGCTATCCCTGCGTTGCCTGTCGCCGATACGCTGGTGCGGGGCATGGACGGACGCATCGCCGATGGCGTACCCCGCGACGGACTGTTCCGGGTGCAGACGCCCCAGGCGTTCCGCTTCGCCACGATCATGGCGGCGCACCGGGCTTGGGATGTGGCGCGCGAAGCCACGGACGACGCGCAGATTCTCCGCGCGGCGGGCCATGACGTCATGATGGTGGACGGCGATGAAGGACTGGAAAAATTGACCTATCCCCAGGATTTTGCGCGCGCTGAAGCCCGGCTCGCGCCAGCGATGACCGTGCGCGTCGGCATGGGCTATGACGTCCACCGTCTGGCGGCGGACGAATTATTATGGCTGGGCGGCGTGCTCGTGCCGCATGATCGCGGGCTCGCCGGACATAGTGATGCCGACGTCGCCCTGCACGCCATCGTCGATGCGCTGCTCGGCGCGCTGGCGGAAGGCGATATCGGCAGCCATTTCCCGCCTTCCGACGCGCAATGGCGCGGCGCCTCGTCCGATCGCTTCCTCGCCTATGCGGGCGAGCGGGTGGTCGCGCGCGGTGGGCGGATCGATCATATTGATCTCACCATCATCTGCGAAGCGCCCAAGATCGGCCCGCATCGCGACGCCATGCGAACCCGCATCGCCACCATCCTTGCGGTGCCGATCGACCGGGTGAGCGTCAAGGCGACCACCACCGAGCGGCTGGCTTTGCCGGGCGGCGCGAAGGTATTGCGGCGCAGGCGGTTGCCACCCTCTCCCTTCCCGCGCTATCCTGACGCCATGACCGATACACTCCTCCCGACCGCTCTGGTCGAACTGGCCGAAAAGGTCATCATCGCCAACCGACGCGCGGGACGTACAATCGCCGTGGCGGAAAGCTGCACCGGCGGGTTGGTCTCGGCCGCCTTGACCGAGATTGCAGGATCATCCGACGTGTTCGAGGCGGGTTTCGTAACCTATTCGAACAATATGAAGGCCGAAATCCTCAAAGTGTCGCATGATGTTTTGGAGACCTTCGGTGCGGTCTCGATCGCTACGGCCTGGGCCATGGCGCAAGGGGCGCTCAAGCAAAGCCGTGCCCATGTCGCCGTCGCCATCACCGGCGTCGCCGGGCCTGGCGGCGGGACCGAACAGAAGCCCGTCGGCACTGTCGTCTTCGCGCGTGCCGAACGGGGCGGCAGTCCCGATAAGATCGTCGCGGACCTGCGCCATTTCGGCGATATGGGCCGCGGCGGAGTCCGGCTTCAGGCGGCGTTATGCGCGCTAGAACTGCTGCTGCCCGACTCGCCCGCACCATAAAGTACGGCGGCACGGGTTTCGAAGGCGCCGATCATCTTGCGCAACGCCCGGTCGAACACTTGGCCTGCGAGCATTTCGAACAAGCGGTTCTTGAATTCGAACTCGACCTCGAAATCCACCAATACCCCGCCCTGCCCGTCATCGCGGAAGCGCCATTCATTGTGCAGATGCTTGAGCGGCCCGTCCATATAATCGACCCGGACATGATCGGGCCGATGCTTGTGAACGCGCGAGGTGAAGCTTTCCTTGATCCCCTTGAACCCCACGATCATGTCGGCAACCATGTCCGCTTCGCTGTCCGATCGAACGCGGATCGCGCTGACCCAGGGCAGAAATTCGGGGTAAGCCTCCACATTGGATACCAGATCGAACATCTGGGTCGGGGTGTAGGGGAGATGGCGGGTTTCGCTGTGCTTGGGCATATAGCGTTCAGGCCTTCACGGCCGTCTTGGCCAGCTTCGCTTCGCGCGCCGCGCGCATCTGCGCGAAATCCTCACCGGCATGATAGCTGGATCGGGTCAGCGGCTGGACGCCACTTGAAGGAAGCCCTTGGCCCGCGCGATCGCGGCATAGCTGTTGAACGCCGCCGGGGTGACGAACTCCATCACCTTGGTATGTTTGGGCGTGGGCTGCAGATATTGGCCCATCGTCAGGAAATCGATATCGGCCGACCGCATATCGTCCATCACCTGATGGACTTCCAGCCGCTCTTCGCCCAGGCCCAGCATGATGCCCGATTTGGTGAAGATCGACGGATCGAGCCGCTTGACCGATTCAAGCAGGCGCAGCGACGCATAATAGCGCGCACCGGGCCGGATGGTCGGATAGAGGCGCGGCACTGTTTCCAGATTATGATTATAGACATCCGGCCGCGCCGCGACGATCATCTCGACCGCCCGCTCATGCTTGTTGCGGAAGTCCGGGGTCAATATCTCGATCGTTGTGTTGGGCGTCGTCCGGCGCAGCGCCTCGATCACCTTGACGAATTGCGACGCGCCGCCATCGGGCAGGTCGTCGCGATCGACCGAGGTGATGACGATATGCTCCAGCCCCATCTCCGCCGACGCGTCGGCCAGATTTTGCGGCTCATTGACATCCACCTTGCGCGGCATACCCGTCTTGACGTTGCAGAAGGCGCAGGCGCGGGTGCAGACATCGCCCAGGATCATGACGGTCGCATGTTTCTTCGACCAGCATTCGCCGATATTGGGGCAGGCGGCCTCCTCGCATACCGTCGCCAGACCTTTGTCTCGCATCAACTTGCGCGTCTGATGATAGGCGGGGCTGGTAGGCGCCTTGACGCGGATCCAGTCGGGCTTACGCATGCGCTGGCTGGGCTCGGTTATGGGTGCGATGTCGTTCATTTGTCCCAGATAGCGATGCAAGGCCGGTCTTGCCAGTGTTGATATTGTCGGGCAAACCCCCTGCCATGACCGATTTTACCGACATGCTCGCAGGCTATCGCCGCTTCCGCGAAACCGGATGGGCGCAACAGCGCGGCCGATGGGATGAATTGAATGAGGGGCAAAGCCCCCGCGTCATGGTGATCGCCTGCTCCGACAGCCGGGTCGACCCGACCCAGATTTTCGACAGCAGCCCCGGTGAAATCTTTGTCGTCCGCAACGTCGCCGCTCTTGTGCCCCCGTTCGAAACGACCCCGGGCCATCATGGCGTGTCGGCGGCGCTGGAATTTGCGGTGCAGGTGCTCAAGGTCGGCGAGATCGTCGTCATGGGCCACGGCAGGTGCGGCGGTTGCAAGGCCGCGCTCAGCCACGATCTGAAAGACGCGGAACCGGGCGACGGCGGATTTATTCATGCCTGGATCGAACTGCTCGACGATGCGCGCGAGACGGTGATTGCTGCCCATGGCGACGAACGTAGCGACGAAGTCGAACGGGCGATGGAGCAGGAGGCGGTGAAGGTCAGCCTCGCCAATCTGCGCACCTTCCCCTGCGTCCGGTCCAAGGAGCGCGAGGGCGAATTGAAACTCGTCGGTGCGTTTTTCGCCATTGCCGATGGCCAGTTGCACGTGATGGACGACCAAAGCGGCATTTTCTCGCCCGCCTGAAAGGATTGATATGGCGTCGACACGCGATGGCAGCGGCAATATCGCCCTGCTGATAGACGCCGACAATGCGTCCGCCGCGCATTTCGATCCGGTGATGACCGTCCTGGCCGAACTCGGCACGGTCAATATCCGCCGCGCCTATGGCAATTGGAGCAAGACCACGCTCAAGACCTGGGCCGCGCTCTCGGTCGCGCAGGCGATTGAGCCGCAACAGCAGTTCGATTTGACCAAGGGCAAGAACGCCACCGACATGAAGATGACGATCGACGCCATGGACCTGATGGCGTCGGGCCGCGTCGATGGCTTTGGCCTCATGTCGAGCGACAGCGATTTCACGCCGCTCGTTACCCGCATCCGGCAGCAGGGCATCCCGGTCTATGGCTTTGGCTCGGTCCAGACGCCTGAAGGCTTCCGGCGTGCCTGCACGCGTTTCATCGACGTTGCGGCATTGGCAGCGGCAGAAGTGCCGTTGAACAAGCCGGCGGCGAAGAAAACGACAGCAACTGCCGCAAAGTCGCCGCAAGCCACAGAAAAAAGCACGCAGGCGAAAACCAGTCCGGCCAAAACCGCGCCACCCGCCCCGGTGGCGAAAAAGGCCGTGGACGAGGAAGTCATCAAATTGTTGATCGACGCCTATGGATCGGTCACCCGCGACGAACGCGGCTTCGTGCGGCTGGGATCGGTGGGCCAACTGGCCGGCAACCGCTCCAGCTTCGACGTGCGCAATTACGGCTATAAGCGCCTGTCCGACCTGGTGCAGGACATTCCCAATTTCATCTCGGAAACGCGCGAGGGCGGACAGGTCTGGATCAAGCGGGTCAATTGATCCGTCCGACTGAAAACCGCTACGCTACGGACAATCGGAAAAAAAGGGCCGGTCTTCGCAAAGACCGGCCCGTAAAGTTTTAGGAGAGGATGCCTGAAAGGCACCGTCTTCCTGCATTGATAGCGGTATCATGACAAATGCAAAGCGAAGAGGTACGGTTGCAAATATTGCAACCGTACTATGTTTACGCTTCGCCCCAAATGGCCTTCGCCGTCCGCACGACGAGATCGAGCTTTGCCCGCTGTTCATCTGGCGTGATCGCATTGCCCTCTTCGGTGGAGGCAAAGCCGCACTGGGGCGCGATGCCGAGCTGGTCGATATCGGCATATTTCGCTGCTTCCTCGATCTGGCGCTTCAAGCCATCGATCGGCTCCAGGTCAGGCACCTTGGTCGTGATGAAGCCGGGATAGACCCGCTGCTTGCCCTTGGCGAGGAAGCGCAGCGGCTCCAGACCCCCTGCCCGCTCGCTGTCATATTCCATGAAGAACAGATCGACGCCGGTCTGATTGAAGATGGCGTCCGCTGCCAGGTCATAGGCCCCTTCGGCCGCCCAGGTGGAGCGGAAATTGCCGCGGCACATATGCATCCCGATCAGCATGTCGGCCGGGCGATCCTTGATCGCGTCCTGCATCATGCGGGCATAAGCGGTGATCAGCCAGTCGGGATCGATGCCTTCGGCGACCTTTTGCGCGCGATGCTTGGGATCGCAGAGATAGGCGAAAAAGATATCGTCCATCTGCAGATAGCGACAACCTGCATCATAAAAAGCCTGGACCGCCTTGGCATAGGTTGCCGACAGGTCCGCAAATAGCGCACCGAGATCGGCATATTCGGGGACGCGAATATCCTCCTTCGCGGTCCGAAAATGGCAGCAGCTGGGGCCTGGGATCGAAATCTTCGGCGTCACGCTGGTTGTTTTTGCCAGGAACCGGAAATGGTCGAGCATTGGATGATCCGCGGGGAAGTCCAGCTTCCCCGTGATGACTGGGAAAGTCGGCCGCAATTTGACGCCATGAAACTGCGCACCCTCTTCCGGGTCGCGCTGCTCCAGGTCGAACCCGGTAAGCCCGCCCATGAAATCATAATGCCAAAAAGACCGGCGAATTTCCCCGTCGGTCACGACCTTCAGACCAACGGATTCCTGCATTTTGACCGCTTCGACGATCCCGGCATCTTCGATCGCGGTCAATTCCGCGCGCGAAATGCGCCCCTCTTCGAAAAAACGCCTTTCGCGCAGCGGTAACAGCAGCCGGCCGCAGCAGCGAGCGACATGGTCGGCGCGGAACGGAGGAGTAGAGTTGGTCATCGTCAAAAATCCGTGATGCGCGATTATCGGGTCAGCTTCTTATAGGCGAGGCGCGTGGGCCGGTCGGCCGCATCGCCCAGGCGGCGACGCTTATCCTCTTCATAGGCTTCGAAATTGCCTTCGAACCATTCGACATGGCTGTCGCCTTCGAACGCCAGGATGTGGGTGGCCAAGCGATCGAGGAAGAAGCGGTCATGGCTGATGACCACGGCGCAGCCTGCGAAATTCTCGATAGCCTCTTCCAACGCACCCAGCGTTTCGACGTCGAGATCGTTGGTCGGCTCATCGAGCAGCAGCACGTTGCCGCCCTTTTTCAGCATCTTGGCGATGTGGACGCGGTTGCGTTCACCACCCGACAGCTTGCCGACATTCTTCTGCTGGTCCTGCCCCTTGAAGTTGAAGGCACCGACATAGGCCCGCGTCGACATGTCGTGGCCATTGACCTTCACATAATCGAGGCCGTCGGAAATTTCCTCCCAGACATTCTTGCTTGGGTCGAGATGATCGCGGCTCTGGTCGACATAGCCCAGCCGCACGGTCGTACCGATATCGACTTCGCCGCTATCGGGCGTTTCCTGCCCCGTGATGATCTTGAACAGCGTGGATTTACCCGCGCCGTTCGGTCCGATCACGCCGACGATGCCGCCCGGTGGCAGCAGGAAGGACAGGTCTTCGAACAACAGCTTGTCGCCATAGGCCTTGCTGATGCCCTTGAACTCGATGACTTTGCCGCCCAGCCGCTCTGGCACCTGGATGACGATCTGTGCCTTGCCGGGCGAGCGGTTGTTCTGCCCTGCGACCAGTTCCTCGAACTTCTTGATACGCGCCTTGGACTTGGTCTGACGCCCCTTGGTCCCGGCCCGAATCCATTCCAGCTCGTCGTTGATCGCCTTCTGGCGGCCGGTGGCCTCGCGGTCCTCCTGCTCCAGGCGCTTGGCCTTCTTCTCCAGATAGGTGGAGTAATTGCCCTCGTAGGGGAAATATTTGCCCCGATCGAGTTCGAGGATCCAGCCCACGACATTGTCGAGGAAATAGCGGTCATGGGTGATCATCAGCACCGCGCCCGCATATTCCTTCAGGTGATTTTCCAGCCAGGTGACGCTTTCGGCATCAAGATGGTTGGTAGGTTCATCGAGCAGCAGGATGTCGGGCTTCTGGATCAGTAGCCGGGTCAGCGCGATCCGGCGCTTTTCACCACCCGACAGATTTTCGACCGACAGGTCCGACGGCGGACAGCGCAGCGCTTCCATCGCGATTTCGAGCTGATTGTCGAGCGTCCAGCCATCGACCGCGTCGATCTGCTCCTGCAACGTGCCCATTTCCTCCATCAGCGCGTCGAAATCGACGTCTTCGGGCGGATCGGCCATGATGTTGCTGATCTCGTTGAAGCGATCCATCTTGTCCGCAATCTCGCGGGCACCGTCCTTAACGTTTTCCAGGACATTCTTGTTGGGGTCGAGCTGCGGCTCCTGCGCCAGATAGCCGACGGTGATATTTTCACCCGGCCAGGCTTCGCCCGAAAAATCGGTGTCGATCCCGGCCATGATCTTGATCAGGGTCGATTTACCCGCGCCGTTCGGCCCGACGATGCCGATCTTGGACCCGCGATAAAATTGCAGGTTGATGTTGCTCAACACCGGCTTGGGCGCGCCGGGGAAGGTCTTGGTCATGCTCTTCATGACATAGGCATATTGCGAGGAGGCGGACATGGCTGCTGCAGCTCCGAATGAAGACAGAGAAAGGATTTGGCGCGGAGTTAGCGGAGGCGGGACGCATTGGCAAATGGGTGATGGCCAGCTACGCTCCCATCCATGCAGAAAATCCGATCGGGCACGCTGGCCGCCCTCCTCCTTGGCAGCGCTTTCACCCCCACCCTCTCCCTCGCCGCCCCGGCAGATAGCGCCGCGATTCGCGAAGCGGCGCTCAAGGATGACGTCGCCTGGGACTTCACCGAAGGGCTGACCACCGAAGTCGGGCCGCGTCCGGCCGGCACGCCGCAGGAGGCGCGGGCGCGCGACTGGGCGGTGGCCAAGCTCAAGGCGCTGGGGTTCAGCAATGTGCGGGCCGAACCCTATACCATGCCGGTATGGGTGCGCGGGCATGACGAAGCGAAGATCCTCTCGCCCTTCCCGCAAAATCTGGTGCTGGCGGCGCTGGGCAATAGCGGATCGACCACGGACAAGGGGATTGCCGGCGAAGTCGTCTATTTCCCGACCCTCGCCGATCTGGAAGCGGCCCCCGATGCGAGCCTGAAGGGCAAGATCGCCTTCGTCAGCCATGGAATGGAAGCAACGCAGGACGGCTCCTCCTACGGCTATTTCGGCGCGGCGCGTCGGCAGGGGCCGAGCATCGCGGCGAAGAAGGGTGCGATCGGCATCCTCATCCGCTCGATCGGCACGGACCATCACCGCATGCCCCATACCGGCGTTCAGATGTGGGCCGATGGCGTCACGCCGATCCCGGCCGCAGCGCTCTCCGTACCCGATGCCGAACAGCTCGCCCGCGTCATTGCGCGCGGACAGCCGGTGAAGCTGCACCTCACCCTGACATCGAAAATGCTCAAGGATCAGCCATCGGGCAATGTCATCGCGGAAATTCCCGGTAGCGATCCGGCAGCAGGCGTGGTCGTCGCGGCCTGCCACCTCGATAGCTGGGACCAGGGTACCGGTGCCATCGATGACGCCAGCGGCTGCGCCATCGCAGCGGCCTCGGCTCTGCATGTCGCAAAAGCAGGCCAGCCCCGCCGCACCATCCGCGTGTTGATGGCGGGCGCGGAGGAAGTCGGCGGCGACGGCGCACGCGCCTATTTCAAGGCACATGGTGCCGAGAAACATGCACTGGCGATCGAGTCGGATTTCGGTGCCGACCGGGTGTGGCGCGTCGATTTCAAGCTGCCGCAAGGGCATGAAGCGCTGGCAACACAGGTGGCCGACGCATTGGCTCCCTTAGGCATCGGTGCAAGCAGGCAGGAAGCCGGCGGCGGCGCGGATATCGCGCCGTTGGTGCGGGCGGGCGTGCCCGTCATCGACCTGCAACAGGATGGCACACGCTATTTCGACCTGCACCACACGCCCGACGATACGCTGGACAAGGTTGACCCCGCCCAGTTGCGCCAAAATGTGGCTGCTTGGGCTGTCACATTGAACCTTATCGCCAATGCATCAGAATCCATGGGCGTTAACTGAACTTTTATTGTAGACAACACCCCGTCGCGTGATTCTGTCGCTTCACCGACGCAGAAAAGCATTGATTTGTGCAGCGCACACGTTAATGCGGGTCGCTCGCGTAGGGTCACAGTATAAAGTGGCTGACGCGGCAAAATGCTATGGGAGCCGTACACAATGAAGAAGATCGCTGTAGTTTTCGCTTCGGCCAGCCTGATGGCTCTCGCCGCTTGCGGTGAGACCCCGGCCAACGAAACCGCGAACGCTTCGAACGCCGTGGTTGAGAATGTCGTCGAGAACGCCATGAACGCTTCGGACAACGCCATGAATGCCGCCAACGCTGCCGATAACGCTGCGATGATGGCAAACAACGCTGCGAACGCGATGTAATCTTCGCGTCAGCGAGATTTCCGAAGGGCGGGCCTCATGGCCCGCCCTTTTTGTTTGTAAGTCGATTGACGGCACGCACATTGGGCCGCTAAGGCGCATCGACGTCGGGGAGTAGCGCAGTCTGGTAGCGCGCCTGCTTTGGGAGCAGGATGTCGCAGGTTCGAATCCTGTCTCCCCGACCACTTACCTCACATGATGCGCTGCACGATGATCCAGGCAGGAAAAGCTGCCAGCGCCAGGAACGTCCCCAGCGGCACGCGCGCACCGGCCGCCTTGGCCCGGCCCGTGACCAGCATCACCATTAGACCCGTCACCGACGCGATGAGCAGGATGAACGGCAAAGCCTGCCAGCCCATCCATGCGCCGAGCGCGCCCAGCAGCTTGGCATCGCCCAGGCCCAGCCCGTCCCGCCCCCGCACCGCCCGATAGCCCAGCGCAATGGCCAATAGAGCGCCATAACCTGCCGCCGCACCAATGGCGCGATCGACCGGGGTGACGTCGGTCGCCCACAGGCCGATGGTAAAGCCCAGAAAGGCCAGCGGCAGCGTTAGCGCATCGGGGAGCCAGAAATGCCGCCAGTCCAGCACCGCGAGCGTGAGCAGCAACCATCCGAACACAGCCCAGCCGATGCCACCCAAATTGGGCATCACGCCCAGCGCCAGCGCGCCGATCACCGCGCACCCCGCTTCGACCCGCCCATGCAACGGGTCGATCGCTGCACCACAGCTGCGGCATCGCCCGCGTTGGATCATCGCGCTGAACAACGGTATCAAATCCTGCGCGCCAAGCGTCCGCCCGCAGCCGTCGCAGGCCGACCGCCCGCGCATCACGCTGCGCCCCTGCGGCCAGCGCAGGATCAGCGTGGCGAGGAAACTGCCGAGAATGGCACCCACAAGGCCGCCGATCAGCGCCGCAACCGGCTCGATCACAGCGTGCCGTCGACCTTGAGCAACTGCCCGTTGCCAACGGCCGCAAAGCCCGCAAGCCCCAGCGCCCCGGCCAGCGTCGGATCCGCCGTCTCCACCCGCATTTCAGCGGTATAGCGGCCCGACCGCCAAATGCGCAGGGTCAGCTTTTCCATGCCCGACTGGCTGATCAACGGCAGCAGCAACGCATCGCCATCGCAACTCACGACGCCCGAAAGCCCCTGCGTCAGGTTGAGGCCGGGAAATTGCCCCGCCATCCGCGCCCGCACACGCCCCTCGGCATGGCCGCAGCGATCGCCAGCGAAATAGGCAGTGACGTCCTCCAGCATCAGGCTCCCCACCGGCAGCGGCGCGAAGGTGCGGCCCAGCGGCACAGCGCCCGTCACATCGTCGATGCCGATCCGGCCAAAGCGACCGTCAAAGCACCGCCAATGTCGTCGGCCAACCCGTTACGCCGTTCTATGTCGAATCGCGCTCGGCCCGTCAGCAGGCCAATCGGTGACAGGCCCGCGCGCACGCTGCCCATCGGCATCTCGCCCAGCATCAGCTGGTCGATCCGCCCGCTCCACACCGTCCCCCGCACTTCCCGCGCGGCAACGCCCAGCCGCTCCAGCCCGGCAAGGCCAAGCGCCACGCGCATGGGCAGGAAGATCAGCAGGCCAAGCGCCAACGTGACCAGCAGGATGATCCGCATCCGGCGCGACAGGGTTAGCCCCATCATTGCCCATTTCCCCGCGCAAGAACGGCCTGCACCGCCACGCTGCCCGCCGTGGGGGCGGGCCGCGCGCTCATCGTGTCGACGCGCACACCCTGCGCTTCCAGCGTGGCAAGCCAGCTGAACAGCGCCACCGGGCGAACCGAGGCGATCGCGATGTCCATCCGGTCGGCCCCTTGCGCCTGCGCCCGTTCCAGCGTCAGTCCCGCCTCACCCGCGCTCTGGCCGACCAACTGATCGATCGGCGCGATTGGTCCTGCCGCCTGCGCGGTGCGGGGCAGCGCCTTCAATTGCTTGACGGCGGCGCGCACGGCCGAATTGCGATCGGTCGCCACGCGAAGGTCATCGCGCGCGGCGATCTGCGCCCGGTCGAGCGGCATCGCGACCCCGAACCAGAGGATCACGCCCGCCAGCAGCGCGATCATCACGCCCAGCATCACCTGTTCGCGCGCCGAGCGTTCGGCCCAGAGGCTCTTCATCCGTTCCATCATGACCGCACCGTAATATCTGCCAGCGTTCGCCCGCCCGGATCCTGCGACGGGGTGGCCGTGATGGTGAAGCCCGCCGCCTGCAGCGCGAGCAACACGATGTTGATGTCATCGGCCTTTGCCGAGGCTAGCGTCGCGCGGACCATCCCGTCCGGGTCGCGCGACAGGCTGGTCAGCGCCACGCCCGGCGCGTCCTGCATCGCGCTCAGCAGTCCGGCGACCGGTGCGGTAAAGGCGCGTCCGCCCGCACCGCGCGCGGCAAGCTGCCCCTCCATTTCGGCCAGCGCCTGCGCCGGATCGCTAGCGCCCGGCAGCACTTGCTGCGCCTGCGCCAGACTATCCGCGTCGAGGCGGCTGGCCTCGCCATAATTTTTCGCAATGCCGATGAGCGCAATCAACAGGCTGGCGAGCAGGATCAGGCCACTCCAGAGGGCAATTCGCCCGATCACCCGCTGGTCGATCGACCGCCGCACCCGCTTGGCGAAATCGCCCTGGCGCAGGTCGAGCGGCGGATTGTCGAGCGCGGCAATGGCGCGCCCCTCGATCAAACCAGGCGACACATCGGCAATCGGTGCATCACCGACCAGTGCCCCCGACGCCATGTCGCTCGTCAGCGCCATGTCGACGCCACGCAGCACGGTTGCGCCGCCAATCTCCCCGCGCGCAAAGCCACTCTCCGGCTCAGGCAGCAACAAAGCGGCGGGGACGATCAGATCGGGGTCCAACCCATGATGCTGCGCCCACAGCAACCAATGTTGCATGTCAGCCCGACTGGCGAGCGCAATGATATGCGGCCTGGCGGGGTCTTCATTGGCGCATGGGGCGGCGAACAACTGATCCGATGGTGCGATGCCGCCCGCCAGCGCCGCCAGCCGCGCCGCCGCCCTGCCCTGCCGCACCGGCAGGTCGGGATGAACGACCCAATGCAAAGCGACTAAAGCGGCGGGCGGCACCAACATGACCCGCGCCTGATCGGGCAAGGCCGCAATGCCACAGGCGGCGAGCCAATTGGCGCCCACCCCCGACTGCGCCAACGCGCCGTCGATCACCCGCATCCACTGCGGCTCCGCCTCTTCCGCTTCGGGCAGGAAGACGATCAGGGCGTCGCGTGCGCTCATGCGCCCGCGCCCCAGCTGCGTCGCACGATCGTCGCCGGGTTCTCCCGCGCGTCGATCAGCGCGCGCTCCACCAATTGTGTTCCCCCGACATTCACCGCCACGTCCACTTCGAAAAACCCCGTCGTCAATTTGACTTGTTCGCCCACTTCCTGTCCCGGTGGCGAGCCAGCAAGAGAAGGCAATTGCCAGAATTGCCGCACGCTGCCGTAGCCGTCCGGTGGCCGCTGCGCCAGCAATTGCCGCGCCTGTGCCACCGACAATTCCCCCGGTAACAGCATCGCGAACAACGGTGCCTGCGTCGGCAGCAGCGTATTGATGTTGATCGGCGACAAATCCGTGACGGGCAGCGCGCAAACCCATGGCCGCGCCAGATCATAGATAGCGGGCGTGATGCCGTTGACCGCGCGCAACTCGCTGGCATCGACCATCATGCGGTTCGCCGCGCGATAGGGGCGCGGGGCTTGCGCGTAGGTCTCATCCTCCGCGCCGCCGGGCTGGGCGACGCTGTCGCTGTCGATCCAGTCGGCCAGCGCAGCCGCGGCACCCTGCGCCTGGCGCGCATCGACACCCAGCGCCTGAAGCAAAGCCTGGAATTGCGATACGCCGATCGGGCGAACCTTCAGACTGGCCTCGCTCTCCCCCGTCACCACGCTGTTCAGATTGAAACAATTGCCGCCGTCAGTCACTCGCGCGGTCGCGATGCCGCCGGGAACGGGAATGCTCTGGGGCGTGCCCATCCATCCGCCCGCCAGCGTGATCTTGGCCGGATTGGCCGCGACCAGATCGCCAATCCGCATTCGGGCAATGGCGGTCCCCGCGTCGGCATAGGCCCGCGCCTGGTCGATCGCGCCGCCATTGCCGGTCATGCGCGTGGCCAGCGCCACCCGTTCAAGCGCGGTCGCGGCGACGACGGACATGACCGCCACCAGCAGCAATACCGTCAGCAGCGCCGCGCCGCGTTCATTGGGTTTGCGCGGATCAGGCACCGGTCGCCCCTTCGATAATCGGCTTCTCGATCGGGCCAGGCGCGACCAGGAAGCGCAACGTGACCGGCGGTTCGCCGGCCCGCGTCAACACCATCTCCACCGCGCGAGGGAGCAGGTCAGGCTGGGTCGGGGTCCAATCGTCCCGCCATTTGCCCTGCGCATCCCGAAATTTCAGGACGACCGCCTCGACATTGTCCAGCAGCGCCGCCGGTTCATCGCCCGCCGCGCCGTCCAACTGCGCATAGCTGCGCCGCTCCAGCCGCCCCTGCCGCACCCAATATTCGATCTTTTGCAGCGAAGGCCGCGGCAAATCGCCCAGATTGTCCCATCCGCCGCGCACGAACTGCATCACCGGCTGACTTTCCCCCTCGCCGTTCGCCCAGAAGGCCGGCGCGAGCGTGCCGCTCTCGGTACGCGTGATGCGCGGCACCGCCTGCCCCAGATCGCCCGCCAGCGCGCCGCCTGCCCGCTGGACCGCCGCCATATCATCCAGCCGCGCCTTGATCTGCGCCTGCGCCGACACGCTATTGCCGAGCAGCAGAACGCCCGCACTGGCCAACATCGCAAAGATCATCAACGCGACGAGCAGTTCGATCAGCGTGAAGCCAGCGTCCGGACCATTCTCGCCGTTCGCTTCGAGCGACGTCGAGAAGCCGTCGCTCGACCCGAACGGATGGAGGCGCGAGGCACGCATCACTCCACCACCCGCACAAAGCTCAGCACCACCGGCGATGCGCCGGGCTGTCCATCGACCGTCAAGTCCACCTGCAGCAGCCGCTGATCGTCGGTCGGCTTGACGATCCGGTGCCAACGCCAATTCCGCCCGCCATTGGCGACCGCGCCATCGTCTTCCCCCACGGAGGGCGGCAAGGGATCACTCTGCACCTCCACCATAAGGTTGCGCGCGACGATCTGGCCCAGCGCCTTGCTGTCGAGATCCGCGGCGGTGCGCAGGGTCACTCCCTGCAAACGCACCAAAGCCAGCGCCGCCAGACTGAACACAGCCAGCGCGACGAGCATCTCTAAAAGCGTGAAGCCCTGTTGGGCGGGGGCAAGGCGTTCCGGCTTACCCACCGACCATGACCTTCCCGGCCATATCGACCGTCACGGACACCCGCTCGCCTTCGCGCGCGAGGGTGACCTTCAGCGGATCGGTCGGCAGCCCTGTGCCATCAAAGCCGATCTGTTGCCGCCCGTCCCTGCCCACAAGCGCGCGGGTGCCACTTTTCCAGTTGGCGGTGACGAACGGCTTGTCCTCCAACGGCACCCATCGCCCCTGCTCGCGGCGCTGGAAGCCATAGCCCGACGCCGACACCCATAATCCCATCGGCGCGGCCGTGACGACCGCTTCGTCGCGCGCGGCGGCAACGCGCGCGGCAAAGCGGTCGGCATCCTCGATCACGCGCCCGCGCGGATCGGGGATGGCCATGACGACGGCAGCCGAAATGAAACCGATGATCGTCAGCACGACCATCAGTTCGACAAGCGTGAAGCCGCGTTGGGCGGAACGCATCAAAGGCGTGAAGCCGCGCTCATTCCATCCGTTCGTTTCGAGCGCAGTCGAGAAACGAGGCATAGCCGAGTTCAGCGAAGCTAAACGCTTCTCGACACGCTCGAAGCGAACGGCGGATATGTTACATCTCGCTGGAATAAATATCCGCATTTTCACTCTCGCCGCCCGGCTGGCCGTCCGCACCCAGCGAACTGATGTCGAACGCGCCCTTGCGCCCTGGCACGGTGTAGAGATAGGCGCGGCCCCACGGATCATCGGGCAGCTTCTTGATATAGCCGCCGCGACGATAGCGCTGCGGCTGGGCCAGCGACGCAGGTGGATTGAGCAGCGCCTGCAACCCGTCGGACCCGGCCGGATAGGTCAGATTGTCGAGCCGATATTGTTCCAGCGCTTGTTCGATAGTGGAAATATCGGCCTTGGCCTTCTCGACCCGCGCGGTGTCGGTCGCTGGAATGACATTGATCGCCACGATCGTCGCCAGCAGGCCGATGATGACGATGACCACCATCAGTTCGACCAAGGTAAAGCCTTCCTCTCCCAGCCTATTATTTCCGTTCGCCCTGAGCCTGTCGAAGGGCACTCCTTTTGCTGAAAAGAAAGAAGGGGCTTCGACACGCTCAGCCCGAACGGATTTTAGCTTAAACATATTCAACTCCTAAGCCCCGGTCAGGCTTTGCAACTGCAAAATCGGCAGCAGGATGGACAGGATGATGACGGCGACGATGCCGCCCATCAAAATGATGATGATCGGCTCCAGCATGGCGAGCGCAGTCGAGGTGAACGAATCGAACTCGCGCTCCAGATAATCCGCCGCGCGCTCCAACATGGTGTCGAGCCGCCCGGCGCTTTCGCCGCTCGCCGCGAGATAGACCAGCAGCGGAGGGAACACCCCGGCGCGGCGCAGAGCGGCGGACAGGCTGCCTCCGCCCCGGATCGCTTCGACGATCTCGTCCGACGCGCGACGCAGCACCCGATTATGCACCGTGTTGGCCGTCAGTGTCAGCCCCTCCATCAACGGCAGGCGGCTCGCCACCATGGTCGACAGCGTGCGCGCCATCCGCGCGGCGTGCAGATCGCGGATCAGCTTGCCCAGCACCGGCAGCCCCAGCAAGGTCGCGTCGAACCGATAGCGGAACCGCTCATTCTTGAGCGCCCGCCAAAAGGCGACGCCACCCAGGATCATCGCGATCAGCAGCAGCCACCAATAGGCCGCCAGAAAGGCCGACAAGCCCATCACCATCCGCGTCAGCAGCGGCAATTCCTGCCCCACCGTATCGAACTGCTCGACCACCTTGGGCACGACGAAGATCATCAGCGCCGCCACCACGAACACCGCAAAGGTCGCCAGCACCGACGGATAAGCGATCGCGGTCAGCACTTTCGACCGCATCAGCGCCTGTCGCTCCATCAGGTCGGACAATCGCTCCATGATCGTGGGCAGCTGCCGGAGCTTTCGCCTGCCGAGATCATCGCGCGATAGAGCGGGGGGAAGCTTTTCGGCTCTGCGCCCAGCGCATCGGCCAGCCGCCGCCCCTCCATCACGCCCGAATGGACCTTGCCTACGACGGCGCGGACATGGTCCTGCTCGCTCTGGCGCCCGATCGTGCGCAGCGATTCCTCCAACGGGCTGACCTGGGTCAGCGTCGCCAGTTGCCGCGTGAATAAAGTCAGTTCCTTGGCGCTCAGGCGCGGACTGCGCAGCGACAGGTTTGCGCGGCTGCGGGCGCTCTCGACAGCGCCCGGCTCCAGCGTGACGATGAACAGCTTGCGCGCATCCAGCTTGGCGCGCGCCTCCTCGATAGTATCGGCCTTGATCGATCCCTTGCGGTCCTTGCCCACAGGGTCGATCGCGACATAGTCGAACTCAGCCATCGACGATCGTTTCCGCCTCAACCGAATCGCGCCGCGACACGCGGATCGCTTCTTCCGCCGTGGTCTGCCCGTCGCGCACCAAAGCGCGCGCGGCCGATCCCAGATTGGGCGCATTGAGGAAGGCATGACGCGCAATCAGCGATTCGTCACCGCCATCGTTGATCAGGCGGCGGATCGTGTCATCGACCCGGATCGCCTCGAACACGCCGATCCGGCCCTTATAGCCCGTGCCGCTACACTCGTCGCAGCCCCGCGCGCGATAGATGATCGTGCCGGGATCGAAACCCAGCAGCGCACTGGCCGACTTGTCCGCCTGCACCGGCTCGCGGCAGCTCTGGCACAAGCGCCGCACCAGCCGCTGCGCGATCACCGCGCGCAGCGTGGATGCCAGCAGAAACGGTTCGACCCGCATGTCGCGCATCCGCGTGATCGCGCCGACCGCGTCATTGGTATGGACGGTGGACAGCACCAGATGCCCGGTCAGCGACGCTTGCACCGCAATCTCCGCCGTCTCGCGATCGCGGATTTCGCCGACCATCACCACATCGGGATCCTGCCGCAAAATCGCGCGCAACCCGGCGGCAAAGGTCAGCCCGACCTTGGCATTCACCTGGGTCTGGCCAACGCCCTCCATCGCATATTCGACCGGATCTTCGACGGTCAGGATGTTGCGCGATCCGTCGTTCAATTGCCGCAAACCGGCATAGAGCGTCGTCGTCTTGCCCGACCCGGTCGGCCCGGTCACTAGGATGATGCCGTTGGGCTCGCTCAGCCCCTCGCGGAAAATCCGGTCCGGTGTGCCGTTCATGCCCAGCAAGTCGAGCGTGATCCCGGCATTCTCCTTGTCGAGGATACGCAGCACCACTCGCTCGCCCGCTCGGCTCGGCAGGGTCGACACACGCACGTCGAGCAGCTTGCCGCCCAGCGTCAGGCCGATACGCCCATCCTGCGGCACCCGCCGTTCGGCAATGTCGAGCCGCGCCATCACCTTGATACGGCTGACCACCACCGGCGCGACATGCGGCGGCATGCGCAGCGTTTCGCGCAACACGCCGTCGACCCGCATGCGGACGATCAACCCCGTTTCGTAGGGTTCGATATGAATGTCCGACACACCCTGTCGCGCGGCTTCGGCGATGATGCCGTTGATCAGGCGGATCGCCGGCGCATCATCGGCGCTGTCCAGCAGATCATCGGCTGTCGGAATATCGGCGGCAAGAATATCCAGTTCATCGGCGCCGACATCCAGCGACCCCGCCATGGCGGCTGCGCTGCCCTCCATCGCATAATGATTGGACAGATGCCGGTCGAACTCGGCGGGCGATGTAAACACGACATCGAAGCTGCGCGCCAAATGGCGGCGCACTTCCAGCAGCACGCGCGGATCGCTCCCTTCGCGCACGCCGATGGTTAACCGCTCGCCTTCGATCGGCAGCATGACGACGCCATTCTTGCGCGCGAAGGTGTAAGGAATGTCGATGGGCCGCGGCGGCGCGGGAGGGAACGCGTCCCCGATCTGCGAAAGCGACATTTCAGGAGCCAGAGCATGGGCTTCGCCCCCCTGAACGCCTGCTTCGGCCGTCATGCCTCGCTGTGTGTCGCTCACTGCTGACCTCCACTCGGCGGTAGATCCACCGGCCGCACTACGCCGCTCGATTGCCGTACAATCGGCTCGATCACTTGCGGTTGCGCAGGCGCTACCACCGCGTCGGTCGGCTGGGGCGGCAACGGTGGTGTCGCGCCCATATAGTCGCGGACTAACTCGTCAATGGTTGGCTCCATGTCGGGATTACGCTGCAACTGCATCCCCCGGACATAACCATAGCGCTGCTGCGTCAACTTCTGCGCATCCTCCTTCGACCGCAATATGGTCGGGCGAATGAACACCATCAGGTTCGTCTTCGTGCGGCTGCGGCTGCGCGACTTGAACAATTCGCCCAGCCCCGGAATGTCCGACAGCAGCGGAATGCGCTCGATCGTCTTGCGTTCATTGTCGTCGAGCAAGCCGCCCAGCGCCAATATCTCGCCATCATCGACCGTGACCGTGGTCTCGATCTCGCGCTTGTTGATGATGAGGTCACTGCTCGAATTGCTCACCGGCCCGGCCACACTCGACACTTCCTGCCGCAGGAACAGCTTGATCGCACCGCCCGTATTGATCTGCGGCTTCACTTCCAGCTTGATGCCGACATCCTGCCGCTGGACGGTGCGGAACTGATTGTCGAAATTCTGGCTCAGCGCCTCGCCGGTCGTCACCGGCACCTGCTGCCCGACCAAAATCGACGCCTTCTGATTGTCCAGCGTCATCACCGATGGCGTGGAAAGCAGGTTGCTCTCCGTATCGGACTTCACCGCATTGATGATCGCGCCGAAAATGCCATTCTTGCCGATGCTCCCACCAAGGCCAGCGATCGCGCCAGTCGCGCTGGTCAAGCTGTTGATCGCCGCCTGCTGCAAGGTGCTGGCAAGATCGCCACTATTTTGCACCTCGGTCGTGGTGCGCGTGCCATCTGGCGCGACCACGGTTGTTGTCGTCGTCCCCAATTGCGTCGCGCCATAGGCACCGGCCAGCGTCAGCAAATTGGGCGAGGCGTTGGAATAGTTGGACGCTGCAAAGCCGGTCGAGGTACTGCCGAGCAGGAATTGCACGCCCAACTTCTTGGCGGCCGCATCGCTGATCTCGACGATGATGGCTTCCACCAGCACCTGTTCGCGGCGCGTGTCGATCTGGCGGATCGTCTCGCCCAACATCCGCTGCACATCGCTATTGGCCGCAACGATAATCGCGTTCGCGCCTTCATAGCGGGTGACGATGGCCGGACCACGAGTCGAAATCCCGCTGCCACTGGAGGAACCCGACGAAGCGGCCGCAACCGGCGCGGCAGCCTGCGAAGCGGGCGCGGCACTGCCACCGGCCGCTGGCGTCGACGCCGTTACTGGAAGATTGGTCGATTGCCCCACCAACTGTTGCAACACCGGCAACAGCTTTTCGGCATCGGCATGTTCCAGCCAATAGACGCGGATTTCGGTGCCGCTCGCGGCCTGCTGGTCGAGCTGGCGCGCCATGGCAGAGAGGCGGGCGACGGTATTGGCATCGCCCCGGATGGCAATCGCGTTGCTGCTGTCGATCGGCACCACGGTCGCGGCCGATGCGACCGCATTCTCGCCGCCGCCGCTGCTCGCCACCAACGCCTGCAGCGACGTCGCAATTTCGCGCGCGCCGGCGTTCTTGAGCATCACCATCTGCGTCGCCGACGTGTCGCGATCGACTCGTGCGATCACCTGGCGGATGCGCGCGATATTATCGGCATAGTCCGCCACCACCACGCTGTTACCCGCGCGGTTGGCGGTCACTGACCCTTCCTTGCTGACCAGTGGGCGCAGCGTTTCCAGCGCGCTCGCGGCGTCGATCGAACGCAGGCGGAACACTTCGGTCACGAAGCTGTTGCGGCTGGCACCACGGCCGACGCTGCTCGGCTGGCCCGACGCGCCATCGGCGGGCTGAATGCGATAGGCGCCGCCCGGTGCAGGCACCGCAACCAGGCCATTGGCGCGTAGCGTGGACAGCACGATCTCGAAATATTCCGATCGCGACAGCGGCCGGTCGGTCACGACCGACACTTTCCCCTGCACCCGATTGTCGATGATGAAGGTGCGCCCCGTCACCCGCGCCGCGTCCTGGATGAAAGCGCGAATATCGGCATCACGAACATTGAGCGTCTGCTGCGCCATCAACGGCGCGGCGATCGGCGTCGCCAGCGCGAGGGCAAGGGCGGCGGTGTGTAGGAGTTTGCGGGTCATTGGCCTTGCACGATCAAGTTGACGGAGGCGACGTCAGCGCCACGCTCCACGGTCAGGGACAGGCGCGCACCGGGCGCGATCTGGTTCTGGATGGATTGCAGGTCGCCGATCGGCTGACCGTTGATCTGGGTGACGATGTCGCCGGGGCGGAAACCGGCGCTGGCAAAGCCTGGCCCTTTGGCACTAACCGCCAGCCCGGTGACCCGACCATTTTGCATGCGAGGGGCAAAACCGATGTCACGCTTCAGGCTGTCGGCCGTTGGCCCAGCGCCGGGAGGCGGCGCGGACGCCTCGCCCGATGGTGTCGCAACCGAAGGCGCGCCGCCTTCGGGCGCAGCGGCGGGTGCCGAGGTCGATTGATCGATGAAAATCTGCTCTTCCGCTCCGCCCCGGTCGATGGTGACATGGTCGAACGCCACGGCTTTAAGCACCACGCCAGGCATGATCTCATCCCCTACGGCGAAGCTGTTCTGCACGCCATCCGGCGACGCGATGATCGCCGAACCAAGCCCCGACCCCTCATTGACGCGTACGCCATAAAGCGTGAGCGCCAGCGACGTGACGACGCCATTGCCCGCGGGCGTGGGTGCATCGCTGCGGAAGAAGGGATCGAAGGTCGCGAACAGCGCCTGCTGCGCACTCGGCGACAGGATTTGCGCTTGCCGGCCCTCCCACGGGCCAAAGCTGCCGACCGGCACCACTACGGCCCAGACGAGCCGCACCAATTGCAACGCAAGCAGCATCAAAAGTCCGCGTTCCAGCAGACGCCACAGGTCGAAGGGCGGCAAACCACGCGGCCTGCGCTCGCTCCACCCGCGCACTGTCTGGCCAAACGGCACTCGCATGATCTGATGAAGCCCCCGTTGATGTGGGAGCCTGCTAGGCATTTCTCCTTACGGCACGATGACATTTATATGACTTAAATATGACAATCGACGGCGTACCTGCCCGGCTTGCATTTTGGCGGTTGAACGATAGCAACGGCGGCGTCTTTACCGCATCCGATAGCTATTGCAGGACCGATCATGACGGACCAGACCCTAACCGCCGCTGCCGATGGTGACCTCGCCTGGATTGGCGCCCATCCCCGCGTGCAGCGCGTCCCGAACAAGGAACTGACGCTGTTCATTTTGCGGGACTTCCTCTCGCCAGCCGACTGCACCGCTCTAATCGAACGGATCGACGCCCAGCGCCGCCCCTCGACCATCGCGGACGCCAATGGCGATGGCTATTTCCGCACCAGTGAAACCTGCGACCTTGATCATGGCGACCCGTTCGTCGCCGCCATCAACGCGCGCCTCGATGCCTTCGCGGGGATCGCCACGCCTTATGGCGAACCCATCCAGGGCCAACGCTATGATGTGGGGCAGGAGTTCAAGGCCCATACCGATTATTTCGACCCAAAGGGCGCGGACTATGCGACCTATTGTTCGGTCGCGGGCAACCGCACCTGGACGTTGATGGTCTATCTGAACGAACCGACCGCCGGCGGCGCGACTCGCTTCACCAAGATCGGCAAGACGGTCCAGCCTCAGACGGGCAAGCTGCTCGCATGGAACAACCGCCTGGCACCCGGCCAACCCAACCCCGCCAGCATCCACCACGGCATGAAGGTGCGCAGCGGCGTGAAGCATGTCATCACCAAATGGTATCGCGAAAAGCCGTGGGGGTGATCGCGTCATACGCCCCTTTATCGCGGCGATTGCGCAACGGGCGCTGCCCAAAAACAAAGCGACCGGCCCGCAAGGAACGAGCCGGTCACCTGTAGAGCCATTGGGCCGCGTGCAGGCGGCCCTTAGGTTTTTTTAGAAGGCTACGCTCATCGACGCCGCGATGGTGGTGCCGATCTTGTAGCGGTTATAGAAGACGCGGTTGCCGTCCTGCTCCTGGAACTCCTGGAACTTGCGGCCCAGGATGTTACGGGCTTCGAACTTGAACTCGCTATTGATACCGCCAGGCAGCAGGACGCCTTGACGCGCGACGAAGTCGAGTTGGACACCCGGCCGTTCCTTGATGTCCGGCTGCAGGCTCGGACCACGGCTGGTGACGCGGTCGCTGGCATAGGTCAGCAACAAGGTCTGCTGCGACAGCTTGTCCGTGTCTTCCAGGCCGATCTGCAGGTTGACAAGATGGTCCGACTGGCCCGTCAACGGCACGCCGTCGAGGAAGAAGTCGGAAGCGGCTGGTGGATCACCGATCGTGTAGGTGTACGGAATGGTCGTATCACCCTCCCCAACCTTCAATTCCGATTGGGTATAGGTATAGTTACCAATCAGAACGATCCGGCGCGCGGCAAAGAAATCGGAATTCGAAAAACCGTCGAGCGGGATATATTTCTGCACTTCCAGTTCAGCACCATAAAGCGTCGCCTCTGGCGCATTGGCGAAGCTGGTAGTGACGATATAGGTGTCCGTGATCGTCGTGTAGGTCTCGATCGGATTGTCGATCTTCTTGTAGAAGGCCGCTGCCGTGATCCGTTCGTCACGTCCCATATACCATTCCGCCCGAATGTCCGCATTCCACAGCTGGCTGTCCTTGAGGAAAGGATTGCCGCGGAAGAAACGGTTGGATTCGACGTCCAGATAGGGCTGGGCGATCAGTTCGCGGAACTGCGGGCGCGCAATTGTCTTGGACGCACTGGCCCGCAATTGGAGACCTCTGGCCGCCTCAAGCGTGACCGTCACCGCAGGCAACCAATAATCCTTGCGGATTTCATTAAACGGGGTTGTGCCTGTATTATAGACGTCCAGGCCGGTCACCGACATGTCGCCCTTTTCATAACGGACACCGGCATTGACCGAGAAGCCTGGAAGCAATTCTGCCTGAACTTGCCCATAGCCTGCATGAGTACGCAGCGCCGCGTCATACACCGGATATTCGCCCGAAAAATCGATCAGGCCGATGTTATAAAGCTGGATCGAGGCATCCGAAAGCAGGAAGTCAGGGCGCAGTTGCTGCACGGGAACAGGCAGGTTGACCGCATCGAAATGCAGCTCATAGCGCGAAGACCGGCGCTTGGTGTCGTTGAAGGCATAGCCTGCCGTCAGCGAGAAGCCCGGTGCGATCTTGTAGCTCAGATCGACGCCGGCGAACCACAGATCTTCGTTCAGGTCGCTGAAGGTTACCGACGCGTCGCCGCGCTGGCGGTTGAGAGCGTTGACGAACCGGTCACCGACCGGATCGATCGCCAGGTCGCGATTGGTGCGAACATAGACGAATTCGCGCTCATAGGGCGCCTCACGCTGCGAATTGGCAAAGCCGCCGCGCATGTCGAGGCTAAGCGCGTCGGACAATTTGAATTCACCAACCAGCTGGGTGTCGATCAGTTGACGCTCATACCAGGCGGTATTCTGTTGCAGGAAGTCGGCTTCCTGGATGGTGCCGTCATTCTGGCCGATCGCCAGCGCGCTCCGCTTCAACGTGTCGCGAATATAGAGGTTGGTCCAGCGCAGTTTCTGGTCACCCAGTTCGAGCCCGAAGCCAACCAGGCCGTTGACCGTCACTTCATTGTCGGTGCTGACCTGATTATAGCTTCGGCCTGCACCCGCCGCGACGTCGAGCGACGCCTGTTGCAGATTTTCGCGCGTGCGCCATTTGTTGGCATAGGATGCCGTCGCGATCACGCCCAAACGACCGTCGCTGCCGACATCAACGGCGGTGCCGCCGTTGATCGAACCAGAGAAGTTGAACGGCAGGCTGTTGGTCCGCTGAACGACCGAGGTATCGGAGTTCAGGAACTGCATCGAAATGGCCTGCTGCTCGGCACTGGTCAAATTGGCAAAGGGAACGCCGCTACCAAAGGCCTGCGCCAGCAATGGCGGCACATCGCGCGAACTATCGTCAAAGCCGGTCCAGTCGGACTTGGCACCATAATGGGTATAGCCCATCTGCCCCGACGTTTCGGTGTTGGCCGAGCTGCCAACGCCAATTTCCAGATAGCTTTCGCTCGGGATGGCCTTGGTGGTCAGGTTGATGACGCCGCCGCCGAATTCACCGGGGAAGTTGACCGAATAGGTCTTCTGCACCAGCGTCGATGCGATCACGCTGGTCGGAAAGATGTCGAGCGGAACGACGCGCTTCAAAGGCTCGGGGCTGGGCAACGGCGAACCGTTGAGCAAGGCGAGCGAATAACGATCGCCAAGGCCGCGGACATAGACATAACCGCCCGACACGACCGACAGACCGGTCACGCGCTGGAGCGAACCGGCGATATCGCCTTCGCCCGTCCGCTTGATGTCGGCCGCGGACAGGACGTTGACCACCTGAGGCGCGGATTGCGAGATGTTGGACGTGCGGCGACCGGTAACGACAATGTCCGCGCCGGGGATCGACACATCGACATTACCGGCATCGGCATCGGCTTCTTCGGCGGTGGGCGGCGACACCGCGCCGCCGGCATCGGCACCGGTTTGCGCCATAGCCGCAGGTGCGACCAGAGCGGATGAAATCAGGAGCAGGCGCGCCAGGCTGAGCGGCTTCGACATGCTAAATGTCCCCCTTTGGGATATGCAGTGCAAAAGAAGGCGGGGAAGCGCAAATGCACGCTCCCCCGCCCCTGTTGAGGTCGTGGGTCCGATCAGGTCGTCGGAATGGCGGTGCAGTTACCGCTGGCGCTGCCGAAGCTGGCGGTCACCGAGTTGCAGGTCCAGCCGGCATACCAGGTGTCGCTGCTGTCCTTGACCGCACCGATATAGTTGGTCGTGTCGAACGCGGCGTCGAGCGTCTTGGGATCGACCGCAGCGCGCGCCGTCTCGGTCGGACCGTTGATGAACAGGCTGGTCAGCGAGGGGGTGTAGCTGATCGTGCTGTTGGCACCGGCTTCGAAGATCGACTGGACGGCGGCGGCATCGACGCCACGGCTGCCCCTATACGGCGTGCTGTTGCACTGCATCACCACCGAGATGTAGCGCGGTTTGCCGGCATCCTGCAGCGCCGTATCGGCGTCACGGGTTGTGGTCGTGCTATCGATACGCAGGCAAGTATTCATCGGCGAAACAATGATACCGTTGGCCAGCGTCAAATCCGCACCGCCGCGCAGCAGCATGCTGCGCCATTGCTGCCCGTCGTCGAACGATGAATGTAGGTGAAGTTTGCGATCTTCACATACTGACGCGGCAACGCATCTTCGCCATTGTTGGCAGCCGTACCACCGTTGGAGTCGGTTTCAAGGAAACCGTCGCCAATGTCGTTGCCAGCGCGCTGGGCACTGATGACATATTGTACGGTGCCGCGATAACCGACGTCGGAGTCGAAGTTGTCGTCTTCGTTGCCGGTCAGCACCAGATGCTTGAAGTGGACGTTGCCACCGAAAGCTTCGATACCATCGTCCGAGCTGTTGTGGACCTGGATGTGGTCAAGCTGCGTGCCGGTGCCGACACCCGATGGGGTCAGACCCTGCAACTCGCTACCGCCGGTAAGGGCGAAGCCCGAATAACGGATCTGGACGTAGGACATGCGGCCCGAATTGTCGGCGTCATTGGCACCGCCATAGAGCGCGCCGCTGCTGCCTTCGGTATCGCGCTCGCAGGCCACCGTACCAGCGGCTGCGGCAGGCGCGATGCAATCGGTGATGCGCGCACGGCCAAGCAGAACGACGCCGCCCCACTGTTGCGACGTCTGATCGTCGGCGTTGCCCAGGACATTCGATTCGCTGGTGAAGATGATCGGCTGCGACGCAGTGCCGACAGCATTGATCCTGTTGCCGCGGTTCACCGCCAAATAGGACGCACCGGTCGTGGCGAACACGACAACGCCGGGCTCGATGTTCAACGTGACTTCATTGTTGGTGCTGGCAGCGCCCTGGTCAGTGCCGACATCGACACGGCCGGGCAGCGAGTAAAGAACGCCGGCAACCTTGGGCAGGGTGGTGCTTTCCGTGAAGCGCGCGGGGAAACCGCAGTTCAGCCAGGTGTTGCCATTCTTGTCCGAAATGGTGCCGCGCGCGGTCAGGTCAGCCGAACCGGAAATGTTCGGGCATTCCGCAGCCGGCGTCACGCCGGTCGGCGTGGGGGTCGGGGTCGGCGTGGGGGTCGGCGTCGGCGTTGGCGTCGGCGCGGGGATGACAATGGTGCCTTCGCCCGGCGAAGAAATGTCGTCGGCGCCGCAAGCGCTCAGACTACGCAGGCGCAGCTCGCCATCAGGATCGTTTGGATACGGTTAATCTTGGCCATGTCGTCTCCGCTCCGGCGTATCGCCGGGATATGTTCAGGATGCGGAGCGCAGGGGAAAATCGAATCGGATAACGCCCCCTGTCACCCTCGAAGACGGCAGGTAGGCGCAGCACGTGACAGGCTTGTTGGCGTTTCGTGACGATGGCACGTCATTTAAATGACGGTTTGATGACTTTTATGTCATTGCTATTACAGTTGGTGGCGGAGCGACAGGAAATGCGGCTCGCACCAACCGCACTCCCCGGCCACCTTAACCGCGCCGGACGGTCAACGCATAGCGTAGCTTGCTTGTACCCGACCTATCGCGCGTCGCGCAATGTCGCGCGATGAAGCCTCGTCCCCATTGGCGAGTACCAGGATCGATTCCGGCGCGAACCGCGCGCTCTTATAGGCGTCATGTGCGTCGGCAATCCGCCCCATGCCCAGATACGCATGACCAAGATTGATAAGCCGCGCTGGATCGCTTGCGGCGTCTGGGCGGACAGCGTTCAAGCGTCGCGCTGCCTTGTCGAAATCGCCACGCATCAGCGCGCCGGCGGCCAGGCGACCGTCAGGAACGCCCACGACCACCACCTCATCCGGCGCAGCTGGGCGATGCCCGGCGCGACACAGGCCAGCGCAAACCCCATGATAACCGCTACCGTCTTCATCGCATTTCTCCTGAAAAAAACTTCTTACTATAGTCAGGATTATTTCATTTAGATGACATGAGCGCAAGACCGAGCAATGGCGCAGAAAATGATTTAGTATTGCGTAAAAACAATGGGTTACAAATATTTCATCGCATTGTCATAAAAGCGTAATCGAAAAGACAGCCGAATGTCCATCGATTCGCGTCGCGATTCGCGGTTGGATCGGCGCACGCAGGGCGATCTCATGATGACAATGTCGGGGGATGAAGGTCCGGGAGGTTCTGTTGCCCGGCCCCCCCGGAGGCCGCTGAATTCCCTTCTGTTGCCCGGTGGGTTCAACCGCGCTATTTTAGGGTAACGTCAGGCCGTGAGGCCCTCAGTTACGCTGCAATGGCGAGTGCTTCGTTATCGTTGGCACTTGTGAGTTTTGCACAGTTTAACGGCTTACACGGGCCGGGTAAAAACATCGCCTTTGAACACACGTCGATCCTAGTTCGGCCCCGTCAGACATCCCGCCAGGCATGACACCCATCGGGATATGTGGTGGAACCGCCGGGTACTGCCCCCGGGTCCGCTGCGTCTATTATACGACACAATTTATCACCATAGCCGGGCGAACCCGGCACCCTCTATATGCGCGCGCCTGCCCGGCTTTTCAAGATGTTCCGTCAGCGTTGCGCGCCGACGGCCTCTATCAGCCCGCCGACCGTGGCTGCCGCGCCAGGAACAGGGACGACCGCACCACCGGCGTATCGATCAGCTTGCCCTTCATCAGCGTCCGCAAACGCTCTGCCCCGTCTGGGTTCAGCATCACGACCCGCGTGCCGCCAGCGGGCAGAGCCTCGATGGTTGAAATCGCCAGCGCGTGGCGTTCGCACATCGCCTTGACGTCGGCCAGTTCGGCCTTGATATTGATCGCGCGGCTCATATGCCCTGGTCCTTCGAACCAGTGCGACAGCCTATATAATGGTTGAGATCGGCCAAGATGGGCGCTCCTTGCTGGCAAGCGGGAGCGCGATCGTCTCTCGGTCACGCGAATGCTTGCAGGCAGGGTTCGCGTCGATGGCTGCCCATAGCAGGCGCACCGCCCTGTTGTCGCGCTGTTTCGGCTGCGACATTTCTTATCGAACAGGGGCATAGGACCGCTTCCCCTCGCCCGCCGACCGCCCTATAGCCTTGTCCCCATGATCCTCGTCATCGACAATTATGACAGCTTTACCTGGAACCTGGTCCATTATCTGATGGAGTTGGGCGCGCGGGTCGAAGTCGTCCGCAACGACGCCATTTCGGCGGGCCAGGCCCTCTCCAGCGGCGCCAAAGCCTTCCTGCTATCGCCCGGTCCTTGCACCCCCAATGAAGCAGGGGTCAGCCTCGACCTCGTCGCCGCCTGCGCCGACGCGGGCGCGCCGCTGCTTGGCGTATGCCTTGGCCATCAGGCGATCGGCCAGCATTTCGGCGGCAAGGTCGTGCGCGGCGGCCTGATGCACGGCAAGACCTCACCCGTCACCCATGATGGCACGGGCTTGTTCGTGGGCATCCCCTCGCCCTTCACCGCCACCCGCTATCACTCGCTGATCGTCGAGGATATTCCCGCCGACCTGGTGGTCAATGCGACCAGCGAAGACGGCTCGGTCATGGGCTTCCGCCACGCGACGCTGCCGATCCACTCGGTCCAGTTCCACCCCGAGAGCATCGCGACCGAACATGGCCATGACATGCTGGCCAATTTCATGACGATCGCTGGCATGAAGGTGAAGGCGCGCGAGGCCGCCTGACGTCTGTCCTATCGGGATGGGCTTTGCTATGCTGCGCCAGTCACTTTCCCAATCTGTCGGCAATAGGAAATCATATTTCAAAATGTGCGGGAAAAGTGCGAAGTTAAGCCCTATCGCCCTCTCGACTTACCGGCCCTACCCCGACTAAGGCGAAGCCTCATGACCCGCCTGCCCGACCCCTCTTCACCGCTCGACGCGCAGGCTGCCGCCATCGCTTTCGACTTGCTGTTCGACGCGGACCTGCCGGAGGCGGAGATCGCGACCTTCCTCGTCACCATGGCCCGGCGCGGCGAAAGCGCGATCGAGATTGCGGCTGCCGCCCGCGCCATGCGCGCCCGCATGATCCCGGTCACCGCACCCTCTGGCGCGATCGATGTTTGCGGCACCGGCGGCGATGGCCATCATACGCTCAACGTCTCGACCGCCGTCTCGCTGGTCGTAGCCGCCGCTGGCGTGCCGGTCGCCAAACATGGCAATCGCGCCGCTTCCTCCAAGGCCGGAGCAGCCGACACGCTCGAAGCCCTGGGCCTGAACCTCGACCATGCCGCCACCACCGCCGAAGCGACGCTGGCGGATCTCGGCATCGGCTTCCTCTTCGCGCAAAACTACCATCCGGCGCTCAAGCGCCTTGGCCCCATTCGCAAGGCGATCGGTGAGCGGACCATCTTCAACCTGATGGGACCGCTGGCCAATCCCGCCGGCGTCCGCCGCCAACTCGTCGGCATCGCTCGCCCGGCCTATGTCCCCATCTATGCGGAGGCGCTTGCCGAACTCGGCGTCGATCGGGCGATGATCGTATCGGGTGACGAAGGGCTGGACGAACTCTCGCTCGCGGGCGGCAACGACATGGCGGAAGTCACGGGCCATCGCCTGATCGCGATGCACCGCATCACTGCCGCAGAACTTGGCCTGTCCACCCACCCGGTCGAAGCCATCAGAGGCGGGGACGCGGCCCATAATGCCGCGGCCCTGCGCGCGCTGCTCCAGGGCGAAACCGGCCCTTATCGCGACGCGGTGCTGCTCAACGCCGCCGCCGCCCTCGTCGTCGCGGACGCCGTTGCCGACCTGCGCGAAGGCGTCGAGGAAGCCGCCGAGACGATCGACCGCGGCCTCGCCAACGCCCTGCTCCATTGCTGGATTGCCTACACATGACCAACAAGCTGATCGAGATTTGCGATTTTAAGCGCGAAGATGTCGCCCGGCGCAAAGCCGCAACCAGCATCGCCGCGCTCCACGCCCGCGCCAGCGAACAGACGCCCCCGCGCGGCTTCCGCAAGGCGCTCGACGATGCGGCGCGCTCCGGCTTCGGCCTGATCGCCGAGGTCAAGAAGGCCAGTCCCTCCAAAGGCCTGATCCGCGAAGATTTCGATCCCCCCGCCCATGCCCGGGCCTATGCGGCGGGTGGCGCAGCCTGCCTGTCGGTGCTGACCGACGAACCCTATTTTCAGGGTCATGATGACTATCTGATCGCCGCCCGTTCCGCCTGCGCGCTGCCGGTCTTGCGTAAGGATTTCATCGTCGATCCCTGGCAGATCCTCGAAAGCCGCGCGCTCGGCGCCGACGCCATCCTCATCATCGTCGCCGCCCTGGACGATGGCCAGATGGCCGAGATCGAGGATATCGCGCTCGGCCTTGGCATGGACGCGCTTATAGAAGTGCATGACGAAGCCGAACTCGACCGCGCGCTCAAACTGCGCTCGCGCCTGATCGGCGTCAATAATCGCGACCTGCGCGATTTCACCGTCGACTTCGCCCGCACCTATGAACTGGTGGGGAAAGCCCCTGAAGGCTGCACCTTCGTCGCCGAAAGCGGCCTCACCGGCCATGCCGACCTCACCGCCATGGCCGACCATGGCGTCCGCTGCTTCCTGGTCGGAGAAACATTGATGCGGCAGGCCGATGTCGAAGCCGCCACCCGCCACCTGTTGACCGGCGCATGAGCGATCTCACCCATCTCGACCCCGACGGCGCAGCCCGCATGGTCGATGTATCGGCCAAGGCCGTGACCGCGCGCGAAGCGGTGGCCGACGGACGGATCGACATGAGCGAGGAAGCCGCCGCCGCGATCCTTGCGGGCCTGGTCAAGAAAGGCGACGTCCTCGCCGTCGCGCGGGTCGCAGGCATCATGGCCGCCAAGCGCACCGCCGATCTCATCCCGCTCTGCCACCCGATCGCGCTCAGCGCCGTGACGATCGATTTCGACCTGGACGACACCGGCGTCCGCGTCACCGCCACCGCCCGCACGGCGGGGCAGACGGGGGTCGAGATGGAAGCGCTGACCGCCGCCTCCGTGGCCCTGCTGACCATCTACGACATGGCCAAGGCGATCGATAAGGCGATGGTCATCGACGGCGTCCGCTTGCTCAGCAAGACCGGCGGCAAGTCGGGCGACTGGCATAGGCCATGAGCCTTCTGCCGGTTGCGGAGGCGCAGGCCCGCCTGTTCGCACTGGTCGGCCGACTGCCCGCCGAAGACATGCCCGTGACGGCCTGCGCCGGACGCTGGCTGGCCTCCGATGCCATCGCGCAGCGCGCCCAGCCCTGGGCGGACCTCAGCGCCATGGACGGCTATGCGGTGCGCGCCGCTGAGGCGCCCGGCCCCTGGCACGTCACCATGACCAGCAGCGCAGGCGGCACACCCCCGTCGCCCCTCGCGCCGGGCGAAGCCTGCCGCATCTTCACCGGCGCGCCCTTGCCCGAAGGGGCCGATGCCATCCTGATCCAGGAAAATGCCACCCGTGACGGCGACAGCCTCACCGCCAGCGCCGACCCGCTCGCGCCCGGTCGCCACGTCCGCCCCGCCGCATCCGACTTCGCAAAAGGCGCGCCGCTGCTAAAGGCACGCTCCCGGCTAGGCCCGACCCAGATCGCGCTGGCCGTGCTGGGCGGCCATGGCCACCTGCCCGTCGGAAAGCGACCCAGGGTCGCGCTGCTCTCGACCGGCGACGAACTCGTGCCGCCGGGCGCACCAACCCCGCCGGGCGCTCTCCCCTCCTCCACGCCCCTATGCTCGCCGCAATGCTGGCCCCCTTGCCGTGCGACGTCATCGACCTCGGTATCGTGCCGGACGATCTCGACGCCATGGTCGCCGCGCTCGATCGCGCGCGTCAGGCCGACATCATCGTCTCGACCGGCGGCGCATCGGTCGGCGATCACGACGTGGTCCGCCCTGCCTTCGCGCAAGCCGGAGGCACGCTCGATTTCTGGAAGATCGCCATGCGCCCCGGCAAGCCGCTGATGGCCGGCCGCCTGGGCGACGCGCTATTCCTGGGCCTGCCCGGCAACCCGGTCTCCGCGTTCGTCACCGGCACCCTCTTCCTGCTGCCTCTAGTTCGCCATATGGCCGGAGCATCCACTCCGCTGCCTTCCTTGCACGAAGCCAAACTGGCCTCGCCCCTCCCCGCCACCGGCGACCGCGACGATTATCTGCGCGCCTTCCGCAGCGACGACGGCATCGTCTCGGTCACTTCGCAAGACAGCGCCGCCACCGCCGCCATGGCCTTGGCCGATTGCCTGATCCTCCGCCCTGCCGGATCACCCTCCGCCGCCACCGGCGACACGGTGCAAATTCTACCCCTGCCCTGATCCGGTCGCTTGACTAACCTTCATCTGTTTCCTATGCGTTCCTTATACGTTCCACGGAGGACCGCAGCCATGTTGACGCCCAAACAGCAGGAATTGCTGAGCTTCATTCAAACCCGCTTGGAAGAGGGCGGCGTGTCGCCTTCTTTCGAGGAGATGAAGGATGCGCTGGATCTGCGCTCCAAGTCGGGCATTCACCGTCTGATCAACGCGCTGGAAGAACGCGGCTTCATCCGCCGCCTGCCCAACCGTGCCCGCGCGCTTGAAGTCTTGAAGTTGCCCGATGCCATGCACCGCATCCCGGCCCCGATCGTCGCGCCTAAACCCCAGGTCTCGGCGCCACAGCTCATTGCCGCCAACGACGTGATCGAAATTCCCATGCACGGCCGGATCGCAGCAGGCGTCCCGATCGAAGCGATGGAAGGGCAGACGATGCTGTCCGTTCCCGCCGCGCTGCTTGGCGCGGGCGATCATTATGCGCTGGAAGTGTCCGGCGATTCGATGATGGAGGCGGGTATTCTGGACGGTGACTTTGCGCTGATCCAGCGGACCGAAGTTGCGCGCGAGGGCCAGATCGTCGTCGCCCTGATCGACGAGAATGAAGCCACGCTCAAATATTTCCGCCGCGAAGGGCAAAGGGTGCGGCTCGACCCGGCCAACAGCGCCTATGAGCCGCAAATCTACGACCCGCGCCAGGTCCAGATCCAGGGCAAACTCGCCGGACTGCTTCGCCGCTATAATTGAGGCCGAGGCCGCGCATAGAATGGGCGCGACTTCGACGGAGCATATCGGGGTGACCGCTTGGGGATCGGCACGATCCAGGGGTGGGCATCTCCCGCCTGACGCACCGTACGAACGGCGGCATGGTCCAGATCGATGGCTATGCCGCCGGTTCGCGCCAACAGCCGACGGTCGATCTTGAGCCAGCGCGGGCGGCACCAGCGCGGCAGACCGCGATCGGCAATGACGATGTCCGCAGCCGCGCAATCGCGGGCGAAGGTAGCGCGGTCCACCAGCATATCGCTGCGGGTCACGAGCAACTGCCAGCGCCGCCCGCCCGCCATCAACCCGACCGCGCACAAATCGCTCGAACAGCGCGCCTGCGGCAACCGCGCGATCGACTCCAACGTCCCATCATAACCCGCGCTTTCCGACAAGACATCGCGCACATAGTCGCCCGCCCCTGCGCGCAGGATCGCCATGCGACCATCAGGCGTCCGCACCGCCACATGGCGGCCATCGCCGGTCACCAATATGTCGGGCGGCGACAGAAAAATTATGGTGATGACGCCCGCGACCAACGGCCCCAGCCCCAGCCAGCGCCACCGGCTGCGCCACAGCAAACACCAGAGCATCCCCGCCATCATGCCTGCAAAGACGAACGCGGGCACCGAAGGGGTCAACATCGTCGCCCAAGGACTGGCCGAGACCCCATGGGCGATCATCAGCAACAGCGTCAGCGCCTGCTGCGTCAACCACCAGAAGGGCGCGCCGAGGCCGACCATATCGAACAGCAACGCCAACGCCTCCAGCGGCATCACGACAAAGGTAGTGAGCGGGATCGCGACGATATTGGCGAAGGCACCCAACATACCCGCCTTGTGAAAATGGAACAGCGCGATCGGCATAAGCACCAGTTCGATGACGAAACCCGTCGCCAATGTCACCAGGAGCATGCGTATAACCTTGCGCCAGCGCGCCTCGTCCCGCGCGACGGCAAAGGCACCGAACCGCTTATGCTCAGCCAAGGCAACCAGCGCCGTGACCGCGGCAAAGCTCATCTGGAAACTCGGCCCGACCAGCGCTTCGGGCCAAAAGACCAGCACGATCAGTGCGCCCGTCGCCACCAGCCGCAGCGTAATCGCATCCCGCCCCATCGCAAGGCGCCCAGCACCAACAGCGCGGCGATGCAGGACCGCACCGTTGGCACCTCGGCCCCCGTCAGCAGCGTATAGCCGACCCCCGCCAGCGCGCCCCCTGTGGCCGCGATCAGCATCAACGGCCAGTCGAGCGCCGCCTGGCGGCTAAGCGCCATGACCCGCATCAACAGGAAGATCACCGCCCCGATCAGCGCCGTCACATGCAATCCACTGATCGACAGCAAATGCGCCAACCCGCTGTTGCGCATCGCTTCGGCATCGACCTCGGCAATCGCCCCCTGATCGCCGGTCGCCAGCGCGATGGCGATACCCTTCGCCGGATCATCCACCTGCCCAGCAATATGGGCGAACAGCCGCGCCCGCAGCGGTGTCCCACCCGTAGCAGGCCGCACTACCTCTATCGGTTTCAAGGCCTTGCCGGTCGCGCCTATCCCTTCAAAATAGCGCGCGCGGCGAAATCATATCCACCCGGCACACTGGGTGGTGCAGGTGGCATCAGGCGCACCCGAAAGCGGATCGTCGCCCCTTCGCCCAACCCGATGGGCACGTCGCTGTCCGCGATATTGACCCGGATGACCTTTGGCAGGGTCGGCGCATCCACCGGGCGCAGCATGGCGCGCACCATCTGCTGGGCGGGAACCGCGCGGACCGACAGGACGTCGCCCGTCACCCGAACGAATGTCGCGCGGGCTAGCGGCGCTTGCCCCAGCAGCGACGCTTTCCCCCATATCAGCACGCAACCCATGCAGGCCAGCACCCCGCCCGCCACCATCATCCGCCGCAACCGCGCGCCATCGGGCAGCAACACCCCCAGACAAGCGAGCGCCAACGCCCCGCAGCAAAAGGCCAGCCACGCCATCCGATGGGGCAAGGCGAACCAGGCCGCGATGCCGACCCCCAGCGCGATCGGTGCCCAAAGCGGAACCTGTTCCCGCTCTTTCTCCAGCCAGCGTTCCACCGCCGCAAATCCAGCGCGCAGCCGTGCAGTGACCTCGACCATAAGGGAGGTTTGTCGTGGCTCGAAAGCCATGCTAGGGGGCATCGCATCCATGGATCAGAAGGGCGAATGTCAAGCAATATGGTGGTGAACGCAACGGGAATGAACAAGCCGGTGGTGACCCGTTTCGCCCCCTCGCCTACGGGCTTCCTCCATATCGGTGGCGCTCGCACCGCCTTGTTCAACTGGCTGTTCGCGCGCCACCATGGCGGCAAGTTCCTCTTACGGATCGAGGATACCGACCGCGCCCGGTCGACCGAGGAAGCGGTCGCCGCGATTTTCGACGGCCTGGACTGGCTCGGCCTTGGCGGCGATGAACCGGCCGTATTCCAGTTCGAGCGGACACCCCGCCATGCCGAAGTCGCTAATGCGATGCTCGCGGGCGGCCATGCCTATAAATGCTATGCCACGCCGGAAGAACTGGCCGCGCTGCGCGAAGAACAGCGCGCCGCCAAAAAGCCCATGCGCTATGATGGCCGCTGGCGCGACCGGTCACCAGAAGAAGCACCTGAAGGTGCGCCCTTCGTCATCCGCCTGAAGGCCCCGCGCGAAGGCGAGACGGTGATCGAGGATGCGGTGCAGGGCCGCGTCGTCGTGCAGAATGCCGAACTGGACGACATGATCCTGCTGCGGTCCGACGGCACGCCCACCTATATGCTGGCCGTGGTCGTGGACGATAACGACATGGGCGTCACCCATGTCATTCGTGGCGACGATCATCTCAACAACGCCTTTCGCCAGCTTTGCATCATCCGCGCGATGGAGTGGGAAGAGCCGATTTACGCGCATATCCCGCTGATCCACGGATCGGACGGCGCGAAACTGTCCAAGCGCCATGGCGCGCTGGGCGTTGATGCTTATCGCGACGAGATGGGGATGCTGCCCGAAGCGGTGCTGAACTATCTGCTACGTTTGGGCTGGGGCCATGGCGACGAGGAATTCATCCCCACCGCCCGCGCCATCGAATTGTTCGACGTATCGGGCGTCGGCCGCTCGCCCTCGCGGTTCGACATCAAGAAGCTGGAAAATCTCAACGGCCATTATCTGCGCCAGGCCGATGATGGCCGTCTCGCCGCCTTGGTGGCGCCTCGCGTCGAAGCACGGCTCGGCAAGCCATTGCCACAAACCGGTCTAGCACTTTTAGGCGAGGCAATGGCTTCGCTCAAACCGCGCGCTAAAAACGCTTAATGAAATTGCGGAGGGCGCGGAATTTCTGTTCAAAAATTGCCCGCTCGATTTTGACGAAAAGGCGTCGGCTCTGCTAGACGACTCGGCACGCGCGCTGCTGATAAAGACAGCCGACGCTCTTTCGGTCGCTCCATCCTGGACGGTCGAAGCGATTGAAGACGCGATACGCCACGTGGCGGAGGATGCCGGTCTGGGACTGGGCAAGGTGGCGCAGCCATTACGGGCGGCACTCACCGGGCGCACTGTCTCGCCGGGGATTTTCGATGTCCTCTTCCTTTTGGGGAAAGAGGAAAGCTTGGAACGGCTGACCCATGCGGGGCACGCATCGGTTGGTTGATGGCACTCAAGGAGAACAATATGTCGGATAATAATGCCACTTTGACCGTCGGAGGAGCGACGAAAGACTATGCCGTCATGGACGGCTCGGTCGGGCCCCAGGTCATCGACGTTCGCAAGCTTTACGCCAATACCGGCATGTTCACCTATGATCCGGGCTTCACCTCGACGGCGAGCTGCGAATCCGGCCTGACCTATATCGATGGCGATGAAGGCGTGCTGTTGCATCGTGGCTATCCGATCGGTCAGCTGGCCGAAGAATCCAGCTTCATGGAAGTCTGCTACCTGCTGCTGAACGGCGAACTGCCGTCCAAGACCGAGCTGGACGACTTCATCACCACGATCACGCGTCATACGATGGTGCATGAACAACTCACCACATTCTATCGCGGTTTCCGCCGTGACGCGCACCCGATGGCGATCATGTGCGGCGTGGTCGGCGCCCTGTCGGCCTTCTACCATGACTCGACCGACATCAACGATCCGGTACAGCGCAAGATCGCGAGCCACCGTCTGATCGCCAAGATGCCGACGATCGCGGCGATGGCGTATAAATATTCGGTGGGCCAGCCCTTCGTCTATCCGCGCAACGACCTGTCCTACACGGCAAACTTCCTGCGCATGACCTTCTCGGTCCCGGCGGAGGAATATATCCCCGATCCGGTGATCGTGGATGCCATGGACAAGATCTTCATTCTCCATGCCGACCATGAGCAGAATGCCTCGACCTCGACCGTGCGTCTGGCTGGCTCTTCAGGGGCCAACCCCTTCGCCTGCATCGCGGCCGGCATCGCCTGCCTGTGGGGTCCGGCGCATGGCGGCGCGAACGAAGCGGCGCTCAACATGCTCCGCGAAATCGGCACGGTCGACAAGATCCCGGAATATATCGCTCGCGCCAAGAACAAGGACGATCCGTTCCGCCTGATGGGCTTTGGCCATCGCGTCTACAAGAACTACGATCCCCGCGCGACGGTCATGCAAAAGACCGCCAAGGACGTGCTGGAGAAGCTGGGCGTCAACGATCCCGTGTTCGACGTCGCCAAGGAACTGGAGCAGATCGCCCTCAACGATCCCTATTTCATCGAAAAGAAGCTCTACCCCAATGTGGACTTTTATTCGGGTGTGATCCTGTCGGCGATCGGCTTCCCGACCGAGATGTTCACCGTCCTCTTCGCCCTCGCCCGTACCGTCGGCTGGGTCGCGCAGTGGAACGAAATGATCTCCGACCCAGCGCAGAAGATCGGCCGCCCGCGCCAGCTCTACACCGGCCCGACGCAGCGCGACTATGTGCCTGTCGAAAAGCGCTGATCCGCGCCAGGTCTGACCAAAAAAACGGCGCTCCGAGAGGGGCGCCGTTTTTCGTTGTGCAGTAATCAGGGAAAAACCGGGCGCGGCACATGTCCACCAGACGCAGTTATGCCGTTCGCCCAAACATCATCAATGTCAGAAAATGGTGGAGCCTAGCGGGATCGAACCGCTGACCTCCTGCATGCCATGCAGGCGCTCTCCCAGCTGAGCTAAGGCCCCATTTGGGCGTGGTGCAAGGCCGCACGCCACATGGATCAAACCCTGTCCGGCAAATCCCGCAAGGGATAAGACCGTCGGTCGGATATAAGGATGGTGGAGCCTAGCGGGATCGAACCGCTGACCTCCTGCATGCCATGCAGGCGCTCTCCCAGCTGAGCTAAGGCCCCGTCACCATCGTGAAACGCCGTTGGGACGGCGCTTGCGAGGTCGCTGCCATTAAGTCGCAGCAACCTCCTTGGCAAGAACAAAAATCAGTTAATTGTCATCGCTGTCGTCGTCGCCCGCGGCTTCGACACCCAGGTCGTCGTCGCCGCCCAGATCGACGTCATTATCCGGCGAATCGCCGTCATCATCGACGTCCAAATCCAGATCCAGATCATCGTCAGCCGTTTCCAGCTTGCCATCGGCGGTTTCGATAACCTTCTTGGGCGCTTCTTCGTAGGGAAGCGGTTGCTTGGACTTGAGAACCGGCTCCGGTTCCCAGGCCGCGTTGCAGTTGATGCAGACGACCGGATCGTCCTTGCCCAGGTCATAGAAGCGGGTTGCGCATTTCGGGCAGGTCCGTTTCGTGCCCCATTCAGCCTTCACCATGTCCGGCCTGTTCCTTTATAGATGCTCAAATAGACTTTACGCGGCGCAACGGCTGTTGCCCACGAAACGTCGCGCGCCTTGCCATAGCCCAAGCGCGCTGTCAAAAGCCGGGCGCATTTTTTCCCGCCAGACCAGACTGGACGAACCGTGACCGCTGCTGCCGAATTGCCCCGCCCGATGACATTCACCGCCGCGCCTGCGCTGACAGGCAGCGTGACCGTACCGGGGGACAAGAGCATTTCGCACCGATCGCTGATGCTTTCGGCGCTGGCCGTGGGCGAAAGCCGGGTGGAAGGCCTGTTGGAGGGCGAGGACGTGCTAGCGACCGCCGCCGCCATGCGGGCGATGGGCGCGGACATTCAACGCGACGCGGATGGCATCTGGCATATTCATGGCGTGGGCGTCGGTGGGCTGCTCCAGCCGGAGGGCGCGCTCGACATGGGCAATAGCGGCACGTCGACCCGCCTGCTCATGGGCCTGCTCGCCAGCCATGATCTGACCGCGACCTTTATCGGCGATGCCTCACTCAGCAAGCGCCCCATGGCGCGCGTCACCGACCCACTGGCGCAAATGGGTGCCAGCTTCACCACCAGCCCTGGCGGCCGGTTGCCACTCACCATGCGCGGCGCCTGCCCCGCGGTGCCGCTCGACTATCGTCTGCCCGTCGCCTCGGCGCAGGTGAAGTCAGCGATCCTGCTCGCAGGCCTCAATACGCCAGGCATCACCCGCGTCGTCGAGCCGATCCCGACCCGCGACCATAGCGAACGGATGCTGCGGGGATTCGGTGCGGACCTTAGCGTAGAAGTGGAAGCCGACGGCACCCGCATCATCACGCTGGTCGGCGAAGCCGAATTGCAGCCGCAGCAGATTGTCGTGCCCGGCGACCCCTCCTCCGCCGCCTTCCCGATGGTCGCCGCGCTGCTGGTGCCGGGGTCGAAGGTAACGATCGCCAATGTCGGCCTCAACGCCACGCGCGCTGGCCTTATCGACCTGCTGCGCGAAATGGGCGGTTCCATCGAGGTCATAAATGCCCGCGAGGTCGGCGGCGAACCTGTGGGCGACCTGATCGTCACAGCGTCGGTCCTCCAGGGTATCGAGCCAGATCCGGCCCGCGCACCGAGCATGATCGATGAATATCCCGTCGCCTTTATCGCCGCCGCCTTGGCACAGGGACGCAGCGTCTTTCGCGGACTGGACGAATTGCGCGTCAAGGAATCCGACCGGATCGCCGCCATGGCAGCGGGCCTCCGCGCGATCGGCGTTCCGGTCGAGGAATTGGAGGACGGCCTCATCATCGAAGGGAGCGGCGGCGCACCGCTCAAAGGCGGCGGGCCGATCGCCACCAAGCTCGACCATCGTATCGCCATGAGCTTCGCCGTCGCGGGCCTGGTCTCGCGCGATGGCGTGACGATCGATGACATGCGCCCGGTCGCCACCAGCTTCCCGTCCTTCACCGCGCTGCTCCAGACGCTGGGTGCCATGGCATGACCTTCGACTGGGCCAATATCATCGGTCTGGCGGGCAGCGCCATGATGGTCGTTGCTTATGCCTACAGCAACATCGCCAAGCAGATGAACTTTGTCTTTTTCAATCTGTTGAACCTCATCGGCTCATTGCTGCTCATCTGGTCGCTGACCGTGCATTTCAACCTAGCGTCCATGGCGCTGGAAATCGTCTGGACCCTCATCGCCCTGCTGGGCCTCGTCAAAGCCATGAAAAGAAAATCCGCATGATCATCGCCGTCGACGGCCCCGCCGCATCGGGCAAGGCACCATCGCCAAGGCCCTTGGTCGTCATTATGCCCTGCCCGTTCTCGATACCGGCCTGCTCTACCGTGCGGTCGGCCTAGCCGTGCTTAAGGCGGGCGGCGACCCGGACATCGAATCGGACACGCTCGCCGCCTGCGCCTTTGACGACGAAACCCTGGCCGACCCGGCCTTGCGCAGCGAAGCGGTCGGTAGCCTCGCCTCACGCGTCTCCGTCCATCAGGCGGTGCGCGACGCCCTCGTTAAACGGCAGCGCGATTTCGCGACCCAGCCGGGCGGCGCGATATTGGACGGACGCGACATCGGCACCGTCATCGCGCCTGATGCCCACGCCAAGTTGTTCGTCACCGCCAGCGTCCATGTCCGCGCGCAACGCCGCTATCAGGATGCTCTATCGCACGGTGGCCATCCTGATATGGACTCGCTTGTAGCCGACATCCAGGCGCGCGACACCCGCGACATGAGTCGCGACCATGCGCCGCTCAAGGTCGCCGATGGTGCGGACTTGCTAGACACCAGCGATTTGTCTATAGACGCGGCCGTCCGCCAGGCGATTGCGCTTGTGGACGCCCAGCTTGAAGGTCGCTCCCGCAGCTGACCCGTCAAGGCGTGCGGTATTCCGCGCGCCCTTTTCGCTTTTCTCGTCTGCGCGTCCATGAACGCTTTCGCGTCAACGGATGTCCTTGCCGCATGCGGCGTCGGGGACAGTTTGGCCAAAGACCATCGGATACAACCGGTTGGCCAGCAATGATGAGTGAAGGACTAACCATGGCCTCTACGGCATTCCCCACGCGCGACGATTTCGCCGCGCTTCTCAATGATTCCCTCGGTGGTGAGGACGGCGGCTTCGAAGGCCGCGTCGTCAAGGGCACCGTTACTGCCATCGAAAACGACCTGGCCGTCATCGACGTAGGTCTGAAGTCCGAAGGCCGCGTGCCGCTGCGCGAATTCGCGATGCCCGGCCAGAAGGCCGACATCAAGGTCGGCGACGAAGTCGAAGTCTATGTCGATCGCGTCGAAAACGCCCATGGCGAAGCCATGCTGTCGCGTGACCGCGCCCGCCGCGAAGCGGCCTGGGACAAGCTGGAAGCCGAGTTCACTGAGAGCGCCCGCGTCGAAGGCGTCATCTTCGGCCGCGTCAAGGGTGGCTTCACCGTCGACCTCGACGGCGCTGTGGCTTTCCTGCCCGGTTCGCAGGTCGACATCCGCCCCGTGCGCGACGTCACCCCGCTGATGGACATTCCGCAGCCTTTCCAGATCCTCAAGATGGATCGCCGCCGCGGCAACATCGTTGTGTCGCGTCGCGCCATTCTGGAAGAGACCCGCGCCGAACAGCGCAGCGGCCTCATCCAGACGCTGGCCGAAGGCCAGATCATCGAAGGCGTCGTCAAGAACATCACCGATTATGGTGCGTTCGTTGACCTGGGCGGCATCGATGGCCTGCTGCACGTCACCGATCTCAGCTACAAGCGCATCAACCACCCCAATGAGATGATCAACATCGGCGACACGGTGAAGGTGCAGATCATCCGCATCAACCGCGACACGCAGCGCATCTCGCTCGGCATGAAGCAGCTTGAAAGCGATCCGTGGGAAGGCGCATCGGCCAAGTATCCCGTCGGTGCCAAGCTGTCGGGCCGCGTCACGAACATCACCGAATATGGTGCGTTCGTCGAGCTGGAAGCCGGCATCGAAGGCCTGGTCCATGTGTCCGAAATGTCCTGGACCAAGAAGAACGTCCACCCCGGCAAGATCGTTTCGACCAGCCAGGAAGTCGAAGTTCTGGTCCTCGAAGTCGATCCCGAAAAGCGCCGCATCTCGCTCGGCCTCAAGCAGGCCCAGAGCAATCCCTGGGATAGCTTTGCCGAACGTCACCCGATCGGTTCGACCGTCGAAGGCGAAGTCAAGAATGCGACCGAGTTCGGCCTGTTCATCGGCCTGGACGGCGACGTCGATGGCATGGTCCACATGTCCGACATCGCGTGGGGCATTTCGGGCGAAGACGCGCTGGCGCTGCACCGCAAGGGCGAGGCCGTTCAGGCTGTCGTTCTCGACATCGACGTCGAGAAGGAGCGCATCAGCCTCGGCATGAAGCAGCTTGAGCGTGGTGGTCCGGCCGCTGGCGGTACGACCGCTGCTGCTGCTGGCCTCAACAAGAATGCGATCGTCACCGTGACCGTTCTTGAAGTCCGTGACGGCGGTCTGGAAGTCCAGGCTGGCGACGATGGTGCCACCGGCTTTATCAAGCGCAGCGACCTTGGCCGTGACCGTGACGAGCAGCGTTCGGAACGCTTCCAGATCGGCCAGAAGTTCGACGCCATGATCACCGGCTTCGACCGTGCCAAGAAGCCAACCTTCTCGATCAAGGCGATGCAGATCGCTGAAGAGAAGCAGGCCGTTGCGCAGTACGGTTCGTCCGACAGCGGCGCGTCGCTGGGCGACATTCTGGGCGAAGCACTCAAGGCGAAGACCGAAGGCTAAGTCCTTTCGTCAAAGTCGACTAATTAGAAAAGCCCGCCGGGATCATAATCCCGGCGGGCTTTTCATGTCCTTGCCGGATCGAAACAATCCCTTACCTGCGTGATTGTCAACGCCCTGCAAAACCCCTATGATTAGGCAGGGAAAAATCAGGGGGCTCTGGAATTCGATGATCCGTTCGGAATTGATCCAGAAACTGGCCGATGAAAATCCGGGCCTGACCCTCCCGGAAGTGGAGCGAATTGTCGACCTTTTCTTCAAGGAGATTGTCGATCGACTGGCATCAGGCGGGCGCGTCGAATTGCGCGGCTTCGGCGCCTTCACCACCCGCGCTCGCGACGCCCGCACCGGACGCAATCCCCGTACCGGCGAACAAGTGCCCGTCAGCGCCAAGCGCGTCCCCTATTTCAAGCCCGGCAAGGAAATGCGTGAACGGCTGAATGCCGATCATGAGGATTGACGATTACGTCGCTTTGCGCTGACCATCAAATCGCGCTTGGCTCTGCCGATCCTCCCGACTATAGCCAGCCTTGGTAATGCGGGCGTGGCGAAATCGGTAGACGCAACGGACTTAGACCATTGAGTGCGCACAGGGAAATCTGTGACGTAGAACTGCTCAAATTCGGGGAAACCTTTAACATGGCAATCCCGAGCCAAGCCTGAAAGTCGGCTTTCAGGAAGGTGTAGAGACTAGACGGGCAGCACCTGCGCCCCGGCCTGCCGGGAATGGTGAAGGGATAGTCCAGACCACAAACGCCCCTCCGGGCGGCGGCGAAAGCGTAGCGGGTAAGAAAATCCGTCGGGCTTTGCCCATGGGGGTTCAAGTCCCCCCGCCCGTACCATTACCGCCTTTCCCTGATCGATATAAATTCCAGGTTCGATACACAGAACCGTCATGAGCGCATACTAAAGGCGCGGTCATAGCATAATAACGACCAAGCCTTTGGGGACCATCATGAAATTTCTGGCCGGTAGCGCGATGATCGTGCTGCAATTCTCTGCGTGCGCGTTCGCGGTGGCGCAAGACAATATGCCCGCTGCATCCGATATCGACAGTGGCGACTCCATCATCGTGACTGGAACGCGCGATGCCAAGCGAACGAAGTTCGATACACTAGCACCAATTGACGTGCTATCGTCCAAGTCCATCGACAATAGTATTTCCAACGATCTGTCCGATACTTTGGCGCAACTCTTGCCATCGTTTAACGTCCAGCGTTTGCCCGCGGCGGACGGCCAGGCCTTTGTTCGCCCCGCGACGCTCCGTGGCCTCTCGGCAGACCAGACGCTGGTGCTGGTGAACGGCAAGCGCTATCACCGCTCCGCTCTGCTGGGCAGCCGCGGCGCGCAGTCCGCCGACCTTGCAACCATCCCCAATCTGGCGATCAAGCGCATCGAAGTGCTGCGCGACGGTGCATCGGCCCAATATGGCTCGGACGCGATCGCCGGTGTCGTCAACATCATCCTGGACGATCAACCGGGGATGGAAGCCTTCGGCCAATATTCGCAATATTATGAAGGGGATGGCACTAATTACCAGACCGGCGCACAAGGCGGCCTGGCCCTGGGCGATCGCGGCAGCATCGTCTTCACCGGTGAATTTTCAAAATCGGATGCCACCTCCCGCACCCGCCAGCGTCCCGACGCCATTGCCTTCCAGGCCGCCAATCCAACGCTCACCGTACCCGACCCGGTCCAGCGCTGGGGCCAGCCCGACCTGCGCTCCGTCCGTGGCGCGATCAACGCCCATTATGACTTTTCCGACGCCGTCACCGCCTATGCCTTCGGCACGGTCGGCAATGGCGAGGGCGTCACCGATTTCAACTGGCGCAATCCGGTAGGCACCGGCAACGTGTATAATCCCAGCGCGGCCTTTCCCGGTTTCAGCTTCAACAGCGTCTATCCCGTCGGTTTCACGCCGCGCTTCGCCACGCAATATGACGATTATCAAGCCGACGGCGGCCTGCGCGGCGCGATCAGCGATCAGTTCACTTACGACCTGAGCGCCTCGTCCGGCCGGAGCAGAATCAACTATAGCATGTCCGAATCGCTGAACGCGTCGTTGGGCCCGCTCAGTCCGACGAGCTTCTATCTCGGCCGTTTGCGCCAGAGCGAATTCAACCTGAACGCCGATTTCGTCTATCGCCTGCCGCTGGGATTGGTTGAGCCCGCCAACATCGCTTTCGGTGCGGAACGGCGTAAGGAAACCTATGGCATCCGTCCCGGTGACCCCGCCTCCTACGCCATCGGGCCGGGTGCGGCCACCGGCCTTGCCCCCAACAGCAACGGCTTCCCTGGCTTCAATCCGCTAAGCTCAGGTGAATGGTCACAGACCAGCTATGCCGGTTATCTGGACATGGAAGTCCACCCGGTCGAGGCCCTCACGCTCGGCGCAGCGGGTCGCTATGAGGATTTCTCGGCCTTTGGCGACACGTTCAACTACAAGCTCTCGGCGCGGCTGGAGCCGGTCAAGGGCGTCGCGGTGCGCGGCACCTATTCCACGGGTTTCCGCGCCCCAACCCCGGCGCAATTGAATGCCGTCAACACTACTCAGGGCCTGGACACGCGGACGCTCCAGATTTTCAACACCGGGCGCCTGTCGCCCAATGACCCGATTGCCATCGCGCTGGGTGCCCAACCGCTGACCCCGGAGAAGTCCCGCACCATCACCGCCGGTCTGACGTTTCAGTCAGAGTTCGGCGTGAGCGGCAGCATCGATCTCTATCAGATCAAGTTGCGGGACCGGTTCGGCCAGTCTCGTTCCTTCGCCGTGCCCACGACCCTGCCCAATCCGCAGCGTTTCACCGCCGTCACCTATTTCACTAACGACTTTGATACCCGCACCCGCGGCATCGATGTCGTGCTGGCCTATGCCCAGCAGGTGGGACCGGGCAAGGCAGACCTCAGCCTCGCCTATAATTATAACCAGACCAAGGTGACGAGTGGCACCTCCGCCGCGATTGCCAACGAAACCCAGCGGATCATCTTCGAGGAACGGCTGCCCAAACATAATGGTACGGCGTCGCTCGGCTATACGATCGGCCGGTTCGGGCTGCAGGCCCGCGCCCGCTATTATGGGAAATGGACCGACGTCAGCGGCAATGCGACTGGCGACATCTTCCAGCGCTTTGGCTCCATGACGCTGTTCGATCTATCGGCCAGCGCGCAACTGACCGACAATATCACTGTCCGGGCGGGTGCGGAAAATATCTTCGACACCTATCCCGACGAAGCGACCAACCAAGCGGTGCGTGGTCTCATCTACTCGCGTAACGCCCCCTTCGACACCGATGGCGGCCAATATTATGTTCGCTTGGGCGTGAACTTCTAATCGGATAGCATGGCTCGATGGATATCAGTCGCAGGCAGATGATGATGGCAACGGCGGCAGCCCCGCTGGCAGGACGGATCGAAGCCGCCCTGCCAGCGACGGCCGCCGTCCGGCCCGATGACGAAAGCCATTGGGCCAAGATCGCGGCGCATTATGATGTAGTGCCCGACATCATCCAGCTGGAAAATGGCAATTGGGGCATGATGGCCCGTCCGGTGCTGGAAGCCTATGAGGCTAAGGTCCGGCAGGTCAATCGCGCCACCAGCTATTATGCTAGGCGTGGCCTGACGCCCGACCTGATCGCCGTGCGCGATCGCGTCGCCGCCAAGATGCAGGTCGATCCCGCCGAAATCGCCTTCACCCGCAATGCGACCGAGGCGCTCAAAAGCCTGATCGGCGGCTATAATCGGCTGCGGCCCGGCGATGCCGTACTTTATGCCGATCTGGACTATGACAGCATGCAGGCTTGCTTCGGTTCGCTGAAAAATAGCCGGAATGTCGATGTCGTGCGCATCGACCTTCCCGAACCCGCCACGCATCAGGGGTTGATCGACAGCTATGAGCAAGCGCTCAAGGCCAATCCGCGCGTTCGCCTCATCCTGCTCACGCATCTCAGCCACCGCACCGGGCTGGTCGTCCCCGTGCGGGAGATCGTCGCCATGGCCCGCGCGCGCGGCGTCGATGCCATCGTCGATGCGGCGCATAGCTGGGGCCAGATCGATTTTTCGTTGCCCGACCTTGATGCCGATTTCATCGGCTTCAACCTTCACAAATGGTGGGGCGCGCCGCTTGGCGTTGGCGTCATCTACATCCGCAAGGCCAAGATCGACCTGATCGATCCCGACATCGGCAATGCACCACCCTTCCCCGCCAACACCTATGCGCGCGTCCATACCGGTACCGTCGATTTCGCGGCGCAACTCACCGTCCCCGCCGCCCTCGATTTTCAGGACGCGATCGGTGACCGCGCCCGCGCTGCCCGGCTGACCTATTTGCGGGATCGCTGGGCCGAAACCTTGCGGGACATGCAGGGGCTGGAGATATTGACGCCCGCCGATCCGCGCCTGCACGGCGGAATAACCTCGTTCCGCTATACAGGACACACCAGCGCCAGCGACAATATTGCCATCGCCAAGCGCCTGCTCGACGAGCATCGCATCTTCTCTGTGCAGCGCAATGGCCCAGCGCGCGGCGCTTGCATCCGCATAACCCCGGCCCTGTTCAACAGCGCCGACGATATCGATGCCCTGATTCGCGCGCTCCGGTCCATTGGCGCGTCGCTCTAATCATGTGGTGATGATCGACTGTCACCAAATCTACGCGAACCAGTCATTAAAATGAATGACGGTCCCGATATCCGACTCGTCCCATGGATGATCAGGCATCAGTGACGTCGGGCGCATTCCCGAAAGCCGTTTGTGGACTGGCTGGGCTGCGTTATTGGCGCAAGTCGAACGACTGACCCGCAGGGCCGACAGCGAAGATCTGTTGCACGACGCCTATGTTCGCATGGCCGCCCGAACTGCCAAGCCAGACAATGAGGAAGCGTTTCTGGTGCGGGCGGCGGTCAATCGCGGTCGGGACGCCTATCGCCGGGAAAAAGTGCGAGGTGGCTCGGACGGCGACGACGCGCTCGATAGACTGCACGACCATGCCCCGATGCAGGATGAGGCAATCATTGTCAGGGCTCGACTCAAGCGCGTAAGCGAAGGCATCGACCGGCTCCCGCCTCGGACCCGCGAAGTGTTCCTGCTCCAACGGATGGAAAATCTGAAATATCGGGAGATTGCAGAACGGCTGAATATCAGTCAAAGCGGCGTCGAGAAACATATGGCCAAGGCAATGACCTTCCTTGGCGACTGGACGAAGGATTGGTGACCCAGGACATGAACGGCGAGCGCCTCTTGATCGGACCGCCGCCGAGTGGATCGCCAGGCTGAATGCGGACGACCGCACGGTCAACGACGAGCAGGCATTTCGCGCCTGGCTTGCAGCAAGCCCCGATAACAGCGCTGCGTTCGAGCGCGCTACCGATCTTTGGGCAATGGTGCCTGGTGTAGCCGTAAAGGTTGATACACGATCTCCGATCTTGTCGCGTCGACATATTCTGGCCGCTTGTGCCGGCACGTTGGTTGCGGGCGGCGCTGGCATGGTGGCGATGCAATCAGCCCTTGCCGGCACACGATATGAGACTGGCATCGGTGAACAGCGTCGCGTCATGTTGGTTGAGGGATCTTCCCTGTTCCTGGATGCGGCGACACGGGTGCGCGTGCTGGCCAACTCTTCGCGGCGTAGGCTTTGGCTGGATCAGGGGCGCGTATCGCTCATTGTCACACCGGCACCCGTCCCTTTCACGATCGCGCTGGATAATGGCGCTGCAATAGCCGGGCCTGGGAAATTCGATCTTCGCCGCGATGCCGAGGATCGGATTGCCTTGACTGCTCTTGCTGGCCAGGCAGAGGTCGCTCTTAACGGGACCAACCGCGTGCTCGAAACGGGCGATCGGCTGCGCGCTCAACCAGGCGTTGCCGCCCCGATCGACCGCCCCGACCTTGATACGACGCAAGCCTGGCAAAGTGGTCGTGCCGCCTTCCAGGACGACCGGTTGGCCTTCGTCGTGGCCGAGGCGAACCGCTATAGTCCGACCAAATTGGTGATCGCTGATCCGGGCGCTGCCGACCTCCGGGTCAGCGGCATGTACCGCATGGGCGATAATCTGGCGCTGGGACAGGCGCTGGGACAATTACTGTCTATCCGTGTGCGACCGACGGACGAGGCCGTCCTTCTGGGCGGTTGAAAAAATAGCATCGCCCGGGTGAGGTAAACGACCGGTGGCGCGTCGGGGGAGCACGGCACCTTATGGCCGTGATCCTTGGGGGATGTTTTTCGTGACCATATATCGTTCGCGCAACCTGCGCCTTTCACTCGCCATGGGCGTTGCGCTGGCTGCATTGTGCGCCGCACCGGCCCATGCGCAGGACAAATCCGTATCCGTTCAGATCGTTGCTCAGCCACTTGGTCAGGCTTTCCAGGCTCTCGCCCGGCAGACCGGCACCGACATATTGTTCACCCCTGCCATCGTATCCGGCCTGACCGCGACACCGGTGCAGGGACGGATGGGCGCGCGCGCGGCTGTCGAGCGGCTGATCGCTGGCAAGGGGCTGGCCGTGCGGCAGCAGCCTAATGGCGCGCTTCTCATCGTCGCAGCGGCTGCCTCCGCGCAGGATTTGGGCATGACGACAACGACGGAAACGCCTGAAATTGTCGTTACCGGCTATGCTGCCAGCCTGTCGGGTGCGCTGGCGCAAAAGCGCGCTGCCACCAATGTCGTCGATGTCGTAAAGGCCGAGGATATCGGCAAATTTCCCGCCCAGAATATCGCCGAAGCGCTTCAGCGCGTTCCCGGCGTATCGATCGTGCGCGATCGCGGCGAAGGCGTCTTCGTCCGCATCCGCGGCCTTGGCGCGAATTTTCAGGTTGTGACGCTCAACAACCGCGCCGCCGCCGTCAACGAGAATGTCCGCGACAGCGGCCAGAGCGGACGCCAATTCCGCTTCGACACGCTGCCGTCCGAACTGATGTCGGCTGTCGAAGTTATCAAAAGCCCTCGCGCCGACCTGACTGAAGGCGGCATTGGCGGCATCGTCAATCTGCAGACCTTTCGCCCGATCGACCTGAAAAAACCGGTTCTGGCACTGTCGGCAACCGCCAGTTCGCCGCGCCTCGCCGATGCCGTAGATCCGCGCATTTCTGGTATGGCCAGTTGGGTAAATGAGGAAGGCACCTTCGGCGCATTGGTGGCCGCCGTCTATGACGAGCGGACTACGCGGCAGGATCGCGTCACCGGCGTCGGCTGGGTCGAAGGCCGCATAGACAGCGATGGCGATGGCGTGCGGGATGGCGACACCATCCTGGTGCCCAACAGCACACGTCCTACGCTGGAGCGGGAAGATCGCAATCGTATTGGCCTCAATGGCGCGATCCAATGGCGCCCGGATGATCGGTTTGAGCTCAATGTCGATGGCCTCTGGAGCAAACTCAAGATCGATTATGATGAACTGACCTATTCGACCGATTTCTCGGCAACAGGGCTTCGTTCCATCGTCCCGGGCACGGCAGTCATTGAAAATGGCGTGCTAACGGCAGCAACCGTCGCCACATCGACGCAGATCGGGCGCGAAACCTCCCGGTTGGATTATGAAAACTGGTTGATCGGTGCCAATGCCAAATGGACAGCCAATGGCTGGACCCTCATGGCCGATGCCAGCATGGGCCGTGCCTATTCGAATACGCCAACGCCCATTTACCGTTCGCGCTTGTTAGGTCCTGTTGGCAACGTGTCGTTCGACTATGGCAAGGTTGGCGAGCGCTTACCCAATATCAGTTTCGAAACGGCCGATCTTAACGAGCCGACGACCCTGCCGGGGCGGCGGATCGAATATCGGGTGAACGATTCGCTCGATCGGCAACGTGCCGCCACCTTCGACATCGCTCGCGATCTGGATGGCGCTCTCCGCGCGCTCCGCGCTGGCGCGAAAATCGAAAAGCGTGATCGCACCTATAATCGCCGCGATATCAATTTCACCGGCGGCATCGCGGGTCGCGCTTCGACGCCAGCTTTTTCGACGCCTTCCCCGTCGATAATTTTCTGGATGGTGTCGGCGGCAACTTGCCCAACAGCTGGTTGATGCCCAATCCTGACCGCTTCCTAGAAGTCGCGACCGGCAAGGAGGCCTTGCTGAGTGCGCCGCTTACGCGTGGCGACCTTCGTAACAGCTATGCGATCGATGAACGCATCATCGCAGGCTATGGCATGGGCGAGTTCGAATTTCCGCTGGGCGGTATCACCATCCGCGGCGATGCCGGCGTTCGCTATGCCCATACGCGCCAGACATCATCGGGCCATGCCGACAACGGCACGGTGGCCGTACCGGTGCGCTTCGAACGCAACTACGACAACTTCCTTCCCGCGCTGAATTTGGTGGCGGAGTTCACGCCAAATCTGCAGATGCATTTTGCCGCGTCCAAAGTGATTACCCGTCCCTCTCTAGCCGACTTGGCCCCGCGCCTGACGATCAACTCCAACCCGACGATATTAACTGCCGTCGGCGGCAACCCGGAATTGCGCCCCTTCGAGGCCTGGCAATATGACGCCACGATGGAATGGTATTTCGCACCCGGCAGTGCGTTGATTGGCGGTGCTTTCTACAAGGACATCACCACTTTCGTCTTCCAACAGACCCGCAGCTTCAATCTGGACGGCCAGGCCTATCGTCTGACTGCGCCGGAAAATGGCGGCAATGCCTATGTCGCGGGTATCGAAATCGCCTATCAGCAACTGTTCAAGATGCTGCCCGAGCCCTTCGATGGATTAGGTTTTCAGGCCAATTATACGCACACCGCCAGCAAAGGCACCTATGCCATGTCGGACGGAACGACCTTTCGCGACGACCTGACCGATGTGGCGTCGGACAGTTTCAACCTCACCGCCTTCTATGAAAAAGGGCCGGTCGGTGCCCGCGCGAGCTATAGCTGGCGCGGCAAGGTGTTGCGCGACGTTGGCGGTGCCGGTCTGGCGGCCAACAATGACGCGGCCTTTGGTAGTCTTGACTTCGATATTTCCTACAAGGTGACGCCAAATGTCACATTCGTCGTCCAGGGGATCAACGTCGCCGGTGGCGTCCAGTGGCAATATGTGCGCGACAACCGGTTCGCGGGCTATACCGACTATGGCACGACCCTGATGGCGGGGGTTCGGGCGCGCTTCTGACGTCGCAGCGCCGCCCTCTCTCCCATTTTTCAAGGAGCAATTGAATGCGTACTCCCTCCACAAAATATCGTCTTGCAGCAGTTGTGGCAGGCATGATGTTGGCCTGTTCCACCGTCGCTGCGCAGGCGCAGGAAGCGCGCAATATCATATTGTTCCTGGGAGATGCGGGCGGCGTACCGACGCTGAGCGCTGGCGGGATCATGGCCCATGATCGGCCGCAATCGCTGTTCCTCCATTCGATGCCGAATGTTGGCCTGTCGGACACATCGGCGTTGAACAATTGGGTCACTGATTCCGGCGCCGGCATGACGGCGATCATGACGGGTCAAAAGACCAACGGCTCAATGATATCGGTCGTACCATCGGGCGCGAACGGAGCCGTAACGCCGGTCAAAAGCTTCCTGGAATATGCTGAACAAAAGGGGCTTTCGACCGGCATCGTCACCAATATGAAGATCTGGGACGCAACCCCGGCTGCGTGTTACGCCCATGTCGCATCGCGCAAAAACCAAGACGAGATTTTCAAGCAAATGCTCGCGCCCCGCTTCGGCGATGGCGTCGACATATTGATTGGCAAAGGCCGTTCCGACGCTGTGGCCTCCTTTGCAAAGCGGCAGACGACAGCTGAACAAGCCTTCACGCGCGCTGGCTATATATTTGGCGATGACCCGGCGATCGTCAGCACTGCGAAGCGCGCGGCCGTTCTGCGCGATAGCGACTTCGCACCGACCCCGGCCGTCGAAGCAACGATCGCCCAACTGGCGCGCAATCCCAAAGGCTATTTCCTGATGGTCGAGTGGGACATGCACACCGACAATCTGGCCAACGGGTTGCGGCATGTCGTCGAAATGGATGACATGATCCGCCGCATCAGCGCGGTTGCGGGCAAGGACACGCTGATCCTGTTCACCGCCGACCATAGTTTCGGATTGCGAATGGGCGGTGGAAAGCGGGCCACGCCGCTCGCTGAGCAATATGCGACCGAAGCCGCGAAGCCCGAAACGACGGTCGAGAACAACCCCATCATCAGCGTCGAAGACAGTCACACCGGCGAAGAAGTGATCGCCGCCGCATCCGGCCCCGGATCGGAAAAAGTGCGAGGCTTTTTCGCCAATACGAAATTGTTCGACATCATGATGTCAGCGGTCGGGTGGAAGAAGGACGAGTGATTGTCACGACTGCGTTTACTGCTGAGCGATGCAAGCCTTTAAGGCACGTCCTCACGGGCCACAAGAAGGACGGTGGCCGATACGCAGTTACGCCCCTTATACTTCGCTTTGTACAAGGCGTTGTCCGCTGATAGCAGCAAGCCTTCAGGCATCTTTATGGACCCACCGACACGCGAAAAAGCGGTGGCTACACCGATGCTGGCTGTAACTGTTCGGTCTTCGTTGACATTGCCTTCATGATGAACCGCTAGAGCTTCCACCGCTCTGCGTATCCGCTCCGCCACGACCTCCGCACCGCTCGCACCAGTATTGGGCAAGACGACAGCGATTTCCTCGCCGCCATAGCGCGCTACCAGGTCTCCTGGCCGTGCTACGGCTTGCTTTATGGCCAACGCGACCATGCGGAGGCAATCGTCGCCCGCTTGGTGTCCGTATAGATCATTGAATCTTTTGAAATGGTCGATGTCGAGCAAAAGTAACGACATTTGCGACCCTTCACGGGACGTTCGGTCCCACTCGCGCGCAAGTGTTTCATCGAAGGCCCGGCGGTTGCCGAGCCCCGTCAATGCATCTGTTAGCGAAAGCGCCAGAAGTTCATCTTCAAGCCTTTTGCGATCCGAAATATCGCGCATAACGATGACGACCTCGGGCTGCGCGGTTGGATCGTCTCTCACCACGCGCGCATTGCCTTCCACCCAAACCGCGGTGCCATCTTTCCGCAAGATACGAAAGCTTGCCTTCGACGTTTCCTGCTGTCCGTCGATCAAAGCCTCATGAAGATGGGCCATTTGTTCAGCATCATCAGGATGGATAAAGCCGCCAGATCCTCCCTCCATCATTTCCTGCGCTGTCCAGCCAAAAACCCTTTCGACGGCAGGAGATACATATACGGCAATCATGTCCGCACCCATGCGGCATATGACATCATTGCTGCTTTCGGCGAGCATCCGAAAATCAGTTTCATTCGGTGGGCCAGGCCGGTGTTCGGCGTTCACGGGACTTTTGGAGCGAGAGCTAAGCCGACGAAACCTGGACAAAAATGACGTGATACCCGACATCGGCTTATACTCCTCCCACTGCAAATGTGGGACCAAGCCCTTAACAAACTCCTTATAAGACAAGGGGGACAGAGGCATACTCTTGGGAATGGGCAGCCGCGTCCATGAACTCGTAAGTAGACTGTGGCTTATACACCACCTCACCACCTTGTAACACGCGCCGACGCCTTGACCCGGATCGATGAATGCCCATCCCACCTAAGGCAGGTTAGTCACCGCGGTCTGCAAGCGGAAAGTTTGTCCGGCTGCCGGTGCGGCGACAGGTGTGATACCTTGTTCCTTAAGTACAGCCGCGATCGCCAATGCCCTACGTTGCGACAATAGCGGTCGTTCGGCATCATCGATCGGCAGACCGGGTACTGACAGTCGAGGGCTGTTCCAGCGCTTCGCGGCCCAAGCCGACACCAGCACAGCCTGCCGTGCCGGGGCATCCAAGATATCCACATTGTCGGCAAACGTGATGACCGGCAGCGGCGTGAGCGGTGGAATGATCGTCACTTCCCATCCGTCCACAGATTGCGCCGCGCGCTGTTCCAGGGTGCCATAGGTAGCAAGGTCAGCGCCTGGTAGCAGCGCCGCTGTCGCCGCCACACGCTGATGATCGCGGTCGACCGTTACGGCATCAGGCGCAACCCCGGCAGCCAGCGCGACCAGTCCTGCAACCCTGTTCGCCCTGCCACGGTCATTGGCCAGCGCGTCATTGGCCTGTTGCAATTCGGCGCGTTGCGCCTCGACCGACCCTGCACCTGGGTCAAGCAAGACCTGATCGACCCGCAATGCCACGGGCCGACCCAGCCGGTCGCTAAGGTCAGTCTGAAGCAACGCATTGCTTTCCGCGCGCGATCGGGGCGCGATAACCACAGTACGCACCGCCAGCGGCGTCCGGTCGAAATTGACATCCAACTGTGTGACCCGCGACTCCGCGCCGTAACGGTCGGACAGGAAGGATCGGATCTGGCTTACCGCTACTGCTTCGCCCGCAATCCGGCTCAACGAAATTGCCAGTGGCACAGCCATCACGACGAAGACCAGCATCAGCAAGACGGTCTGCGTCCAACTCTGCTGGCTCGACAGATAATGGCCGAAACCATAATAACGGGCCATCACCATCGCCGACAAAGCGATGGTTACGAAGTTGGTAATGAAAAGAGCCAGCGCGCCGCCCAAAATCGGCATGTTCCAAGTCGCAAGGCCGAAACCCACGACCGCCAGCGGCGGCATAAGAGCCGTAGCGATCGCGACGCCGACGATCGTTTCGCCCCGCCCGCGAATGATGGCGAAGGTGCCCGCCAGTGCGGCGAACAACGCGACCAGCAGATCGAACAGATTGGGCCGGGTGCGCGCTAATATCTCGGCCGTTGGGGCTTTAAGCGGCGACACGAGAACGATGAAGGCCGTGAACAGCAGCGCAGCGCCCGCCCCGATCGCCAGGGCTGAGAGCGAGCGTCGTAGCTCGGCAAAGTCGAACAGTGCCAGGCTGAAACCCAGCCCCAATATCGGGTTCATCAGCGGCGATATGAGCATTGCACCGATGACGACGGCAGGCGACGACAAAAGGAGGCCCAGCACCGCGATGCCCGCAGACATCATGGTCATGAACAAATAGCGCGGCGTGCATCCACTTTCGTCCACGATGCGGGCCACGACCTTTTCCTGATCGACGGACCCGACCACGGACTTACGCCACCAGCGATAGAAGGGGACATGATCCCAGCGGGCAGGATAGGGATGCCCCGGCGAAGGCGAAGTCATTTCGGCAATAGATCCTTCATGCAAGCAGGTAGATGGCAACACACGTCACCAGGCCGACGATCACATTCATCGGCAAGCCGATCTTGACGAAATCACTGAATCTATAGTCGGCTGCGGCATAGACCATGGTGTTGGTCTGATAGCCTATTGGTGTTGCAAAGCTGGCCGATGCAGCGAACATTACAGCGATGATCAACGGCCGCGGATCGATGCCATTCTGTCCCGCTACGCCGATGGCGATTGGCGTCATGATAACGGCGACTGCATTGTTGGTCACCGTTTCGGTCAATACCGACGTCGCGGCGTAGACGGCGATGATGAGCGCTAGCGGTGGCAAGGCCGCCATCCAAGGGGAAATCGTTGACACGATCAACGCCACACTGCCCGACTTTTCCAGCGCCAGGCCAAAGGCAAGCATGGCGAAGATCAGCACGATGACATTGCCGTCGATCGCGGACCAGGCCTCCTCCGCATCCATGCAGCGCGTCGCCAACACGATCGCCACGCCGATTAACGCCAGCGCGAACACCGGCATGATATTGAAGGCAGCACCCAAGATCACCATCGCCAGCGTCAGCGCCGCGATCGGCGCGCGTCGACGGCGATATCGCCGCACGGTGCTGGTATCCTCCGCGATGAAATTCATATTGTCGCGCAGTTCTGCCGCCGCCTGATCGTCGGCAGCAACCAGCAGGCTGTCCCCGGCGCGCAGACGGACATTGGCCAAATCCGGTCCGGCGACATGACGAGGGCGACTGAGCCCAAGCACACGCGCGCTAAGGTTGGACAGAAACGGGATTTCCCGCAATTTCCGCCCAATGGCGGGATGGGTTGGAGCCAGGGTAAGGCCGATCAACCCAACTTTACCATCCCTCTCATTGGCTGCCAGCCGGATTGGCCGTCCAATATTCTGAAGCCCTACGACGAAATCGTGCGACCGGGCGAGCGAATCGAGTTCATGCGCGCTTGTAGCGACGATGATCCGGTCGGACGGCAATATCGGCTGATCCTTGTCAAGGTTGCGCAAAACTTGCGACCCGCGACCTAAGCCTAGAACGCGCACGGCACCGGGGCGCAACGCCTTGATATCGCATAACCGCGTAGGGTCCGCACCAGGCATGGGGCATAGTTCGGTGATGTAAAGCCGATCGCTACCGACATCGAGTTCGTTATCCGGTCGGTCGGGCAATAATATCGGGCCAAGGATCAGCAGCGTAATGCCGCCGGTCAACAACGCGACCAAGCCCACTGCAGTAATTTCGAAAATGCCAAAAGCCGCCTGGCCATTTTCCTGCGCGACCCCATCGACCAGCAGGTTCGTCGACGTGCCCACCAACGTCAATGTGCCGCTCAGGATCGCCAGATAGGATAGAGGGATGAGCAGCCTCGTCGCCGCGATCCCAACAGTGCGTGCCAGACGCTTGACCAGCGGGATCATGACCATGACGACGGGCGTGTTGTTGATGAAGGCCGGGGCCAGCATGGCCGTGCCGAGCAGTTCCGCAACCGTGCGCTTGGGCCGCTCCTTCGCCCGGGCGATCATCAGGCTAGCCAAGGCCTCGATCGCCCCCGTGCGGATGAGGGCACCGGATAGAATGAAGAATGCCGCGATCGTGATGGGGGCTGGATTTGAAAAGACCGTCAACAGGTCGGTTGGCGTCAGCATCCCCGACACCAGCATGAATATGGCTCCGATCACGGCGATCACCACGGGCGGAAACCGCTCCATCGCGAAAGCAACGAACAACAGCGCAACCATGACAAGGCCCGCCACAGGCCCCGCTTCTGGCCACAGGGAGAATAGCGTCGTGCGTTCCATTAGCGCGCCGCAGCTTTATGAATCATTCTGCCACCCGCTTGCCCGTCCCATTCTCGTCGCTCTAATATTTGCCCTGGTGCCCAGCATAACGACTTCAAGAGATTAGGGAACATGGTCCCGAACGAATTTCGTACAGGTGGCACTGTCGATGGACGACGGAATAAGGCTAAAAAGTGCAGCACATTCTCCTCCAAAGAAAAAGGCCGGTGGATCGCTCCACCGGCCTTTTCTAACAGGTCAGGAAGGCTGAACTTAGAAGTCCATGCCGCCCATGCCGCCCATGCCGCCGCCGGGCATGCCGCCCATGGGCGACTTGTCGTCAGCAGGCATTTCCGAGATCGCCGCTTCAGTGGTGATCAGCAGGCCAGCGACCGAAGCCGCGTCCTGCAGCGCCGCACGAACGACCTTGGTCGGATCGATGACGCCAGCGTCGACGAGATTTTCATAGACGTCGGTCGAGGCGTTGAAGCCGCGGGTTTCGTCATTTTCGCGCAGCAGGTTGCCGGCAACCACGGCACCGTCAACGCCCGCATTCTGGGCGATCTGGCGCAGCGGCGCTTCGATTGCCTTGCGGATGATGTCGATACCACGGGTCTGGTCGTCGTTCGCGCCCTTCATGCCGGCTAAAGCCTTGGTAGCATAGAGGAGAGCGGTGCCGCCGCCAGGAACGATGCCTTCTTCAACGGCCGCACGAGTGGCGTGCAGCGCGTCGTCGACGCGGTCCTTGCGCTCCTTGACTTCGACTTCCGAAGCGCCGCCAACCTTGATGACGGCAACGCCGCCAGCGAGCTTGGCCAGACGTTCCTGCAGCTTTTCCTTGTCATAGTCCGAGGTGGTGTTCTCGATCTGTTGACGGATCTGCTCGGTACGGCCCTTGATCGAGTCATGGTCGCCAGCGCCATCGACGATGACGGTGTTGTCCTTGTCGATGGTGACGCGCTTGGCGGTGCCGAGCATCGCCAGCGTGACGTTTTCAAGCTTGATGCCCAGATCTTCCGAAATCACTTCGCCCTTGGTCAGGACAGCGATATCTTCCAGCATCGCCTTGCGACGATCACCAAAGCCAGGTGCCTTGACAGCAGCGACCTTGAGGCCGCCGCGCAGCTTGTTGACGACCAGGGTCGCCAGCGCTTCGCCTTCAATGTCTTCGGCGATGATCAGCAGGGGACGACCCGACTGAACGACCGCTTCGAGGATCGGCAGGATCGACTGAAGGTTGCTGAGCTTCTTTTCGTGGATCAGAATATACGGATCAGCCAGCTCTACAGCCATCTTTTCCGGGTTCGTCACGAAATAGGGCGACAGATAGCCACGGTCGAACTGCATGCCTTCGACGACGTCCAGCTCGAATTCGAGACCCTTGGCTTCTTCAACCGTGATCACGCCTTCCTTGCCGACGCGCTCCATGGCTTCGGCGATCTTTTCGCCAACCACGGTGTCGCCATTGGCCGAGATGATGCCGACCTGGGCAATTTCCTTGGTCCCGGCGACGGGCTTGGAACGTGCCTTGAGGTCTTCGACGACCTTGATGACCGCGAGGTCGATGCCGCGCTTGAGATCCATCGGGTTCATGCCAGCGGCAACCGACTTCATGCCTTCACGGACGATCGCCTGCGCCAATACGGTCGCAGTTGTCGTGCCGTCGCCGGCGATGTCGTTGGTCTTCGATGCGACTTCACGCACCATCTGCGCGCCCATATTCTCGAACTTGTCCTTAAGTTCGATTTCCTTGGCGACGCTGACGCCGTCCTTGGTGATACGGGGGGCGCCGAAGCTCTTATCGATCACGACGTTACGGCCCTTGGGGCCCAACGTCACCTTGACCGCGTCGGCCAGGATGTCGACACCGCGCAGAATGCGCTCACGAGCGTCGCGGGAAAACTTTACGTCTTTCGCTGCCATGGTCTTAATACCTTTTATCGAGAATGTGCAAAATTGCGAAGTTCACACCGTTGCTGGGTGTGAAAATCGCGAACCGGAAAATCAGGCAACAACGCCCAGAATGTCCGACTCTTTCATGATCAGCAGGTCTTCGCCGTCGACCTTGACCTCGGTGCCCGACCATTTGCCGAACAGCACGCGGTCGCCAGCCTTGACGTCGAGCGGGGTGACCTTGCCATCTTCAGCCTTGGAACCGGTGCCGACGGAAACGATCTCGCCTTCCTGCGGCTTTTCCTTGGCGGTGTCGGGGATGATGATCCCACCGGCGGTCTTCGCTTCCGCTTCGATGCGGCGGACGAGAACACGGTCGTGCAATGGACGAAATGCCATGTTGATTGCCTTTCCCTTCTATTTGGGAGGGAGGTCCGGCGCGCGATCCGAGGATGATTTCCCCCGCAAAACCGCAATCGCCTTGTCCGTCTCCCCTTGAACTGCGCTGCTGTTAGCACTCACTGGAGGAGAGTGCTAGCGCCGTGAATATGGAACGGTCCTTTTTTCCGTCAAGGCGATCGCGCAAAAAATTTTGCAGTGCCTGGCAACCCCATGCCCGCTTCCGGGTTATGGGGATTGTCGCGCAGCATGCCATGCCCAGTGCGGTGAACGGGCCGACTGTTGCCGTCAGCCGCGTCATCATGTCGCGACCGTAATTTTTCGTGAACGCCGCATCCTCTGCTCCCGTCACCTGTTGGTCGTTCAGAACCATAAGGAGGATGCACCATGGCCTATTCAAAGATTGTCGTTGCCGTCGACATCAACGACGTACTGCACGCCCGCGCCGCGATCGATGCGGCGGCGGCCGTTTGTGGACCCGAAACGACAGTCCATATGCTCTATGTCCGCTATCATATGCCCACCCGCTATTCCGAACTTCTGGGGCGCGACCTCGATATCAAGGAAGAGGCCGAAGCGCTGGCACTGATGCGAAAATGGGCGAGCGAGGGCGGCCTTCCCGACGGACAGGTCCATTTCGATACGCGGCGCGGCCGGGTGCGCGACGAAGTGATCAGCGCGGCCGAACGAGTCGGCGCAACGCTGATCGTGATCGGTTCGCATGAGCCGACATTCTCATCCAAACTGCTGGGGTCCAATGCGTCGGCGATCGTGCATCAAAGCCCGGTCAGCGTTCTCGTCGTACGGGCATCGGCGGAATAATCCTGTGAAGCCTGGCGGCTGTCGGTTGCAGGGGGTGGGCTCGCCACCTACCTGCGGCCCATCCTTTCACGATATTGGAGCCAGGCCCGCATGACCGATAGCTACACCCCACCCCGCATCTGGACCTGGGACAAGGACAATGGCGGGGCGTTCGCCAATATCAACCGGCCAATCGCAGGCGCGACCCATGACAAGGCGTTGCCGGTCGGCCAGCATCCGCTCCAGCTCTATTCGCTCGCCACGCCCAACGGGCAGAAGGTGACGATCCTGCTGGAAGAATTGCTGGAAGCGGGTTTCACGGACGCCGACTATGACGCCTGGCTGATAAAGATCGGCGATGGCGACCAGTTTTCCAGCGGCTTTGTGGCGGTCAATCCCAATAGCAAGATCCCTGCACTGATGGACCATAGCGTATCGCCGCCGCAGCGGGTGTTCGAATCGGGCGCGATCCTGCTGTATCTTGCCGAGAAATTCGGCGCGTTCCTGCCGACCGATCCGGCCAGGCGCACTGCGGCGCTGAGCTGGCTATTCTGGCAGATGGGGGCCGGGCCGCTGCTGGGTGGCGGCTTTGGTCATTTCTACGCCTATGCGCCGGAAAAATATGAATATCCGATCAACCGCTACGCGATGGAAGTGAAGCGGCAGTTGGACGTGCTGGACCGGCATCTGGCGGACAACGCCTATATGGCCGGCGATGACTATAGCATCGCCGACATGGCGATCTGGCCCTGGTATGGCGGGCTTGTGCTGGGCCGCGCCTATGAGGCGGCGGAGTTTCTGGACGTTGCCAGCTATACGCATGTGGTGCGCTGGGCGCAGCAGATCGATGCGCGCCCGGCAGTGAAGCGCGGGCGGATGGTCAACAAAGTGAATGGCCCGTTGGAAGAGCAATTGCACGAACGGCACGACGCGAGCGATTTTGCGACCCGGACGCAGGACAAGTTGCAGAGCGAAGGCTGATCGGCCCCGCGCGGAGCGACCGAAGATGTTGCGCGCGCGCAACATTGTTACAAGGGGCTGGACGAGGCGGCGGAGCGGGGTAGAACAGGCAGGCAAGACATAAGGGAGTCATCGCCATGGATCGCCGCCTGTTTCTCTCCTCCGCCGGGGCTATCGCCCTCGCCGCCTCCGCCCCGCGCGCGCTGGCGCAGATGGCGGGCAATGACGATGCGCGGCTGTCCGCCGCCTTCGCCGCCATTTTCGAGAAGCAGCTCGATATGTCGCCCGGCATGGTCACCAGCCTTGGCCTGGACAAGGGCGCGCGCGCCGGGGCGAAGAGCCAGTTGGACGACAATAGCAAGTCGGCGATGATGAAGCGGCTGAGCATGACGCAGGCGGCGATCAAGGAGCTGGAGGGCTTCCAATCGGCCAGCCTGTCCGATCCGCAGCGGCTCAATCTGGAGGTGGTCCTCTATTCGCTGGGCCAGCAGACGGTCGCGCCCGCGACCTTTGGCCTCAACAGCGCGGTGCGCCCCTATCGCATCTTCCAGCAGGGCGGCAGTTACTTCTCTACCCCTGATTTTCTGAATACCGCGCATACGATCAACAATGCTCCCGATGCGGAGGCCTATGTCGCCCGGCTCGACGCCTTTGCCCGCAACCTGCGGACCGACACGGCGGTCCAGCGGGACGAAGCGGCGCGGGGCTATCTCGCGCCCGGCTGGTCGCTCGACCTGACGCTGGCGCAGATGCGCAAGCTGCGCGATCAGCCCGCCGCGTCCAGTTCGATCGTGCAATCGCTGGTCAAGCGGGCTGCGGCCAAGAATGTGGCGGGTGATTGGCAGGGCCAAGCGACGGCCGTTGTCGAAAAGGCCATTTATCCCGCCCTGGACGAGCAGATCGCCGCAATCGAGGCGCTCAAGGGCGGCACCGCTGCAGGCGATGGCATATGGCGCACGCCGCGCGGCGAGGAAATCTATGCCGCCGCGCTCAAGAGCGCGACCACGACCGACCTTAGCGCCGACGAAATCCATGCGATGGGCGCGGAGCAGGTCGCCGAGATCAGCGGGCAGCTCGATACGATTCTCAAAGCGGCGGGCTATAGCAAGGGCACGATCGGCGAACGGCTGGCGGCGCTCAATGCCGAGCCGTCGCAGCTTTATCCCGATACTGCGCAGGGCCGCACCGATCTGATCGCTGCGCTCAATGCTGAAGCCAAGCTGATGCAGGCGAAATTGCCGCAGGCGTTCGCGACCATTCCCGACACGCCGTTGGAAATCCGCGCGGTGCCGGTGGAGATTCAGGATGGTGCATCGAACGGCTATTATAATCGCGCGGCGCTGGACGGGTCGCGGCCTGCGATCTTCTTCATCAATCTGAAGGCGATTGGCGATTGGCCCAAATATACGCTGCCCGCGCTCAACTATCATGAGGGCGTGCCGGGGCATCATCTGCAGATTTCGACGGCGCAGACCGCCGGCGACATTCCGATGCTGCGCAAGACCGCGTTCATGAGCGCCTATAGCGAAGGTTGGGCGCTTTATGCCGAGCAACTGTCCGACGAGTTGAAGGGCTATGCCACGCCGCTCGACCGGGCGGGCTATCTGCAATCCTTCCTGTTCCGCGCGGCGCGGCTGGTGGTCGACACCGGCATCCATGCCAAGCGGTGGAGCCGCGAGCAGGCGACCGCCTATCTGGTGGAAAAGACCGGCTTCACGCCTGCCCGCTGCCAGCGCGAGGTGGAGCGTTATTGCACCCAGCCGGGGCAGGCGACCAGTTACAAGGTCGGCCATGGCGTATGGACCAAGGCGCGTGCGGCCGCGCAGGCGGCCATGGGCGACAAGTTCGACATCAAGCAGTTCCACGCCATTCTTGAGGAAGGCGCGATGCCGCTGTCGATGCTGGAGAAGCGTGTCGCCGCGCGGGCGAAGATGGGCAGTGCCTGACCCGTTTTGACCGTCATCCCCGCGAAGGCGGGGATCCATCTCCTGACCTTTCACCAAGACCAAAGGTTGGGAGATGGGTTCCCGCCTTCGCGGGAATGACGCTGGGTTTAGGTCAGATTATTCATATTCCAGGTCCTGATAGCCGTCTTCGGCGATGTCGGAGAAGCGGGTGATGCGGGCATCGAATTTCATGCGGATGCGGCCGGTGGAGCCATGGCGTTGCTTGGCGACGATCAACTCGGCGAGGCCGTAAATCTGCTCCATCTGCTGCGCCCATTCGGTATGTTCGGCGCTTTCCTTGTTCCCCGGTTCCTTGGCGGCGATGTAATAATCCTCGCGGAACACGAACCAGACCATGTCGGCGTCCTGCTCGATCGAACCGGATTCGCGCAGATCGGAGAGTTGGGGCCTCTTGTCCTCGCGCTGTTCGACGGCACGGCTGAGCTGCGACAAGGCCAGAACGGGAACATGCAATTCCTTGGCCAAGGTCTTGAGACCACGCGAAATTTCCGAAATTTCGTTCACGCGATTCTCATTGCCGCGTCCGCTGCCCTGGAGCAGCTGGAGATAATCGACCACGATGAAGCCGACATCATGGCGGCGCTTCAAGCGACGGGCGCGGGTGCGCAGCGCGGCGATGGTGAGGCCGGGCGTATCGTCGATGAACAGCGGCAGTTCCTGCAGTTCGCGCGCGGCACGGGAGAGATTCTGGAAGTCGGCGCGGCTGATCTTGCCCATGCGCAACGCTTCGCCGCTGATGCCCGATTGTTCGGCGAGCACACGGGTCGCGAGCTGATCGGCGGACATTTCGAGGCTGAAGAAGGCCGTCTTGGCGCCCATATTCTTTTCCGGCGGAATGCGTCGGCATTGTCGCGCAACCAGCGCGAGGCGGCATTATAGGCGATGTTGGTGGCGAGCGAGGTCTTGCCCATGCCCGGACGGCCAGCGAGGATCATGAGATCCGAATTGTGGAGGCCACCGATCTTGGCATTGAGGCTGTTGATGCCGGTCGTGATCCCCGACACATGGCCGCCGCTGTTGAGCGCTCGCTCAGCGACCTGCACGGCGGCAGTGGAGGCGGAGAGGAAGCTCTTGACCGAGCCGCTTTCGCCCTCCCCCTCCGAAACTTTGTAGAGCGCGACTTCGGCGGCTTCGATCTGCTCGCGCGGATTGACATCCTCGCTGGTATCCAGCGCATTTTCAACCAGTTCGCGGCCGACGCTGACAAGCTCCCGCAGCAAGGCAAGGTCGTAGATCTGGGACGCGAAATCGCGCGCGCCGATGAGCGCCGCGCCATTGCCGGTCAATTGCGCGAGATAAGCCGCGCCGCCCAGTTCCTTGAGCGCGGGGTCCTGATCCAGCATCGGCTTCAGCGTCACCGGGTTGGCGATCATATCGCGATCGAGCAGCTTCATGATCGCGTCATAGATGCGACCATGGAGCGGTTCGAAGAAATGCTCCGCCTTGATCTTGATCTGCACATCTTCGGCAATGCGGTTGTCGATCATCAGCGCGCCCAGCAGCGCGGCTTCGGCTTCGACATTGCGCGGCAGTTCGGTGCCGCCGGCTTCGGCGGCAGTGATTTTCAATAGTTCGACCATGGCCCTCTCATCCTCCGGTCGCGCGCGTCGCGCAAGGGCTGGCGCGCAATCCATCTGTGGATAAGTCCCGCTTGCTTTTCGGCGCGTGTCGCCGCACTGACTATCCCCTTCACCATGGCCGATCCGCGCATCATAGACATCAAGCTCGACGAGCGCACGATCCTGTGGCGCAATGCCGATGTCGAGCAGGAACGGCGGATCGCGATCTTCGATCTGCTGGAGGATAATCATTTCGCGCCCCAGCGGGTCCATGCGGACGGCTATATGGGGCCGTACAAGGTGGTGCTGCGCGTCGAGGACGGGCGGCTGGTGATCGAGATCAATCGCGAGGATGACAGCGCGCTCGAAGCGATCATCCTGGGGCTCGGGCGGTTCCGGCGGCCGATCCGCGAATATTTCGCGATCTGCGACAGCTATTACCAGGCGATCAGCAATGCCTCGCCACAGCAGATCGAGACGGTGGACATGGCCCGGCGCGGCATCCACAATGATGCGGCGGAGATGCTGATCGAACGGCTGGAGGGCAAGATCGCGGTCGATTTCGACACGGCGCGGCGGCTGTTCACGCTGATCTGCGTGCTGCATATCAAGGGGTAGGGACGATTTCGCGGCTGACTTTGGGGGGCTGCTGGTCCGCTTGAGTGCGGGACTGGCGATCATCGCGGTGCTGGCTCTAGCGCTGTGGCTATATGCGCGCAGTTGGGCGCCCGCGCGCGATCAATATCCGGTGCAGGGCGTGACGATCAGCGCCGACGATGGCGTCGTGGACTGGGGCACGTTGGCGGCGCAGGGGGTGGACTTTGCCTATATCCGTGCGGCCAGGGGGGCGGCCGGGCGCGACTCCGCTTTCGCCGCGAACTGGCGCGGGGCGCGGACCGTCGGCCTGCGCTATGGCGCGATGCTCGACTACAGCCTGTGCCGACTGGCTGGCGACCAAGCGACCGGCTTCGTGACGACAGTGCCGCGCGACAATGCCGCCCTTCCCCCGGTCATCCGGCTGGCCTTAGACCAAAGCTGCACCGCCCGGCCGGGACGAGATTTGGTGCTGTCGGAACTCAATACCCTGGTCAATCTGGTCGAAAGCCATGCGGGCAAGACCGTGCTGCTCAACGTCACCGAGGATTTCGACACGCTGTATGATGTGGGTTCAGGCATCAACCGCACGCTCTGGCTCGACGGCAATTTCTTTCCGCCCGATTATGCGACGCGGCCCTGGGTGATGTGGACAGCCAGCGACATGCGGCATATCGACGGCGTTGACGGGCCGGTGAGATGGGATGTGGTGGCACCATGAGTAAGACGGATGAGCAGGTGGCGCAGCTGGTGGCCGCAGCGCGCGGGGCGATGGCCCACGCCCATGCGCCCTATAGCCGTTTCGCGGTGGGGGCGGCCGTGCGGTTGACCGATGGCAGCGTCGTGACTGGCTGCAATTTCGAGAATGCGAGCTATGGCCTGTCGCTTTGTGCGGAGACGGTGGCGCTGGCGAGCGTCAATGCGCAAGGTCGCTTTGCCGATGTCGCCGCGATCGCCGTCGTCGGCGGGGCGATGGATGCGACCGAGGAAGCCCTGGTCACGCCCTGCGGCCGGTGCCGCCAGGTGATGAACGAAGCCGAACAGATGGCAGGCCGCGCCATCGCCATCTATTGCGCCTCGCCATCAGGCAGCCGCGTAACCGAGCATCGCATCGCCGATCTTCTGCCCCATGCCTTCGGCCCCGCCGACCTGGGCATCACCCCCACCAGAAAAAGCTGAAACATCATCATGGCCATTCTTTCCGACAAATGGATTCGCGAAAAAGCCCTTTCCACCGGCATGATCGAGCCGTTCGTGGAGAGCCAGAAGCGGGATGGCTGTATCAGTTACGGCCTGTCTTCTTATGGCTATGACGCGCGGGTGGCGGACGAGTTCAAGATCTTCACCAATATCGACAGCACCATAGTCGACCCCAAAAATTTCGACACCAACAGCTTCGTCGATCGCAAGACCGATTGCTGCATCATCCCGCCCAACAGCTTCGCGCTGGCCCGCACCGTTGAATATTTCCGCGTTCCTCGCGACGTGCTGGTGATCTGCCTTGGCAAGTCCACCTATGCGCGGTGCGGCATCATCGTGAATGTGACGCCGCTTGAGCCGGGCTGGGAGGGCCATGTCACGCTGGAATTTTCCAACACCACCCCCCTGCCCGCCAAAATCTACGCCAATGAAGGGGCATGCCAATTCCTGTTCCTTCAGGGCAATGAGCCTTGCGAGGTCAGCTATGCCGACCGAGCCGGTAAATATATGGGGCAGCAGGGCGTGACATTGCCCAAGCTGTAACGCCGTGCGAGATAGGATGCCATGAGTTGGTGGCAGACATGGCTACGGCGTAAGCCCGTAGCAACGGATAGGTTACCACCCAGCGTGGGTGAGGATTGCCGTGTCTACGCGATCGGCGACATTCATGGCCGGGCCGATCTGCTCGACGCGCTGCTCGGCATGATTGGAGAGGATGATGCGGATCGCGGCCCAGCGCGACCCATCCTCATTTTCCTCGGCGACCTGGTGGACCGGGGCCAGTCTTCGCGCGCCGTGATCGAGCGGGTGATGGCACTGGTCGCAACAGGCGGCGACGTGCGCTGCCTTCAAGGCAATCATGAGGAACTGTTCATTGCCGCAGCGCGCGGCGACGCGCGCATCATCCCGGTGTTCCGGCGCATGGGCGGCGCACAGACGCTGGAAAGCTATGGGCTTGCACCAGATGTCTTTGACGTGATGACGGATTTGGAAATTGCCGAATGGATGCTGCACCATGTGCCGCGCGAGCATGTCGAATTTCTCGATGCCCTGCCAGACTGGACTGAAGTCGGCGATTATCTGTTCGTCCATGCCGGCATTCGTCCCGGCATTCCTGTGGAACAACAAAAGCCTCTGACCTGCGGTGGATACGCAAGGGCTTTCTAGATCATCGCAAACCGCATTCGCATATGGTGGTCCATGGCCATAGTATCGCACCAGAAGTGGACGAGCGGGACAACCGCATCGGCATCGATACCGGTGCCTATTATAGCGGTCAGCTTACCGCGCTGGGGCTGGAAGGAACACAACGCTGGACGCTTCAAACCACGGAATAGATGGCCCGTCGAAGCTCCCATGCTGGCGGAAATACCGAGCGCCTATGAGGATGGCCGTCACGAAAATGGCCGATAATCGGGATGATCACCGGCCATTCTAGTTATGATGTAAGTATGAAGAAACGTCAGGCGACCTTGGCCTGCTCCTCCAGCACTTCATCCGGGTCGCGCAGCACATAGCCACGGCCCCAGACCGTCTCGATATAATTGTCGCCGCTGCACGCCAGCGCCAGCTTCTTGCGCAGCTTGCAGATGAACACGTCGATGATCTTGAGTTCCGGCTCGTCCATCCCGCCATAGAGATGGTTCAGGAACATTTCCTTGGTGAGCGTGGTCCCCTTGCGGAGCGATAGCAGCTCCAGCATCGCATATTCCTTGCCCGTCAGATGGACGCGGTTGCCGTCCACTTCCACGGTCTTCGCGTCGAGATTGACCGACAGCTTGCCGGTGCGAATGACCGACTGCGAATGCCCCTTGGAGCGACGCACCACGGCATGAATGCGGGCGATGAGCTCTTCGCGATGGAAAGGCTTGGTCACATAATCATCGGCCCCAAAACCGAAGGAGCGAACCTTGCTGTCCATTTCGGCAACACCCGACAAGATCAGGACCGGAGTCTGAACCTTGGCAGCGCGCAACTTCTTCAGCACGTCGTAACCGTGCATGTCGGGCAGGTTCAGATCCAGACAGATGATGTCGTAATCATAGAGCTTGCCCAGATCGAGGCCTTCTTCGCCCAGATCCGTGGTATAGACGTTGAAGCCTTCGGTGGTGAGCATCAGCTCGATCGCCTTGGCCGTCGTCGGTTCGTCCTCAATCAGCAGCACGCGCATATGAAGCCCCCTTTGCGTCGCAGGTCCGTTCACCCCACCAGAACGGCTTCTGTCCAAAATTTCATTTAACCAAAAAAAACTTCTGAACGACAAAGGTTAATTTAGTGCTAACCCGCAGGAAAGCGCGAGTCGTATAAAAAACGAATCCATTTACAAAGTGTTGAGGCCGTAACGAT
>NZ_JEMV01000019.1 GCF_000588875.1 Sphingobium sp. Ant17
CGCGCGACACCGGCGTCGAACCCCCTCACCCCAGCCCTCTCCCCGCAGGGGAGAGGGAGCAGTTGGCCACCCTAGCCGAACAAGCCGCCCGCCTCTGCAAGGCCGACCTCGTCACCGAAATGGTCGGCGAGTTCCCAGAACTGCAAGGCATCATGGGCGGCTACTACGCCCGCGCCGAAGTGGATGAGAATGGCCTGCGGCGCTGGCCCGACGCCGTAGCCGACGCCATCCGCGACCATTACAAGCCGGTCGCCAAGGCGACGACGTCCCCACCGCGCCGGTCACCGTGGCAGTGAGTTTGGCGGATAAGCTGGATACTCTGTTCGGCTTTTTTGCCATGCATGAAAAGCCTAGCGGATCGCGAGACCCGTTTGCACTCAGGCGGGCAGCGATAGCGTCTATAAGGCTTATTTCTGAGAATAGGCTGCGTGTACCACTATCAGAGGTTCTTTTTGCTTGGCTGTTTATATTTGGCCGAGAAGGGTATGCATGGACGCTAGATGATGAAGTCGTTCGGAATGATGAAATCCGGTTCCATGGCCAGACTTCAGGTTTCAGGATGCGCGCCGAGGGTTTCAGCACGCGCGTAATTTCCGTCTTTGATGCCAAGACTGGGCATACGCTTGAGAATTACGTATTTTCCGAAATGAAATTTGCGAGTGAGGAATGGGCGAATAGTCGCATTTCGTTCATCGTTGAACGCGAACTTGGCGGTATCGAACTGGGCAAGTCGTATCAGGAAGGCGATGTCCACCTTTGGGATGTTGATGCTCCCGTAGATCAGGCTGCAAGTATCCTCGACTTCTTCGCCGACCGCCTCAAAGTCCAGCAACGCGAAGCCGGTGTCCGCCACGACCTGATCGACGCGGTGTTCGCGCTCGGCGGCGAGGACGATCTCGTCCGCCTGCTCGCCCGCGTCCATGCGCTGCAATCCTTCGTGGCGACCGATGACGGCGCGAACCTGCTCGCAGGCTACAAGCGCGCCGCGAACATCCTCAAGAAGGACGCGCCCGCCTCTTCCCCCCTCCCTATTAGGGAGGGGCCGGGGGTGGGTGCCGCCGTAGGCGGCTCCGACCTCTCGACGGAGGAAGGCTCGCTCCGCTCGCCACCCACCCCCAACCCCTCCCTGGAAGGGAGGGGAGGAAATTCGCTGTCCTACACGCCCGAAATAGCCGAAGCTGCGCTCATCGCCGCGCTCGACGTGGCGGAACCGCGCACGGCGCAGGCGGTGGCGGCGGAGGAGTTCGAGGGGGCCATGGCGGCGCTCGCTACACTCCGCGCGCCGATCGACGCCTTCTTTGAAAGCGTGACGGTCAATGACGCCGATCCCGCCAAGCGCTCGGCCCGCCTTGCGCTGCTGGCGCGGGTGCGTGACGCCGTTCATAGCGTGGCAGACTTTTCGAAGATTGCGGGATAACGCAACGAAATGCCAAGATGTGCGGGAAAAGTGCGAAGTTAAGACGGAATAATCCTATTCGATCGGGCGCGATCCGGCTATTGCTGCTGGATTGTTGCAACGCAATATATCGCATCGGCAATCAGTGCAGGGAGAGCCGGGAATGACTGAGACAGATGAGGCCATCATGACCAAGACCACGACGCGTTATGTCTATCGTTTTGGCGGCGGCGTGGATGATGGTGGGCAGGGGGATCGCAACCTTCTGGGCGGCAAGGGCGCGAACCTCGACGGCATGGCCGCGATCGGCCTGCCGGTGCCGCCGGGTTTCACCATCACGACGGAAATGTGTACGCGCTATTATGAAGATGGCGGCGTCTATCCCGATAGCGTGAAGGCGGAAGTCGCCACGGGCCTTTCCCATATCGAAGGGATCACTGGCAAGAAGTTCGGCGACGCCGCCGATCCGCTGCTCGTCTCGGTCCGTTCCGGCGCGCGCGCTCGATGCCCGGCATGATGGACACCGTCCTCAACCTCGGCCTCAACGACGAAACCGTCATCGGCCTCGCCACCACCTCGGGCGACGAGCGGTTCGCCTGGGACAGCTATCGCCGCTTCATTCAGATGTATTCGGACGTCGTGCTGGAACTGGACCATGGCGCGTTCGAGGAAGCGCTCGAAGTCGCCAAGGAAGACCAGGGCTACAGCCTCGACACCGAAATGACCGCCGACGACTGGAAGGCATTGGTCGCCGAATATAAGGCGCTCGTGAAGAAGCTGTGGGACAAGCCCTTCCCGCAGGACGTGCATGACCAGCTTTGGGGCGCGATCAGCGCCGTGTTCGGCTCCTGGCAGTCGGAACGCGCGAAAGTCTATCGCCGCCTCAACAACATCCCCGGCGAATGGGGCACCGCCGTCAATGTGCAGGCGATGGTGTTCGGCAATATGGGCGAAACCTCGGCCACCGGCGTCGCCTTCACCCGCGATCCCTCGACCGGCGAAAATGTCTATTATGGCGAATTTCTGATCAACGCCCAGGGCGAGGACGTCGTCGCCGGCATCCGCACCCCGCAATATCTGACGCTCGCCGCGCGTGAGCGGGCAGGGGCCAAGCCGCTGTCGATGGAAGAGGCGATGCCGGACACCTATGCCGAACTGGCCAAGGTGTTCCAGATCCTCGAAACCCATTATCGCGACATGCAGGACATTGAATTCACCGTCCAGCAGGGCAAGCTGTGGATGCTCCAGACCCGATCGGGCAAGCGCACGGCGAAGGCCGCGCTGAAGATGGCCGTCGACATGGCGCATGAAGGCCTGATCACCGAGGAAGAAGCCGTCGCCCGCGTCGATCCCGCCGCGCTCGACCAGCTGCTTCACCCCACGCTCGATCCCAAGGCCCCGCGCGACGTGCTGACCAAGGGGCTGCCCGCCTCGCCCGGCGCGGCATCGGGCCATATCGTGTTCGACGCCGACACCGCCGAACGTCGCAACGAAATGGGCGACGCCGTCATCCTCGTCCGCGTCGAAACCAGCCCCGAAGACATTCACGGCATGCATGCGGCCAAGGGCATCCTGACCGCGCGTGGCGGCATGACCAGCCACGCCGCCGTCGTGGCGCGCGGCATGGGCCGTCCCTGCGTCTCGGGCGCTGGCGGCATTTCGATCGACACCAAGGCGAACATCCTGCGCATCGGCGGCCGTGAGCTCAAGGAGGGCGATATCCTCACCCTCGACGGGTCGACCGGCGAAGTCATGGCGGGCGAAGTGCCCACCGTGCAGCCTGAGCTGGCGGGCGACTTCGGCGTCCTGATGGTCTGGGCCGACAAGGTCCGCCGTCTCAAGGTCCGCGCCAACGCCGAAACCCCGCAGGACTGCAAGGTCGCGCGCGAATTCGGTGCGGAAGGCGTCGGCCTCTGCCGCACGGAACATATGTTCTTCGACGCCGCCCGCATCACCGCCGTCCGCGAAATGATCCTCGCCGACAGCGAAAAGGGTCGCCGCATCGCGCTCGAACGGCTGCTGCCGGAACAGCGCGACGATTTCGCGCAGATCTTCATGGTGATGGCGGGCCTGCCCGTCACCATCCGCCTGCTCGATCCGCCGCTGCACGAATTCCTGCCGCATGCCGAAGCCGAGTTCGAGGAAGTCGCCAAGGCGGCGGGTATTTCGGTGGACGTGCTCAAGCGCCGCGCCAGCGAACTGCATGAATTCAATCCCATGCTGGGCCATCGCGGGTGCCGTCTGGGCGTCACCTATCCCGAAATCTACGAGATGCAGGCCCGCGCAATCTTTGAAGCGGCGTTGATCGTCAAGCAGCGCGGCGGCGAAGCGCCGATCCCGGAAGTCATGATCCCGCTCGTTGCGACGCGCAAGGAACTGGAGTTGATGAAGGCGATCGTCGATCGCGTCGCCGCCGAAGTCTTCGCCGAACAGGGCGACAGCGTCGAATATCTCGTCGGCACGATGATCGAACTGCCCCGTGCCGCGCTCAAGGCCGGGGAAATCGCGGAAGTTGGCGAATTCTTCTCCTTCGGCACCAACGATCTGACCCAGACGACGATCGGCATCAGCCGCGACGATGCAGGCCGGTTCCTCGGCACCTATGTCGACAAGGGCATCTTCGCCCGCGATCCCTTCGTCAGCATCGATGTCGAAGGCGTGGGTGAACTGATCCAGCTCGCCACCGAACGTGGCCGCAAGACCCGTCCCGGCATCAAGCTCGGCATCTGCGGCGAACATGGCGGCGATCCGGCCTCGATCGCTTTCTGCGAAGAGACGGGACTCGATTATGTCTCGGCCTCGCCCTATCGTGTGCCGATCGCCCGCCTGGCCGCTGCGCAAGCCGCACTCGCCAGCAAGGCATAAGAAAAGGGCGGGGAGCAATCCCCGCCCTTTCCATGTGTAAACCGACGCTGGGGCTTAGCCGAACAAGCCACGCTTGGCGGGCTTGGTCTCCAGCGTTTGTGCCTGACCGCGCCAATCCTCCCGCGCGATCGTGCCGGGCTGCAACCCCAACCGGGCTTCCAATGTGGCTTCCTGCTCGGCACCGAGCGTCGCGATCTGCCCGAACCGCTGATAGCCCGCTTCGTTGAGCGACACTTCCTGCGCCTGGCTGATCCCGTTGATGCGGCTCAGATCATCGCGCTCATGCGTGGCAGCAGCGGCCACGCCGCTCGTCGCACCGGCGCCTACCGGCACCGCCTGCCGTTCCAGCTCGCGCACGCGCGTCTCGGCCGCCTCTAACCGGGCATCGCGATCCTTCACCGATTGCCGATGCAACAATTGTTCGTCGCGCCAGGCCCGGCGATATTTGCCGCGCCCACTTATCATCAGGCCGAATATCAGGCCGATGACCAAGGCGATCAACAGCAAGGCAATGTCATTCAGGGTAAAGCTCATGGCGGGTCCTCCTGCCCATCCGAACGGTGCAGCGCGGCAAAAGTTGCTCGTTCTTCGTTCCGGTTCGGAAACGGGCCATAAAAGTGCAAAAAAGGGGCTTGCCCAAATGGCCGGGCGCTTCTATCTGCGCCTCTCCAAATGCACCCATAGCTCAGCTGGATAGAGCATCAGACTACGAATCTGAGGGTCGGGCGTTCGAATCGCTCTGGGTGCACCATTTTCCGAAGGGCTTTATCGGGCAGGCTTCCAGCCTCTCCGCCAGCCTTTCCTCTGCACCCATAGCTCAGCTGGATAGAGCATCAGACTACGAATCTGAGGGTCGGGCGTTCGAATCGCTCTGGGTGCACCATTTTTCCCATCAGCGTCAGCCCATCGCCAGCGCGATCATGGCATCGACATCGGCATGGGTTTCGAGCAGGTTCGCGACCTCCTCCAGCGCATCCTCGACCGACTGGTCATAATCCTGCCCCGCCGACGCACTGCCCAACCGCCGCAGCAAGGCATCGCGCAACGCCGTGCTGGCAAGCAGCCCATGGATATAGCTGCCCATCACCCGCCCATCGCGGCTGATCGCGCCATCTGGCCTGTCGCCCAGCATGGCAAAGGGCCGCGCGCAATCCGGGCCAGCGGTCCGCCCCATATGCATCTCATAGCCGCCAAATTCGGCCCCCAGCGCCCGGCCACGCACCGCTTCCAGCGTCTTGGTCCCGCCGAGCACCGTCTCGATATCCAGCAGCCCCACCCCCGCGACCGACCCCGGCGGTCCCTCCAGCCCGTCCGGGTCGGCGATCGTCCGCCCCAGCATCTGGTATCCGCCGCATATCCCCAGCACCGCGCCGCCGCGCCGGTGATGCGCGCATATGTCGATGTCCCACCCCTGCGCCACCATCGCCCGCATATCCGCGACGCTGGCCTTGGAGCCGGGCAGGATCACCAGCGCCGCCTCGGCCGGAATGACCTGACCCGGCCCGATCATGCGCAGGTCGATGCCGGGTTCCAGCTTCAGCGGATCGACATCATCGAAATTGGAAATGCGCGGCAGGACCGGGCAGGCGACCACCAGCGGCGCTTCGACCGAAAATTGCCGCCGCTCCAGCACGACCGCATCCTCGCTCGGCAGCCGCGCGACGGCATCCAGCCAGGGCACCACCCCCATGCCACGCCAGCCTGACAGCGCCTCGATCTGCGCATAGCCATCCATGAACAAAGCCGGATCGCCGCGAAATTTGTTGATCAAAAATCCGCGGATCATCGCCGCATCCGCCGGGTCGATCACCGTGCGCGTGCCCACCACCGCCGCGATCACGCCGCCCCGGTCGATATCGCCGACCAGGATTACCGGCACATTGGCGGCGCGGGCAAAGCCCATATTGGCGATGTCGCCCGCGCGCAGGTTGATCTCGGCGGGCGATCCCGCGCCCTCGACCACGACGATGTCGCATTGCGCCTGCAACCGGGCATAGCTGTCCAGCACCGCCCCCAGCAATTCGCCCCGCGCCGCGCGGAAATTGCCCGATCCCAACGTGCCGCGCACCTGGCCATGGACGATCAGCTGCGATGTGCGGTCGGCCTGCGGCTTCAACAGCACCGGGTTCATATCCGTATGCAGCGGCACGCGGCAGGCAATCGCCTGCAACGCCTGTGCGCGGCCGATCTCGCCGCCATCGGCGGTCACCGCCGCATTGTTGGACATATTCTGTGGCTTGAACGGGCGGACCCGATAGCCGCGCCGCACGAGCGCCCGGCACAGCCCGGCGACCAGCACCGACTTGCCGACATCCGATCCGGTTCCCTGCAACATGATGGCACCCATGGCCATCATTCCTGACCGGCGGGGCCGACCAGCGCAAGCCCTTGGGCTATCCGTAGGTGCGCCGATATTCGAGCGTGTCCAATATCATGCCGCCGCCCATGAACACCGCGCCGGTGCACGCGAGAGCCAATAGCTGTCCGCCGGTGCCGGGATATTGCTGCATATAGGCGACGCCGCGCTCGGTCGCGCCCAGCGCGAGCGCATAGATGATCAGAAACGCCTCGAACTTGGTCTTGACGATGAAAAGACGCTTGATCCGTTCCATTTCGATTCCATCCGGCGTTTGGCCCCCGCCATCAGGGCGATAGATCGCCGGAAAGCTGCAGATGGTCAACAAGCGTTAACCATGATTGTTCGATCCGCGCGATCAACGTGGTGTCGCCCAGCCCGTCTGGCGCGATGTCTTCGGGCCAGTAATCTGCCACGATTCCCGCGATTGCGTCCAGCTTCGCCTCATCCACCAGGAAGCGCGGATCGATCGTCGCCGGATCGGCCACGACGCGCAGGCGCAGACAGGCCGGACCACCGCCATTGGCCATTGATTGACGCACATCGACAGGTACGAGTCGCCGGATCGGCCCATTGCCCGCGATCATCTGCTCCAGCCATTGCCATACCGCTGGCGTCTCCCGCGCTTCGGTCGGCAGCACCAGCGCCATTTCGCCGGTCGGCAGCGTGACCAATTGCGCATTGAACAGGTAACTTTTGATCGCATCGGACAGGCTCACCGCGCTGGCGGGCACCTCCACAATCTCGACGCAGGGCAGGGCGGCGCGCAGATCGGTATAGAAACCCTCCTTGTCGGCAAAGGCCAGTTCATGGGTGAACAACACCCGCTCATTGGCCACCGCCACCACATCATTGTGGAAAGCGCCCGCCGCAATCGCTTCCTCGGACTGCTGCACGAACAAAGTCCGCGCCGCGTCCAGTCCATGCCGCCGCGCCACGGCCTTGCTCGCCTCGACATGCTGGCGCGCGGGGAAGGGGCCGCCCGACTGGCCATAGACGAAGACCTCGACCCCCGGCTGGTCATGCCGTTCGGCCAACCGCATATGATTGGCCGCGCCCTCGTCGCCAAAGGGCGGCGGCACCGGGCCATGGACGGCGAAAACGCTCTGGTCGGAAAAGGCGACCCGCAATTGCGCCAGCGTCTGGGGCCATTCATGGCTGCGATGCGCCATCGTCACCAGGTTCGCGACGGTCAAATGCGTGCGCCCGTCGCCTGTGTCGCTGGCGGGCGACACCGTCGCCGCATTGGCGGCCCACATGGACGAAGCCGACATCGCCGCCGCGCGGATATGCGGCTCGGCCGCGCCGACATCAGTCCCCAACTGCGCCAACCACGCCCCATCGGGTCGCCATTGCGGCAGGAATAGGCCCTGTGTCAGCCCCAGCCGAATATTGCCGCGCATCTTTTCGATACCCTGCAACGCCGCCGCGCGCGGATGCGACACCGCGCCCGCATTGCGCGCCGACGCCAGATTGCCGACGCTCAAGCCCGCATAATTGTGGCTCGGCCCGATCAGCCCGTCGAAATTAATCTCGGTAACGCTCATGCCCGCCCCGCCATGGTGAACTCGACCCCCGGTTCCAGCCCGATCCGCGCCGCGCTCGCCGCATCGAGCGACACGACGCCGTCCACTTCCTGCACGAAACCCCAGGTGCAGCGATAGTCCGCCAGCCGCCCGGTCGCGATCAGCATCTTGTCGCCGCCCTTGTCATGCGTCGCACCCAGCGTCACGTCGCGCGCGCCCGCAATCGTCTTCAACTGGTCGATCTGCCCGACCATCGTCGGCCCGCCGTCGAAAAATGTCGACATAGCCCGCATTGTCGAACCCTTCGGTCTCCAACATCCGCATCGCCGCCCGGCCATTGGGATGGGGCAGGCCGATGACCGCGCGCGCACTGTCGGTCAGCATCGCGGTATAGATGGGCGTCTTGGGCATCAGGTCGGCGATGAACTGGTTGCCGTTGACGGCATTGAACTCGTCCGCCTCCTGAAAGCTCATGCCGAAAAAGCGTCCGGCCAACCCGTCCCAGAAGGGCGAACCGCCCGCCTCGTCGATCACCCCGCGCAATTCGGCGATCACCTTGTCGCCGAAACGCTGCCGATGCCCGCGAATATAGAGATAGCGGCTGCGCGACAGCAGCAGACCCAGCCCCTCGGCCCGTTCGCGCGGATGCAGGAACAGCCCGCCGACCTCGACCGACCCTTCCAGATCGGTCGTCAGCGATAGCATCTGCGCCCGGAATGTCCGGCCGAGTTCACGGCTATGCTGGGTCAGCATCCCCAGCCGATAGGAATAGAAGGGCCAGCTTTGCCCCACGGTCGAGAAGATCTGGCAAGTGCCGCGCACTTGCCCCGTCTCGACATTTTCCAGCACCATGACGATCAGCTCGTCGGCAATGCCATCCTCCTCGCGCGCCAGCGCCGCCTCGGTCCGCTCCAGCTTGGCGGCCAAAGATTTGCGGTCGGGCGGCAGGTTGGTGAAGCCACCTCCGGTTAGCTTCGCCATTTCATACAGCGTCTGCAAATCCTCCGCCCGCGCGGTTCGCATGATGAAACTCAAGCGCTTACCCTCTCTTCTTCATATCTTATATCTGCCTTGCGCGATCCGCAGCAGCGCCAGCGCCGACAACCGCGCCCGTTCGGGCAGGCTGTCGGCGATCAGAAATTCGGCATCGCTATGGATGCTCCCGCCGCGCACGCCCATCGTGTCGACCACCGGCACACCGCAGGCCGCGATATTATTGCCGTCGCACACGCCGCCCGTATCGCGCCACCCGATCTCCAGTCCCAGGTCCGCGCCACATTGCTTGACCAGCCCGAACAAACGCTCGGCCTTGTCATCCATGGGCTTTGGCGGCCGTCCGAAGCCGCCGTGGAGATGCAGGCTGACATCATGGTCGCGCGCCACATCGGCCATCGCCCGCTCGATCAGCGCTCGCGCTGCCGCCTCATCCGGCGCGTCCGGGGCCGGAAATTGACCCGCAGTACCGCATGGTCGGGCACCACATTGTTCGGCCCGCCGCCTTCGATTTTCACGGGATTGCACGAACAGCCGGGGCCACTCCCGGCCTTGAGCCGCAACGCCAGATCGGCCGCCGCCAGCAGCGCGTTGCGCCCATCATCGGGATTGCGCCCGGCATGGGCGCTCAGACCGGTCACCACGATCGAGAAATTGCCGCTCCCCGCCCGCGCGCCCGCCAGCGTACCATCGGGCAGGGCAGGCTCATAGGTGAAGGCCGCGACCTTGCCAGCCGCCACTGTCCGCAACAATCCGGCGGAGGAGGGGCTGCCCACTTCCTCGTCACTGTTGATGACGACGTCATAGCCAAGTGTCTGCGCCGCCTCCGTTCCCTCGATCGCGCGCAGCGCCGCCAGCATGACCGCAATGCCGCCCTTCATGTCGGCGACCCCCGGCCCGTTCAGAACGCCGGGTTCAATCCAGCGCTGCGCTTGGAACGGGTGATCGGCGGCAAAGACCGTATCCATATGTCCTGTGAGCAAGATCTGCACCGGGGCTTCCGGCCGCACCGATAAATGCAGATGCTGCCCATGCCGGATCGTCTCGACGCGCCCGTCGGCGCGCATCGTCTCGACCGGTGCCGCTTCGATCAGCGTCACGTCGCCCGGCAGCACGGAAAAAGCATCCGCCAGCGCCGCCGCCATCTGCGCCAGTCCATCCAGATTGCGTGATCCGCTGTTGATCGCTGCCCAATCCTGCACCTGCGACAGCATCGGGGCATCCGCAGCCCGCTCCAGCAGAGCGGCTTCGATCGATGATAAGGGGTTCATGGCAAGGGTCTATCAGAGCGCGTCGCGCGCCTCCACCCCCACCGCGTCAGAAGTCGTAGGTCAGCGTCAACCGGCTCAGCGTGTCCAGATCGCGCGCGCTCAGCAGCGTTTCCGATTCATATTGGACGTTATAAGACAAGGCGGCCGACAGTCGCGCCGCCACCTTCGTTTCTACTGCCGTCAGCGAATTGAACGAATAGACATCGCTCTCCGCATAACCTGCCGCCGTCTGCTTGAGCGTCAGCGTCGGCGACAAGCGCCACACCGCCGCCATCGATCCACGCGCACCGAGTTTGGTCTCGCGCTCGCCGGTCAGATATTTGGCATGGCGCACCGACGGGCCGATATCGACTTGCAGGTCCAACGGCGTACTGACGATCAGTTTATAGCCGATGCCGACTGACCCGGTATAGCGTTCATCATAGCCGATCGACGTGTCGCGCTCGAACTGCGTCAACCCATAAGCAAAGCCGCGCGGATCGAACTGATAGCGTGGCTCATAGCCGGCAAGATAGCGTTCGCGCGACGTCACGCCATTGGCGCGGCGATAATCCGCCGTCGCGCTCAATTTGTGGGACCATTGCAGGCCGGTACGAGTCGCGGTGGCCGTGCCGCTCAGGCCCAGCTCGCTGGTGGAGCCGGTCGAGCGGAACCCGCCCGCTTCGACCCGACCAGTCCATAATTCGGTGAAGCGGGCCTCGCGAATCACGGTGTCGTGGGTCGCCTTGGTCCGTTCCTTCCAGCTATTGACCATCCGCTGGATTTCGTCGCCCGACGCCGGATTGGTCTGACGGGCGATTTTGGCGACGGTGGCGATCTCCGTCTCGCTGCCATTGGCGATTGCCGCTTCCAGCATTTCGCGCACCGATGTCGGCAACAAAATGGGATCGGCAGCCAGGGCCGGGGCAGCAAACAGGAAAGACATCAGGATCAGACAAGCGCGCATTTGTCCGTCATAACCGCTCGACCGCAAAACTTAAGCCCCTAAGTGCCCGTTTTAAACACGGCCCGCCGCAGGAAGTGTGTCGCAACGGTTCAGATCAACGATTTGAATTCCTGCAGGATATCGCGATACAGCTTGCGCTTGAACGGCACGATCAGTTCCGGCAGCGTTTCGGGTTCGGCCCATTTCCAGCTGCGAAATTCGGGATGCTTGGTCTCAATATTGACGTCGCTGTCCTGCCCCAGGAAACGGGCGAGATACCAATATTGCCGCTGGCCGCGATATTTGCCGCCCCATAATTTGCCTAGCAATTCGGGCGGCAGGTCATAGAAATGCTCGTCCTTCGCCTTGGCGATGATCTCGACATGCTCCGGGCCGATGCCGGTTTCCTCGCCCAGTTCGCGCAGGGCTGCCGTCTTGGCGTCCTCGCCCTCGTCGATTCCGCCTTGCGGCATTTGCCAAGCTTCCACGACATTATCGAGCCGCTGGCCGACGAAGACCTTGCCATCCCTGTTGACCAGCATGATGCCGACGCACGGCCGATATGCCATTTCCCGTTCATTGGGCGTGGAAGCCATAAATCCCCTGAATCTTTCTCATATGATGCCACTCACCCCAAGCAGGGCACCGGCCCTAAGGATAAGCGCGGCCGCAGCGCGCGTCCATGGATCGAATCGCGCATGGCCTGATTTGCGACGGGCCGTTGGTCAGCAATATGCCCGATAGGGTGGTTGGAACCCGGCCCGGTGCCGCGCATTGCCCAACCATGTCCACCAACGCCCCCGTCCTGCTCTGGCTTCGCCAGGATCTGCGCCTGTCCGATCAGGCTGCGCTCGCCGCCGCCGTTGAGGAAGGCCCGGTTATCCCGGTCTATATATTGGACGATGCCACCCCGCGCACCTGGGCGATGGGCGGCGCGTCGCGCTGGTGGCTGCACCACAGTCTGTCCAGCCTGGACGCGCAGCTGCGCGAAAAGGGATCGCGCCTCATCCTACGGCGCGGGGCGTCCGCCGAGATGCTCGCGCAACTGGCGCAGGAGACGGGTGCGCGCCGCGTCCACGCCCTCCATCATTATGAACCTTGGTGGCGCAATGCGGAAAAGGCAGTGGCCAAGGCGCTCGACCTTTGCCTTCATGATGGTGGTCTGCTGCTGCCACCGGGCGCGGTGCGCACCGGGGCAGGGGGCATCTATCGCATCTATACGCCCTTTTCCCGCGCGGTGATGGAGCATATGCCGCCGCCTACGCCCACCCGCGCGCCTGCAACCATCCCGTCACCCGACCAATGGCCAGCCAGCGACGCGCTGGAGGACTGGGCCTTGCTGCCCACCAAGCCCGATTGGGCCAGCGGCTTCACCGAAGACTGGACGCCCGGCGAAGCAGGTGCGCGCGCGCATCTGACCGCCTTTCTCGATGAGGTTGGCGACTATCCGGTCGCGCGCAATCTGCCTTCGGTCGAAGGCTCCTCGCGCCTGTCACCCCATCTCCACTTCGGCGAAATTTCGCCCGCCACCGTCTGGCACCGTGTCGCGGCTTCAGGACAGGATGCAACAATCTACCTCAAGGAACTGATCTGGCGCGATCATGCCCATGTGCAGATTTGCCAGATGCCAACCTATGGCTCCGAAAATGCCCGCGCCGATTTCGACGCGCTGGAGTGGCGCGACCTGCGCGGTGCCGGGTCCGATTTTGCCGCTTGGAAGACCGGCCATACCGGCTATCCGATCGTGGATGCGGGCATGCGCCAGCTTTGGGCGACCGGCTGGATGCATAACCGTGTGCGCATGATCGCCGCCAGCTTCCTCATCAAGCATCTGCTGATCGACTGGCGCCATGGCGCGCGCTGGTTCTGGGATACGCTGGTCGACGCCAGCTACGCCAATAACAGCGTCAATTGGCAATGGGTCGCGGGCAGCGGGGTGGATGCTAATCTGTTCACCCGCATCATGGCCCCGCTCAGCCAGTCGGAAAAATTCGACGCCGCCGCCTATATCCGCCGCTGGGTGCCTGAACTGGCCGACCTCAACGACAGCGTCATTCACGACCCCGACGCGCATGGCGCTCGCCCCGCCGCTTATCCGCCCAAGATCATCGAGCATCGCGAAGGCCGCGAGCGCGCGCTGGCCGCCTATCGTCACGCAAAGGGGTGATTGCAGCGCCCGCCTGCTTGGGGCAGGAATGACGTCATGAATGCAGTCGATCCCCGCCGCGGCCGTCGCGCGCTTTCCGTGCGTCAGCCGCCCCGTTCCGGCAAGCCCGGCCGGTTGGGGCGAGTGCTTGGACCGCTCTTCCATCATTTGCTCGACCGGATCGACCGGGGATTGGATCAGGGATCGCTCGATGCCATTCTGCCCGACGGCGCGCGCCGGATGTTGGGCGGTCGTGCGCCGGGGCCGCATTGCGAAGTCCATCTCGTCCATTGGCGCGCGCTGGTCCGCTTGGCCACTGGCGGATCGGCGGGCTGGTATCGCGCTTGGGCGGCGGGCGAATGGACCAGTCCCGACCCGGTGCCGCTCTTCGCGCTGTTCATGACCAATGCCGTCGCGCTGGGCCGTGTCGCGCGTCCCAATGGCCCGACCCGCTGGATTGGCCGTGCCATCCACTGGGCCCGCCGGAACAGCCGCACCGGATCGCGCCACAACATCGCCTATCATTATGACCTGGGCAATGACTTTTACCAGCTCTGGCTCGACGAACTCATGCATTATTCCAGTGCCTTGTTCACTGATCCTGACAGCGAGTCGGAAGACCTGGAACAGGCCCAGCGGCGCAAAGTCGATGCGATCCTCGACCGGCTGGCGCTCAAGGATGGCGATTCCCTGCTCGAAATCGGCTGCGGATGGGGTGGCCTCGCCGAACAGGCGATGGAGCGGCGGGCGATCGCCTATACCGGCCTGACCCTCTCGACCGAGCAGGCCGATTATGCGCGCGACCGCCTCGGCTCGGGCGCACAAATATGCCTCACCGACTATCGCGATGCACAGGGGCAATATGACGCCATATCCAGCGTCGAGATGGTCGAAGCCGTCGGGCTACGCTATTGGCCCGCCTATCTCGCCACCATCCATCGCTTGCTCAAACCCGGCGGACGCGCCGCGATCCAATATATATTGATCGATGACGCCATTTTTGACCGCTATGCGCGCGGCGCGGACTTCATCCAGACCTATATCTTCCCTGGCGGCATGCTGATGTCGGAAAGCCGCTTCCGCGCGCTGGCCGAGAAGCAAGGGCTGGAATGGCGCGACGTCCATCGCTTCGGCCAGCATTATGCCCAAACGCTCCGCCGCTGGCGCGAACGCTTCGACCAGGCGATCGAGCAGGGCCGCTTGCCTGCCAACTTCGACCAGCATTTCGTGGCTTTATGGCGCTATTATCTTATGTATTGTGAAGGCGGCTTCCGCGGCGGCGGCATCGACGTCGCGCAGGTCACACTGGTAAAGCCCAGCTAAAATCACTGTTGGTTTCGAGCGTAGTCGAAAAACGCCCGCGCCGCGTTCAGCCATCGACCCGCATGCGATATCCAGTCGGCGTATCCGCCGCGACCATCCCGACGATCGCATCGGCCACCACTTCCGGGCCTTTGAGCGTCGCAGGGTCTTCCCCCGGAAAGGCCCGCGCGCGCATTGCCGTGCGGGTCGCGCCCGGATCGACAATATGGGTGCGGATGGCCGAGATATTCTTCATCTCTTCGCCATAGGCCCCCACCAACGTCTCCAGCGCCGCCTTCGACGCGCCATAAGCGCCCCAATAAGCCCGCGGCACCACCACCGACGATGTCACCGCCACCACTCGCGCATCGCCGCTTGCGCGCAACATGCCGTCGAACGCCGCTATCAGCGCCTGGGGCGCGACGATATTGAGCGTCAGCATCCGCGCAAATTCCTTGGCGTCGATCGCCGGCACAGCCGCCAGCGCGCCCAGCGTCGCGGCATTCAGCACCAGGATATCGAGCGCGTCCCAGCGCCCGCCGATCGCCTGCGCCAGCCGCCCGATGCTCTCGCCGTCGATCAGGTCGAGCGGCGCGATCGTCGCGCTGCCGCCTGCGCCATGAATGCGCTCCTCCACTTCTTCCAGTCCGCCGGTCGTCCGTCCCGTAAGCACGACATGCGCGCCCGCTCGGCCCAGCGCCTCGGCGGTCGCTGCGCCAATGCCCCGGCTCGCCCCCGTAACGAGAGCCAATTTGCCGGAAAGGGGAAGCGTGTCAGTCATAGCATCTCGTCATTGTCAAACAGAGTAGGTTCCGTTCGCCCTGAGCCTGTCGAAGGGCCTCACTTCCTGGAGAAGGAAGGGGCTGCGACAGGCTCAGCCCGAACGGATATTTTAGGTTCGGAGAAAAGCGCAAGGAAAGCCCGTCAGGCCACCCGTTCGGCCAGCAATTCCAGCTGGTTGGTTACCACCACGTCATCCTGGTCGGTCAGTGCGGTGGGATAGTCGCCGGTAAAGCAGGCGTCGCAATATTGCGGCCGCGTATCGGCCCGCTTCGCCTCGCCCAGTGCCTTGTACAGACCATCGATCGAGATGAAGGACAGGCTGTCGGCATGGATGAAATCCTGCATGCCGCCCACGTCCAGCTTATGCGCCAGCAGCTTGGTGCGTTCGGGCGTATCGACGCCATAGAAGCAGCTATGCTTGGTCGGTGGCGACGCGATCCGCATATGCACCTCAGCCGCGCCCGCCTCGCGCATCATCTGCACGATCTTTAAGGACGTCGTCCCCCGCACGATCGAATCGTCGATCAGCACGATCCGCTTGCCTTTGATCAGCGCACGGTTGGCATTATGCTTCAGCTTCACGCCCAGATGCCGCACCTTGTCGCCCGGCTGGATGAAGGTCCGCCCGATATAGTGCGAGCGGATGATGCCCAGTTCAAAGGGAATGCCCGATTGCTGCGCATAGCCGATCGCGGCAGGCACGCCGCTGTCGGGCACGGGGATCACATAATCGGCCTCGACCGGATTTTCGATCGCCAGCTGCGCGCCGATCGCCTTGCGGACTGAATAGACGCTCGACCCATCGACGATCGAATCGGGGCGGCTGAAATAGACATGCTCGAAGATGCAGGGGCGCGGATGCACGGCGCCGAACGGCCGATGCGACCGGATTTCGCCTTCATTGGTGACGATCACCAGTTCGCCCGGCTCGATCGTGCGCAGATATTCCGCACCAACCACGTCCAGCGCGACTGTTTCGGACGCGAAGATCGTCGTCTCGCCCAATTTCCCCATCACCAAAGGCCGGATGCCCAGCGGATCGCGGCAGGCGATCATGCCTTCGGGCGTCATGACGATCAGCGAATAGGCACCCTCGACCTGCTTCAACGCATCGATGAACTTGTCGAGCAACGTGCGATAGCTTGATGTCGCCACCAGATGGATGATGACCTCGGTATCCGACGTCGACTGAAAGATCGACCCGCGCCGAATCAGTTCGCGCCGCACCTTCATCGCGTTGGAGATATTGCCATTATGAGCGATCGCGAATCCGCCCGAATTCAACTCGGCATAGAGCGGCTGCACATTGCGCAGCGATGTCTCGCCGGTGGTCGAATAGCGCACATGGCCGCAGGCCGCGTCGCCCGGCAATCCGCGAATCACCTCGTCCCGGTCGAAATTCCCCGCCACATGGCCCATGGCCCGGTGGGTGTGGAAATCATGCCCGTCCCAGCTGGTGATACCGGCGGCTTCCTGCCCCCGATGCTGGAGCGCGTGGAGGCCGAGCGCGACGATAGCGGACGCCGAATCAGCGCCGGAAACGCCGAAAATGCCGCATTCCTCGCGCAACTTGTCGTCGTCGAAGGGGTTCGTAGTCATCATGGGTGCGAGCGGTTCCATAGCCGTTCCAGAACAACCCGAAAGGAATATCCCAGGGCCGTCGTTGAGCGCGCATATAGGGACTTGCGACCGCTTTGTCGCCCTCCTGTCATAAAAAAGCGTCGGGGCGTGCCGCAACGCAGCGTTTCCGTCGGCTCGCTATCCGCAAAATGCCCCACTGGCATTGCTTCCTACGCCCCGCTACAGACGCAGCCCTGATGCATCGCTTTGCCAATCCCGCCCGCTTCCTCAAGATCGCGCGCCCATTGACGGGCTGGCTGTTCTGGCCGGGCCTTGCCCTGTTGCTGGCGGGCTGCGCTTGCGGCCTGTGGCTGACGCCCGCCGATTATCTGCAGGGGCAGACGGTGCGCATCCTTTATATCCATGTGCCCGCCGCCTGGCTCGGCATGGGTGGCTGGACCGGCATCGCCATCGCCGCGCTGGTGCAACTGGTGTGGCGGCACCCGCTTGCCGCCGTGGCTGGCCGCGCCATTGCTGCGCCCGGCGCGCTGTTTACCGCCATCTGTCTTGCCACCGGATCGATCTGGGGACGCCCGACCTGGGGAACCTGGTGGGAATGGGACGGGCGTATGACCTCCATGCTGGTCCTCTTGTTTCTCTATCTTGGCTATATCGCGCTCGCCAATGCCAGCGCGCGACAGGGAACGAGCGCCGGGCAGGGCGGCGTCAGCAACGTCACCGCCATCTTCGGCCTGGTCGGCGCGGTCAATATTCCAATCATCAATCGCTCGGTCGTCTGGTGGAATAGCCTGCATCAGGGGCCATCCATCACCATGCGCGGGTCCAGCATCGATATGGCGATCCTGTGGCCGCTGGGCCTGACGTTGCTCGGCTTCACATTGTGGTTCGGCGCGATCGTGCTGATGCGAATGCGCGCGATCCTGGCGCAGAACAAGGTCGAGGCGCGGATGCAGCGCCTTGCCCGTGGATAGGCGGAGAGGGTGACCCGATGAACCAATGGACCTTCGTCATCGCCGCCTATGCGGTCACGCTGCTGGGCACGGCGGCGGTCAGCTGGCTTAGCTGGCGCGCCATGGGCCGCGCCGAAATCCAGGCCGAAAAGCTGGTGGACCGCGCATGAAGGCCAAGCATCAACGGCTGATCCTCGCGCTCGCCGCGCTGATCGCGCTCATCGGCGCGGGCCTGCTCGCCGCCTCTGCGCTCAAGGATGAGGCCGCCTATTTCTATGCGCCTGGCGATGTGAAGACCAAGGGCGTCGAACCCGGCAAGGCGATCCGCCTGGGCGGTATGGTGGTCAAAGGCAGCCTCAAGCGCGCACCCGATGGCGTCACCCTGTATTTCGACGTCACCGACGGCAAGGCGACCGTCCCCGCCACCTTCAGCGGCATCGCGCCCGACCTGTTCAAGGAAGGCAGCGGCGTCGTCGCCGAAGGATCGTTCGATACCAAAGGCACCTTCATCGCCACCAACCTGCTCGCCAAACATGACGAACGCTATATGCCCCGCGAACTGGAAGGCATGAGTTACAATGAAACCACCCGCGAAATCGAGGTGGACCGGTGAGGCGTTTTCAAAATTCCGTTCGCCCTGAGCCTGTCGAAGGCTCGACCGACCGAAGGGAGGTCACTTCGCTTCGCTCAGCGGAGGGCTTCGACTTCGCTCAGCCCGAACGGTAGCTATTATGATGGCATCCGCCCTATGATCGCCGAAATCGGCCTCGCCGCGCTCTGGCTCGCCGCCGCGCTCGCGCTGCTGCAACTCGTCCTCGCCTTCACTGGCCTCAAGGGTAACAAGCCCGATCTGCTCGCTGCCGTTCGCCCCGCCGCCGTGGCGCAGGGCGTGTTGACCGCCATCGCCTTCGCCGCGCTCGTAACGCTCTTTCTGCGCTCGGACATGTCGGTGCTGCTGGTCGCCACCAACAGCCATTCGGCCAAGCCCTGGCTCTATAAATTCGCGGGCACCTGGGGCAATCATGAAGGCTCGATGCTGCTCTGGGTCACGGTCATGGGCGTCGCCGGGGCCGCCGTCGCCCTGTTTGAGCGCGCGCTGCGCCGTGACACCCATATGGCGACGCTGGGCGGACAGGCGGCGATTTCCCTCGGCTTCTACGCTTTCCTGCTCTTCTCCTCCAACCCCTTCGCCCGCATCGCCCCGGCACCGGCGGACGGGCAGGGGCTGAACCCGCTGCTGCAAGACCCCGGTCTCGCCTTCCATCCGCCCACGCTTTATATCGGCTATGTCGGCCTCTCGGTCGCCTTCTCCTTCGCGATCGGCGCACTGCTGACGCGGCAGGTTGATGCCGCATTTGCGCGTGCGATGCGTCCGTGGGTGCTGGCCGCTTGGGTGATGCTGACGCTGGGCATCACCGCGGGCAGCTACTGGGCCTATTATGAATTGGGCTGGGGCGGCTGGTGGTTCTGGGACCCGGTCGAAAATGCCTCGCTCATGCCCTGGCTCGCCGCGACCGCCTTGCTCCACAGCGTTACCGTGCTGGCGACCCGCGACGCCCTGCGCGCCTGGACGGTCATGCTGGCGGTCGTCGCCTTCTCCATGTCGATGGTCGGCACCTTCCTTGTGCGGTCGGGCATCCTCACCAGCGTCCACGCTTTCGCGGTGGACCCGGAACGCGGCAGCTTCATCCTCGGCCTGCTCGCCCTCTATATCGGCGGTGCGCTCGCCCTTTTCGGCTGGCGCATCGGTGCCGTCCGCGAAGGCGCGCCATTCGAACTGGTCAGCCGCGAAACCATGTTGGTTATCAACAACTTGCTGCTAACGGTCATATTGGGCCTGGTCCTTATCGGCACCCTCTATCCGCTGATGACCGAAGCGTTCGGCCACAAGGTCTCGGTTGGCGCGCCCTATTTCGACCGGATCGCCGGGCCGATCGCGCTGGCGCTGATGATCGCCATGGCGGTCGGGCCGATGGTGCGCTGGCGCAGGGACAATGCACGAGTAGTGACCAAACGTTTGGTAATCCCCTTTCTCATAGCGCTATCCTTGTCCGCTTCGCTGTCCGTTTTGGCGTGGGGCCGCATCGGCATTCTGCCGTTCCTTGGCCTCGTCATCGCCGGAGCGGTTGGAGTCGCCAGCCTCGCGCCCTTGTGGAAACGCAACCTCCGCCGCACTCCGCTGTTCACTTATGGCATGGTCATCGCGCATCTGGGCTGTGCCGTCAGCTTGGGGGGAATGGCCAGCGACTCCGCCTTCACGGTCGAGAAACTGGTCGCCGCCCGCCCCGGCGACATGATCCAGACCGCAGGCTGGCAGCTCCGCTTCGTACAGATACAACCCATAGCGGGCGATAACTGGACCGCGCTCCAGGCCGACATGGAAGTGCGTCGCGGCGGCGCGCCGGTGATGATCCATCCCCAGTCCCGCTTCTTCGCCTCGCCCCCGACCACGACCAGCGAGGCGGCTTTGCTCACCCGCTGGAACGGCCAGCTCTACGTCGTGCTGGGCGAAGAGGTTGAAGGCGGCCGCTGGCAATTGCGCATCTGGTGGAAGCCCTTCGTCACGCTCATCTGGTTCGGCGGCATCCTGATCGCCTTGGGTGGCGCGCTGGCGCTGCTCGGTCGCGAACGGCGCGGCTGGCTGATGAAGTGGCGCGCAAAGGCGGCGATGGCATGAGGAAGCTGCTGATCTGGCTCCCGCTTGGGCTTTTCCTGGGCTTCATCGCCCTGTTCGCCAGCGGCTTGTTCCAGCCTGACGATCGCGTCATCCATTCCCGCCTGGTCGGCCAGCCGCTTCCGGCTTTCATGCTGCCCGCCGCCGCCAGCGACCGTCCGCCGCTCGCCAGTGCGCAAATGGCTACGGGCCAGCCGCGGCTGCTCAATATCTTCGCCAGCTGGTGCGTCCCCTGTGCGGCTGAAGCCCCGCAATTGCTGGCGCTCAAACAGGCCGGTGTCCCGATCGACGCGATCGCCATCCGCGACGCCCGGCCCGATGTCGATGCCTTCCTCGCCCGCTATGGCAATCCTTACGCCCGCATCGGCCTCGACGCCCGCAGCGCCGTCCAGATCGCACTTGGATCGTCGGGCGTCCCCGAAACCTTCATCGTCGATGGCAAGGGCCGCATCGCCTACCAGCATATCGGCGACATCCGCGCCGACGATGTGCCGATGATTCTCGAAAAGCTTAGGGCCGCGCAATGAGACTCATCCTCGCGTTCCTCTTCGCGCTGATCGCGACCCCGCTCGCCGCCCAAACCGCGCTGCCGCCCGCGCCCTATGCCGATCGCCAACTCGCCGACCCGGCACAGGAACACAAGGCCAAGGCGCTGATGGAGACGATCCGCTGCCTGACCTGTCAGAGCCAGTCGATCGCCGACAGCAATGCCAGCATGGCCGGCGACATGCGCTCGCAGATCCGCGAGCGGATCATGGCGGGTGAGCAACCCGAAGCGATCCGCGCCTGGCTCATCGCCCGCTATGGCGACTGGGTCAGTTACGAACCCACCGCCGCCCCCATCCTCTGGCCGCTGTGGGGCGCGCCCTTGCTGCTGCTTGGCCTTGGCCTGCTGTTGCTGCGCGGCCGGATCAAGCGAAAGGCGCGGTCATGACCGGCTGGTTCCTTGCCTTCGGCCTTGCCGCGATGGCCTTCATCGCCATGCTGCTGCTTGGCCGCATTCCGCGATCCGCGCGCGAGATCAGCGCGGCCGCGTTGCTCCTGGGGCTTGCGGGTTATGCTTGGCAGGGCAATCCCGGCCTTGCCGGTGCGCCACGCTCGACCAAGCCGATCAAGGGCCAGTTCGACGAGAAGCTCGCCGAAGAGCGGCGCAATCTTGGCGAGCGCTTTGGCCCGACCGGGCAATGGCTGATCCTGTCCGATGGCCTCGGCCGCCAGGGCAAGACGAAGGATGCCGCCAACATCCTGCTGTCGGGCCTGCGCGCCAGGCCCGACGACGCTACGCTGTGGCTCGGCTTCGGCAATGCGCTCGTCGCCCACGCCGATGGCATATTGTCGCCGGGGGCGGACTTCGCCTTCCGACGCGCCATGGCGCTCGATGCCGAAGGCCTTGCGCCCCGCTATTTCTACGGCCTGGCGCTGGCGCGCAACGACCAGTTGCAGGCGGCGCGCGCGATGTGGGCACCGCTGGCGGCCAGCGCGCCGGAGGGTAGCAAGTTCAAGACGGAACTTCAGGCCAATATCGCGCGTATCGATGCCCTTCTGGCTCAGGATGGAACGGCCGCACCTTAGGCACGCAGCGTCGCATTGCACGCCCCAGTGGGGCATGGTAGGGCGCGGCGGTTTGTGGGGTGACAGCATCGTCCGTCATCGCTTCTCTTCGGATGTCGACACAGTATGACCATTGCGTTTTTCCTGCATGGCTGACCTGCTTCCCAACACCGCGCCGACGTCCGGCGAGGAAGAAACAGGCCACGGACACGCCCGTCAGAAAGCTACCGTCAAGCTGGTGGTTGGTGCCATCGGCATCGTGTTTGGCGACATCGGCACCAGCCCGCTTTACGCCTTCCGCGAAACCTTCGCCGGTCATCACCAACTGACGCTCGATCCCGACCATATATTGGGCGTGATCAGCCTGATGTTCTGGTCGATGATGCTGGTGGTGACGCTGAAATATGTCAGCATCATCATGCGCGCCGACAATAAGGGGGAGGGTGGCAGCCTGGCGCTGCTCGCGTTGATCAACGGCAAGACCCAGACCCAGCGATGGTCGCGCGGCATCGTCCTGCTCGGTGTGTTCGCGACGGCGCTCTTCTACGGCGACTCGATGATCACCCCGGCGGTTTCCGTACTGTCTGCGGTCGAAGGACTTGCGGTCTACAATCCCGTCTTGGCACCCGCGATCCTGCCCGTGGTAATCCTGATTCTGGTCGGTTTGTTCTGGATACAGGGTTTGGGCACGAATAAGGTCGCGACGCTCTTCGGCCCGATCATGCTGCTTTACTTCTTGACGATCGCGACGCTGGGTGTGCTCTCGATCATCCAGACCCCTGGCATCCTCTACGCCTTCAACCCCTATTGGGCGGTGATGTTCTTCGTCACCGATCCGCTGCCCGCCTTCCTCGCGCTTGGCTCAGTCGTGCTGGCGGTCACCGGTGCAGAAGCGCTCTATGCCGATATGGGCCATTTCGGCCGCAACCCGATCCGCGTATCCTGGCTTGCTTTCGTGCTGCCCGCGCTGATGCTCAACTATATGGGGCAGGGCGCTCTGCTGTTCCGTGAAGGGGCCGCAGCGCTTGACAGCCCCTTCTACAATCTCGCACCGCAATGGGCGCAGTTGCCCTTGATCGGCCTTGCGACCATGGCCGCGATCATTGCGTCGCAGGCGGTGATCTCCGGGGCCTTCTCGGTCACGCAGCAGGCGATCCAGCTTGGTTTCATGCCCCGCTTGCGTATCGCCCACACCAGCGCCGCGACCGCAGGCCAGATCTACATTCCCCTCATCAACTGGGGTTTGATGGTGATGGTCATCCTGCTTGTGCTGACCTTCAAGACCTCGTCCAACCTGACCGCTGCCTATGGCATCGCAGTCACCGGCGCGATGTTCATCGACAACGTCCTGCTGACCGTCGTGCTGTACCGGTTGTGGAACTGGAAATGGTATTATGCCGCGCCGGTGCTGGCCGTTTTCTACATCGTCGATGGTGCCTATCTCGCAGCAAACCTGACCAAGGTGCCCGATGGTGGCTGGTTCCCGCTGCTGATCGGCTTCATCATCTTCACCCTGCTGACCACCTGGTCGCGCGGTCGCCGCCTGGTGCAGGATCGCCTGCGCGAAGCCGCGATGCCGATTCCGGTCTTCGTGGCATCCGCCGCCAACAGCGCGGTGCGCGTGCCGGGCACAGCGGTTTTCATGACCTCGACGCCCGATGGCGTACCCCATGCGCTGCTCCACAACCTCAAGCATAACAAAGTGCTGCACGAGCGGGTCATCCTGCTGACGGTCAAGATCAAGGACGTGCCGGTGGTCGAGGATGACGGCCGCTGCAAGCTGGAGGATCTGGGCCGGGGCTTCTTCCGCATGGTCCTGCAATATGGCTTCATGCAGGAACCCGATGTCCCCGCCGCGCTCAAAAATGTGTCGGGCTGCGGCCAGGCGTTCAAGATGATGGACACCAGTTTCTTCCTGGCGCGCCAGACCCTGTTGCCGTCGTCCAAGCCCGGCATGCCGCTGTGGCGGGAAAAAATCTTCGCCTGGATGCTCCGCAACGCGGAAAGCGCGATGGAATTCTTCCGCCTGCCCACCAACCGCGTGGTCGAATTGGGCAGCCAGGTCGAGATATAAAAAGGGCGCGGCCTTTACCAAAGCCGCGCCCCACAGGCTTACGTCATTCCACCGCTCATGCGGCGTCGCGGTCCTTGGCGGTGATCTCCACAAGCTGACCGCCATTGATGGCGATCTTCTTGGGCTTCATCGCTTCGGGCACTTCGCGCAACAGGTCGATCACCAGCAGGCCATCGGCGAGGTCAGCCTTTTCCACCCGCACGAAATCGGCGAGTTCGAACCGCCGCTCGAAGCTGCGGTTGGCGATGCCGACATGCAGATATTTGGACCGATCCGATGCCGACCCTTCATCCTTGCGACCGATCACCTGGAGCAGGTTCTGCTGCGCAGTGATGTCGATCTCATCAGGACGAAAACCGGCGACGGCCAGCGTCACGCGATAGCGATCCTCCGACAGGCGCTCGATGTTGAACGGGGGATAATTGTCACCCTGGCTCAACCGGGCGTTGTTTTCGATCAGGTCGAACAGACGATCGAAACCGACGGTGGAACGACGATAGGGGGTAAGGTCAAATGCACGCATTGTCATAATCTCCCAAAGAGCAAAATGAACAAGCCGGACCCGAAACAGGCGTCCAGCGATACTGCGTCCAACCCCATGTGGCGGCTGGACAGCGTGGATATGGTTTTGCCTAAAGCGGTTTCAAGAGGTCAGGATGCGGCCGCCCGATGGCCGGAAAAAGCAGGCCTTGGACCTTTTGTCCAATGGCGATCATCAGAAAGCGCAGCCAAATAAAAAGCGCCCGGATCGTGTTTTCACGATCCGGGCGCTTCATAGACGATCACTCGTCTCCCCCTTGGCCTGCCTCAACCGCTTCTCAGCCCCCTAAGCTCGAAGCGGGATGCAGTATCCCTGAACCACGGCCTTTTACCTGTGCTTCTAGGGTCTTGCTATGACTGCGGCGGCCCGGAGTCACGGGCAAAATCGGGCGATTGTGATTTTGCGGTGCGCCCTGTGGCCAGGATGCAACAATCTGGCAATGCTTGCCGTTCGGCCCCGCCATGCCTAGACGATCAGCCTATCCTTCCACAGAGGCCGTCCGCGCCACATGATTCTTTCCCGCTACGAACGCATGATCGCCAAGCGCTACCTTTTGCCCGGCAAGGGGGAAGGGTTCATCTTTCTGGTTGCTGGGATCAGCCTCGCCGCAGTGATGCTCGGCGTCGCCGCGCTCATCATCGTCATGAGCGTGATGAACGGCTTCCGCGCCGAACTGTTCGACAAGATTGTCGGCCTCAACGGTCATGCCGTGGTGCAGGGCTATGGTGGTCGCCTGCCGGACTGGCAATCGGTGCTGGCGCAGGCCAGGGCGACGCCCGGCGTCACCAACGCCACGCCGATGATCGACCAACCGCTGCTCGCGACCTTCAACGGTCGTGTGGAGGCGGTGCTGGTCCGTGGCATGACGGTGCCCGACATTCGCGCAAACAAGACGCTCAAGGGCAAGGTTTTGGCCGGCAGCCTGAACAATCTGGTCGCCAATGGAGGCAAGATCGGCATCGGGTCGCGGCTGGCCGAGAATATGGGTGTCCAACTAGGCGACAGCCTGACCATCGTTAATCCGGCGGGGCGATCGACGCCGTTCGGCACCGTGCCGCGGCAGGTCGCCTATCAGGTCGCCGCCATTTTCGAAGTCGGCGTCTATGATTATGACAAGGCCATGGTGGTCATGCCGATCGAGGATGCGCAGACGCTGCTGCTGCTGGGCGACGTCGTGGGCATGATTGAGGTCGAAACCGTGGATGCCGATCGGGTCGGCCAGATATTGGAGCCGCTCGCTGGCAAGGTTGCGGGTCGAGCTGTGGTAAACGACTGGCGGCAGATGAACGCTTCGCTGTTCGAGGCGCTGGCCGTGGAGCGCATCGCGATGTTCGTCGTCCTCTCGATCATCGTGCTCGTTGCCGTGTTCAACATCCTCTCCTCGCTCATCATGCTTGTTCGCGCCAAGACGCGCGACATCGCCATCCTGCGGACGATGGGGGCGAGCCGGATCGGGCTGGTCAAGATTTTCATGACGGTCGGCGTCACCATCGGCACGCTGGGCATGGTGGCGGGCATGGTGCTGGGCTTCACCTTCCTCTTCTTCCGCCAGGGGATCGTCAACGCGATCCAGTTCGTGACGGGGCAAAATCTCTGGGATCCGTCGATCCGCTTCCTGACCGAATTGCCATCGCAGCCTGATCCGGTGGAGATCGCCACCATCTGCATCATGGCGCTGGTGTTCAGTTTCCTTGCCACCCTCTATCCGGCCTTCAAGGCCGCCAATACCGATCCGGTCCAGGTGCTGCGCTATGAATGACATATTGAAGGTCACGGGCCTCACCCGCAGCTTCACCCAGGGCGGCGTCACCATCGATGTGCTGCGGGGCGTCGACCTCAATGTAGGGCCAGGCGAGATCGTGGCCCTGCTAGGCCCATCGGGGTCGGGCAAATCAACGCTGCTCCAGGCGGTCGGCCTGCTGGAAGGAGGGTTCGAAGGATCGATCCGCATCGATGGCGAGGAAGCGGCCAAGCTCGACAATGACGGCCGCACTCGCCTGCGCCGCGATGCCCTGGGCTTCGTCTATCAGTTCCATCACCTGCTGCCCGATTTCAACGCGACCGAAAATGTGATCCTGCCGCAAGTGATCCGCGACGTGGACATGGGTGCTGCCAAGGCGCGCGCCGAATCGCTGCTGACCGCGCTCGGCCTTGGCCATCGGCTCGACCATCGGCCCAGCCAGTTGTCAGGGGGCGAGCAGCAGCGCGTCGCGGTCGCCCGCGCCCTCGCCAACCGTCCGGCGCTGGTGCTGGCCGACGAGCCGACCGGCAATCTGGACGAGCGCACGGCGGATATCGTCCTTGCCGAATTTTTAGGGCTGGTTCGTGGCGAAGGATCGGCGGCGCTGGTCGCTACCCATAATGAACGGCTCGCCAGGAAGATGGACCGCGTCGTTCGGCTGCACGAAGGGCGGCTGGAGAGTTGAGCGATTTACCCACAGCTTTTGTCGGCATCAGGCTGGCCTCATCGGACGCGCCTGCCTAGACTGACCTGATGCCTCATGCCGCTTTCGTTCCCCTCCGCATATTCTCCTCCTACACCATGCTGGAAGGCGCGATCGATCCCAAGGTCATCGCCAAACAGGCCAAGGCGCTGGGCTTTCCGGCCGCCGCCATCACCGACCGCAACGGCCTCTATGGCTCGATGGCCTTTTCCGACGCGTGCAAGAGCGATGGGGTACAGCCGATCATCGGCGCGATGCTGGGCATCCTGCGGCCGGGCCGTCCAGCCAATGCGTCGGCGGTCCATGATTGGCTCGCCCTCTATGCGCAGGATGCGACGGGCTATGACAATCTTTGCGCGCTCGTCTCAATGGCCCATCTCGACCGGCCGTTGGAAGAAGTGCCCCATGTCGGCCTCGACGTGCTGGAAGGTCGCACCGATGGACTGATCGCGCTGACCGCAGGTGGGGAAGGGGCGCTGGCGCGCCTCTTTGTCGAGGACCAGCCCGACGCAGCCTTCGCCTATGCCGACCGGCTGGAAGCGCTGTTTCCCGACCGGCTCTATATCGAACTTTGTCGCCGTCTCGATCCGGTCGAGGGTAAGGCCGAACCGCATCTCCTCGATCTGGCCTATGCGCGCGACCTGCCCTTGGTCGCGACCAACCCGACCTGCTTTACCGAGCCGCATTTCCACGCCGCGCATGACGTCATGCTCTGCATCGCCGACAGCGCCTATGTCGACATGCCCGACCGGCGGACCAGTTCGCCCGACGCCTGGATGAAGCCGACCGGCGAAATGAAGCGGCTGTTCGAGGATTTGCCCGAAGCGCTTGCCAACACGCTGGTTGTGGCACAACGCTGCGCCGTCGCCGCGCCCAAGCGCAAGCCGATCCTTCCTAGTTTGGCAGGTGACATTGAGGGCGAGGCAAGGATGCTGCGCGAGTCGGCCAGCGCAGGCCTCGAAGCGCGGCTCGCCAAGCTGGGCATCATCGACAGTGCGGCCCGTCAGACCTATCTGGACAGGCTCCAGTTCGAGACAGACATCATCATCCAGATGGGCTTTCCCGGCTATTTCCTGATCGTCGCCGACTTCATCAAATGGGCGAAGGATCACGATATTCCGGTGGGTCCGGGCCGTGGGTCCGGTGCAGGGTCGGTTGTTGCCTGGGCGCTGCTGATCACGGATCTCGATCCGCTGCAACTGGGCCTGCTGTTCGAACGCTTCCTCAACCCGGAACGTGTGTCGATGCCCGACTTCGACATCGATTTTTGCGAAACCCGGCGCGGCGAAGTGATCCGTTACGTCCAGCAGAAATATGGTGTCGACCATGTCGCGCAGATCATCACCTTTGGAAAATTGAAGGCGCGCGCCGTGCTGAAGGACACCGGCCGCGTGCTCCAGATGAGCTATGGCCAGGTCGATCGGCTCGCCAAGCTGGTGCCCAACCATCCGACCGACCCCTGGACCCTGGAACGCTCGTTGAACGGTGTTGCCGAATTTCGCGCCGAATATGACAATGACGCGCAGGTCAAACGGCTGATCGACTATGCGATGAAGCTGGAAGGCTTCCCGCGCCATAGCAGCACCCATGCGGCGGGCGTGGTCATCGGTGACCGGCCCTTGCAGCAACTCGTGCCGCTCTATCGCGACCCTCGATCCGACATGCCCGTCACCCAATTCGATATGAAATATGTCGAGGGCGCAGGCCTGGTAAAGTTCGACTTTCTGGGGTTGAAGACGCTGTCGGTGCTGCAAAAGGCGGTCCAGTTACTGGCGACGCGCGGGGTGACGGTTGATCTCGACACGCTCGCCTGGGAGGATAGCGCCGTCTACGACTTGCTCCAGCGCGGCGACACGGTCGGCGTGTTCCAGTTGGAATCCGAAGGCATGCGCAAGACGCTCGCCGCCGTCCGGCCGACCAATTTTGGCGACATTATCGCGCTCGTCTCGCTCTATCGGCCCGGCCCGATGGACAATATCCCGATGTTCGGTCGCCGAAAAAATGGGCAGGAAGAGATTGAATATCCCCACATCCTGCTGAAACCGATCCTCGAAGAAACCTATGGCATCTTCGTCTATCAGGAACAGGTGATGCAGGCCGCGCAAATCCTTGCGGGCTATAGCCTTGGCGACGCCGACCTTTTGCGCCGCGCCATGGGGAAGAAGGTCAAGGCCGAGATGGACGCGCAGCGCTCGCGCTTCGTCGAGGGCTGCGCTGCCAAGAGCGACATTCCCAAAGCCAAGGCGAACGAACTGTTCGATTTGATCGACAAATTTGCAGGCTATGGCTTCAACAAGAGTCACGCCGCCGCCTATGCTCTGCTCGCTTATCAGACCGCCTGGCTCAAGGCGCATTATCCGGCGGAATTCTACGCCGGGTCGATGGCCTTTGATATCCACCTGACCGACAAGCTGACGATCTTCGTCGATGATATGCGCCGCATGGGGCTGACCTGTCTTGCGCCCGACATCAACCGCAGCCAGGCGGACTTTTCGGTCGAGGCGGTGCCTTATGAAGGCGAAGACCCGCGTTTGGGCTTTGCCGTACGCTATGCTTTGGGTGGCCTCAAAGGCGTGGGCGAGAAGGCGATGGACCAGTTGGTGGCGGAGCGCGATGCGGCCGGGCCTTTCGAATCGCTGGATGATTTCGCCGACCGCATCGAACCGCGCCTGCTCAACCGGCGGCAGTTGGAAAGTCTGGCGGCGGCGGGGGCGTTCGATGATGTGCATCCCGACCGCGCCGGGGTCCATGCTGCTGCGGAAACGATCCTGGCCGTTGGTGTCAGTGCGGCGCAGGCGCGGGAGAGCGGGCAGGGTGGTCTGTTCGGCGACGTTGAGACGCCCCATGCTGATGTCCGCATTCCGCCGCATCAGSCTGGACCGTGTCCGATCGTATGGCGCAGGAAAAGGAGGCGTTCGGCTTCTATTTCTCCGCCCATCCGGTCGATCGCTACCGCCATCTGGCCGATGCGCGCGGCGCGCGCAGCTATGGCGCGGTCTGTCAGCAGCCGGTGGGCATGCCGAACGAGGAAGGGCGCGTGATGACGATCATGGCGGCGATGGTGGAAGATGTGCGCTGGCGCGAAACCAAGCGCGGCGCGCGTTATGCCAACGCGACCTTCTCCGACAGTAGCGGCCAGTTTCAGGCCAGTTGTTTTGAGGAAGATGCGTGCAAGGCGATTGAGGAATTGGCGCGCGACGGTGATTGCGCCCTGCTAGTCGTCGAACTGGATCGGCTGCCGGGGGAAGAAACGCCGCGCGTCACGGTTCGCGGCGTCGAACCCTTCCGCCAGATCGCCAGTGCTTCGCGCATGGAATTGACGGTGGACGTGGAAACGGCGGAAGCGGTTGCCAAGCTGGCGGAGATATTGAGCCAGGCCGAAGGTGGCCGCAGCGAGATATTCCTGCGCGCGCCGGTCAGCGATGGTCAGGCGGCGCGCGTCTTCCTGGGCGACAGGTTCAGTCTGGGCGCGGATCAGGTCGATGCGATCGGTGCGATCCGGGGTCTGACCATCCACCGCTTCGAGCGGATGGACGTGAAGGCTGACGGCTATAAGACGCGCACCCGCCGGTCGGGCATGCGGTTGGTGGGTTGATCAGAAAAGCCGCATCTGCGCCCCTTCGGGTGGGCGGAACAGGTCGGTGCGCAAGGTCAGCCGATCGTCGCCAAAGCCCGCCTTCCGGCGCGCCTTGACGAAGCGGCTGCGGATCAGGTCGGCCCAGACCCCCTGTCCGCGCATTCGGCTGCCAAAATTGGGGTCATTGTCGCGCCCGCCGCGCAGGTCGCGGATGATCGCCATCACTTTGGCCGCGCGGTCGGGATGATGCGCGTCGAGCCAGGCGCGAAACAGCGGCGCCACCTCATGTGGCAGGCGGACGAGGATATAGTTGACGTCCCGCGCCCCTGCCGCCGCGACGCGGGCGACCATGCTTTCGATTTCATGGTCGTTGATGGCGGGGATGATCGGCGACATGTTGGCCGACACGGGAATGCCCGCCTGCGCCAGTTGCGCAATCGCTTCCAGCCGCCGTTCCGGGTGCGGCGCGCGCGGCTCCAGTGTGCGGGCAGCCTTGGGGTCGAGCGTGGTGACCGAAATCATGACCGCCACCAGATTGTCGCGGGCCAGATCCGCCAGCAGATCGATATCGCACAGGATGCGGTCGGATTTGGTCGTGATGAAGGTCGGATGCCGCGTTTCGACCAGCACCTCCAGGACTTGCCGCGTGATCCGCCAGTTCTTTTCGATCGGTTGATAGGGATCGGTATTGGTGCCCATCGCGATCGGCGCGACGCTGTAATTTTTCCGCGCTAGTTCGGTGCGCAGCAGGGCGGCGGCGTCGGGCTTGGCGAAGAGCTTGGTTTCGAAATCCAGCCCCGGCGACAGGTCATGATAGGCGTGACTCGGCCGCGCATAACAATAGATGCAACCATGTTCGCAGCCCCGATAGGCGTTGATCGACCGGTCGAAGCCGATGTCGGGAGAAGCATTGCGGGCGATGATGGTGCGTGGTCGTTCGACCGTGACTTCGGTGCGGAGTCGCGGGAGCGCGCCTTCCAGCATCGCCAGGTCGAGCCAGTCGCCGTCGACTGCCCGCTGTAGGAGGTTGAAGCGAGCACTTTCGCCGTTAACGGTCGCGCCTCTGCCCTTTTCGATGGTCATGACCAAGACTAGAACAAATAAGGAACGTTGGCAACATCCTCGACTGAGACTTCGTTCATGCGGGGCACTGGCGTCGCAGGGGCGGCGTCCCTATAGCTGATGCATGGCATCAACCCAAAAACACAAGACACCGGACAAGGTCCGCCCCGCAGGTTTCCCGACGCGCGACCAGGTGATGGATTTCATCACCACATCGGACCAGCCCGCAGGCAAGCGGGAGATCGCTAAAGCCTTCGGCCTCAAGGGTCAGGAGAAGATCGCGCTCAAGGCGCTGCTCAAAGATATGGCCGACGAAGGGCTGATCGATCTTGGTCCAGCGCGCGCTTTTCACAAGCTGGGCGGGGTGCCCAAGGTGACGGTGCTGCGGATCATCGATGTCGATGAAACGACGCTGATCGCGACGCCCGAACGGTGGGAGGCGGAAGGCCAGCCCGCGCCGCGGCTGCGGATCGTGGAGCGTGGCAAGCGTGGCGCGCTGACGATCGGCGATCGCATCCTGGCGCGGACCGAGGAAGCCGGGCGCGGCTGGGTTGCGCATCCGATGAAGAAGCTCGCCAAGGCGACCGAGATGCTGCTGGGCGTAGTTGAGGAGATGGCCGACGGCAAATTATGGCTGCGCCCGGTGGACAAGCGCATCCGCAAGGATACGCCGATCAGCGACGCGGGCAACGCCAAGAAGGGCGACCTCGTTCTGGCCGAGCCATCCGGCCGCCCGCCGCGCATTTCGGCGCGGGTGACCGACATATTGGGCGACCCCTTCGCCCCGCGCAGCTTCAGTCTGATCGCCATTCACAAACATGGCATCCCCCATGTATTCCCCGAAGCGACGGAGGAAGAGGCGCTGGTCGCCGCCGCCCTGTCGCTGCATGAGGAGAAGCGCGAGGACTTACGGCACCTGCCGATCGTCGCGATCGATCCGGTGGATGCGCGCGACCATGACGATGCCGTGTGGGCGGAAGCGGACAGCGACCCGGACAATAGTGGCGGGTTTCGCGCGATCGTCGCTATTGCTGATGTCAGCTACTATGTACGCCCCGGCAGTGCGCTCGATCGCGAGGCGCGCAAGCGGGGAAATAGCGTTTATTTTCCAGACCTTGTCGTGCCGATGCTGCCGCATCAGCTATCTTCGGACATGTGTTCGCTTCGGGCCGGACAGGACCGGGCGGCGATGGCCTGTCACCTGACGATCAATGCGCAGGGAAAGGTGACGGCCTGGCGCTTCACCCGCGCGGTGATCCGCGTCGCGTCGGTTATGGCCTATGAAGATGCGCAGGCGGCGATCGACGGGACGGGCGAGCATGCATTGCTGGAAACGGCGCTCAAGCCGCTTTGGGCTTGCTGGGCGTTGTTGCACAAGGCGCGGCTGGCGCGCGAGCCGCTGGCGCTCGACCTGCCCGAACGGCGGGTGGTGCTGGACGAATGGGGCAAGATCGTCAGCGTCGCTGTCCGTGAACGGCTCGATGCGCATATGCTGATCGAGGATTATATGATCGCCGCCAATGTCGCGGCGGCCAAGGCGCTGGAAGCGAAGAAGGCGCCGGTCATGTACCGCGTCCATGAACCGCCAAGCCGCGACAAGCTGGTAGCGCTCAAGGAATATCTCGCCACCTTCGACATTGAGTTCGCGTTGGGGCAGGTGATCCGGCCCGCTACCTTCAATCATCTGATCAAACGGGTGGGGGAGGCTGAGGCCAAGCCGCAGATCATGGAGCAGATATTGCGCAGCCAGACCCAGGCCTATTACAGCCCGCAGAATATGGGGCATTTCGGGCTGGCGCTCGGTTCTTACGGTCATTTCACCTCGCCGATCCGCCGCTATGCCGACCTTCTGGTCCATCGCGCGCTGGTGGGGGCTTATGGGCTGGAACTGCCTGCGCCCAAGGGCGGGATCATTCCCGACCGATCCTCGCTGAGCCAGGAGGATTATGAGAATATGGGCAAGGTCGGCGAGATGATTTCGGGCCATGAACGGCGCGCGATGGAGGCGGAGCGCGATACGGTCGATCGCTATGTCGCCGCCTTCCTGGCCGCTCATGTCGGCGAACTGGTCAAGGCGCGGATTACCGGGGTGCAGAATTTCGGCTTCTTCGCGACCGTCGATGGCCTCGGCGGTGACGGGTTGGTGCCGGTATCGACTATGGGGGCCGAACGCTTCTTCTATGACGAGGCGGGCAAGGCGTTGGAAGGCGTCGAGAGCGGCGATCGCTATACGGTCGGTCAGCGGCTGGAACTGCGGCTGGCCGAAGCGGACCCGATCAATGGATCGCTACGCTTCGAACTGCCCGATCACCCCGCGCCGCGCGGCGGGCCGATGAAGCGGGACCGGACCAGGCCGGGCAGCCATCGGGGACGGCCGATCAACATCCGGCATGTCGGTGCCAAGCGGGGCAGGCATAAACGGTAGGTGGCATATCAACACCTCCCTACCGTTCATGCGCTGAAGGCCATCCATTCTGGACCTAAGCCGCTTAAGCTTGCGGTTCCGCCTTGGTGGACGCTAGGGCTTATTTGTCCAATGCATATTGTACGGTCAGCGTGACCGACGCGCTGACCTGACCGGGCTCGACCGGCGTCGTCGCGACCGAATCCGCCTTGAAACGCGCGCTTTGCAGCATTGACATTGGCGGCTGGCCACCGCTGTTGTTTTCGCTGATCGAAATCAGCCGCGCGGCGCGGAAACCCGCCGCCTGGGCGTAGAAATCGGCCTGCGCCTTGGCGCTCTTGAGGGCCTGGCCGCGTGCCTGGGCCAGCATTGGCGTGGGATCGTCGATCGCGAAGCTGGGACCGTTGATGTTCGTCGCGCCGGCCGCGACCATCGCGTCGAGCAGCGTACCGACCTTCTTCACGTCGCGCAGCTTGACGGTCAGATTGTTCGACGCTTCATAGCCCAGAAAGCGCGGGCCAGTGGGTTCGCCGTCGCGCTGATTATAGTCATATTGCGCATTCAGGTTGATGCCGCTGGTCTGAATGTCCTTCTTGGCGATACCTGCACGAGCGAGCGCGGCAATCAGCTTTTCGGTCTTGGCGGCATTGTCCTGCATCGCGGCCTGTGCGGTCTGGGCACGGGTCTGAACGCCCGTGCCTACGGTCGCGATGTCGGGCGATCCTGCCACGCTTTCGGTGACGTTGAGCGTTACGACCGGTGCGGTTTCAGCGATGGTCACGCTGGTCTGGGCAGCCGCGATGGCGGGCAGGGCGGCGCTGGCCAAAGCCAGAAGGACGAGGGCAGATTTCATAAAGGGTAAGGCTCCAATAGGGATGCAGGTCTTTTGTATCGGCTGCGATGAACGGACGCTGACATGCGTTGAAAGCCGTAGGACAGCTTCCGGTTCCTTCGCGCTTGCCCCCCGGCGCGCTAAGGCCTAGCTGCACGACCATGGCAGCACCTATTCTTTCCTATGAAAATCTCGGCCTCTCGCAGGGCACCCACTGGTTGTTCGAGGGGATCGATATTCATGTCGGCCAACGCGACCGGCTGGCGCTGATCGGGCGTAACGGCGCGGGCAAGACGACCTTGCTGAAACTCGTCGCCGGGCTGATCGAGCCGGACAAGGGCACACGCTCGGTGCAGCCGGGCGCGCGGGTCATCATGCTGGAGCAAGACCCCGACGTAACGCCCTTTGCGACGCTGCATGATTTCGCGCTGGCGGGCGAGTTTGCGCCTGCCCCGCATGAGGTGGAGGCGATTGCCGACCAGCTCGGCATCGACCTGTCGCGCGAAGCGAAGACGGCAAGCGGCGGCGAACGGCGCCGTGCCGCCATCGCCCGTGCGCTGGCAAGCGAGCCGGACCTGCTGCTGCTGGACGAGCCGACCAACCATCTGGATATCGCCGCGATCGACTGGCTGGAAAATTGGCTGGCGCGCTATAATGGCGCGTTCGTCGTCATCAGCCATGACCGCGCCTTCCTGACCCGGCTCACGCGTCAGACGCTGTGGCTCGACCGGGGTGTCATGCGCCGCAGCGAAATCGGTTTCGGCGGCTTCGAACAATGGATGGAAGCGGTCTATGCCGAAGAGGCGCGGGCGGCAGAGAAGCTGGACGCCAAGCTGAAGATCGAGGCGCATTGGCTGGAACGCGGCGTGACCGCGCGGCGCAAGCGCAACCAGGGGCGGCTCGCCAAATTGTGGGAAATGCGCGAAACCCGCGCCGCGATGCAGGGACCGCAGGGCACTGCCAAGATCGCCGTGGCAAGCGACGACAGCAAGACCAAGAGCGTCATCAAGGCCGAGCATGTCACCAAGATGTTTGGCGACCGGATGATCATTGAAGACTTTACCCTGCGCATCCAGCGCGGCGACAGGATCGGCATCGTCGGTGGCAATGGCGCAGGCAAATCGACCTTGCTCAAGCTGCTGACCGGCGAACTCGCGCCCGACAGCGGCAGCGTGACGCTGGCCCAGACGCTCGACATGATCTTCATCGACCAGCAGCGCAGCCTGATGCAGGGCGACAAGACGGTGCGTGACGTGCTGGCCGAAGGCGGCGACTGGATCGACGTGCGGGGGGTGCGCAAGCATGTCCATGGCTATCTCAAGGACTTTCTGTTCGATCCGAGCCTGGCGGAGGCCAAGGTCGCGACCCTCTCCGGCGGTGAACGTTCGCGCCTGCTGTTCGCGCGCGAATTCGCCCGCGAATCGAACCTGCTGGTGCTGGACGAACCGACCAACGATCTCGATCTCGAAACGCTCGACCTGCTGCAGGAAGTGATTGCCGATTATGACGGCACGGTCCTGATCGTTAGCCATGACCGCGACTTTCTCGACCGCACCGTGACGGTCACGCTGGGGCTGGACGGCACTGGCGTCGTCGATGTGATCGTCGGCGGCTATGCCGACTGGATCGCCAAGCGCGATCCGCGCAAGGCCGCCAAGGCCGAGAAGAAAGCCGTCGCCGCGCCCGCGCCGCCCAAGCCCGTCTCCGCCAAGCTGACCTATAAGGACCAGCGCGACCTGGAACTGCTGCCCAAGCGGGTCGAGGAACTGGAAGCGGCCATCGCCCGCGACGAAGAGGCACTGGCCGACCCGGCGCTCTACACCCGCGATCCGAAAAAATTTGCGGCACTGACCGGGGCGATCGACAAGGCGAAGGCCGAGAAAGAGGCGGCGGAAATGCGCTGGCTGGAATTGGCGGAAAAGGCCGAAGGGTTGGCGGGGTAAGCCACCTACTTCCGTTCGGTTCGAGCGCAGTCGAGAACCCATCGTGCAAACGCTTCTCGACTTCGCTCGAAGCGAACGGCAGTGATGGGACTGGATCGTAACAGGGACGGACCGATGAACGCACAGACCGACATGGCAATCGACCAGCCCCACCACGCGGTCCATTATGTCAACCGCGTTGGTTGGCTGCGCGCTACCGTGCTGGGGGCCAATGACGGGATCGTGTCCACCGCCAGCCTGATGACCGGCATCGCCGCGTCGGGTGCGAGCAGCCAGACGATATTGCTGACAGGCGTCGCCGCTTTGGTCGCAGGGGCCATGTCGATGGCGGCGGGCGAATATGTGTCGGTCAGCGCGCAGTCCGATACCGAGCGCGCGGACCTTGCCAAGGAGCGTAACGCGCTCGCCACCCAGCCGCATGCCGAATGGGTGGAATTGCGCGACATCTATGTCGAACGCGGGCTGACCGCCGATCTCGCAGGGCAGGTCGCGGAGCAGTTGATGGCGACCGATGCGCTTGGCGCGCATGCCCGCGACGAACTGGGCATTTCGGACATGGCGACCGCGCGCCCGGTGCAGGCGGCGCTGGCCTCGGCCGCCAGTTTTGCTGTCGGGGCCACGCCGCCGGTGCTGGTCGCGGCGATCGTCCCTGCGAGCAGCGCGATGGTGGCGATCGTTGGCCTGTGCCTCGTCTGCCTTGCCCTGCTGGGCTATGTCGGTGCGCGGCTGGGCGGGGCGAGGCCGCTGCGGTCCATCTTGCGCACCCTGCTGTGGGGCGCGCTGGCGATGGCGATCACGGCGGCGGTAGGACATCTTTTCGGCGCGACCATATGATGGCAAGGTCCGCGCCCACACGAGGAGACGAAGCATGACCGACATTCAGCAGATTCCGCTCAAGACGATCAAGGGTGCCGACACCAGCCTCGCCGACTATGCGGGCAAGGTGGTTCTGGCGGTCAATGTCGCGTCCAAATGTGGTCTGACCCCGCAATATGAGGGGCTGGAGCAGCTATATGCGGCCTATAAGGACAAGGGGCTGGTGGTCGCGGGCTTCCCCGCCAATGATTTCGGCGCGCAGGAGCCGGGCAGCAATGACGAGATCGCGACCTTCTGCACCACCAATTTCGGTGTCGATTTCCCCATGTTCGAAAAGATCGTGGTGACCGGCCCGGACAAGCATCCGCTCTATGCCGCGCTGACCAGCGCGATGCCGGACGCGCAGGGAGAAGGCGATGCCTTCCGTGAGAAGCTCAAAGGCTATGGCATGACCCCCAATCCGGTGCCGGAAGTGCTGTGGAATTTCGAGAAATTCCTGATCGCCAAGGATGGCAGCGTTGCCGCCCGCTTTGCGCCGACCACCGCGCCCGATGATACGGCGCTGGTCGCGGCGATCGAAGCGGAACTCGCCAAGTGATGCGGGCAGGCCTGATCGCGGGCGCGCTGCTGCTGGCGGGCACGCCTGCCATGGCGGCGCTGTCGCCCGCCGAACGCGCCATGACGCAAAACGTCGAGGCGGGCTATGAGCCCGCGATCGGCCTGCTCGAAACCCTGGTGAACCAGAATAGCGGATCGATGAATTTCGCGGGCGTGAAGGCGGTGGCTGACATGCTGCGCCCGCAGTTCGAGGCGCTGGGCTTTACCGTGACATGGCAACCGATGGACGCCGCCAAGCGCGCCGGGCATCTGATCGCGGTGCATAAGGGCCGTGCCGGGACCACGAAGATGTTGCTCATCGGCCATCTCGACACGGTGTTCGAACCGGACTCCCCCTTCCAGACATTCGAGCGCACGGGCGACATGGCGCGTGGGCCAGGCGTGGCGGACGACAAGGGCGGCGTTGTCACGATGCTGCTGGCGTTGAAGGCGATGCAAGCGGCGGGTACGCTCAAAAATGCCAATATCGAAGTCGTGCTGACCGGCGACGAGGAAGATGCAGGCGAGCCCATCAGCATCGCGCGCGCGACCTGATCCAGGCGGGCAAGCGCGCCGACGTGGCGCTCGATTTCGAAGGGCTGAGCCAGGAGAATGGCAAGGATATGGGAGCGATCGCGCGGCGATCCTCCAATAGCTGGACGCTGACCGCGACCGGCAAGTCGGGGCATAGTTCGGGCATCTTCTCCGCCAGTGCGGGCGATGGCGCGGTCTATGAACTGGCGCGGATCATCGTCGCCTTCCGCAAGGGACTGCCCGAACCCAATCTGACCTTCAATGTCGGCCTGATCGGCGGCGGGCAGAGCGCGGACATGGACAAGGACGGGGTGCGGATCGCGGTGACCGGCAAGACCAACATCATCCCGCCCATCGCCGTGGCCAAGGGCGATTTTCGCACACTGAGCGAAGAGCAGACCGCCCGCGTGCGGGATAAAATGCAGGCGATCGTCGGGGCAGGGCATCTGCCCGGCACATCGGCCAGCATCGCCTTCGACATGGGCTATCCCTCCATGGCCCCGACGGAGGGCAACCGGGCGCTGCTGTCCAAGCTCAACGGCGTCAACGCCGATCTGGGGCTGGCGACGATGCCCGAACTTGACCCGCTCAAGCGCGGCGCAGGCGACATCAGCTTCGTTTCGCAGGATGTGGACGGCCTGATCGGCCTCGGCGTCACATCGACCGGCGACCATAGCCCGGCGGAACAGGCCGACCTGTCGAGCATGAAACGCCAGGCCAAGCGCGCCGCCATCCTGATGAGCCGCCTCGCCGAAGAGAAGGGACGGAAATAGGTCTTTCCGTCAATTTGCATACTTCCCAACGTCATTCTGAGGGGTGGCGAATAAGGAGGGCGCTTATGTTTTTTACTTCCGTTGCCGCGGGCAGGCGGAGAATAGGTCCGGCTATTTTATGGCATAGTGCGGTAGCATGCGCCCCTTGATCCCCCGCCGCCCCGCGCCTAGACCTGCGGGATGACCCATGCCCCCTATCCGGCGCTGCGCTTGCGCCGCACTCGTGCCTCGGCCTGGAGCCGGACGATGTTTGCCGAAAACCGGTTGTCGCCCGCCGACCTGATCTGGCCGCTGTTCGTGACCGAGGGGCGGCAGGTCGAAGAGCCGATCGCCGCGCTGCCCGGCGTGTCGCGCTGGTCGGTGGATGGCATTGTCGACCGCGCCCGCGAAGCGCGCGATGCGGGCATCCCCTGCCTCGCGCTGTTCCCCAACACCCAGATCGACCGGCGGAGCGACGATGGGGCCGAAGCGCTTAATCCCGATAATCTGATGTGCCGCGCCATCCGCGCGATCAAGGACGCGGTGCCCGACATTGGCATCCTGACCGACGTGGCGCTCGATCCCTATACTGCCCATGGCCAGGACGGGCTGCTGGACGAGGAAGGTTATGTCGTCAACGATGCCACCGTCGATGTGCTGATCGGCCAGTCGCTCAACCAGGCGGCGGCGGGTGCGGACATCATCGCGCCCAGCGACATGATGGATGGCCGGGTCGGCGCGATCCGCGAGGCGTTGGAGGAAACCGGCCACGCCAATGTCCAAATCATGGCCTATGCCGCGAAATATGCGAGCGCCTTTTACGGCCCCTTCCGCGACGCGGTGGGGTCGCGCGGGCTGCTGAAAGGCGACAAGAAAAATTACCAGATGGACCCGGCCAATAGCGAGGAAGCGCTGCGCGAAGTGGCGCTCGACCTAGCCGAAGGGGCGGACAGCGTGATGATCAAGCCTGGCCTGCCCTATCTCGACATTGTCCGACGGGTGAAGGAACGGTTTGAAGTGCCGGTGTTCGCCTACCAGGTGTCGGGCGAATATGCGATGATCGAACATGCCGCCGCTGCCGGTGCGGGGGACCGCGACGCGCTGATCCTCGAAACGCTGATGGCGTTCAAGCGGGCAGGCTGTTCGGGCGTGTTGACCTATCATGCGCTGCACGCCGCGCGTCTGCTGGGCGCGTAAGATGCGCGACTATCCCGATGTTTCCATCATCCCGTTCAACGGCAAGGCTCCGCTGATCCACCCCAGCGCCTTCATTGCGCCCGGATGCCGCATCATCGGTGATGTCGAAATCGGCGAGGATGCCAGCATCTGGTATAATTGCGTCATCCGGGCCGACGTGAACCGGATACGGATCGGCGCGCGCAGCAATGTGCAGGACGGCACGGTGATCCATTGTGATAGTCCGGGCGATGGTATCAGTCGCCCGAGCGAAGGCTGGCCGACGATCATCGGAGAGGATGTGCTTATCGGCCATATGGCGATCGTCCATGGCTGCACCTTGCAGGACCGGTCCTTCGTCGGGCTGGGCGCGATCGTCATGGACGGGTGCGTTGTCGAAAGCGACGGGATGCTGGCGGCGGGTGCATTGCTCTCGCCGGGCAAGACGGTGCCCCATCGCCAGCTTTGGGCGGGGCGTCCCGCCAAATATATGCGTGACCTGTCGGATGATGCGCTGGTCCAACTGCGCAGTAGTGCCAATCGTTATGTCCACTATGCCAAGGCGCATAAGGGCGCCGTGAAGGACGCGCTGGACTAAACGTCGATCAGGGCCGCGCGAGGCGGCCCTTCATCGCGTCGATCCGGTCATTTTGGCCATCCACCATTGCCAGCGTAGCGGCGCGGGCCGTGTCGATTTCCGCGAGGCCGCCCCGTTCCCGGCCGTCGGCAATGGCATTGCTGCGCTGGACATAGAGGGTGTCGAGGCTGGCGAGCGCCGACACGCTGTCGTTGCGCGCCGCTTCGAGCGCACTGATCGCAACTTGTGCCGAGACCCACGCATCGCTCGATACGGCCGTGCCCGATGCCGCTGTCGCCGCCCGATCAGCCCGCACAAAGGCGTGGTCGAACGCACTGCGCCCCTTGTCCGCCTGCGCCACATAGCGGGCGATTTCCGCCGTCAGCGGCGCATCGGCCGCAATCGGGGCCGGGGGCGGCATGATTTCCGCTACCGGCGCGCCCTCCACGGCCCGCTTGGCAAGCGAGGGGTAAGCCTGCTGCGATCCAGTGCAACCGGACAGCAGCAGGGCAAGCGTAGCAAGAAGGCGGCGCGGATTCATGGCGTCCATCTAGGCAGGTGGGCGCGCGGGCGCAATGGCGTCAGCGTGGCAGCGCAGCGGCTTCTTTGGCCAAAGCCTCGATCTTCGCCGCATCGATCGGCCCCTTGGGCACGATCCAGCTGCCGCCGACGCATTTGATAAAGGGCTGGGCCAGCCATTCGGGCGCGGATTTGGCGGTGATACCGCCAGTGGGGCAGAAGCGGGCGGTGTGCAGCGGCGCGGCCAGCGCCTTGAGCGCGGGCAGTCCGCCCGATGTTTCGGCAGGGAAGAATTTGAAATGGGTCAGACCCATATCCATGCCGCGCATGATATCGCCCGCCGTTGCCGTGCCGGGCAGGAAGGGGATTTTCGCCGCGATCGCCGCCTTGCCCAAGGGCTTGGTGAGGCCGGGGCTGACGATGAAGCGCGCGCCCGCTTCCATGGCGGCATCAAGGTCGGCCGGGTTCAGCACCGTGCCCGCGCCGACGACGGCGCCCTCGACCTTGCTCATCTCCCTAATGACATCCAGCGCGGCGGGGGTGCGCAGCGTCACTTCCAGCGCGGGCAATCCGCCCGCCACCAGAGCGCGCGCAATCGTGAGCGCATCTTCCACCCGGTCGACCACCAGCACCGGAATGACCGGGGCGAGTTCCATCACCTGTTCGACGGTCAGCTTGCTCATTTTTTCATCTCCCTAAAGGCGGCGGCGGCCCCGAACAGGCCGATTTCATCATGGACGGCCAGGCGGATCGGTACGCTCGCCATCAGGCTTTCGAACCTCCCCTTGGCCTTGAAACGGGTGTGGAAACCGCTGTGCGGCAGGAAGTCGCGCATCCGCTGCGTCAGCCCGCCCGCCAGCACGACGGCATGGGGGCCATGGGCCAGCGCCAGGTCGCCCGCGACCGACCCATAGCAGAGGCAAAAGCGTTCGAGCGCGGCGCGGGCGAACGGGTCGGTCCCGTCGAGCGCAGTTTGCCACAATTCGGGGTCTTCCATCAGCATGACCCGGTCATGGCCGATCGTCGCCATCGCCTTATAGATATAGTTGAGGCCCGGCCCCGACACGATCCGCTCGGTCGATACGCGCAGGAATTTGTCGCGCAGATAGGAGAGGATCTTCTCCTCCATATGATCGAGCGGCGCGAAGTCGAGATGGCCGCCTTCGGTCGCGATCACATGGGGATGGCCGTCATCATAAGCGATCATCGCCACGCCAAGGCCGGTGCCGGGGCCAAGGATGGTGACCCCGCCATCGCGTGGAAACGGCCGATCCTTACCAAATATCAACGGGAGGTTCTCATCGGGCAGGCGAGACACGGCATGGGCCACGGCCTCGAAATCATTGACCAACCGCACGCTGCGCATGCCCAGATCGGCCGCCAGCGTATCGGCGTGGATCACCCAATTGCTGTTGGTCAGTTTGATGACTTCGCGCCCGATGGCAGTGGCAAAGGCGATGGCCGCGGCGTTCGGCAGCGGCGTTTCGTCGGCCTTCGCTTCGTCATTGACGAAGGCCTGCCAGCAGGATTGCAGGCTGGGATAGTCGGCGACCTTATATTTGCGCACCGTGCCCAGCGTCGGCACGCCACGTTCGTCCAGCGATGCGCGGGCAAAGCGCGCGTTGGTGCCACCAATGTCGGCGGCGATGATGTCGGTCATCAGGGCATCCCATTCTTTTTATCCGTCATCCCAGCGAAAGCTGGGATCTCCCTGTCTTCGACCAATGCAAGGGGGAAGAAGGGAGATGCCAGCTTTCGCTGGGATGACGGTGGATTTTAGATTTCGGCTTCCATCGCCGCCAGCAATGGCGACGCGCCTTGTTCAGCCAGGTCGCTATGATGGCGGAACAGCGCGAACAACTCCCGGCCCGTATCATAGGGCGGAGGCGGGGCAGGGGCGATCTCCCGCGCGTCCCACTCCGCCGCATCGACGAGCGCTTCGATCACGCCATCCTCGGCACAGACCCGGACTTTATCGCCGTCGCGCAGCTTGCCGATCGCGCCGCCGCCCAAGGCTTCGGGCGACAGATGGATGGCGGCGGGCACCTTGCCGGATGCGCCGGACATGCGCCCGTCGGTCACCAGCGCGACCTTGAACCCGCGATCCTGCAGCACGCCTAGCGCCGGGGTCAGTTTGTGCAGTTCAGGCATGCCGTTCGCCTTCGGCCCCTGGAAGCGGACGACGACGATGACGTCGCGCTCCAGTTCACCCGCTTTGAAGGCGCGCAGCACGTCGTCCTGCGTATGGAAGACGGCGGCAGGCGCTTCAATCGTCCACAGCGCCGGGTCGACCGCGCTGACCTTCATGACGCAGCGGCCAAGATTGCCCGCGAGCAAGCGCATGCCGCCATCCGCGCTGAATGGATTGGAGACAGGACGCAGCATATTTTCGTCACGCGACGCGGGCACGTCACGCCATTGCAGCGCTTCGTCTTCCAGCACCGGCTCCTTGCCATAGTCGGTCAGGTTGCCGCGCGCGACAGTCAGGATATCGCGGTGGAGCAGGCCGCTGTCTAGCAGTTCGCGGATGATGAAGCTCATGCCGCCCGCCGCATGGAAATGGTTCACATCGCCCGATCCATTGGGATAGACCCGCGCCAGCAGCGGCACGACATTGGAGATTTCGGCAAAGTCGGTCCAGTCGATGGCGATGCCAGCGGCCCGCGCGATCGCGGGCAGATGGATCGCATGGTTGGTCGAGCCGCCTGTGGCCATCAAGCCGATGATCGCGTTGACGATCGCCTTTTCATCCACGCAATGGCCGAGCGGGCGATAATCCTCGCCATCCCACCCAATGCTGGTCAGTCGATGCGTCGCCGCGCGGGTCAATTCGCTGCGCAGCTTCGTGCCCGGATTGACGAACGAGGCGCAGGGCATGTGCAAGCCCATCACTTCCATCATCATCTGATTGGAGTTCGCCGTGCCGTAGAATGTGCAGGTGCCAGCGCCATGATAGCTGGCACTTTCGGACTCCAACAATTCGTCGCGGCCCACTTTCCCTTCGGCATAGAGCTGACGGATGCGGACCTTTTCCTTGTTCGCGAGCCCGGAGGGCATCGGTCCTGCAGGAATGAGGATGGTGGGCAGATGGCCAAAACGCAGCGCGCCCATCAACAGACCCGGTACGATCTTGTCGCAAATGCCGAGCAGCGCGACGCCTTCGAACATCGCATGGCTGAGCGACACGGCAGTCGACAGCGCGATCGTGTCACGGCTGAACAGCGACAATTCCATGCCCGATTGGCCCTGCGTCACGCCGTCGCACATGGCGGGTACGCCGCCCGCGACCTGCGCCGTGGCACCCACTTCGCGCGCCGCGATCTTGATCTGCTCGGGGTAGCGGCCATAAGGCTGATGCGCCGAGAGCATGTCATTATAGGCGGTGACGATGCCGATATTCATCGCGCGCCCGGTGCGGATGGCGGGCTTGTCCTCGCCGCTGGCGGCAAAGCCATGGGCCAGATTGCCGCAGGATAGTTGGTCGCGATTGGTGCCCGCTTCGCGCCCGCGCTCGATCAGGTCGAGATAGGCGCGGCGACGCTTGGCACTTCGCGCGACGATGCGCTCGGTCACCTTGGCGATTACGGGGTTTAGTTCAGTCATGCCAGCTTGCTCCGTCTCGTTCGATAAGGGCAATGGCCGATGACGGCCCCCAGTTCCCCGATGAATAGGCGGCGGGCTTCATATTGGCCTCTTTCCACCCGTCTATGATCGAATCGATCCATGTCCATTGCGCCTCGACCTCGTCGCGGCGCACGAACAGGGTCTGGTCCCCTGCTAGCAGGTCCAGGATCAGCCGTTCATAGGCGATCCGCCGGCGCTGCCCGGCAAAGGCAGCGGTCAGCGATACGTCCAGCGTCACTTCGTCCAGCAGCACCTGGCGCTCCAGCCCCGGCCGCTTCGACATGATGAGCAGGCGAATATATTCCTCCGGCTGCAACCGGATGATCAGCGTATTGGGCTCCAGCCCGGTTCCATGCCCGTCGCGGCCGAAGATGGAATGGCGCACCGGCTTGAACTGGATCATGATTTCGGACTGGCGTGCGGGCATCCGCTTGCCGGTGCGCAGGTAGAAGGGCACGCCCTGCCAGCGCCAATTATCGATATGCGCCTTCAGCGCCACGAAGGTTTCCGTATCCGATGGCTGGCCAAGTTCATCGGCATAGCCGGTCACGATCTGGCCGCCGACCGCGCCCGGCGTATATTGGCCGCGTACGCTATGCGTCTTGACCGTTTCCGCTGTCATCGGCCGCAACGACCGCAGCGCCTTCACCTTCTCGTCGCGCACGGCGGTTGGGTCCATGCGGGCGGGCGGCTCCATCGCGATGATCGACAGGATCTGCAGCATGTGATTCTGCACCATGTCGCGCAAGGCACCGACGCCGTCATAATAGGATACGCGCCCTTCCAGCCCCACGGTCTCGCCGACGGTGATCTGAACATGGTCGATCGCGGTGGCATTCCACAGCGGCTCGAACATCACATTGCCAAAGCGCAGCGCCAACAGGTTCTGCACCGTTTCCTTACCCAGATAATGGTCGACGCGGAAAATCTGCTCTTCAGCGAACATCGCGCCGATGCCGTCATTGACCTCCTTGGAGGATGCCAGATCCTTGCCGATGGGCTTTTCCATCGCGATCCGCGTCAGCGGCGTGATGAGGCCCGCTTCGGCCAGCCCTTGCGCTGTGGGCGCGAACAGCGACGGGGGGGTGGAAAGATAGACCGACAGGCCGCGGTCGAGCCGCCCGTCGATACGCTCGGCCAGCGCCACGAACTGGTCCGCCTTGCCCGCCTCGACCGGTTGATAGACGATCATCTGGCCAAATGTCGCAGCGGTATCGGCATCATAGCGATCCGCCGCCAGAAACTGGCGCAACGCGGCATCGACATCACCACGAAAATCCTCGTCGCTCATCGGCGACCGTGCCGACGCGACGATCAGAAAATCGTCGGGCAGCAAATTATCGGCGAGCAGATTATAGAGCGATGGAAAGATCATGCGGCGCGCCAGATCACCAGTGGCGCCAAATAACAGGAACGTAGCAGACGATTCGGTCAAAGGATGGTCCTTCTCCGTTGAAATTATCTATGTCTGCACGAAGCGGGCTTATAACGTACGCGGATCATAGCGCAACCCAGGCTATCGCCCCTTTGCGCGCACCGCAACACATGCCGAAATCGGCGCTAATCGATCCTTGGGACAGGCAAGCCCATTTTCGGCTGGACGATCGCGTCGGATTTTGCCATTTGGCCTCTCCCAGCCGTGCGGGCGTGGTGAAACTGGTAGACGCGCCGGACTCAAAATCCGGTTCCGCAAGGAGTGTCGGTTCGATTCCGACCGCCCGCACCATTCTTCTACAGAATGATCTTCAGTCTCGTGCAAACTGCGCGGCTTTTCCCCATGCCGAGGCATGGCGGCTTGAATTCAACGATCGCAGCATCAAGGGCTTTGGATGTGTTGCTCGGCAACGCCCCATGGCCGCGTGCTGCGGTTTGAGGATGGCGACTCTCTTGCTTGAGCGGTGCATCTTGGTCAGCAGCATAATATGGCCGCTCGCACTCCTGCGCGAATGCGCAGCAGTGTGATGGTGTCATCATCTAAGATGCAAGTTGCTTTTATCTTTGGAAAATATGGTGGACGCACTTGGGCTCGAACCAAGGACCCGCTGATTAAGAGTTTGACTGCTACGAGGTTTGCGCAAGTTTGCAGAGGTATGCGCAGGTATGTAAGTATCTTGATATTAAACGGAAATTAGCCCGTGGACGGTATGTGCAAGTTAGCGTAAGTATATGCAGCGCTCTTACACTGTTCTTACACGAGGCACGCTATGCCAAAAATGAAGCTCACCAAAACGAATATCGACCGGGTGCGGAAACCTGGCACCGGCACGGTCATCTATGTGGACACCGAGACCAAGGGGTTCGGTTTGCGCGTCACAGCCTCCGGTGCAGCCAGCTTCATTGTCCAGCGCATGATCGCGGGGCAGAGCAAAGAGCGGCGCATTACCATTGGCGAGTATGGTGTGTTCACCGTCGATCAGGCGCGAACGGTCGCGGAGGAATACATTCGCACGATGAAAATGGGCATCGACCCCATCGAGGTGAAAAAGGCGGAAATTGCGAAGCGGGCAGAGGACGAACTTCTGGCAGTGTCGCTTCAGGAAGTTTTGGAATCGTATGTGGCCCGACCGGGTAAGCTGAAAGCCAGCACGGCAGCGGAGTATCGCCGTCACGTCGAGAAGGTGTTCGCGTCTTGGAAGGACAAGCCCATCGCCAGCATCACGCGCGATATGGTGCAGGAGCGCCATCGGGAGATTGCTGAAAAGGGTCTCGAAGGGAAGAAGGCTGCACCCGCCAGCGCCAATGCGGCGTTCGTCACGCTCCGCATCCTGTTTCGGTATGCAATGGACGAATACGTTCGCGCTGACGGGGAGCCAGTCATTGAGCGTAACCCTGTGACCGCGCTCAAAAATCATTGGGCGGAGACAGGCGACCGCACCGAACGCTATATCGACAAGGCGAAGGTGGGCGCGGTGTGGAACAAGCTACAAGAAGATCGCGCAGACCCGCGTAGCCGGGATGCGCTTGCTGGTATCGACCTCACCATCTTCCTTCTGCTGACCGGCGCGCGTCGTGACGAAGCTGCGGCGCTGACATGGGATCGCGTGGTTATTGATGACCACAACCCGTCCGAGAGCCGCTGGCATCTGATAAACCGCAAGCGTGGCAAGCCCATCTGGCTCCCGCTCAGCAGTCAGGCCGTTGCGCTGCTCAAGTCCCGCCCGCGCCGCACGCTGGAGGACGGCACGGAAAGTCCGTTTGTGTTCCCGTCATGGGGCAAGACCGGGCGGATTATGGACGCGCGTGCCACGATGGAAACCGTGGGCGAGATAGCCGGTCAGCACCTGTCGCTCCACGACCTCCGCCGCACGTTCACCAACATCTGCATACGCGAATGCCGAGTTGGCAAGTTCGAGACTGATCTGCTCACCGGCCACAAACCGCCCAAGAACGACACCACATCGAACAATTATTTCGACCTGACGAACCTGCAATGGCTTCACAAGGAGGTCCAGCAAATCGGTGATTGGATTGAGCAGCAGGGGTTGATTGCCGCCGCTGGCAACGTGGTCGCGCTGCCCAAGCGAGCGTGATGCACGGCGGGGAGCGCACAGCCGAGCGCACAGGGGGCGACGGTAGCGCGCCGCAGGGTTAGGGGCGGCAGCGCGGCGATCGCGCCCCACGCCGCCTTACAGCGAAGGTCGGCCCAGCCAGCCCAAATTGCGCTTTTCAGGCAAAATCGGTCGGAGCCGGCCCCCCGCCAAATCACCCCCTGATCGGTTTACGAAACAAAAATCTGCCGACCTGATCTTTGCCGATCAGTGGCGCGGCTGTGGTGTATAGTGTGTATAGTTTATCGCACTGCTGGCGGACCCTCAAACCATACACACCCTACATCAAAGTGTAGCCAGATGCCGCAAGTAAAAAGTTGCCGGAACTGCGCATATTATCAAACACTTTCCCAACATACTTATATATACTGTTGCTACTGCACTGCCTCGATACTTGGGGCATCCAGTAATCCTATCGGCTCCATGGTGGAGCGTTCACCCTGACGCTTGGTTACAGCGGATGGAGCCGATGAGTGACCACACTTCTGAACAGCAACGCCGCTGCCTCCGCGCTGGGCATTTCGCCCGTCACCCTGAAAATCTGGCGGTGCAAGGGCAAGGGGCCGCGCTTCATTAAGCTGGGCGAGTCCAAGCAGGCCGGTGTCGCATACGACCCCGCCGAGATCGAGGCGTGGAAGGCAGCGCGCACCTTCACCAGCACCAGCGCCGCGACCGTGAGCCACCCCGGCAACGCATGACCCCATTCATGAATAGGCGGCAGGGAGCCACCCCCACCGCCCGGAGTATCAAAGTGAACAGCACCAATGTAACCGAAAGCGGCGATAGGTCGCAAACATCATGCCCCGAACATTATTGGCAATTTTCGTGCAGCGCTAAAAATTGTTCGGATGCAGATGGCGATGGGCAGAAATCCCCTCCTAGCCCGACCCGGCAGGAGGTGCGTCATGGTTGAGCAGCCTCATATCACCCTTGGTCCCAACTTCTTCGCTAAGGCTGATGCAGAACTTGCGCGCATTCAGGCAGAGCAGAGGGCAGACTTCCAACGGAAGCTTGATGCAGCAGCGCAGGCATCGGGTGGCGGCGCATATGCTGCTGACGTTCCCGCGCCACCCGTGCAAGGTGCGCTGCCCATGCCACCGGGCTTCGTCGGGGACGTGGCGCGCTTCATCTATCAGAACGCACTGCTCCCGGTGCCGGAGGTTGCTATCACGGCGGCGCTAGGGTTCATGGCTGGTATCTGTGGCAAGGTTTGGGTGATCCCCAAGAGCGGCCTCAACCTGTATATCGTCCTCGTGGCCCGGTCGGGCATTGGCAAGGAGGCGATGCACGACGGCATTTCGGACCTGATTAACGCCGCACTGCCGCTCTGCCCAGTGGCAGGGAACTTCGTTGACTTCACCGAATACGCATCTGGACCAGCGCTCATTAAGGCGTGCGCGCACAACCAATGTTTCGTGAATGTGAGCGCGGAAATCGGGCGCAGGTTCCTTGCTATGTCAGCGAACAGAGATCCGAGTATGCAGACGCTCAGAACACAGATGACAAACCTCTACAGCAAGTCCGCTCCGAACAGTGTCACGGGCGGGATCACCTACAGCGACCAAGACAAGAATGTGGAGTCGGTGAAGGGGATCGCGTTCAGCATCGTTGGCGAGACGACACCGGGGACGTTTTACGAGTCCCTGACGCCCGCCATGATGGAGGACGGCTTCATGTCACGGTTCTGCGTCATTGAATATCTCGGCGACAGGCCAGAAAAGAACCGCGCTCAGATCGAATGCCCGCCTGAAAAGCTGGTGACGTATCTCGCCGGACTTATGACCCATTCAGACATGTCTATCGGAGCGGGCAATAATCAGACGGTGGCATACAGCGCGGGTGCGTGGGAGCTGCTTGAGCGGTTTGACGGGAAGTGCGCTGAGGGCGTCCGCGCGTCGGGCGACGACGAGGCAAAGCGGCAAGTGTGGAACCGTTCCCACCTTAAGGCCCTTCGGATCGCTGCCCTGCTCGCTGTCGGTGATAACTACCTCAATCCCGTTGTAACCGAAGAGCAAGCGCAGTGGGCCATCGGTCTCGTTGAATACGGCAACGGCACGTTCTTGGGTCGCATTGACGCTGGCGAGGTGGGCGTCGGCACTGACAGCGGGCGCGAGCAGAAGGTGATCGACTTGTGCGTTGAGTTCCTTCGACTCCCTGATAACCACAAAAAGCTGGCTGACTATAAGCATGGCAAGGCGATGCGGGATGCAGGTATCGTTCCGCGCAGATACATTCAGCAGCGAACCCAACGCCTGTCCATGTTCGAGAACCATCCGCTCAAACATACGGCGGCTATGGTTGGCGCGATCAAGTCCGCCATGGCGAACGGCAAACTGCTGGAAGTGAAGCGCGTCGCGATGGGGGAGAGCTATAACTATCACGGCGAGGGTTACAGGCTGGTTGATCCCGGTTGAGCGATAGTATTCGCGGGCTGCCGCCGGTGGGCGCGTTAGCCTTGCAGCCCGCGCCACTACCTGACCTTCGGGCTATAGGCAGCCCGCTATAGCCTCGGCGAGGCTAACGCCCCAAACCCGCGAAAACCCTAGGGATTTTATGTAAAATATGTGTGTGTTAGTGTGTTAGCCATACTACCCCCGATCTCTCGTATTTCGCCAGAAAGAGCGTTATTTGGGTCATATATTTACTCTCTAGGGAGGCTACACGCTATTGCACTACAGCCGGTCCCGTGCGCTGCCCTGTGGTCATTCCGGCATTCGGTGATAGAAACGCTTGTTCAGTTGGGGGAGGGGTGGCGATGGCAATCGTCGTATTTGCGCTTTGGATTGGTTCAGCGATAGCGGGCTGGTATTTGTTCTGGCCTTGGCTCGCAGTGCCGGTGGCAGTGATTGGCCTGCACATCATGCGCGTCTCAGCGAACATGCGTGCCGCGCGCGAGCGCAATGGTCTGCCGGTATCGGGTCGCCCTGGCACTTCAATGGCGGGCGCGAACGTCCAGCTACTTGTGGTCACGCTCGTCCAGCACGCCGTGATCTTTGGTGTCGCCGCTGGCGTGCATTGGCTGTTTCGTTGATGTAGGGTGTGTATGGTTCGGCGCAGCTCGAACGTCTCGTTAAACTATACACCCCATACATCGTATCATGAGCGACAAAGAACCCGAATTCTTCCTGCCCCCGCGTGCGAAGCCGAAGCCCGGTTCGCTGCCCTTAAACCCGCGTCCGAAGAAACCGGAAGAACCTTGCTGGGATGGTATCGCCCCCGCAACGCGGGTAGCATACGAGCAGCGCTTGGCAGAATATGAGGCGCGCATGGCGGACCCGGACTTTCGGGCGACGATGGAAGCAATCACGGAAGCTGCGCAATCCAAACTGCCGCCATGGGGAGAGCCTTCTGAACGGCTAAAACCGAAAAAGCCGGACACGACAAACCTCAAGAAGCTCAAGGCTGCTCGCAAGAAGGTAGCTGAATATAGTGCCGTGCTGCGCACCGACGCTTTCGATGATTGGGTTCGCCGCTGCACCGATACCGCAAGCCAGCCCCGCGAATGGACGCAAGCCGAAACTCTGTATGAAAGCTACCTGCGCCACGCCAAGAAATATGGCGCGAACCGACCTGACAAGCGGCTTGCCAATGTGACCCTCGCGAGCATGACCGCATGGGGTAAGATGATGGGATCGCTGTTTGACAAGAAGCGTCGTCGTGCAGGCCAGTATTACCCCCTGCGGCTCAAGCAAGGCGCATAGCACAGGCGCTTGCGCCGGGCGCTGGGGCGCGAAACCGCGCTTACACTCGCTAGGGTGGCGCTGCACCCCTGTCGCCGCTGTGCGCGCCCCACAGCGCACCGCGCCAGCGTGGTCATCACGCCCAAATCGCCGAGCCTAAAATGTGCAGTAAGGCGTTCCAAGAAATAATTAACTATGGAACTATTTGTTTTTACTGCGAACATATTGCGGAACTACAACACGAATAGCTACCGTGTAAGGGCAGTGTATCTTTCATCCGAAAGTGAAAGCCCAAATGTCCGATAACATCGACACCCGCGTTACCCCATCTTTTCATCCTGATACCGTGCAAGCGCTTGATGGATACGACGACGATAGTGCCAGCATTCTTGCCGGTGTCCAGTCGGCCTTCACCGAAGCCTATATCGGTGTCGGGCGCGTCCACGATGCCCGTGAAGCTGCCAAGACGAACCCGACTTGGAACGAAGCGCAACAGGTCATTGCCACGCAAGACCTTGCCGACAAGCTGACCCTGAACCTCGCCAAGCGGTTCGACAGCGCCACCAGCAACCTGACCCGCGTGGTCGAGGGGCTTGAGCGCGACCTTTCCCAGCCGCTTGAGGGCAGGGGCGTCGGCGCGATGTCGGGCGAGATTCGGTCGTATGTCCACAGCCTGCCCGAAGGGCAGCGAATGGGGTTCATCCAGAAGGCGATTGAGGCGGGCGACGAACGGACGGTCGGAGCCTGCATCGGCGGGCCAGCTTACCTGTGCGGCATCACCCCGGAGGTTCAGGCCATGTTGCTCCGCCTGTATCACGAAAAGACGAACCCTCGTGCAGCCAAGCAATTGCGGGCAGCGAAGGCCGGTCTCGAACTGATCGGGGAGCGTGGCGGCCTGCTGTTTGGTGAGATGGAAAAGGCGGTCGGGGCGAAACAAGCAAAAGTGCAGAAACTTCGTGCAGCAAAGGCGGCGGCTGAAAAGTCGTTCGTCGTCTGATCCTTGTTCTAAACAATCCGAGGCATCCGATGACCGAACAGATTGCACCGCCTTGGGGAACGGACTGGAAGCCCACCCCGCCGCCTATCCCTTCCGAACCGCGTGGTCCGGGCAACCCCGCATGGCAACCCGGAGTGAGCGGCAACCCTCGCGGGCGTCCACCCGGTCGCCCCGACCGGCGTTTGCTCGCCACCGAGCAGATGCTTCAGGAAATGCGCAACATCGTTGCCGTGCTGGTCGGTCGCGCCCTTGAGGGCGATACGAACGCGGCAAGCATCGTTCTTGCCAAGTGCCTGCCCAGTATCAAGGCGCAGGCCGAGAAGGTGAACTTCGAGTTCGATGCTACCGCACCGATCAGCGATCAGGTCGCCCAGGTGCTGGACGCTGTTGCGGCGGGGGCGGTCGCGCCCGACGTGGGCAGGCTCATCATCGACAGCATCAAATCGCTCGCGGACGTGCGCGCCAGCGAGGAGCTGGAGGCCCGGATCGCCGCCCTTGAGGAGAAGCAAGGGTGAGCGTGCAAACAGCAAAATGGGCGTCGTTTGCCAGCGGATCGAGAACGACCGGCAACATCGAAAATCCCATCGTAGGGGGACGGGCATGACGACGATAACCACACAACGGAACACGGTCATCACCGAGGCACCGGAACCGGATGACGTAATGGTCGAGGTGATCCTGTTCGGTGAGGGCGACACGCCCGGAACGGTATGCGCTCGCAAGCTGCGTCACCTGCCTATCAAGCATTATAAGGAATGCTTGGACTGGGCTGTGGCCATCGCGGACCAGATGGCGCGCCCGGTCTATGTCGTGCCGCTCAACCATAACGACATTTTCCGCACGAAGCGCTGGGACCCCTACCGCGAAGCAATCGCTGGCATGGACGGTCGGGAGCGCGGGGAACTGCGCCGGATGATCGTAACAACCGCCGCTGAAGTGATGCGCGACAGCGACGACCCGGAAATCCGCGCCGACATGTTCCACGTCCTGCGCCAACTCAAGGTGACATATGAAAGCTGACATTTCGTTGGCGGAGCGCCGCCGCATTGAGCGGGACCAGCAGGCGGAGATTCGCGCTGCGCTGGCACCCCGTCACTTCGCTGCAATGATGGAGGAGCAGGCAATCACTGCCTACTGGTTCGCCCATGCCCTTGAAGCTGGACCGCGCATCCGTGCAGTGCTGGGGCGCATGGGTTGCGGCTCGGTGCCGGTGCCAGCCCCTGTGGTCACTGCCGAGCCTGAGCCTGTCGCACCTGCACCTGCGCCTCTGCCACTGCCGGTCCGTGCCGGTGCGCCGGACCTGCCGTTTGACATGCGCGAGCGGCTGGGACTGCGATAACCACATGGCGGGCGTCCGGGCATTGCAGAAGCGGTTGGCGCGGCTGGAGGATGCCGGGAAGCCGAAGCCGTCGCTGATTTCCGTCTGGTATGGCTCTTTTGACGCATGGGTTGAGCGCGAGGTGCTGCCGGGGGTCGAGAGCGGGGCGCTTGCCGCTGACGACATGGTTGATCTTGTCGCGTGCCTGCGGCGCTGGGAAACGGACGGGACATGGGGGCAGGCATATGCAGGCTGACGGTGAACCCGCGTGGATGGTAGCATGGCGCGACCGGGACCATCAGCAACCATCGTCGCCGCCCGCCAAGGTCTATGCCCCGCACGACACGTTCAGCTTCCCCGCCAAGAAGGGTGTGGACTGGCAGGGCATGATTGTCCCGAAGCGCTGGGCGTATGACGGGTGCGTGCGCCGGGAGCCGGTTATGGACGCGGATGCCAGCCCGCCGCGCGTGGTCAGGAAGATCGGCTGGCAGCGGTGCATGAAGTGCCGTCGCCCATTTTTCTCGGAGGACATTCTGCGCCTGCGACTGTGCGACGGCGCACAGGGATGCAGGGGCGACGAGGACAGGTTCAGTTAGCGCGGGAGTGCCATCTTGCTCGCCGCGCCGGGGTTAAGGACACCGACCCCCGCCATCTAACATCGGGTCCAGCAGCGGGGACGGGTCTCCTCCCGCCTGACGCTGCCAGCGCCCTGCACCTAGCGGTGTGGGGCGCTGCTATGAGCGGGGCGATTCACCCCGCACTCTTACATAGCTCTTACACGACCGCCGCAGCACGGTGTAAGACCGAACCGCCGAGCGGGTTAAGTTACTGTATTTGCTAGGAAAATTTGGTGGACGCACTTGGGCTCGAACCAAGGACCCGCTGATTAAGAGTCGTTTTAAGAAGATTCCGTCTGCTTCCGTCACCTTCCATCAAGGCTCGTGCGCATTGATTTATCTTGCTGAACTTACTGAATAATATCAGAGAACCTCTTCCATATTTCTCCGTCTGAATGTATGATCGAACACGGGCGGTCAAGGCCATTTTGACATCCATACGGCACCCATAGAAGCTCTATTCTCTCACTTTGCGAGTTACGTCCATGGCTATATCCTTGACAAAGAACGGCATTGAGGCTGCAATTGCCAAACTCCGCTCCGAGCCGGGGAAGCGTATCGAGCTTCGGGACGATAAGGAAGCCGGACTTCTTATCAGAGCCGGCGAACGCGGCGCGAGCTGGTCTCTCGCAGTGCGCCTGCAGGATGGCCAGCGCACTCGGATCAAGCTTGGAACCTGGCCGGGCATGGGGATCGCAGAAGCTCGTGCAGCTGCCCGCGTCGCCCGGACGCAAATCGACCAGGGTAGCAATCCCAACGAACGCAAGCGGGTCGCGCGGCGAACTGCGGCGATTGCTTCGCTCAACCGCAAAACCCTCTCCGAGGTGATCGAGGACTATGACAAGGCCGTGCTTTCGCAGCACCGTCGCGGCGCGCAGACGAAGCGAGCGCTCGACGGCAAGCGGGGGCTCCTGCGCACTCTGCTCAATCGACAACCCGAATCGATCATGAAGGCAGAGATTTCCGATCTCGTAAAAAAGCATGCCAAAACTGCCCCGATCGCCGCTAACAGGAATCTCGCCTACGCATCTGCCTTCTTCACTGGTGCGTCGACGAAGGCGTTTTGGCCGAAAATCCGGCGGAGAAAGTGCGCAAGCCGTCCAAGGAAAATGAGCGCGAGCGGTTTCACACAATCGGTGAGCTCAAAGAGATATGGGCCGCCGCCGGCACATTGGGCTATCCGTTCGCCCAGCTTTTTCGGTTGCTGATCGTCCTCCCCAATCGACGCGAAGAGGTGGCCGCGATGCCGGTCGAGCATCTTGATCTTGCGAGCGATCGGGCGCCCGGCGACGCTGTGTGGTTGTTACCAGGTGCCCGCACCAAGATGAATAATGCGCTTCGCGTGCCGCTCTCCAGACTGGCGCGATCGATCATCATCGAAGCGATGGAGCATCCGGATCGCCCCAAGGACTCCAAGCTCGTTTTCACGACCACAGGTGATACGCCCGTTTCCGGTTTCACCAAGGGACGGCGCAGATTAGATCAAGCGATTCAGGCGGCTCGTATCAAACGGACGGGGGATGAAGAGACCCCCGAGATGCCACACTGGGTAGTTCACGATCTTCGGACGACCTTCAATACGCATGGCTGCGAAATTTTGGGAATTCCTCCCCATGTTGCGGATCGCATCCTTAATCATGTCGCGACCGCTACGCGATCCAAGATCATGCGGGTCTACAATAAGTCCGAACTATTCGAACCGCGCAAGGAGGCGCTCAGCGCTTGGGCCTCGCTGCTGGAGCAGCGAGTCATTCCTAGCAGCAAGCTCGTCGTATCATAACTCCATACGGCGGTTGCTGGGACACTGGCTGCCATTTCAGGATACGTCTAAAACAATTTTGCTATTCGTATCGGAGCAAGCCAAACAATCTATATCACGATACCGTGCTTTAGCGAGAAGCCCTTCATTTCAGCATCACGATTCATCCCGCAGATTTGCTGCAGATGCGCCCCTCGCTTCCCCACGAGAACCAACATATGGCATACGAAAGCGCGATCGTGATCGCGCAGAGCGCGTTAGGCTGGCGGCAGGTTCGAAGCTGTCATTGAGAGAGCGCGCTGTAGCCTTCGCACGAGACCGAGGCGAAGTGAGGACGAAGGATCTCACAGATATCGGTATTCCCCGCTGCTATCTTTCTCCCATGTGCGACGAAAGACTGCTCATGAAGGTCGGCCATGGCCGCTATCGCGCTGCAAGCCAATAAGCTCAGGTCGAACCTTTCTGATCAGGACGCCCGATAATCAACGGAGCCATGCGCTCCCACGCCGTTCGCAAACTACGGGCCTATGCCCTGAAGCGTGACAAGCATCGCCTGCGGCGACGTCTCTGACATGTGGTCACGCTTGGCTTCAACGCGCTTGATCTGTTCGGTGAGCAGCTCGAGACGATCGAGCTCACGATTGAGCTGCGCCTCGAGATGCAAGGGCAACGGCTTGCCGCCGACGGTCCTCCTCCTCGATCGTTGGCACGCGAATCATCGAGCAAACCCTTGGCTCACTGCGCATCCACGCCATCAGGGTACGCACTAGCGTCTCGCTATTAATCCCGTCGGCCTTTGCCCGCCGGAGGCGGCGAGACCGCAACCGAAGCGGCGTCGACCACATGGCTGGTGATCCAATCTTCCGACTCCAGAGCGCGATGAATCCAAAAGCCGTGGAGCGCCGCTTCCTGAATAGCGATCACCGGATAGCGCTGGCCCTCGCGGGCCTGTGCCTTGTCACGCAGGGCATCCAGGCAGGCCAGCATCGCCGCCCGGCGCCGAGTGATGGGACATCTTTTCGCTACCCGGCGATAGAGAAGTCACCAGCCCGGTCGATTTCGCGAGTTCCAGCGAGACGAAAATTGCGCCAAGATCAACACGGATGGCGGCAGGCTGCGAGATGGGGTCTGCTGACATGGCAAATCCTTTCAGAGTGGTTGCTAGCAAACCGACTCTGAGCCCCCTCAGGCCGCTATCCAACTCTTATCATGGGATCTTTTCCAATGTCGGAAAATAGCGATTCCTGGTTGTCGTCTTCGGCGCGACACGGGATTGGGCGCGCCAGTTTGGCCTTGATCCACTCGTCTTCGAGGTCGCTGGAGCGGATTTGATAGGGCGCGTAGCGCATGACCTGCTCGGCGGCGATATGCCATTCCTGAGGAAGCGTTGGATCTTGACTTGCGGGACTCCGAGTTTGGCGGCCGCGTCCGACATCGTGAGCCATTCGCCGTTCTTGTCAGAAGACCGGTAACCGCTGATCTTGCGCACCACATGGCTCACTGGCGTGTTCAGTCTGCCCAATTTAATTGTTAAGGCAATGATTGCATATTGAACGCAATCGGATGATGGACTAGGTAGCCGCGCATGCCCCGCGACCGATCCAGAACCAGCCCCGTCACGCTTTTTGAACTCACGAACGCTTTGCAGCCGATCCGGCGTGTCTGGGTTCAGGCAGTCAGTCTCGCACTCGCCGACTTCGGACTTCCCGCATCGCTCATTTCGGCGCTCATTCTGGCGTCCCGTCATGGAGACAAGGGTGTCAGGCAGAACGCGCTGGCCGAGGAAGTCGGGGTCAATCCGGGCGGCATGGTGCGCATTCTCGACCAGGCCGAAGCCGCCAACCTGCTTGAGCGGCGCGATTCTCCCGAGGACCGGCGCATCAAGACGATCCATGTCATGCCGAAAGGTCGTGACCTTGCGAAGAAGATGGAAAAGGCGGTCACGCGGCTCCGCGACGATCTCCTTGGTGATCTTACCATGCAGGACATCGAAACGACGACGCGCACGCTGCGTTTGTTCGAGGAACGGATCGGTCAGTTCCTGCAGCAGGCGCGGACGGGCCGATGAAAGTCAGCGCCGATCAGCTGATCTTCTCTGTTAAGCTGTTCGTCGCGGGCATGATCGCATTCGCGATAGCGGTGCGGATCGGCCTGCCCAATCCTTACTGGGCACTTGTCACCTGCTGCGTCTGCATGAACTCCATGAGCGGGGCGATCCGGTCGAAGGCCGTCTATCGCTTCACCGGAACTTTCTGCGCCGGCTTCGTCACGCTTGCCATGGTCGCGCTGTTTGCGAGCGCGCCGCTGCTGCTGATCGCGGCGTCGGGAATCGTGGCAACCCTGGCGTTCGGTATTTCTTTCCTCGACCGCACGCCGCGCAGCTACGGCTTCCAGCTTTTCGCGATCACGCTCATGCTGGTGGCGGTCGCCGGTGTGGATCATCCGGAGATCATGTTCGATACCGTTGTGGCGCGGGTCAGCGAAATCACCCTCGGCATCCTCGCGACGACCCTCGTTGACGGCGTGATCGCTCCGCGTTCTCTTGAAGGTGCGCTACGCGCGCGCCTGCATCGCTGGCTGCCCAGCATCGAGACCTGGGCGAAGGATGTCCTTGATGGCCATGAGGCGGACGCCCAAGGAGAGCATGACCGGCTAAAGACGCTGGCCGACATCACATCCCTGTCACAGCTGACCGGTGCGCTGCGCTACGATCCGACGATCCATCGCGATGACCTGCGGCACGCGCTCGCGATCCAGCAACGCCTGCTGCGCATAGTCCCGCTCCTTTCCGCGATCGGCAGCCGCATCGCGGGCCTTGGCGAAGCGGAGCGCTTGGCCCTCCGACCCTCTCTCGCCACGGCCAGGGCCCATCTCGATGCCGGTACGGAACCGCTACCCGATCTGGCCGATGCCGTGCGCTCGCTTCCGCTCGATGCCAGTGACGCGCGCGCGTGGCAGCAACTCGTTCATGATGCGCTGGCCGACATGCTGACGGAAATGCTGACGCTCTGGAGCGAGGTTTCGCGGATCGAGGCGGCGTTGAGCGGAAAGGCGAAGCTTGCGCCCGCGCTCGCGCGAACAGTCAGCGAGACGCAGGCGTTTCCGCTCAACCCCGACATTGATCACGCTGCCCGGATCGCGGCGGGAATCCTCGTAACCTACGCCCTCCTCTGCGGGCTCTGGTATGCGACGGGCTGGCATCAGGCGCGAACGCCGTCCTGTTCAGCACGATAGCGCTGGCCTTCTTCGGCGGCGGCGACGAGCCTGGCAGAGCGATCGGAATGTTCGCGCGTTTCGCCCTGCTCGCGACCCTGCTGGCGGGGATCCTGTGCTACGGCCTGCTCCCGCTCGCTGCCGATTTCGCGACCTTTGCGATGATGATGGGCCTGTTCATGCTGCCGCTGGGCGTCTGGGCGGCCGTCAATCCGATGGCGACGCTGATCCTCGCCTTCGGGCTCAGCAACATCAATCTACAGGGCCATTATTCGCCGCCCGATTTCGGAACCTTCGTCGAGGCGAGCGTCGCCAGCATGCTGGGCATATTCACCGCCATTCTCGGCGCCGGCCTGTTCCGTACCTGGGGCGTGCAGCATCAGCTTCAGCGCGTCCTCCGCATCGAAGCGCGCGAGATCGCGCGGCTGAGCCGGTCGCCCAGCCGACGGTTGCGGGACAGCTATGTCCAGCGGGCGCTCGACCGCATTTCGGTGGTGACGGCGCGCCTTGCCGCAGCCGGGCAGGTCGAGCGGAGCGCCGGCCTGCTCATCCGGCTGCGGGTCGGCGCGAACGTCGCGACCTGCGCTCGATGGGCAACGCGCTTCCCGCCGATGGGCGGCAGGCGACGGATCGGGTTCTCGATCAACTCCGCAGCGAGTTCGACAAGCCGCAGCCGTCGTCCCGTCTGCTCGCGCTCATCGACGAAGCACTTGATGCGCTCTGGCCGGGAGATGGTTCGCCCGGCGCTCGCCCCGACCGCGCCATTCATGCCTTAGCGGGTCTGCGCATCGCCCTGTTCGAGCGCGCGCCGGCCTGGGTACCGGCGACATGATCGGCGAAATCGACATCGCGGGCGTGTTCGTTTCGCCGCTGCTCCTCTGCGCGATCCTCGGCTTCGCGATGCGCCTGCTGCTGTCGCGGGTGCTCGAGTCCATCAGCTTCTACCGCCTCGTCTGGCAGCGCCCGCTGTTCGACACCGCCCTGTTCCTCATCCTGACCGGCACCGCCTTTCTGGCTCTACGCCTTGTCACCGCATCCTGAAGTGCCCGCCATGACCCTAGATCGCGATACCCTCCTCCGCCTGCTCAAGCCCTTGCTCACCCTGCTGGTGGTGGGTGCGGGCGTGTTCGTCTTCTGGCACCTCTATAATTACTACACCTACGCGCCACAGACGCGCGACGGGAAGATCAGGGCGGATGTGGTCCCTCTCGCGGCAGACGTGTCGGGCCGGGTCGAGCAGGTCCACGTTCGCGACAACCAGGTGGTCAGGCGCGGCGACATCCTGTTTACCATCGACCATGTTCGGCTGCGCAATGCCGTTGAGCAGGCCGAGGCCGCTGTCGCCACGGCACGGGCAACGTTGAACGCCGCCGAACGGGAGAACCGCCGCTATCAGGCCCTCTCTGATATCGTCTCGGGGCAGCAACGTGACGACCGCCGCTCCACCGCCGAGGAGGCCCGCGCACGCTATGCCCAGGCGATCGCTGATCGCGATCTCGCCCGCATCAATCTGGCGCGCGCCGAGGTGCGTGCGCCGGTCAACGGCATCGTCACCAATTTCTCGCTCCGCCCCGGCGCCTATGCCGCCGCCGGGCAGCCCGTGATGACGCTGGTCGATTCCGACAGCTACTACGTTGCCGGCTATTTCGAGGAGACGAAGCTTTCGCACATCCGCCCCGGCGTCCGCGTCACGATCCGGGTAATGGGCGAGGATAGGCCGCTTTCTGGCCATGTTGAAGGCCGATCGGCGGGCATTGACGATCGCGAACGGACGACCGCGTCCGGAACGCTACTCGCGAATGTCAATCCCACCTTCAGCTGGGTCCGTCTTGCCCAGCGCATCCCCGTGCGGATCGCCATCGACAAGGTGCCGCCCGGCATCGATCTGATCGCGGGCCGGACGGTCACCGTGACGCTCAATGGCGCGGAAAATGCGCTCGGCCCCGGCCGGAGCGAATGACGATGGGGCGCGTCGGAACGAAAAGGCCGCTCGGACTGATGGGCGCGCTGATGCTCGCTGGCTGTGCCACGGTCGGCCCCAGCTATCGGGCGCCGCCCTTGCCCGCAGGCATCTCGGATCGGCCCGCGAGCTTTGCCGAAGGAAAATCGCCGGCCTATTCGGCTGAACCCTTGCCCCAGCGCTGGTGGCGCCTCTACGCTATTCCCCAGCTCGATGCGCTCGTCCAGGAAGCGATCGAGGCCAACACCGACCTCAGGGTCGCGGCGGCCAATCTCGAACGCGCGCGCGCGATTGTCCAGGAGGTCGAGGCCGGCGCGGGCGTCCAGACTTCCACGGCGGGCGGCGTATCGGTGGGCGAGCCGTCCAATCTCGGTCTCGGCTCGCCCAACGGGACCCATGCAACCTTCGACGCCGGCGTCGGCATATCCTATGAACTCGACGTCGTGGGCCGGATTCGGCGCACGATCGAGGCCGCGCAGGCCGATGCGGAAGCGCAGGCCGCCGCCTATGACCTTGCGCGCACGACGGTCGTGGCCGGAGTGGTCGGCGCCTATGGAGATGCCTGCGCGGCCGGCGCGCGGATGACCGTTGCCCGCCATTCGGTCGAACTGCAGCGGCAAAGCCTCGCCCTCACCGAAAGAGGCGTGCGCGCCGGCCTCTACACGTCGCTCGACGCTACCCGCTCGCGCGCGCTTCTGGCTCAGCTCGAGGCAGCGCTGCCGCCGATCGAGGCAGGCCGCAAAGCTGCACTATTCAGTCTTGCCGTGCTGCTCGGCCGGACGCCCGAAGATTATCCGCCCAATCTCGCGACCTGCCGGATCATCCCTTCCGTCGACCGCCCCCTGCCGATTGGCGACGGTATGGCGCTGATCCGGCGCCGGCCCGACATCCGCGAAGCTGAACGCCGGCTCGCGGCTGCGACGGCGCGCATCGGAGTGGCGACGGCGGACCTCTATCCGAGCGTCAGCCTCGGCGCATCGCTCGGCACGACCTCGCGGAGCGTGGGTGGGCTGGTCGACGATTCGGCGTTGCGGTTCAGCTTCGGCCCGCTCATCTCGTGGTCCTTCCCGAACCGACGCGTCGCCAGGGCGCGGATCGCGGAAAGCGATGCAGCGGCGCGCGCGACGCTGGCGGCATTTGACGGCAGCGTCCTCGCAGCTCTCCGCGAAACCGAGACGGTCCTCAGCACCTATGCCCGCGATCTGGACCAGAATGCCAAGCTCAGGGTCGCGCGTGATGAGAGCGGGAGGGCTTTCGGGCTCCAGGCCCGGATGACTCGGGGCGGTCTTGGAACGGGTCTTGAACTGCTCGACACGCAGCGAAGCCTTGCCACAACCGAAGCGGCGCTGGCGGCCTCGGATGCGTCCATCGCCTCGGATCGCGTTCGGCTGTTCCTTGCGCTCGGCGGCGGCTGGGAAGGAGGGATGGCGGGGCCGTGATGGCCGAGCCTTCGCGAAGCGTACGCTCGGCCTGCCCACCAACGCCGTGCTGCGCGCCGATCTTGAAATCGTCACGGTTGCCGATGCCTGTGCGGTCAGGCGGGCGAAGGCGCAGCATCCGGTCCTGCGCAATTATGCCGAGACCTCTACGGCGCCAAAAAATGGGCATGCCAGCGCCGCGTCCTCGCCCGCATCGAGGCCAGCACGATGGGCATGGACACCCTCGCGATGGCGCAGCGGCTTGGTACAGTGCGGCAGGCCGAACTTGCTGCCAACCTTGACCCCACCCAAAGCCGGCACCGTGCTGTCGGCACGACGGTCTGGGGGGCAGGGGGCATTTCGCCCGAGATCGCCGGGCTTCTCGCCGCTGTGGGAGGCTGGGTGGGCCATCGGCTCGCCCTCCTCACGACGCGCGGGGCATTCGACAGCCCGCCAACGGCTGAGCACTGCGCGATCTCAGGGCCGGCCTTTCGCCCGCCGAACTGGCCGGGCTGAGATCAAGTCGTCCCAAAGACGCCCGGATCGAAGCGGATTCCATCCTTGAAGAGGCCGCGTGGCATTATCGCAATCTTGCGAGAAGGCCGGACCATGCGCCGCCAGCGGCGCTGCTGGAACATATCGACCACGCGACGTAAGCCGAATTGGAAGCCCCGCTACCGGGATCCGGCGCGCGGCGATCCTCGTGCTCGTCAGCCTGCGTCGCAAACGTCTTTCCTAGGGCCGCGGCATGGGACGGAAGCCTCATGCGCGCATGAGGCGCTCATAGAGGATCGGCACCACGAAGACAGTGAGCACGGTCGAGACGAGCGTGCCAAAGATCAGCGAGATCGCAAGGCCGCCGAACACGGGATCGGGGATCATGATCGCCGAGCCCAGCACGATGGCAAGCGTGGTGAGCAGGATCGGCCGCAGGCGGACCGCGCCGGCCATCCGCGCCGCCTCCGCCAGCGGCATGCCATGTTTCTGGTTATCCTGGATGAAGTCGATGATGAGCAGCGAGTTGCGGATCACCACGCCGGACAGTGCGATGATGCCCACGATGGAGGTCGCCGAAAAGTCGGTTTTCAGCAGCCAGTGGCCCGGAAAGATGCCGATGACCCCCAGAGGCACTGCGGACATGGCAATCAGCGGGGTGAGGAACGAGCGATAATAAGCAACCAGTAGGAAATAGATCGCCGTCAGCGCCGCCCCGAGCGCCATCAGCATGTCGCGGTAGATATCGAGCGTCATCCGCATTTCGCCGCTCCATAGCAGTTGGTAGCCGTCGATGATGTCAGGTGCCTTTTCGCTGAGGCTGAGATTGCCGGTGGCGAGCGGCTGCCCGTCCGGGGTGCGCAATCTCGACAAGCGCCGGTTGAGATCGAGCACCGCATAGACCGGCACGCTCTGCGCAAGTTCTCCTCCGATGAAGATCACGCGCTCATTGTCCTTGCGCTGGACCGGCTTGTCGGCGGTCGATGGTGTGCGCCGGACCAATTCGGCCAGCGGTATCTGGCGGCCGTCCCTGCTGGTCACGTAGAGGCCTTCGAGCCGTGCGGGGGCGGGCTGATCCGCGCGCGGCACATAGGCGCGGATCGGAACGGGGTTGCGCTCTGGATCGATATGGGCACGCCCGACCACCTGGCCATCATAGACAAGTCCCAGAACCTCGGCGATATCGGCAGCTGACACGCCGGAGAGCGCTGCTTTCTCGCGGTCAGGAACAAAGCGCCATTGCGACACGTCGGTAGGCTCGCTGTTCGAGATATCGACCATGTCATATGTGTTGGCGAACTCGGCTTCCACCTGCTTCGCCAGCCGGCGCAAGCCCACGAGATCTTCGCCGTGCAATTCGGCGAGCACCGTGGCACGCACCGGTGGCCCCGGCGGATCCTCGACCAGTCTCACCCGGGCGCCCGGATAGCGGGTCCGAATGGCTTCGATCTTCAGACGCAATTCGCGGACGAACGTGATCGAGCTTTCCGAACGCTGGTGCTTGTCCAGGAGGTTGACGCGGATTTCGGCGACATTCTCACCTGTGCGAGCCGCCGTTCCCTGCATCAATCCATTGAAATCCGGGACCCCAGCCTGGCCGATCCAGTTCTGGTAGTTCACCACCAGCGGATTGGCGGCAAGCAGGCCGTCGATCTCGTGAACCATCCGGGCCGTATTCTCGACGGGGCTGGCTTCGGCCATGGTGATCACGATGTTGAAGGTGTTCTTGTTGTCCTTGGGAAGGAAGCCCATGGCAACCCCAAGCGGCGGCACCGGCCCGCCGACGCCCGCCGGGCGGATGAACTGCCAGCCGCCTTGCGCGATCGAAAGGAGCAGGGCAACGACCGCGCCGATCATCAGGGCACGACGTGCCTTTGAGTGCTCCTGAAGCGGTCGGATCAGCCAGAGATAGGCGTCCCGCAACTTGTCGGGCTTGCGCTCCGCATGAGCACCGGCCTCTTCCGCGCTTCCATCATCCAATATGCCGCCGGTAGAGGCAGGTCGCTTGACCCAGCGGTTCGCTGCCCAGGGCGTGACGATATAGGCGACAATGATCGACGCGAGCATCGCGATCGGCACATTATAGGCGATGGGATAGAAATAATCGCCCGCCATGCCGGTCACGAGCAGCAGGGCCGCGAACACCAGCATCACGGCAAATGTCGCGAGATTGGTGGCGCCGCCGATCTCGTTGGTGGCAAGGACGGTCACATCCTCCTGCGAAGCGTCGGAGCGCTCGTGATGGTAGTGGCGGTGGATGTTCTCGATCACGACGATCGAGGCATCGACGAGCAGGCCCAGCGCCAGGATAAGCGCGAACAGGGTGATGCGGTTGATCGTCACCCCGCCGAGCAGGTCCGCTCCGAGCGTGATCGAGAAGATGACCGGAACGGTGACGGACACGATCAGCGCCTCGCGCCAGCCGAGGAACAACAGCATGATGAAGCTGACGGTAATCAGCGCGATCGCCAGATGCTCCATCAGCGCGTTGACGGCCTCGTCGGCTTTCTGGCCGTCGTCGCGGGTGGTTACGACATGGACCGCGCGCGGGATGAAGCTGGCCTGCATCCGCGCGACCCGATTGGCCACGGCTTCGGACACGGTGACCGCATTCTCACCCTTCTTCTTTGCAATGGCGATGGTGACGGCGGGCATTTCGCCTTCACCGAGCTTGGCGCGCGGGTCGCCCGCCGCAAATCCGAAACGGCTGAGGCGCGTGATTTCGACATGCGGGCCGTCGGAGATGGTTGCGACATCTCCGATCTTGATCGTGCGGCCATTGCGCACCCCGATCACGAGATCGCGTACCGCCGCCACCGATCCCAGCTCGCCGGAGTAGCGCAGTCGTTCCAGTCGGCCCGCCCGTGCCGGCCCAGAGAGGTTGAGGCCCACATCGGAGGCGCCCAGCGCTCCGCGTGCCTCGGCGAGCGAGATCGAGAAGGACTGCAATCGGACCGGATCGAGCGCGACATCAATCTCTCGGTTGCGCCCGCCATAGACGGAAACCACCGAAACGCCCGGCGTGCTGCGCAGGCGCTCAGCCATCGAATCCGCCAATCGCTTGAGGCCGAAGTCGTCATAGGCGGAGGAAGCGAGGGTCACGGTAACGATGGGCACATCGTCGGCATCGACCGCCTGGATCAGTGGGATAGCCGCATCGGCGGGAAGCCTGCCGCGGTTGGCGATCACCCGGTTGTAGAGCTTGACCAGCGAATCCTCGGGCGGCTGGCCGACCTTGAACTGCACCTGCACCGTGCCGAGGCCGGGTTGGGCAGTGCCGTAACTGTGGTCGAGCCCGGTCATCTCGCTGAGCACGCCTTCAAGCGGTGCCACCACCAGCCGGTCCACCTCTTCGGCGGTGGCGCCGGGCAGGGCGACCGTGACCATCGCACCGGGCACCACGATCTGGGGATTTTCCTCGCGCGGGGTCAGCAACACGGCGAGCGCGCCGAGCAGCAGCGCGGCCAGCAGGAAGACGGTCGTCAGCTTGGAGGTGATGAATGTCCTGGCAAGGCGGCCCGCTAAATTGAGCGGCGCCTCGGTCATCGCGTGGCTCCGCCGGCGAGGCGTGCGCCGTCCCGAACGGTCCGATCGACACGGGCGAGGATGCGTTCACCAGCCGACAGGCCGGAGGTTACGGTGACCCGATCGCCCAGCCGGTCACCCGGCCGCACCCAGCGGAAGGTGAGACGCTTGTCCTGGCCCACCACGAAAACCCCGGTCAGCCCGCCGCGGCCGGTGATCGCGGCGGCAGGCACCGCGACGGTATCTCCGCTGACCCCGTGATTCGTCGCCGATGGGAGCCGGACGCGACCGAACATGCCCGGCATGATTCCGCTATCGGCGGGAAGAACGATCTCTACCGTGTAGCGGCGGGTAGCCGGGTCCGCGGAGGGGACGACGCCCCGGACCTTGCCGGTTACGGGGCGATCTTCGCGCCCGTCGAGCAGCACGGGAGTCGCCGCTCCCGGCACGAACATCCCGAGACTGGCCTGGGGCGCGGCAAAGCGGAACACCAATTGGCCACGGCTCTCCACCGTCACCAGCGGCGATCCTGGCATCACCATGTCTCCGTCGCGGATTTGCCGGGAAACGACGAAACCGTCGAAAGGGCTGGCAACCGAGGTGTAGGCGAGGTCCACCTGGGCAGCGGTGAGTGCCGCCTGTGCCTGGGTGACTCCGGCGGCGGCCGCGCTGTCTCGAAGCTGTTCTTTGCGATAGGCATCCATCGCCAAGGCACCGCTTTGGGCGAGCGGTGCATCGCGCGTGACATCCCCATGCGCATTGCGTTGTTCGGCCAGCGCCGCATCCAGCGCGGCGCTGGCGCGCCGAACAGCGGCCTCGGCCTGCCGCGCGTCGATGGTCGCCAGGATTTGCCCGCGCCTGACGGGCTGGCCGTCATAAAGGTCGGGTGCCCGGATAGTGCCCGAGGCGCGGGCCACGAGTTGCACGCGATCATCGGATTCGACCGTGCCGCTCGCGGCAGTTCCGTCCATGGATGTCGTCAGGGATGCAGTCGTCACGGGCAGGTTGACGGCGGGAGGTTCCGCCGATTGCGATGTCTGGTCCCCACCGCCGCAGCTTGCGAGAAGGATAGGAAACGACAGGGCGATCGCCTTCGCCACACGGTGCTTGCGCTCCATGTCAGCCAACCACCGAAGCGGACTGGATCAGGGCGAGAAGTTGAGAGGCCACCTGATCCACGGATTCGGACCTCTCGCTGTCTCCGGTCAGGCCGGGGGCGAGGGGCAGGATCAGGACCTGTCCAAGCGCGAAGCCAACCAGCGACAACGCGACCTCCTTGGCAGATATGTCCGTTCTGCCTTGCTCCACTGCAGCGACGATCGATTGGAATGGTTGCCGAAGTACCGTGCGTGAAAGGGTGGCGATGCGGGCTTCGTCTCCATCCAGCAGTTCTCGATACAGCAGGCGGGCGAATATCCGGTCGGTCATCAGCCTCCGGACGAACCATCGCACAAAAGCCTCGAGCTGGTTCGACGGGTGCTGGGCCAGCCACGCATCCAGATCGCGGGCGCAAGCCTCGAACACCGAGGCGAGGGTGGCCTCGATCAGGTCGGCCTTGTCCCGGAAGTGATAATAGAGGTTCGCCTGGGTCACCCCGACCAGTCTGGCGATATTGCGCATCGACACGGCTTCGTAGCCGCGCTCGGCGAAAAGCCGGGCGGCGGTTTCGAGTAATTGGGACCGCATGTCGGACATGGAATGCTCACTTGTTGAACGACCGTTAAGTCGGTTAGTAAGTGATTCGTCCGTGGCTGTCCAGCAAGCTTGCGTCGCTACGGCCCTGAACCGGAGATACTGTCGATGCGTGCGCTTGTCTTTGTCCCTCCGCTCCTGCTGTTGCCCACACTCGGCGGATGTATGATGGGGCCGAATTACAAAGGTGCACCGCCACCCCCCGCCTCGATGGGCAATTCCTTCTTGCGGACGGATCAGGTTTCGATGCCCGCCACGCCGCAACTGACGCCATGGTGGCGGGAATTGAACGATCCGCTGCTCGATCAACTGATCGGGCGGGCGCTGTCCTCCAACCCGGCGATCGATATCGCCGAAGCGCGTGTCCGGCAGGCGCGGGCCCATCTGCGAAGCTCGCGCGCGGCATTGGCGCCGGGTGTCGGCACCGGGGCAGGGGCCGGGAATATCCAGGCATCGAGATTGGTGACGGGTGGAGAGGCCAAGTCCTCGTCGCTCTTCCTCGCAGGCTTCGACGCCCTTTGGGAAATCGATCTATTCGGTGGAGCGCGGCGGAATATCGAGGCCACGCGCGCGCAATTCGAGGCCGCGCAGGCCGATGCGGAGAATACCCGCCTCAGCCTGACTGCGGAGATCGCGCGCCAATATCTTGCCCTGCGCGCCAGCCGACAACGTCTGGACCTCGCGCGCCGTCTGCTTGCCAACCAGCAGAAGATCGCGAACCTCACGGCGCAGCTTGAAGGCGCGGGCAAGCTGTCGCGCATCGAGCGCGATCAGGCCGATCGCACCGTGGAAGTCCGGCGGCAAGCCATCGCGGCTCTGGAAGCGGACCGGAACGATCGCAAGGACGCGATAGCCGTGCTGCTGGGAGAAGCCCCTGGCGCGCTCGATGCCATGCTCGATGGCACGGGCCCGGTTCCGCTTCCCCCCGCCGCCGTCCCGGTCGGCGATCCCACCGCCATGCTCGCCCGCAGGCCCGATATCCGGGCGGCCGAGCAGCACCTGCATGCCGCCAATGCCGGGATTGGCGTGGCGGAAGCCGCGCGGATGCCCAAGGTCAGCCTGGCAGGCGTGGTCGGTCTTGGCAGCGCATGAAGGGCGATATTGCGAGTGCCGACAATCTCTGGTCGCTCGCCGGTCCGACGATCCAATGGAACCTTGCCGATTTTGGACGCGGGCGGGCGGGCGTGTTGCAGGCCGTCGCCGGTCGCGATGAGGCGGCGGCAGCGTATCGCGCCGCCGTGCTCGTGGCCCTTCAGGATGCGGAAAGTTCACTCAACAGATTCGGCGAGGCGCGCAAGGCATTCGCGATGCAGACGCGCAACTCTCTGCTGGCGGACCACAGCGCTGGCCTCGCCCAGCAATCCTGGCGTGCAGGGCGGTCGTCCGCGCTTGCCGCGCTTGCCGCCGAAAACGATCAGTTGGCGGCTGCGGATCTACAGATTCAGGCCCGGATGGCCCTGACGACACAGTTCGTCGCGCTGCAAAAAGCACTAGCGATGGGGGTGAGTGGATAAACCAACTGAGCCAAGAGACGACAGGCGAGCTTGCAGCTTTGTCGATTGGATGTGTTGTCGATGAAGCTTTCGATGTCCTCGATTAGCGCCCTCCTGGAGCTATCGGCCCCTCGTTTTGATCCTCTTTTCGGTCAGCAGGGCGAAGAAGCGCTCGACCTGAGTGGGCCAGCACGATGATGTGGGGCTATAGGCAGACTTGCCGGCGATCTCGCGCTCGATGTCATAGAGCTGCCCGATACGCTCGAGCGCCTCGTGTGCGATCTCGGATTTTTGGGACGTCCAGATGTCGTGGAAATCGCGTCGCCAATGGGCAAAGCAGGCTGCTTCCCGGAAACGCGGGCTCCCATCCGCGCCAGGTTCGTAGAGCTTCGCATAGATTCCATGAGGAGGTCAAACAGCGAGCGGCGCTCTGCCAGACTGGTCTCGCTAAAAAACTCACTCTGGAGATCGACATGCCGGTTGCAGCTCATCGTTCCCAAGCGCCGTCCGCTGTTCGCACCGAGCTTACCGCGATTTTTATCTCGCTGGAACTCTCGCAATCGAAATGGTTGGTCACGTCCCTGGCGCCGGGGAACGGCGAGAAGATGTCGAAATTTGTCGTAGCCACAAAGGATGTTGCCGGTCACGTCATCGACAATCGTCGCGCTCGCCCGCAAGTTGCTCGTGGCTCTATGGAAATATGTCAGCGCTGGCGTGATCATCGAGGGCGCCGAATTGACCACCGCGTAGCGCTCCGTACGCCCTTTTTGGAATTCTCCCACGGCTTCGAGCCCTGGGTGGATGCTCGGATGACGAACCGCGTAATTACAGGGCCTGAAAAGCCGCTCGCTGAGATTGGTCTCGTCGATGAACCCAAGTCCGCCGAATGCGGAATGCTGGCGATGCTGCCTCGAGCAGCGACCGTATATAAGTTGGATCAGGCTCGGTATCGAGTCGCGTCATGCAACGGGTTCTCTCCTTGGATCCAGCCAATGATCAGGATTTACGAAATGCCGCCATAATGCTATCCCGGATAACTCCTCCCCATATAAGTAATTACCTCGTCGAGGATTTCGGCGGTCAGCGCATCATGCGCCGCCTGATGTCTGCGACCCGAAGGAAGTTCTGCTACTGTCCGTGCCATGCCAATGCCTCCCGATGCCTAGCACCGGCTACTATCATAGCAAATACCATAGCAAAGATTATCTTAAGTGAACAGTATTGACCCTAACCGGACCAGGGCAATCGGGTGAAGAAGTTCGTGACAAAGCGCTGATGTGCTGAATCAGTGGGGCTCCTTTCTACAGGAGGAGCGGCAGGGAGGATGGCGAGCGGACGGGTGGATGAAGGGGCTTTCGCGGAAGCGGGTCTATTTCTGGGGTATTTTGAGGATCTTCCCGACGCGCGACAGCCGGGCAAAGTGCGTTATCCGCTAACCGAGGTTCTTCTGCTGTGCCTGCTGGCGGTGTTGTCGGGGGCGGAGACGATCACGGACATCGCCAATTTTGGAGCTCGCAAGCTGGCGTTCCTACGCCGGTTTCGGTCGTTTGCGGGTGGCACGCCGTCCCATGATCATCTCGGCGACATACTGGCGACCCTCGATGCCGATGCGTTTCAGCACTGTTTTGTCGCCTGGGTATCGTCACTGACCGGCATGGCATCAGAGGTGATTGCCATCGACGGCAAGACGGTGCGGCGATCCAAGGGTGCGAAGGCAGCGATCCACATGGTATCGGCCTTTGCCGCGCGCCAACGATTGGTGCTGGGTCAGGTCAAGGTCGCCGACAAGGCTAACGAGATTGTCGCCATCCCCCGGCTTTTGGAGATGCTGGAGATCGAGGGTGCGATCATCACCATTGATGCGATGGGCTGCCAGCGCGCCATCACGCGGCAGATCATCGATCAGAAGGCCGACTATGTCCTCGCGCTCAAAGGCAATCAAAGCGCGCTTCACGACGACGTCAGGCTGTTCGCCGCCGAGCAGAAAACCAGGAATTTTGCCGACACCAAAATAAGCCGCCATGAGACGGTCGATGGCGATCACGGCCGGATCGAGACCCGGGTCGCCACGGTCATCCACGACATCATCTGGCTACAAGAGCGCCACAAATGGCCCGGATTGAAGACCATCGTCATTATCGAAAGCATCCGTGAAACCGGCAGCAAGATAGAGCGCGAAACCCGCTTCTATATCAGTTCCCTGAACCTGCCGGCCGACAAACTCGGGCCGATCGTCCGCAGCCATTGGGCCGTCGAAAACGTAACTGCTCACGAGGGTGGCAAAAAAGGCTTGCGCTGAGCGGATTGGACTGATTCACCCTGCGGATGGCGCCACCCCCGCTTCATGTCCTGAGTGACGCAGAGAAGAACGAACTGCTGCTTGCGCAGCACGAGATGATTGAGCGGATGGCGGCGCGGATTTCCGAGCTTGAGGCGTTGGTGGGCAAGCCGCGCAAGACGTCATCCAATTCGCATATTCCGCCCTCGAAGGACGATTTTGGCAAGGGCGGCGGCAAGCGGGGCAAGGCCAGGGCCGGCAAGCGGCCTTCGCGCGCTGGCAAGCATCGCCCACTGGCGGAAGCGCCGGACAAGACCGAGCGGGTGATGGCGGCAACGTGTTGCCATTGCGGGACTGACATCGCGGGCCAGACCCAGCGATGCCGCCATCGCTATGATCATATCGACCTACCGCCGATCCGGCCGATTGTGACACGCATCGAGTTGTTTGGCGGCCGCTGCCGGGGATGTGGGTTGCGCTATCGTGCCCCGGCGCCAGCGGGCATGGAGCCGGGTACGCCGTTCGGCCCCGGTATCCGCTCGCTGCTGGCCTATTTGCATCACAGCCATCATGTCGGCTTCGAGCGCCTTGCCCGGATCGCCCGCGAGTTGTTCGGTCTGGTCATATCCGAAGGTGCGATCGCCAACATCTTCCGGCGCATGGAGGCCGGTATGTCGGCGGCAACCAGGGCGATCCGCGACAAGCTGCTGACGGCGCGGATCATCGCCTCGGACGAGACGACCACGCGCACCAACGGCGTCATCCATTGGCAATGGGTGTTCCTCTCGAAGGACGCGGTCCTGCACAGGATCGCCCCGCGCCGGGCGCGCAGCGTCGCCGAAGAGGTGCTGGGCGGTCACCAGCCTGATGTCTGGATCTCCGACCGTTACGCTGGCCAGCAGGAGCTGGGCCGCGAACACCAGGTCTGCCTCGCTCATGTGCTGCGCGACGTTCAATACGCCATCGACTGTGGCGACACGATCTTCGCTCCGAAAATCCGCGATCACCTCAGATGGGCGATCCGGGTCGGCAAGCGACGAAGCAGCCTCAAGGACACGACGCTGGCCGCCTATGCCGCCAAGGCCGACGACCAGTTGACCCGGTTGATGCGCGCACCCGTCGCGCATCCCGCCGGCCAGCTCCTGCTCCGACAGATCAAGGCCTGGCGCGCCAAGTTCTTCGTCTTCCTCACCAACCGCGACGTGCCCGCGACCAACAATATCTCCGAACGCGAGATCCGCCCATCGGTCGTGTTCCGCAAGGTCACCAACGGCTTCCGATCGGACTGGGGAGCACAGGTCCATGCCGGATATCGCTCCGTCACCGGCACCGCGCGCCTCTCTGGGCAATCCGCACTCGCCGCCATCCGTGACCTCGTCGATGGAAACTTCGCTGTCGCCTGATCACCCTGCCGCAGGACAACCCCGTGAGCAGTTACTCGAAAACAGCCTGCACTGGGTTTTGGATATGGTGTTCCGTGATGACGAATGCCGCGTCAGAACCGACAACGCTCCCGCCAATTTCACCACCATCAAGCACATCGCGACCAATCTCCTGCGACTGCCCAACACCAGCGATTCGCTTCGATCGCGACGCAAAATCGTCGCATGGGACGATGACTTCCTCGCAGGTCTCATCGCCGCTTGATGCCTTCACCCGATTCCCCTGCTAACCGGACTAACTAATCTTGCTCGATGCTCCAACCGGCAAGCAGCGCGCGCAAGGCGGCGACGAACGCCAGCGGCTGATCGAGCATCAGATGATGCCGTGCTTCGGGTACAGCGATAATCGGAATGTTGATGCCGCCGAGTTCGCGGACGTAATCACTGGAATCACTAGTAAAAAGCAGGCTTTGCTCGCCGTGTACTATTGCCTTGCGGCCTGGCGCCTCGACCAGCGTTTGGCCCATTTCAAGCCATTCGCTCGGCACATTATCTCGCTTGAACACCGACGGCGAAAACTTCCAGGTCCACGCTTCGCCTTCGCGTCGAAGTGAGTGGTAGGCCATGTAATCCATCAGGAACGCCTGACCAACGGGCTGTGGCGGAGATAGAACATACCGCTCGCGGGCACTTGCGTAATCGGGGTAACGCTTATGCGGGCGATCGGGGTCGCCCGATCCCGGGCCGGTGCGGCCGCCCCCCCAAACGGCGTCAAAGCTGGACGGACGCAGCACCATCAGATCGCAGATCACCGTGCCGGCAAAGGCATCCGGCGCCAGGGTGATCGCCTTGAGCGCGACTGCCGCGCCAAAGCTGTGTGCGACGATGATCGGCTTGTGCTCATGGCGAAAAAGTCCAAGGGCCTCCGCGACCCCGATCATCTCCCGTCCTCGCGCGACCATGTCACAATTCTCGCGAACGTCGCTGTCCCCCATTCCTGAATGGTCGTAGGCGATCACATGGTAATTTTCAGCGAGGTAAGGCGCGACGAACGCCAGGCACCGTGCATGAGAGAGAAAGCCATGGGTCATCAATAAAGGAGGCGCGGAACGATCTCCCCAGCGGAAGTAATGCATTCTCACACCAGAAACCTCGACGAAGCCCTCCTCCCGCGGCACGGATAGCGCGCCGACAAACCAATCGGGCAGGCATGCAGGATCTGGCGCCCACGTCTGTACGATATCGGACGGGATTTCACGCATGGTGCTCGGTGCCCTTCTCAGACTGGATCAATTATGTGGCCTTGGTCCGGCGTGACGCGATTGGGACCGAAGTGTCCAGGCTGCGACGTATTCATCCGATTATTCTCGAACCAGATCTTTTCCAGTTTCGGTATACGTTCGCATCGCTTGTTTCAGAAGCTTCGCCCGCGGGCGCGGGGAGAGTCCGCCGCCTTTTGCCGGTACGATCGGGAACGGCTGCCCCTCTCGCGCCGCGAGCACTGGGTCGCGATTGTTGTCGCCGCTCAGGCTCAGTTTTGCCGATCCATCAAATAACGATCGTTCGATCGACGCTGTCACACCGCGATGAAGAATCGTGTCACTGGTCAGCGCGAACCGGACGGTGATGAAATCTTGATTCCTGGGCTGAACCTGGATCTCAGTTACGCGGCCGATGGAAACACCGAGAAGGTTCACGGCTGACCCTGGTTGCAGGCCATCGACAGATTGTTCAAATCGAATCTCGTACGTCGGCCCCTTGGCATCGCTCTCCTGGAGAAGCCATAAAGCGAATCCGATCGCAGTGATCATGAGCATGCCCACGATCAGGCTTACCTTCAACCAGTTTGAATGCGTTTCCATCGGGAGCTAGGAATCCCGAGGCCCGTCGCGCCAGGAGCGATGCTTCGCGGTCGGCTCTGCGTGCGCCGCGCTCATCGCCGCCTCACACCTTCTAAAACGGCCAGTGCAACAGCGCCGAGAGCCAACAGTCCCGCCAGGAGAGGCTGCGAGGAAAACACTATCGCCGCGCAGATCGCGAGGGTGGCAGGATAGAGCTGCGGAGTAACCCTGCCGGCACGCTCTCTTCCGCGTAAACGCTCAAGGTCCTTGGGCGCGATACTGACGGTGATCGAGCCGGTTCGCGCAATCTTCTCGATCTGTCCGACGAGGTTCGGCGTTGACAGAACCACTCGTCCGAGCGCTGCGAGCAGCTTGCCTGCCTCGCCGCGCAGCCGGGCAGGGCTAGCCCGCTCCCGCATCATTTCCTTTGCTATCGGAGCAAGCTCTCGAGCAATGTCGAATGCCGGATCGATGCGCCGGACGAACCCCTCGGCGGTCAGCAAGGTCCGGAGCACCAGGGCAAGGTCCGGTGGAAGCGCGAGATGAAAGTCGCGCAGAATCGCGAATACCATCTGAAAAATGTCGGCGAGGTCAATCTGATCGAGCAGGACGTTGCTGAAGCGGTCGATCAGTTCGGCCATTGCCTCTTCGAGCCGGACCCGGTCCACGTCCGGATCACCGGCCCAGAGCATGAGAATATCGACGATACCGCCGGTGTCCTCCGAAGCGATCGCGAGGCCAAGCCGAACGAGTTCCTCCCGGCGTCTCGGCAGGAGGGTGCCCACAGCGCCGAAATCGATCAGGCCAAGCGTCCCGTCTTCAAGGAAGAAGACGTTGCCGGGATGCGGATCGGCGTGGAAGTGACCGTTTATGATGATCATGCGCAGGATCGCCTGCGCATAGGTGCGGGCAAGCGCAGCCAGATCGAGATCGCTTCGGCGTGCCGCGTCCAGATCGCTTGCGGGAAATCCGCGGAGCCGCTCCTGGATGTTCACTCGCCTACCCGAAAGCTCCCAATCGAAGCGCGCGGTTCGAACCCCGTAGTCCTTGAGATAGTCACCGATTGCGTCGCTGGCGCGCGCTTCTGCGCTGAGGTCCATTTCCCGGTCGAGGCTCTCGGCGAAGTGACGCAGTAGCTCGTCCGGCTTCAGTCTCGCAATCTCGGGGATGCGGCGCTCCGCGACCCGGGCCAGTCGTCGCAAGAGCCGAAGATCGGCATCGACGATCCGCTCGATGCCTGGGCGGCGAATCTTGACGATAACGTCTCGCCCGTCGAGCAGCGTCGCCGCATGGGCCTGAGCGATCGAGCCCGCCGCGATCGCTTCGGTGTCGAAGTGGCTGAAACTCGTTTCGATCGGCCCGCCGATCGCCTCCTCGATCAGCGGCTGCACGGCCGCAAATGGAAGCGGAGGAACGCGGTCCTGCAGTTTTGAAAGGGCATCGACCCATGCCGGCTCCAGAAGGTCGCTCCGCATCGCGAGGATCTGTCCGAATTTGACCGCGACAGGACCGATATCCCGCAAAAGCGCGACAATCGCTTCCGGCCGGGTATCTTCAAGCGGCTCGTCCCCCCCCACCCCCAGACCCAGCCGAGCGGCCAGCCCCTTGAGACCGTGCCGCCCGAACAGGACGAGAATCTGTGCGAACCGCTCCCTTTCTTTTAGAGCAGTCGTATCGGCTTCATCGGTAGGAGCTCGATCAATCATGCGCCCGGCTTTTCGGGGCGGGAACTTGGGTCTCGGGAACGCTGGCCTTCGTCTCCAGATGGTCGACGAGCCGGTTCAAATGCTTGATCGCCGCGTCGAGGCCCTCGAGTTCATCCGCTGTCAGGCTTCCGAAGGTCTGCCCCACGATGTCGTCGTAGAGCGGCATGGCCAGTCCCAACGTGGCCCGGCCGGCGTCTGTGATCTGCACCAGTTTGGACCGGCGATCGTCCGGAGCAGGCGATCGTGACACGAGACCATTTTGTTCGAGCGCGTCGATCGCCTGGGTGACAGTGCGGGGCGCCTGATCGAAAAAGCTCGCAATGTCGGTGGAGCGGCGCGGTTGTTCCGCGAGATACGCGAGCAGTTTTAGTTGGGCCATCGATGCACCCTGACAGGCAAGATAGGCGTCGATCAGCCGCCGCATCCTGTACCAGGTCCAGCCGAAGGTGGTTGCGATCCCACGTATACCCGATTGGTGAGGTTCCATATAATGTGGTATTGCCGAAGTCTGGCCGCCGTGGCAAGGCCCCCGGCTCTTTGAATCGATAGTTGATCGGGAATAGAATGGTGGAAGATCCCACAATCGGTTCAGGCGACCATGACGATGTCGGCGAGCGGCCCGCCGGCCCGCTCAAGTCGGTACGGGTTCGGCTGGCGCTGTTGGTTGTCGCGATCGCGATCGTGGGAGCAGGGTTGGTATGGTATTTTGACCATCAGAACCGCGGCAAGTTCATGCAGAAAACCGACAACGCTTATGTGGCGGCGGACTCTGTCGTGGTGGCCCCGAAAGTTGCCGGATATGTCGAGCGCGTGTTTGTCAGCGCGAACCAAGCGGTCCGCAAAGGGCAGCAGTTGGCAGAACTGGACCCTCGCGAATATCTAGCCCAAAGCGAGCAGATCACCAGCCAGATCGACACAGCGAAAGCTGCGGTCGAGACGAGCCGTTCGCAGATCGCTGAACAGCAGGCGACAATCGTCCAGGCGCGTGCTCAGGCGGCCTCGGCGCGCGC
>NZ_JEMV01000020.1 GCF_000588875.1 Sphingobium sp. Ant17
CCGCCGCCGCCGAAGCCGCCGCCAAAACCACCGCGACCACCGCCGCCGCCACCGGCACCCTGATCGTAGAAATTGTCGTCGCCGAAACCGTCGCGCTTGTCCTTGCCGCGCCCGCCGCGGCGACCTCTGTCAAAACTCATGCCCTGTTAGTCACTTTCGCTTCGCCCCAAGACCATTCGGACACGCATGTCGGGCGAATGACATGCAAAATCCACCGCAAAGGCGGGTTTGGGAATCACTATATCAAATTTTCAAGGGAGCGCGAACGATTTTAACAGGAGCGGTCCCGTTCCGTTCCTTTTGCGCAAATGGCTGTGCTTTGCGGGTAATATTCCCCTTCTTTCCGCCGCCGCAAAGCGTCGATTGCGATATGCCCACTTTAGCCATAGAGGGAGGCGTATGACCGTCCATTTCCATGAAGAAGATCTGCCCGCGGGCGTGCTTGCCCCCGGCCCGATCGCCGTCGATACCGAAACCATGGGGTTGATCACCCCGCGCGACCGCCTGTGCGTCGTCCAGATAAGCGATGGCCAGGGCGACGAGCATCTGGTGCGGTTCAAGCCGGGCAGCGACTATGCCGCGCCGAACCTGCGCGCGGTGCTGGCCGACCCTGAGCGGCTCAAACTCTATCATTTCGGGCGGTTCGATATCGCCGCGATCCAGCATTATCTGGGCGTGGTGGCCGCGCCCGTCTATTGCACCAAGATCGCGTCGCGGCTGATCCGCACCTATACCGACCGCCATGGGCTGAAGGAACTGGTGCGCGAATTGCTGGGCCAGGACATCAGCAAGCAGCAGCAGTCGAGCGACTGGGGCAATCCGGTACTGAGCGACGCGCAGAAGGATTATGCGGCGTCCGACGTGCGTTACCTGCATGCGTTGCGCGCCGAGCTGGACAAAAGGCTGGTGCGCGAAGGGCGGATGGAATTGGCGCAGGCCTGTTTCGACTTCCTGCCGCACCGCGCCGCGCTCGACCTGGCCGGGTGGCCGGAGATCGACATTTTCGCGCATATGTGAGGAAGTCGAAGCGCCGTGTCCGTCCAGGCCGATCAGCAACGCGATGTGCGCCGCCAATGGGCGCAGCCGGGGGGCAGCCATGACCGCATGGTCAAGCTGCTCAAAAACTGGCTGCCTGTTGCCGTGGGCGTGCTGAGCGCGCTGCTGGCGACTGCGCCGTTTACGGGCGGGGACAAGGTGAGCTTCGTGCTCGACAAGAATAAGGTCGATGTGGCGAAGGAGCGGATGCGGGTGACCGAAGCGCTCTATCGCGGCGAGGACAGCAAGGGGCAGCCCTTTTCGCTGCGCGCGGGGTCGGCGGTACAGAAAAGCTCGCGCGAGCCGATCGTGGATTTGAACAGCATGTCGGCGCGCATCCTACTGTCCGATGGCCCGGCCGTGCTTAGCGCGCAGAAGGGCCGCTATGATATGGACAGCGAGCGGGTCGGCATCGAAGGGCCAGTGCAGTTCGAGGCGGCGGGCGGATACAGGCTGACCACGCGCGATGTCGGCATCGACCTCAAATCGCGGCGGATGCAGAGCGCGGGCCGGGTCGACGGGCGCATCCCGATCGGCACGTTCAGCGCCGACCATCTGGAAGCCGACCTGAACGCGCGCACGGTGACGTTGAATGGCCGGGCACGCTTGCGTATCGAACAAAATGGTCTCAAAGGGCGCAATTGATGACACGCTCCTTCCTTTTGCTGACGATCGGCGCTGTGGGCACCGCCGGGATGATGATCGCGGGCGCAGGCGCGCAGGTGATGCAAAATCATGACAGCAATGCGCCCGTCAACTTCAACGCCGACCGGATCGAGGTGCAGGACCGCGCCGACCGCGTCGTGGTGTCGGGCAATGTCGAAGTGACGCAGGCGGGCATGACGCTGAACGCCGCGCGCATGACGGTGGCCTATCGCAACCAGCCGGGCAGCGGCGCGGGTGGCGTGGAGATCGACCGGATCGACGCATCGGGCAATGTCGTGGTGACCAAGGGTGACCAGACGCGCGCGGCAATGTCGCCATCTACGACCTCAACAGCAAGCTGATCACGATGTTGGGCGATGTCGCGCTGACGCAGGGCGGCAACCGGCTGACCGGTGGGCGGCTGGTGATGGACCTCAATAGCGGGCGATCGACCGTGGACGGGCGGTCTTCGGGCGGCGTGCCGGGTGCGGCGACCAGCCCGAGCGGGCGCGTGTCGGGCACCTTCACGGTGCCGCAGCGGAAGAATTGACGCCCGCCGAGCGGGCTGTGCGCGACCGGGTGCTGGGTCGGGTAGAGGTCGAGGCGTTGCTGGCGGGGGCGTCGCCCCGGCACCTTATCGACTGCGATCTGGAGGGTGCGGACTTGAGTGGCCTCGCCCTGCCCGGCTGGACGTTCGAGACTTGCCAGTTGCGGCGCGTAGATTGGACCGGGGCGCGGCTGGAGGGGACGGTGTGGCGGTCCTGCCGCGGGGCGTTCGCGAATTTCGTGGGGGCGGACCTCAATGAAGCGCGCTTTGCCGCCTGTGACCTCAATAACAGCCAGTGGCGCGGGGCGCGGTTGGGCGCGGCGTTGTTCGAACGGTGCAAGCTGACCGGAGCCGACCTGTCGGAGATCAAGGCGTTCGACCTGCGCTTTGACGAGACGCTGCTGATCAACGCAAAATTGCCTGGCTTTTCCTTTCGCAAGCAAGTGCTGCAACGCATCGATTTCAGTGCGGCGGATCTGCGCCAATGCGATTTTCGCGATGCCCGGTTCGAGGATTGCAGCCTGCGCGAGGCGCATCTGGTCGATGCCAGGTTCGATGGCGCGGATTTGCGCGGGGCGGATCTGGGTGGATTACGGCTGGGCGATGCCAGCCGTTTTCGCGGCGCGACGATATCGCGCGCGCAGGCGAGCCAGTTGCTGGGCGAGCTGGGGCTCAAAGTCCTGTAAGCCCCACAAAAACAAGCCCGGCGCTCTTTCGAGGCACCGGGCAGGATTAGGGCCTATGGCTGGGAGCCGACCCGAGAGTGTGCTGTGTCAGCCCTTCTTTTCGGGCGGCAGAGTGATCTTCACATCCTCGCCATTCTGGCCGGGGAAGTTGGTGAACATCGCGTCGATCAGGTTCGGGACCAAATAGGTCAGCTTGTTGGACAGCGACTGGGCGCTCGCCTTGCCTTCGAACAGGCGGAGATTATCGGCGGCACGGTCGATCTTCATGCTGAGATCGCTGGTATAGACGGTGTAGCTGGACACGTCGTTATAGCCGCCGCCACCGAACAACCAGGGATCATAGAAGCCATAGCCCCAAGGGCGACCCCAGCGACCGCCAAAGCCGCCGCCCCATGGTCCACCAAAGCCTGCGCCATAGGGACCACCAAAGCCCGTCGAGCGGACCTTCTCGCGCCCATTGTCAACATCATAGGCGACGCGGACGATGAGGTCGGCGCGCGCCGGATCGCTGGCCGCGACATAGCCGGTCTGCGCCAATCGCTGGCCGACCATGTCGGCATAATGGGCAAATTCGAGGCCGCCCGCGAGCTGCGGATTGTCGGCGACGATGGTATAGCTCTGGCCTGCGGGGGCCGGGAGCTGCTGGAAACGGGCGACATCGGCCTTGAATGGCGTCGCGCAGCCCGACAGCGCAACCAGCGCTAGGGCAGGCGCTGCGAACAGACCGAACTTTTTGAAACGGGTCATTTTTCTGCGTCCTGTATCAGGCATGAATCTTTGTGCATCATTGAGGCCGGTTCTAGCAAGCCGCAACTGAACATCATTTGAACGCACGAGAAAACCGAACGGGCGCAAAGCATGTCCTGTCACCCCAAGGACGCCACGGCCGATCATAACCCGTAGGCCGATCAGCGCATCAGCCCCATCGCATCATAGGCCGCGCGCAATGTCGGTTCGGCCGCCGCCGCCGCCTTGGCCGCGCCCTTGTCGAGAATCGCGTCGAGCGCGGCATCGTCTGTGCGCAGTTCAAGGAAGCGCTGGCGAATCGGGCGCAGCGTTTCGACGAGCACTTCCCCCAGCGCCGGTTTGAACGCGCCGAAGCCCCGGCCCGCAAATTCGGCACAGACGGCATCGGGCGTGCGGCCGGTCAGCGTTGCGAGGATGCCGACGAGGTTGCGCGCCTCTGGCCGATCAGTCAGGCTCGCGGCCGTTTCGGGCAGCATTTCCTGATCGCTCTTGGCCTTCTTCACCTTCGCCATGATCGCATCGTCATCATCGGTCAGGTTGATGCGGCTCATGTCCGACGGATCGGATTTGGACATTTTCGCACTGCCATCGCGCAGCGACATGATGCGCGCCGATTCCTTGGGGATGATCGGGTCCGGCAGGGTGAAGAGATCGACGCCGAAATCGCTGTTGAACTTGGCGGCGATGTCGCGCGCCAGTTCCAGATGCTGTTTCTGGTCCTCGCCCACGGGCACATGGGTGGCGTTATAGGCGAGGATGTCGGCGGCCTGCAGCACGGGATAGACGAACAGGCCGACCGATGCGCCTTCGCGATCCTTGCCCGCCTTGTCCTTGAACTGGGTCATGCGATTGAGCCAGCCGATGCGCGCGGTGCCGTTCAGCAACCAGCAGAGTTCGGCATGGGCGGGGACGCGGGCCTGGTTGAAGAGGACGCTGCGATCGGGGTCGATCCCGGCGGCGACCAGGGCGGCGGCCATGTCGCGCACGTTGCGGATACGCTGTTCGCGCGCTTCATGCACCGTGATGGAGTGCATGTCGGCGAGAAAGAAGAAGCACTGGCTATCCGCGTCCATCTCGTCCTGCATCTTCACCCAGTTGCGGATTGCGCCGAGATAATTGCCAAGGTGCAGATTGCCGGTGGGCTGGATGCCGGAAAGGACGCGCATGGGATGATCCGTTCTATTGCGTTGTGGTCGTGCCGCGCCGACGCATCAGCGCCTTGATATCGGACAGCCGGTAAGCGCCGGTGACGAAGCAGGCCAGCCCGTAGAGCGTGACGCCCGCGCCGACAAGTATGGCGAGCGCGATATAGCGTTGGACCATGGCGCCTGTAAGCCAGGGATCAAACAGGCTGGCCCCCGCGATCAGCGCGCCACCCATGATGAGGGCGGCCAGCGCGAGACGCGGCAGGCGACGGCGCAGCCCCGCATCGGCCGCAAAATGCCCGCGCTTGACCAAGGTGTGATAGAGCATCGCCACATTGACGGTGGAGGCGAGCGCGGTGGCAAGCGGCGGCCCGACATGGCCAAGCGTCGGGATGAGCGCGATATTGCCAATGATGTTGATCAGGATGGAGAGCATGGCGTAGCGCACCGGCGTCCGCGTATCGCCGCGCGCATAATAGCCCGGCGTCAGCACCTTGACGAGAACATAGGCGGGAAGGCCAACCGAGAAGGCCGACAGCGCCCAGCCGCAGCGCATCGCGTCTTCGGCCGTGAAGCGGCCATATTGGAACAGCCCGCGCACGATCGGTTCAGCAACGGTCAGGAAGGCGATGGTGGCAGGCAGCGTCAGGAACAGGGCAAGTTCTATGCCCCGGTTCTGCGTCTCCATCGCCGCTGCGTCCTCCCCCTTTGACAGCATCCGCGAGATGGTGGGGAGCAGGATGGTGCCAAGACCGATGCCGATCAGGCCCAAGGGCAGTTGGTTCAGCCGGTCTGCATAATAAATATAGGTGATCGAGCCGGAGGCGAGCAGCCAGCCCGACAAGGCGGTGGAGACGAGCAGATTGACCTGCTGCGCCCCGGCCCCGGCTGCTGCGGGCACGATGAGGCGGAGGAGTTCGCGCACATCCTTGTCGAGGCGGGGGCGCTGGAGCTTGAGCGAGACGCCCGCGCGGCGGCAGGCCCAGATCAGCCAGAGCAGTTGTAACGCGCCGCCCACCGTCACCGAGATTGCCTGCACCCGCGCGGTTTCATATTCGTCCGCGCCGTGAAAGAACCACAGCCCGCTGATCATCGCGACGTTGAGCAGGATCGGCGCGGCGGCGTTGACCCAGAATTTGTCGAGCGAATTGAGGATGCCGCCCAGCAGCGAGGCGATGGATATGAGCGCCAGATAGGGAATGGTGATGCGCGAGAGCGTAACCGCGAAGGCGAACTGGTCCGGGGTCGGGTTCTGCCGCGCGAAGCCGCCCGACAGTGCCCAGGTGATGGGCCAGGCGGCGGCGATCAGCGCCAGGGTGAAGAGGATGAGGACCGGCAGCAGTACCGCAAGCGCGCGCTGCGCGAAATCATAGCCCGCCGGAAGCCCGCCGTCGCCTGCCGCCTTCTTGTTGAACAGCGGGATGAAGGCGGCGGAAAAGGCCCCTTCCGCAAAGAGCGCGCGGAACATGTTGGGGAGGCGGAAGGCGACGCCGTTGAAGGCGTCCGACGCGAATCCTGCGCCGACGTAACGGGCCGCGAGGGAATCGCGCACCAGCGCCAGGATGCGGCTGACGAGCGTCAGCCCGCCGACTGATCCCAGAGCGCGGATGAGTTTCATGGCATTACCCCCGTGCCCGTTCGGGCTGAGCCTGTCGAAGCCCCACACTTCCTCTTCAAAGAAAAGTGCAGCCCTTCGACAAGCTCAGGGCGAACGGGAATAGGGGTCATCCTGCGTGTCAGGCGTGGCCGGCCGGTTCGCCTGCGGTCTGTTCCAGCGCCTGGGCCTGTTGCAGGTAGAGCGCGCCGAAATCGATGGGGTCGAGCAGCAGCGGCGGGAAGCCGCCGTCGCGGATCGCGTCGGCCAGCACGCGGCGGGCGAAGGGGAAGATGAGGCGGGGTGCTTCGGCCAGCATGAAGGGCTGGATCTGATCTTCGGGCACGTTGCGCATGCCGAAGATCGCGGCGTAGAGCAGATCGACGGCGAAGGCGGTGCCCTGCGGTGCGACGGCTTTGACGTCGATCTTGAGCGAGATTTCCATCACTTCTTCACCGACGCGATCCGCGCCGATGTTGAACTGAACATCGATCTGCGGCTGATCGGGCCACTGATAGACGGCCGGCGCATTGGGATTTTCGAAGGACAAGTCCTTCACATATTGGCTGATCAGCGCGATCTGGGGTGCGGTATCCGCGCCGTTGCCCTGGGTGTTGATATAGGGGTTGGTATCGGCTTCGTCGGCCATGGTCCGTCCTTATATGGTCAATAATGTCCGGTGGGCCGCAACCCCCCGCGATGTGACCCGCGCGCTTAGCAGGGGGCGCGGAGCAGGGCAATGGCACCGGGACGAAGGGGCTATTTGAAGTTGGGCGCAAACATGCCTATGTTGGTTGGAACATTGTCCCCGCGCAAAGGGTATAGATTTCCGTGTATGTGATCGTCATCCTCGCCATGATAGCCGGTTTTCTGGCGCTCCGGCTGTATTCCGTACTTGGTAAACGTACCGGGCACGAACAGGAGCCTGCGCTCCGTCCTGCCGAAGATCGGGCCAAGGTCACGGTGCTGCAGCCCCGGCAAATGGCGGATGGCTCCGGCGATTCGGTGCGTCTGGCCGAAGGGCTGATCGCGCCGGGCGCAGAAAATGGCGTCCGCGCCCTGATCGCCGCCGACCGCGGCTTCGACGTGCCGCAATTCGTGGATGGGGCCAAGAGCGCCTATCGCATGGTGCTGGAAGCCTTCTGGCGTGGCGACCGGGACGAATTGGCCTGGCTGTGCGACGATGATGTGCGCGCGTCCTTTGAATCGGCAATCGCCGCGCGCGAGGCTGAGGGCCATGTGCTCGACAATCGCCTGGTGCGGATCGAAAAGGCGCAGATCGTCGAGGCGTCCGTCAATGGCGGCGTCGCCCAGATCGCGCTGCGGTTTGAGGCCGACATCGCCGCCGTTACGCGCGACCAGGACGGCAATGTCGTCGCCGGATCGATGACCGATGCGGTTGGCACCAACGATATCTGGACCTTCACCCGCGATATTCGCAGTGCCGATCCCAACTGGAAGCTCAGCGAAACCGACGAAGCGTGATCGGCGCATGATGCTGCGTTCGAGGGCGGGCGCGCTGGCCGCCGCCCTGCTGCTGTCGGCCTGTTCGGGTAGCATGATCCCGCCGTCCGCGACTGGTCCTGCGCCGTCGCGGCCTGGGCCATCTGGGGAAGTCGCTACCCGCCCTACCCCGGCAACGCCACGTCCCACCCTTCCCGTCGAGATGCCGACCGACCCGGCGCTGGTGCTGGGCACCGCCGCCGCTTTGGGCGTGACGCGCGGACCGGAGGTCGGCAGCCTGATCCCATCAGGTGAGCGATCGCGGCTGGCGTTGCAGGCGTTTCGCATATCCTGCCCCACGCTGATGCGGCGCACTGATGCGAGCGGGCTGACCAGGGGTTCGGATTGGAACAATGCCTGCGCGGCGGCGTCGAGCTGGCCGGAGACCAGCGCCAGCGAATTTTTCTCCCGTTATTTCGAAGCGGTCCAGGTCGGCGATGGCGCGGCCTTCGTTACGGGCTATTATGAGCCGGAGATCGCGGGATCACGCACGCGCCAGCCAGGCTATGACGTGCCGATCTATCGCCGTCCGGCCGACCTGATCGACGTTGATCTCGGCCAGTTCAGCGAAGCGCTGAAAGGCCGCACGATCCGTGGCAAGGTCGCGGGCACGAAGTTCGTGCCCTATGATGAGCGCCAGCAAATCGTGGCCGGGGCGTTGAACGGGCGCGGGCTGGAACTTGCTTATGCGGCCGATCCGGTCGAGTTCTTCTTCCTGCAGGTGCAGGGCAGCGGGCGGCTGAACCTGCCTGACGGCAGCGTCATGCGCATCGGTTATGACGGTCAAAATGGTCGCGATTATACCGGCATCGGCAAGCTGATGAAGGATCGCGGGCTGATCAAGGCCGGGTCGATGCAGGACATCATGCAATATCTGCGCGCCAACCCGGTCGAGGGTGCGGCGATCATGAACGACAATAAGAGCTTCGTCTTTTTCCGCGAGTTAACCGGCGCGGGGCCGATCGGGGCGCTGGGTGTGCCGGTAACGGCGGAGGGAACGGTCGCCGCAGATCCCAAATATGTGCCGTTGGGCGCGCCGGTGCTGCTCTCGCTCGACCGGGCCGAGCCCAATGGCATGTGGATCGCCCAGGATACGGGCGGCGCGATCAAGGGCGCCAATCGCTTCGACAGCTTCTGGGGTGCGGGCGCACGGGCGCGGGGCATTGCAGGGGGCATGTCGGCGCGCGGCAGCGCGCTCATTCTGCTGCCGATCGGGTCGGTCGCCCGCCTCACCCGACCCTGACCGGGGGTGGGAATGGCCCGGCGGTATCTTTCCACGGATGAGCAGGCACTGTGGAGCGCGCTCGCCCGGACGGTGCGGCCGCTTCGTCCCCAAGGCCGCGCGCCTGTCCCTCTGCCCGTGGTGACTATCGACCCGCCAGCGCAGAAGGGGTTCACGCCGCCCCCTGCCCGCCCGATCCCGCCTGCGCCGGTCCGCACACCCGCCGCCGTGTTGGACACGGGGTGGGAAAAGCGCATCCGTAATGGCGCGGTCAGCCCCGACATGAGTATCGACCTGCACGGCCATAGCCTGTCGGCGGCGCATGCGCGGTTGCATCAGGCGCTGGGCGCGGCGCTGGCGCAGGGGGTGCGGGTCATCCTGGTGGTGACGGGCAAGCCCCCCAAGGGCGCGCTGTCGGACAGCGCAGCGCGGCGCGGCGCGATCCGGGCCGAAATTGGCCATTGGCTGGAAACCAGCGCCTATGCCGACCGGATCGCCAGCGTCCGGGTCGCCCATCCCCGCCATGGCGGCGACGGCGCGCTCTATTTGATATTGCGGCGCAAAAAATAACAGATCGTCAACCGCGCGCTGACCCTTTTTTAACCACCGTCCTTCATACCCCTTTCATCGAAGCTCAAATGCGGAGCAAGCATCAGGACAGGGGCATATATGCGGGGGGTGACATTAAAAAGCCGCGCTACTGCGTTCGCCTGTTCGGCAGGCGCGCTCGTCTTCATCCTTTCGCTGGTGCTGGGATATACGCCGGACCAACCCGACGATATCGGACATATCAGTCGCGCTTTGATCATCGCCATATTGTGCGGCACGATGAGCTGGGCCTCGGCCCGCCAAACGGTTGCGACGACCGCGACCGCGATCGATACAGCGACCGATCGGCTCTTGTCCGCTGCGCATGGCGACCTGCAATCGCCGGTGCCCGCCGACATTGCCCATGAACTGCCCGACCTCGCCGTGGCGATGGAAAGCCTGTTCAGTCAGGTCCGCACCAATCTGGACCATGTCCAGACCCTTGCCCTGTTCGATCAGATTACCGGCCTGGCCAACCGCACCAGTTTCTGTCGACAGGTCGAGCGCCATCTGGCCGAGCGCGTCGAAGAGGGCAAGGCGGCCTTGTTCTTCATCGACCTGGACGGGTTCAAGAGCGTCAACGACACGCTGGGCCATGCGGCGGGCGATCAGTTGCTGGCGCGGGTCGCGGGTCGGCTGCGCGAAGTGGTGATGGCGCAAGTCAGTGCGGGATCAGGCGATGCCGTGATCGGGCGGCTGGCAGGCGACGAATTCACCATGTTCTTCCCCAACCTGCCCGGCCAGAGCGCCGCAGCGCGCATTGCGCGCGCGATACAGTTCGCCCTGGGCGAACGCTTTGACCTGGGCAGTCAGCATGTCGATCTGGGCGCGTCGATCGGCATCGCCTGCTATCCCGATCATGGCGACACGCTGACGGCCTTGTTGCGCGCCGCCGACGTTGCCATGTATCATGCCAAGCATAACGGACGCGGCCGGGCGGAAATGTACACGGCCCAACTGGCACTGGAGGCGGCGGACCGCGCCGACCTGGAGCGCGAGTTGGTGCTGGCGCTGCAACGCAACGAATTTTTGCTGGAGTTTCAGCCGCAGATCGACATCGGCAAGGGCAGCGCGGTGGCCGCCGAAGCGCTGGTGCGCTGGGCACATCCCGAGCGCGACCTGATCATGCCCGGATCTTTCGTGCCGGTCGCGGAGGAAAGCGGCGTCATCGTCGCGCTGGGCGACTGGGTGATGGACAAAGTGTGCGAAACCGCCGCGCGCTGGGCCGCAATCGGCATTTCGCAACGCATCGCCATCAATATTTCTACCCGCGAACTGGGCCAAGCCGATTTCTTCCTGCGCCTGCGTCACGCCATCGCTACCCACAAGACGCCACCTGCCATGCTGGAGCTGGAGATCAGCGAGTCGCTGGCGATGGAAATGGAGCAGCGCATATTGAACCAATTGGCCGCGCTGCGGCGCGATGGGGTGCGCGTGGCGATCGACGATTTCGGCACCGGCTATTCCAACCTGTCGCGGTTGAAGGAATTGCCTGTCGATCGGATCAAGATCGACCGCAGCCTGGTGCGCGACATTGCGACATCGGCCGAAGCGCGGACCATCTGTTCGGCGGTCGTTGGCCTGATCCAGGGGCTAGGCCTGGAAGTGGTGGTTGAGGGCATCGAGAACGAGGCGCAGATCGACATGCTGCGCATCATCGGCTGCACCCAGTTTCAGGGCTATCATCTGGCCATGCCGACGGGGGAGCTGGATTATCTCGACCGTTTTGCCGGGACGATCACCAGCGTTGGACCCGAGAGGCAGAGCCACCTACTTTTCCTGCGCCAATCCTAACCGCGCCGACGCTGGTCAGGTCTGTAGCGCGCGTTCCACGATCAGGCCGTAGATGCGCTGGAGGTCGCGCAGATCCTGCACCGCGACCGCTTCGTCTAGCTTGTGCATCGTCGCATTGTTGAGGCCGAATTCCACCACCGGACAAAGGCGCGACAGGAAGCGGGCGTCGGACGTGCCACCCGTTGTCGACAGATCGGTGGCAAGGCCCGTGACGTCGCGGATCGCGCCGCTGACCAAATCGCTGAACGCGCCCGGCGGGGTCAGGAAGGGTTCGCCGCTGATCTTAGCCTCCACCGTACCGCCCTCAGTCGCGGCGATGGCGGTGATCCGTTCGATCAGCGACGCACCGCTATGCTGGTCGTTGAAGCGGATCGAGATACGCGCGGTTGCGAGGCCGGGGATGACATTATGCGCCGGATTGCCGACGTCGAGGTCCGTGATCTCGATATTGCTGGGTTGGAACCAGTCGGTGCCTTCGTCCAGTCTTTCCGCCTCTATGGCGGACAGGATGCGGACCAGCTTCGAGATCGGATTGTCGGCCAGATGGGGATAGGCGACATGGCCTTGGCTACCCGTCACGCTGATCCACATATTGACCGAACCGCGCCGCCCGATCTTGACCACATCGCCCAGTTGCGCCGAGGATGTCGGTTCACCGACGAGGCAAAGGTCGGGGCGTAGTTCGCGCGCGGCCATGCGCTCCATCAGTGCCAAGGTGCCATGAATGGCGGGGCCTTCCTCATCGCCAGTGATGATCAGGCTGATCGTACCGGGCAGATCGTCGGGCAAATCCTGAAGCGCCGCGACGAAGGCGGCGATCGACCCCTTCATGTCCACCGCGCCGCGTCCATAGAGCAGGTCGCCACGCTGTTCGGGCACGAAGGGATCGCTGGTCCAGCCCGGCCCCGGCGGCACGACGTCAAGATGCCCTGCAAAGGCGAAGTGCCGGCCGCCACCCGTGGTGCGCCAGGCCAGGAGGTTTTCGACCGGGCCATCCGGTGCCTCTCCGGTGACGAAACGGTCAGTGGTAAAGCCCAGCGGCTGCAGCATAGCCTCCAGCGCGGTAAAGACGGCGCCGGTTGCAGGTGTTACAGAGGGGCAGGCAAGCAGTTGCTCGGCGAGCGCCACGACATCATGATTGGCTCTGGTGCTGGTCATACCCAGGCGTTAGCGAAAGCCGGGCCGCTTGGCCAGCAGGAGGAGACAAGGCTATGCCCCGGATCAACCTTGACACCATCGCGCAGACCAACGCGACGGGCTATCCCGCGGCCTATGCCGATATCGTTGCGGGGCGATGGGTCAGGCGGCTCGGGTCAGCGACGGATCTCACTGATTTCGGCGTCAGCATGTCGTGCTGAAACCCGGCGCGGCGTCGTCCCACCGGCATTGGCATGAGGATGAGGACGAGTTCGTCGTGATGCTGGCGGGCGAAGCCGTTCTGGTCGAGGAGGATGGGCGCACGCCGATGCGCGCGGGCGACATGGCCGCCTTTCCCAAGGGGGAGCCGAATGGGCATCACCTGGTCAATGAGAGCGACGTCGATTGCGCCTTCCTGGCCTTCGGGCGACCGCCGGCCGGGGATTGCCATTATGCCGATATAGACCTGCGATGGTCGGGCGGCGCGTATCGCCACAAGGATGGGAGCGGCTTTTGACGATGTGGATGGATCGGCGCGCGCTGATGACCGGCATGGGCGCGATGCTGGTGGCGGCCAAGGCCCCGCCGGTTGCGCCCTTGCCTGCGACGCTGGTGAAACCACCACGCCTGCGGCTCGGCGATGTGGTTGGGCTGATCGAACCGGCGGGTTTCTCCGATGATGCGTTCGACCTGGATCTGGTCAAGGAGACGATCGTGGCGATGGGGCTGGTGCCCCGGCCTGCGCCACATCTGGCCACACGCTATGGCTATCTGGCCGGGACCGACAAGGACCGCGCCGCCGACGTCAATGCGATGTTCGCCGATCCGCAGGTGCGCGCGGTGTTTGCGGTGCGTGGCGGATGGGGGTGCGCGCGTATCCTGCCGATGCTCGATTTCACGACCATCCGCGCCAATCCCAAGCTGCTGATCGGTTTTTCCGACATTACGGCGCTGCACATGGCCTTTGCCGCGCGGGCGGGTTTCACCACCATCCATGGCCCCAATGCGTCGAGCAGTTGGGGACGATTTTCCTGGGATGGATTTCGCGCGGTCGCGTTCGACGGGGCGATGCTGACCTTTGCCAACCCGATGGGCAATGAGGACCGGCTGGTCCCGCGCGCCGGGCGCATCCGCACCTTCCATCCCGGCAAGGCGAGCGGGCGATTGCTGGGCGGCAACCTGACCGTGCTGGCAGCGTTGATGGGCACCGGGTGGCTACCCGATTTCAGCGGCGCGATTTTGTTCATCGAGGATATCGGCGAAGCGCCCTATCGCATCGACCGGATGCTGACCCAGTTGGCGCTCGGCGGCGTGCTGGGGCGGCTGGCGGGCGTGGTGTTCGGCCAATGCACCGATTGCGGGGCAAGCGGGCCATCCTATGGCGGATTCACCCTGTCGGAAGTGCTGCAGCAGCATTTTGCGCCGCTCGGCATCCCCGCCTTTCAAGGCGCGCAATTCGGCCATGTCGCCAACCAATTCAGCCTGCCGGTGGGCGTGCGGGCGGAGATGGATGCCGACGCGGGGACGATCCGTTTGCTGGAGCCAGCGGTAAGTTAAGGCCGCTCGTCCCAGCGGACCAGCGTGACCGCGCCGTCGGGGCCGGTGGCCAGTTCGCCGAACGCCCCGGTGCGCAGCTTGCGGGGCGGCAAGCCCAGCGCCAGCAGCGCGAAGCGCGCCGCGCCGTTGGAGGTGACGAGCAGGTCGGCCCCCTCCCCGGCTTGCGCGAAAAAGGCGCGCCAGGCCGCGATGCGGGCTTCGGCATCGACGATCCAGCCATCGGGTGCAATGCCGCGTTCTTCCCAGTCCGCCAAGGCTTGCGCGCCGATGCGGGCGAGGACATCGGCTTCGGGCTGACCTTCGTCCGGGCCATGGTCGATCTCGCCGAGCCAGTCGCGCGTACCGTCCAGATCATGCCCTGTGGCGTCCGTGATCGCAGCGGCGGTCTGGCGCGCGCGGACGAGCGGGCTGCTGAACAGGTGGTGGATGGGGAGCGCCTGCTGCGCGAACCAGGCGCCGAGACGTTGCGCCTGCGCGTGGCCGCTCTCGACCAGGGGGATGTCCGTGCGTGATCCGATGCGGCAGGCATCGGCGCTGTTTGCAAAGGTGTTGCCGTGGCGGATGATGAAGAGGCGGCGCATCAGAGCGAGGGCGTAGGGTCGCATGCTGGGCGATCAGCGCTTCGACCCGGCTGATATCGGCTTCGGTATCGATGCCCGAACTGTCGAAGGAAGGGGGATCGACCGGGACGGTCATGATCGGGATGCCGAGTTCGAGGAGGCGGAGCTGCTCCAGCCTTCGAGATTTTCCAGGGCGGTGGGCGGGCAGGCCTCAAACCGGCGCAATGCGTCCAGGGCATAGCCATAGAGGCCGACATGCCGCCAGACCGGCGAGCGCGGCAGGGTGGCGCGCAGGCTGTCTTCGTTGCGGATGGCGGGAATGATCGCTTTGGAAAACCAATAGGCATGGCCGTCGGGCGCGCGGGCGCAGGTGGTGCCGCTGAAGGGCGAGCGGGTCTTATGATCGCGCAGGGCGTCGAGCGCGGGCCAGTCGAGTGCGATGACGGGAGTGGCGACCTGTGCGCCCGCTTCCAGCGCGGCGATGACGGAGCCCAGGGCACCCCGGGGCTGGAAGGGCGAATCGCCTTGAAGGTTGATGACGAAGCGCGGGGCGACTGGCTGGGCAAGCGCCGCGGCCAGCGCACGGCCCGACCCGGTGGCAATTGCGCTGTCGGTCATCACCGCGTCGCAGCCCACAGCGCGGGCATGGTCCGCAATCTCCACGTCATCGGTAGCGACGGTCAGCGCGATCTCCGCCCGATCGCCGATCGCCGCACGGGCCATGGCGATGGTACGATGCAGCAAGGTGCGCCCGGCAATCAGGCGCAGCGGCTTGCGCGGCAGACGGGAAGACCCCGCCCGCGCGGGAATGACGACCAGGTGAGTCAGGCGACCCCGGCGTGCAGCAAGTCGTGCATATGGACGGCGCCCACAAGGCGGCCTTTGTCGCAGACGAACAGCAGCATGATGTTGCGTTCATGCATCACATGCAGCGCCTCATGCGCCAGATCGTCAGGCGTGATTGCCTGGGGCGTCACGGTCATGAAGCGTCCGACCGGTTCGGTCAGATTTTGCTTGGCGGTGACGGCGCGGCGCAGGTCGCCATCGGTAAAGGCACCGATCAGATGCCCGTCATGATCCGTGATTGCCGTGCCGCCAAGGCGCGCGCGCGTCATTTCGATGGTCGCGTCGAGCAGCGAGGCGTCCTGGCGCACCTGGGGCACATCGCCACCCTTCGACATCAGTTCGCGCACCTTGAGCAGTTGCGCGCCCAGTCGGCCATTGGGGTGAAATTTGTGGAAATCATCGGCGGAAAAACCGCGCATTTCCATCAGCGAAATCGCCAGGGCATCGCCGAACGCCATCTGAACCGTGGTCGAGGTGGTCGGTGCCAGAGCGTTAGGGCAGGATTCCTGCACTTCGGGCATCAGTATGCAGATGTCGGCGGCCTGCGCGACGGTGCTCTGCGCCCGGGCGGTCATCCCCAGCAGTGGAATCGCGAAGCGTTTGCAATATTGGATGATGGGACCAAGTTCGGTCGATTCACCCGAATGGGACAACATCAGCACCACGTCGTCGGGCGTGACCATGCCAAGGTCGCCATGGCCGGCATCGGCGGGATGCAGGAAGATGGCCGGTGTGCCGGTGGAGGTCAGTGTCGCGGTCATCTTGCGCGCCACGATGCCACTCTTGCCGATGCCAGTGACGATCACCCGGCCGCGCACCTGCATCAGGACGCCGACGAGGCGGAGGAACGTGGCGGCAAATTCCCGCTGGCTGAAGCGGGCTTCCAGTTCGTTGAGGCCGGTCGCAGCGATGGAGAGGCTTCTGCACGCCGTCTCCACGATGCGGCCACCGGAGCCGAACGGCACGATCTTGGATGCTGATGTTGACACGCGTTTGCCCTTTTTTCCGCGCTCCGCCGCGAGCTTGTCTCACTGGCGGAGACGGTGACGAACCGCCGATTTCGGCGTGCTGTCTTTCCTTGTTCCGCGACCTACAACCGGACGATTTATCCAATCGAGTTCGACTGTCTACGCCGTTTCAGACACTTATGGCAATCATTTTTGCGACTGCGAAAAGATCAATATGACAAAAAGACTGCATTTGCTTCGCATTAAACTCGTTGAAACGACGCCTTTTCACGATCAGTTGCGCAGCCATTTTCGTTCTCAAACGTGCAACTTTAGGTAACGCCATGGTAATCACGATACCATTGCACAAATCGCGGCACGCCGGACTCGATACCGACCGAGGGCGCGAAACCGATGTCGCCCGCAATGGCGCTGATGTCGGCGAACGTGGCATGAACGTCGCCCGGCTGGATCGGTTGAAAGTCGATCTGCGCCTTCATCCCGATCGCCTCTTCCAGCACGGCGATCAGATGCATCAATTCTTCGGGGCGGTTGTTCCCGATATTGTAGAGCCGGTGCGGCGCGCGGCTGCCGCCAGCCTTGAGCGCGCCATCGTCTGCCGGGGGATGATCGAGGCAGCCCAAAATGCCGGTGACGATGTCGTCGATATAGGTGAAGTCGCGCTGCATCCGGCCATGGTTGAACACCGGGATCGGCTGGCCCGCGAGTATCTTCGAGGTGAAGATCCACATCGCCATGTCGGGGCGGCCCCAGGGACCATAGACGGTGAAAAAGCGTAGGCCCGTCATCGGGATACGGAAAAGATGGGCGTAGGTCTCGCTCATCAGTTCATCGGCGCGCTTGGTAGCGGCATAGAGCGATACGGGATGATCGGCGCGATCCTCAACACGGAAGGGCAGCGTGTCATTGCCGCCATAGACCGAGGAAGAGGACGCATAGACCAGATGCCGCACCCGCCGTTCGCGCGCCAGTTCGAGCATGTTGACATGCCCGGCCAGGTTGGAGCGGACATAGGCGTGCGGATTGACGAGCGAATAGCGCACCCCCGCCTGCGCCCCCAGATGGACGATCGATTCGATCACCTGATCATGGAGCGTCGCATTGAGCGCATCCATGTCTGCGAAATCCAGCTGGTGGAAGGTGAACAGCTTGCCATGCGCGGCCCGCAGACTGTCGAGCCGGGCCTGCTTGAGCGACACCGGATAATAGTCGTTGAGATTGTCGATGCCGACCACGGCATGACCCTGCGCCATCAGACGATCAGCGACATGCATGCCGATGAAGCCCGCAGCCCCGGTGACCAGAATAGTCATGCCATTTCTCCACACCTATCGGCTATCCATGTCCGACGATCCGCCCTTATATGCAAAGCGCCGTCAGGTCGCGTCCTAGCAGGGAGGATTTAGCCTTTCCCTAATCTTTCCCCTCTAATGGCGAAAATATGGACATGGCATCCCATCCCCTGCCCCCTTATACCGATCCGGCGGCGAAGCAGCGTGCGCGCTGGGAGGAACTGGCCGTCCATGCGGCGGAGGCCAATGCCTTTTATGCGCCCGACATGCTGGCTGCGGCGATCGACCATCTGGCGGCGGACCGCGACGTCCGCCTGATCGAGGCGCACGACGCGAGCGGCTTATCGGCCTGCTGCCCGTTACGATACGATCACGCCATGGGCGATTGCCGATCGGCTGCGTTGCCAACTGGATTCACGACCATTGTTTTTTCGGCGCGCCGATGATTGCGCGAGGACAGGAGGCGGCCGCATGGCGCAGCTTTCTGACGCAGCTGGACGACGCCCCCTGGGCGCGCGGCTTCCTGCATCTCGAAGCGCTCGACGCGGCAGGGGCCAATGCCGCCGCCATCGAAGCGGTATGCGTCGAGCAGCGACGGGGGCGGCGCGAAATTCATCGCTATGACCGGGCGATGCTGCGGTCGGACCTGACCGCAGACGCCTATTGGGACAGCCAGGTCCGCGCCAAGAAGCGCAAGGAATTGCGCCGCCTGCAAAAGCGGCTGGCGGACCTTGGCCTAGTCGAAAGCCGGTTGCTGACCGATAGGAGCGACGTTGCGCATTGGTGCGGCGCGTTTCTCGCGCTCGAAGCATCGGGCTGGAAGGGCCGCGAGGGCACGGCGCTGGACTGCAAGCCTGCCGACGCGGCCTTCTTCCGCGCGGCCTGCGCCGCTGGCTTCGATGCTGGGCGGCTGCACATGCTGCGGCTCGACCTTGACGGCCGACCCATCGCGATGCTGGTCAATTTCCGCCATGGGGCGGGTGCCTTTTCCTTCAAGATCGCGATCGACGAGGAATTTGGCCGCTTTTCGCCCGGTGTCCTGATCGAGATCGCCAACCTGCATGCGGTGCAGGATGATCCGGCAATCGGCTGGATGGACAGTTGCGCGGCACCCGACCATCCGATGATCGACAGCCTGTGGGCCGAACGACGCACCATCGTCCAATATCGCATCGCGCTTCACGGTCGGGGCGCAGCACAATGGCAACGCGCGGCCGTCTTTGCCATCGCCAACGGCGTCGAAAGCGCCGTCAGACTTTTGAAAGGACAGGGATGACCGCCCATAGCCCGATTGCGACCGCCAGGGCTGCCACCTTCCCCGACAGCGCGCGCGCGACCTTCGCCGCGGCCTATCCCGATGCGCCGGTCAAGCTGACGCATGATCTGGTCGGCCATGGCTTGCTCACGCTGGACGCGCTCGCGACGCTGGCGGAGCGGATGCCTGCATCGTCGGTGGAATATAATCTGGGCAAGCTGCCGCTCGGCGTGCGGCCGGAGGATACGCCGTCCAACGGGCTGACGCTGGGCGAGACGATCCGCACGATCGAAACCAATGGCAGCTGGGCGGTGCTGAAGAATGTCGAGCGCGACCCGGCCTATGGCGCGCTGCTGGATGCGGCGCTCGCCGATCTGGAGCCGATCGTTCGTGCCGCGACCGGGCCGATGCTGCATCGCGAGGCCTTCATCTTCCTGACCTCTCCGGGCAGCGTCACGCCGTTCCATATGGACCCGGAGCATAATATCCTGCTCCAGATTATGGGCAATAAGGTGATGACCGTCTTTCCCGCGCGCGACGAAGCGCTGGTCCCCGCGCAGAAGAGCGAAGATTTCCACGGTGGCGGGCATCGCAATCTGGTGTGGCAGGACGGGTACAAAGCGCGCGGCACCGCCTTTCCGCTCGCACCGGGCGAAGCGATCCATGTGCCGGTAAAGGCGCCCCATTTCGTCGAGAACGGCCCAGCCGTGTCGATCAGCCTGTCCGTGACATGGCGATCCGAACGCAGCGTAGCGGAGGGCGAGTTGCACAGTTTCAACGCGTTGCTGCGCAAGCGCGGCCTGCCCACCGGCACGGTCAGCGCCCAGCCGGAACGGCAGGGGCTGCGCCGCCTCCTCTATCGGGTCATGCGGAAGCTGGGCGTTTAAGGACGCGGCGCAGCAGCGCTTCCGCTTCAAGGCGCGGGCTGAACCGTTCGATCATCCACCATTCCAGGCTTTCTTCGCAGGTGGAGAGGCTCTGCTTGTAGCGATCCTTGCCCGCGAGCAGCGAATAGAGCGACAGGTCGCGTGCGGCATAATGGGTGACGGCGGCGGCATGGCACAGCAGGCCAGGCTTGTCCTTGGCCGTGCGCGGCTCGGCGAAGGCGGACTGATAGTTCATCGCCACGCCGCGATGGATGAAATTGACGAGCAGGCCGACCACCCCGCCTGAATCGGTGAAGCGCAGCAGTTCGACGGAGCCGCCGGGCAGGCCGCGCGCAGCGATGGTGGCGACGAAGGCGCGAAAGCCCGCATCGTCCCAGGCATTGTCGGCATGGCGACCGCTGTTGAGCGCCGCCATCTCGTCCAGCCAGGGAGTGATATCATCGAGGCCCGCCACCGCGACGTCGGGCAGCGGGCCGCCATGATCCTTCATCGCGCGGCGGATCTGGCTGCGGGTGTTGGCGCTGAGCAGCGACAGATAATCGCCATTTGCCGCGCGCACGACGGCGAGATCGACCTGATAGACAGGCGACACGTCACGGCGCGTCTTGCGGCGGGCGGGCAGGTTGAGCAGCGGCGAGTCCGGCGCGATACCGCTCAGGCGGAGCGCGCGCCAGTCGCGGCGGCGGGTGAGCGCTTCGATCGCAGCGGTTCCGGCTTCCGCCTCGCAGCCTGCCTCTACCAGAAGGCCATTATATTCGACATAGGGGCGGTCGGCAGCGGGATCGCCCGACTGATTGAGGCTAAGCGTGGCGACGCCGCCCAGCAGGCGTGACTGCATGGCGTGGCCGACCAGCGCGAGGGCGACGTCGTTGCCGCCATCGTCCGTGATGGCGAGCAATTCAGGGCGGATGGCATAGTTGTCGAGCCACGCTCCGGTCCATGTCCAGCCGAGGAAGAAGGAAGCATCGGCGCGCGCTTCGAGCGCCTGCCAACGGGTCGCCAGCGCCGCGCGATCGGGCAGCGAAAAGGATGCGGTGAGAGCCATCGCGCTCCTTGTGGCAGAGCGTCCGGCTTGGTCAAGCCGCCGCTAGGCTACCGTGCGCCGATCGGGATCGACCGTGCCATCGGGGCGCACTCCAGCGCGGGCGAGATCACGGCCGATATGGCCGGTCAGGAACCGCTGCCACATCACGAAATCGGCGCGCAGCGACCAGAGCGGATAACGGAAGGTAGCGGGCCGGTTGCGTTCGATCAGGCCATGACCAACCCAGGCAAAGCCATAGCCGACGACCGGCAGCGCCGCCGCCATCCACCAGCGTCCGGCGACCGGGGCCGCCGCCGCCAGCAGCACGACCAGGCTGGTCCCCGCATAATGCAGCGCGCGCGTGCCGGGGCGCGCATGTTCGCGCAGATAATGGGGCCAGAAATCGCGGAAGCGGGTCAGGCGGGTCATGGCAATCCTCTCGATGAAAGACTTTAAAGCCTTCCGGGATCGCTGTTAAGCCCTATGCGTCAGGCCGTGGCCCGATCCGGCGCGAACAGGAAATAATCATAGGCGGCGCGGGCGGCCTCCGCCATGATCCGGTCGCGCATCACCCGGCCGCGATGATCTTGCATGACGAAGACGGTGATGGCGAACATCCGCCCATCGGGCAGGGTGACGACGCCCGTATCGTTGCCGGTGCCGTTGATCGTGCCGGTCTTGTGCGCGATCGTCGTGCCGGGTGGTAGCATCCCGGACAGGCGCGCCTTGCCGGTGCGGCAGCGTTCCATGATGGTGATGAAGGCGTGTGTGCTGGCGGGCGAAAGCGCCTTGCCGGTGCGGATCGCAGCGATCAGGTCGGTCATGGCGGTCGGCGTCGCGCTGTCGCGGGGGTCGCGGGCGAAGGCGATATTGGGCAGGTCGCGTATGTCTCGGGTGCGCAGCGCCGGATCGGCGGCGAGCGCGGCGGCGACGTTGCGGTTGAAATTCCCTGGACGGGGCGCAAGGTCCATGGCGCGGTAAAGCAGGTCGGCGGTGTTGCTGTCGACGCGCAGCCCCTTGATCCCCAGCCCCGCGACCCAGGCATTGACCGCACTTGGGCCACCGGCGCGCGCGACAAGCATGTCGGTCGCATTGTTATCGCTGCGGGTCAGCATCAGGTCGAGCAATTGCGCCACCGGCAGCGGGGCGCCCGGCCCCATGGTGGCGACGTCGCGCGATACGATGTCCGTCAGCGCCAATTGTCCGGCGTCGATCATGGCGAAGATCTTGCCTGCCACCGCGACCTTATAGGCGCTGGCCATCGGGAAGAGTGTGTCGCCGTTGAGCGAGAGGCTTTCGCCGCTGGCAAGGTCGCGCACGGTGATGCCCACCGTGCCATCAGTGAGAGTGGCGAACCGCTGAAACTGCGCGATCAGGCGGGTCTCGGCGGTTTGCTGCACGCTCGATTTGACGGGGCCGAAGGCGTCGGCGCTGGGCAGCGGGGCCAGGAACAGGCCGAAGGCGGCGGCAAGGGCGATCGGGCGATGGAAGCGCATGGCGTCTGTTTTGCGGATGTGGTGGTGGTGCGCAAGCGCATTTACCCGGTCGGACGCGATTGACAGGACTTTGCGCGCCGGGCCATCAGGCGGCATGAGCGGAACCATCAAGCTGCACGAAAGCTGGCGCGAGCCTTGGCCGACCAGTTCGCCGCCCCGCATATGCAGGGGCTGAAAGCCTTTCTGAAGGCGGAGAAGGCGGCGGGGAAACGCATCTTCCCCAAGGGCAGCGAGTATTTCCGCGCGCTCGACCTCACCCCTTTGGATGCGGTCAAGGTCGTGATATTGGGGCAAGACCCCTATCATGGCGAGGGGCAGGCGCATGGCCTGTGCTTTTCGGTGCAGCCCGGCGTGCGGACGCCGCCTTCGCTGGTCAACATCTATAAGGAGATGGAGAGCGACTTGGGCGTTGCGCGGGCCGGGCACGGCTTTCTGGAACATTGGGCGCGGCAGGGGGTGCTGCTGCTCAACAGCGTGCTGACGGTCGAGATGGGCCGGGCGGCATCGCATCAGGCAAGGGCTGGGAGCTCTTCACCGATGCGATCGTGCGGGTGGTGGCGCAGAAGGACGAGCCGGTCGTGTTCCTGCTGTGGGGGGCCTATGCCCAGCGCAAGGCGGGCTTCGTCGATCAGAGCCACCATCTGATCCTGAAATCCGCCCACCCTTCCCCGCTGTCGGCGCATAATGGCTTTCTGGGATCGCGCCCCTTTTCCCAGGCCAATGCGTTTCTGGAAGCCCAGGGCCGCGGCGGCATCGACTGGGCGCTGCCGCCGCTATGAAGCGCACCCGGCTGAGCATCTGCGCGCGCAAGCGGCGCTATGGGTCGGAAGAGGATGCGCGGGAGGCCATGGTGCGCGCCGCGATTATAGTGCGACCCTATCGCTGCGACCGGTGCGGGCTGTTTCACCTGACCAGCCGCACCAAGGGCAAGCGGATCCCGCGGCCGGTGGCGTGACGTGCGTCATGTCCGGCGCGGTTCATTCACATCATAGACACGCAGGTCACGATCGCCGATCCCCAGTGCAGGCCAGGCGGCCCGCCATTGCGCGATGTGGGCCATCGTAAAATGCCGATCGAGCGCATCCTGATCGGTCCATAGTTCCTTGATATGGATGAGGCCCGGATCGAGCACATCCTCGGCATAGCTATATTCGACGCAGCCGCTTTCCGCTCGGCTGGCCTCCACCATCTGTTGCATGGCAGGGCGCGCGGCGCCAAGATTTTGGGCAGGCAGGCGAATGGTTCCGACGATCAGCAGCATCAGCGCAGCGTAACGATGCCGGGGAGGATCGGAAAGAGATCAATCGACGGAAACTTGGCCTGAAAAAGGTCGAGGCCCGGTCCTGCTTGCGCAGGCCGGGCCTCTTTCCCTCTCCAAACTCGTAGGGCGATCAGCCGTCGTAGTCGCCGCCGATATTCTGGTTGCGCGGCGGCGCGGCGGCGGTCAGGCGCAGGGCCTCCGCCGATTGGGCGATCGAGCCAATTTCATCGGGTGTATCATCATCGTCAATCTGCACCTTTTGCAGCGACGCGACAAGCGAGTCGTGCAGTTCGTCGGGCATAACGGTCTCTTCCGCGATTTCGCGCAGAGCAACGACGGGATTCTTGTCGCGGTCGCGATCGACCGTCAGTTCAGCCCCGCCGGAAATTTCCGCGCGCGCTGAGCGGCGAGAAGGACGAGGTCAAAACGGTTTGTAACTTTGTCGACGCAATCTTCGACGGTGACGCGGGCCAAACAGGGCCTCCTGAATACAGCGAAGGGAAAATTTCGAATTCGTCGCCTAGCAGCATGACCCACGTGAGTCAATGAAAAGGGCATAAGGCCTTGGCAAATCATGGGGCAAAGGGGCATGAGACGCGGATGGCGATCAACGAGCAAGCCCCGGCACCGCCCCAGGCGGACAGCGAAACGGACGATATCAGCATGATGCTGGCGGGCAACCGGCTGCGGCTCATCACGCAAGGGACAGCGTTGCGCGAGGCGCTGATCGACCTGATCGAGGGTGCGCGTAATAGCCTTAAACTCTATTATTATATTTTTAGCGCGGATGGCAGCGGGCAGTTGGTCCGCGATGCGCTGGTCGCGGCGCGCGGGCGCGGGGTCGCCGTGACGTTGATGGTCGATGGCTTTGGATCGGGCAAGACGCCCGACGCCTTCTTCGCGCCGTTGGTCGCGGCGGGAGCGCATTTTGAACGCTTTGGCACAAGGCGGTCGACCCGCTACCTGATCCGCAATCACCAGAAGATGGCGATCGCCGACGACCGGCGGTTGATGATCGGCGGCTTCAATATCGAGGATGGCTATTTCGGCATCCCGGCCGACGATTGCTGGTGCGACCTGGGGCTGATGATCGAGGGCGATCAGGTCGAGGCGATGACCCGCTGGTATGGGCAGTTGTGGCGCTGGGTATCGACCCGCAAGCAGCGGTTCCGCACGTTGCGGCGGATGGTGCGCGGCGGGCAGGAATTGTTGCACCGCAAGGCGGACGATCCGTTCCACTGGCTGATCGGCGGCCCCACCCGGCGGCTGAGCCCCTGGGCGAAGGTGGTCAAGCATGACATGGAACAGGCGCGGCGGGTGGATATGGTCGCGGCCTATTTTTCGCCGGGCCGGGGCATGCTCAAGCGTATCGGCCGCGCGGCGCAGCGAGGCGGCGCGCGGATCATCGTGCCCGCGCGGTCGGATAATGGCGCGACGGTCGCCGCTTCCCGCTTATTATATGGCCCGCTGCTCAAACGCCGCGTGGAGATCGCCGAATATCAACCGCATAAGCTGCATATGAAGCTGTTCGTCATCGACGATGCGTCTTTATCGGCTCGGCCAATTTCGACATGCGCAGCCTGTTCCTCAATCTGGAGGTGATGCTGCGGATCGAGGATCAGGATTTTGCGACGGCGGTGCGCGGCATGATCGACCGGCAGGCAGCGCAGAGCCGGACGATTACGCTGGAGGCGCATCGCGCCAGCCGCACGCCGCTGACACTGATCAAGCAATGGATCAGCTATCTGTTGGTAGGGGTGCTGGACTATACGGTCACGCGGCGGCTCAATTTCCGCGATCCCGACGCGGATTGACCGGCCTCAACGCAGGATAAGGTAGAATCCAACTGCCGCCTTGCCGCCATTTTCGATCACGATGTCATAGCGATCGGTAAAGATCGGCAGCCAGGCGCAATCAACCTGCGGCCCACCGACGGGCTTGGCACAGAGTGTTTTGCCGTCCGCGCCATGGACGCGGATCGAAAGGTTTGCCGCATCGCCACTTGCCGGAGCGACCGATATTTGGGCGCGTTGTCCGCCCAGAAATAGCTGACGCATCGTCATGCTGGCGCCCGGCACCAGCGACCCGCGCCGATAGGCCGGGCCAAGCGCGCGACCGCGAAAGGCGAGCGTGGACGGGGTCGCGCCATGGGCCTTGGCGTCGCTGGTCCAGCGGGCGGCGAGATCTTCCTGCCCTTCGGCCGGGGTGGCACCGAGCGCCTTCAAAGCCTGCACGCTGTTTAGAAGCGCCGCGTGATTGCCGCTGGCATGGGCGGCGTCGCCCTCCAGCAAAGTCCGCAACACCGGATCGGCAGGCCGCATGTCCGCTGCAGGCGCGGCGGGTGCAGCGCTTACAAGCAAGGCGGGCAGCAACAGCCTGATCATCGGTCATCCTCCGGCTGGACGACGAAGCGCGCGCCGGGCGCGGCGTCCTCCACATGAAGGGAAAGGTCATGCCGCTGCGCGATCGCCCTGGCAAGCGACAAGCCAAGGCCATGCCCCCCACCCTGCGCACCGTCGAGCCGGACATAGCGTTCGAACACCCGATCCCGGTCGGTGTGCGGGATGCCGGGTCCATCATCCTGCACGACGATATGCGGCCCGGCCGACAGCGTCAGCGACACGGTGCCGCCGCTCGGCACATATTTGAACGCATTGTCGAGCAGGTTGGAGAGCAGGCGCGTCATCTGCATCGGATCGGCGCGGAGCGTGACGCCCGGCGCGATGCGGGCGTGGAAGCCGATCCCCAACTCCTCCGCGCTGGCGCCATAGAGATCAGCCAGATTGTCGGCAATGTCGCTGAGATTGGTGTCGACAAGGCCGCGCAGGTCGCCGCGCATCGCCTGCGTCCCCGCAATATCGAGCAGCGAATCGAGCAGGCGCACGACGCTGCGTATCTCGGCGCGGGATTGTTCGAGCGTGCGAAGCAAGGCCTCGTCCTGCGTCCCGTGCATGGCTTTGAGGATGCGGGTGTCGAGATGCATCAACGGGGTGCGAATTTCATGCGCGGTCTGGTCCGACACGGCGCGCTGCGCCTCGATCAGCCGTTCGACCTGGTCGAGCATCGCATTGGTGTTGGCGGCCAGTTCGGCCAGTTCATCGCTGCTGCCAGCGCCCGGCGCACGCGCGGTGATGCGACCGGCGCGGATGGCGTCGAAGGTCGCATTGACCGCTTCCACCCGGCGGCGCAGGCGGCGGGCGGCGAAATGCCCGGCGGCAAGACTGAGCAGCGCGATGAGCGCACCCGCGCCGGCAAAGGCGATGGCAAGCCGGGCCAGCAGCGCCTGCCCCCGATAATTGCTGCGCCCAACGAGCAACCGCGTGTCGCCGTCCAGCCGGGTCGCCCGCGCGAACATCGGTTCGCCATTGGGCAGCGCGACGAAGCGCGCCTCCGACACTTCAGGCGCGATGGCGGGCCAGCGGTCGAGATTGCCCGCCAGGCGACGCCCGCCCCCATCGATGAGGAGATACCAGCCGCGCTCGCCATCCTCGCGCTCCACCGCCAGCCGATCGGCGATACGGGCGCGCAGTTCGTCCGCACCGCCGCTGACATGAATGTCGGCCAGGCCCGCCAGGTCCGTATCCACTTCATGCGCCAGCATCGCCCGTCCGTCGGTCGCCACGATGTTTCGCACCACCAGGAACAGGGCCAGGGTCGACAACAGGCTGACGAACAGGGACGAAAGCATCACCCGGCCGAAGACCGAGCGGAACAGGTCGGGTCTAGCCACCCGGCGACCCACTCGCCTGACGCCCGGCGGCGATCAGGCGATAGCCGGTGCCCCACACGGTTTCGAGAACGGGACCGTCAAACCCCTCCTCCAATTTGCGGCGCAGGCGGCCGACATTGACGTCAACGACATTGGTCTGGGGATCGAAACTCAATTTCCAGACCTGACGCAGCAGCATTTCGCGCGTCACCACTTCGCCTGCATGGTCCATCAAATAGCGAAACAGCTCGAACTCCTTGGGCGAGAGCGCGAGGTGGCGACCCTGACGAAAGGCGGTGCGCGCCTTCACATGGCATTCGAGGTCGCCGAACAGCAGTACAGGATCATGGGTGGTGCGGCTGGCCCTGCGCCAGAGCGCGCGGACGCGGGCGACCAGTTCGTCGGGTTCGAACGGCTTGGCAAGATAATCATCGACGCCGCTTTCGAGCCCTTCGACCCGATGTTCGCTGCGGCCGAGCGCCGAGAGCATCAGGACGGGCGCACCCACGCCGGCGACGCGCAGGCGAGTGACGATGTCGATACCGGTCAGATGCGGGAGCATCCGGTCGAGAATGATGACGTCATGACCGCTGCTGCCCGCGCGATGCAGGCCAATGCGGCCATCCTCCGCCTGATCGACGACCATGCCCGCGCCGGTGAGGATGGCGGCGATGTTGGCGCGCGCTGCGGCATCATCCTCCACCACCAGCACATTGATCGATTCCTGTTGCGCCATACAGCCCCCCGCCTCGCAAATAACGGTAAAAGCCGCCAGTTACAAAGCCTGTTATGGGGGTTGTTACGGCTGCGTCAGATCAGGCGCGCCGGTCAGATCTTGAGCGCGTTGCGGAACATGACGAAGGCGATGACGATCAGATAGACACCGAAGATCTTCTTGAGTGGCTTGGCAGGCAGCGCATGGGCGACCGCCACGCCGAGCGGTGCGGTCAGCACCGACATGGAGGCTATGGCCAGGGTCGCTGGCACGTTGACATAGCCGAGCGATCCCCAGGGCAGGCCGCTTTCCTTGAGCCCGATGAGCGCGAAGCCGATGGCACTGGGGATCGCGATCAATGTGCCGACGCCCGATGCGGTGGCGATGGCGCGGTGAATGGAGCGGCCGCACAGCGTCATCACCATGATCGCGATCGTGCCGCCGCCAATGCCGAGCAGCGCGGAAAAGGTGCCAAGCCCACCGGCAATGCCGACACGGGCGATGCCCGATGGCATATCCTGGCTGATCACCTTGTCGCCGACCTTGGGCAGCAGGAAATTGAGCGACATCAGGAAGACGCCGCCTGCAAAGATCATCGTCAGGATATGGCCATCGACATGGCCCGCGAGCAAGACGCCGACGCCGTCGCCCAGGATGATCCAGGGTGCCCAGGATTTGAGGATTTCAAACTCGACCGCGCCGCGCTTGGCATGGGAAAGGAGCGACCGGATCGAGGTGACGATGATGGTGGCGGCCGACGTGCCGATCGCGACATGCGCGATCGCTTCGGGCGTGCCGCCCAGCAGCGGCAGAACGACGAACAGCGCAGGCACGACGACGAAGCCGCCGCCAATGCCGAAAATGCCCGCTGCAAAACCCGCGAACAGGCCAGCGGCCAACATGGAGAGGAGCGGCACCAGCCAGGTCATGACATCGCCGTTCATCAGCGCGCTCCCATGGCTGGCGTCAGGCCGGTGGCCAGGCTGTCGGTGCCGCGGACAATCAAGGCGGCGAATGAAACTAGATCGACCATGTCGTAAAACCATGCCTCTCTTCGGCGGAACCAGAGCAAGGGGCTGACAGGACAGGTCCCTTGGCTGGCTAGACGAACAAGGTCGCCAAATCCGCACCTTGTCCGACACAAGTCGGACAAGGTTGCTTTGGCAGGCTTGGTCAGTCGAGCAAATCTTCGGCCGGGGTGTAGGGCAGGTCGAGCGCATCGGCGACGGCGCGATAGGTCAATTTTCCCTGCGCGACATTAAGGCCCGCGCGCAAATGCGGATCGGCCCGCAGCGCGCCCTTCCAGCCCAGTTCGGCGATGCGCAGCGCATGGGGCAGCGTCACATTGTTGAGCGCATAGGTGCTGGTGCGCGCCACGGCGCCGGGCATGTTGGCGACGCAATAATGGACGATGCCGTCGATGATATAGGTGGGGTCGGCATGGGTGGTGGCGTGGCTGGTTTCAAAACATCCGCCCTGATCGATCGCGACATCGACCAGCACCGCGCCCTTCTTCATCGTCTTGAGCATCGCGGCGCTGACCAGCTTGGGCGCGGCCGCACCGGGGATCAGCACCGCGCCAATCACCAGGTCCGCGTCGGCCACACAGTCGGCGAGGTTGGCGCGGTTGGAAAAGCGCGTCTTGGCCCGCGCCTCGAAATACATGCCGAGCTTTTCCAGCACTTCGGGGGCTGCGGTCGAGGATGGTGACGTCCGCGCCCAGCCCCCGCCGCCATCTGCGCCGCGTTGAAGCCAACGACGCCGCCGCCGATCACCGCGACCTTGGCCGGCAGGACGCCGGGGACGCCGCCCAGCAAGACGCCGCGCCCGCCATGCGCCTTTTCCAGCGCCGTCGCGCCCGCCTGGATCGCCATGCGGCCCGCGACCTGGCTCATCGGCTTGAGCAAGGGCAGGCCACCATGCGCATCGGTCACGGTTTCATAGGCGATGCCGATCGCGCCGCTGGCGATCAGGTCGCGCGTCTGATCGGGATCGGGGGCGAGGTGGAGATAGGTGTAGAGGATCTGGTCGGGCCGCAGCATGGCGCGTTCGACAGCCTGCGGCTCCTTCACCTTCACGATCATTTCGGCGCGGGCAAAGATGGCGGCGGCGGTGGTCACGATCTGCGCGCCCGCCTTTTCATACAGGGCGTCGTGCGCGCCGATCCCCTCCCCTGCCCCGCTTTCGACCAGCACGTCATGGCCATGCGCGGTGAGTTCATGGACGCTTTCGGGGGTCAGGCCGACGCGATATTCATGGTTCTTGATTTCCCTGACGGTGCCGACGATCATGCCGTATCTCCTGATGGCGCGGCGCGTGACGGGGCCGCTTTCCTACAGGATGACATAGCGCGGCGGCGGTCGCGAATGTTCCCTTTAGGGCACGGGACGGACCGGCACCGGCGCATTGCAGATGTCGACGCCGCCCGCAGGCAGATCGTAGAAATCATCCTTCCGATTGGCCCGCAGGCGCAAATAAGCGGCAAAACTGGGCGAGGCGACGTCCATCGCCTGAAAACGGGGCTGGTCCGCCGGAGCCAGGTCGCTGGCGAGGCGGACCGAGAGGATCGGCACCGGATGTTCGGTGGCGGTGTAGAAACCAAGCTCGCCGCTGCCGCGCGGCAGGCTGGACAAATGGGCCATACCATCGATCACGCGGCCGACGACGGCGATATTGCGATCGAGCTGACGCGGAGCGTGGCCGATGACGGTATAGAGTTCGGCTCCCGTGCCTGCATCGGGCGACAGGTTGCGGCCGACGCCGACATAGCCATAGCAATGGGGCAGCCAGGCGGCGTCGCCGTTCATCGCCATCGGCCAGCCATCGACATAGCCGGTCGCGGGCGCATAGGCATCGGGATAGGACAAGGGCGTAATCGCAAGCCGCACATTGGCGAGCGAGCGGACATAGTCGGCCGGACTGGTGGGCATCATGCCGGGCGGCATCGGCTTCTTCTCGGTCGCGTCGCCCCATTGGGTGACATAATTGTCCTGCACCCGGTTGATGCTGGTTCCATCCCACCAGTGCGCGCGCGCCAGCGTGCGGATATTGCCGACATGGCGCGGCGCGAAGGCGGGGGCGAGCTGGATCACGACGCGCTTGTCCCCTTCGATCGTCATGACGAGCAGGTCTTCGGCCGCAATGGCGCGCCAGGCATCGGCGGGCGCGGCCGCCACGGCGGCAGCGGGCGTCGGCGGCGGATCAGCCGCGACGGCGGTGGAGGCAAGGAGGGAAGCGAACAGCGCGGGCGCGAAAAAACGGATCATGCCGTAATCAGAGCGCGGCCGCACAGGAAAGTAAAGCATCCCCTTGCCTAGCCGCCCGCGCCACGATAGGGAGCGCGACTTCCAGTGCAATGCGGAGCGGTGGCCGAGTGGTCGAAGGCGCTCGCCTGGAAAGTGAGTATACGCCAAAAGCGTATCCAGGGTTCGAATCCCTGCCGCTCCGCCATTTCCCCATTCAGACATGTTCACCCATGACCGCGCAAAGTCGCGGATTTCTGCGGATAATCTGACCATTTCAGACCGTGGCGGTTCGTTTGCGTTCACCAGCAATCGCGCTATTATGTGGGGAACAGTGTGGGGAAATTTCCGAGTGTGGGGAAGGCCACCCTCAACACATGGAGAACCAGCATGGGAAAGCTGACAGCTAACGAAGTTAAGGCTGCACTTTCAAAGCCCGGAACCTACAGCGACGGCGACGGCCTTTTTCTAAAAGTTAGCAAGACTGGCGGTGCAAGTTGGCTCCTGCGTGTCCAACACGATGGCAAACGCCGGGATATTGGACTGGGCAGCGCCAAATTGGTGACGTTGGCCGGAGTGCGAGCCAAGGCAGCAGAAGCCCGTAGAGCGATCCGTGAAGACGGACGCGATCTTGTCGCGGAAAAGCGTAAGGCGAAAGCGGAGGCTGTCACCTTCAAGGAAGCCACCCTCACTTACCTCGATACGCACAAACACCAGTGGGCCAACGATAAACATAAGGGCCAGTGGCTGAGTACGCTTGAAACCTATGCCTTTCCCGCCCTTGGTTCAAAACCAGTCGGCGATATCACCGCAGGCGAGATTATCAACGCAATCATGGGAGCGTGGACAAAAACGCCTGAAACCGGACGGCGAGTGAAGCAGCGGATATGCACCATATTAGACTATGCTCATGCGCGTGGCTGGCGGGCGACCGAAGCCCCGCATAAGGCGCTGGCCGTAGGTAAAGGACTACCCAAGCAGCAGCGCGGAAAACATCACGCCGCCATGCAGTATGCGGATGTTCCCATCTTCCTGACCCGCCTCAAAGCGTCAGGTGGAGTGTGGGGAAGGCTGGCTCTGGAATTTGCTATTCTGACAGCGGCCAGATCGCAGGAAGTGCGGAAGGCGACTTGGGGCGAGTTCAACCTTGAAACCGCACTTTGGACCGTTCCAGCCGATCACATGAAGATGAAGCGGGAACACACTGTTCCACTCTCGCCAGAAGCGTTGGCTGTATTGCAAAGCGCATCGGCTGTCCGACTGACAGGAACGGACCTCGTATTCCCCGGAGCAAACGGGGGCACAATGTCTGATATGACATTGCTGGCCGTTATCCGTCGCATGAAGGAGCCAGTGACAGTTCATGGCTTCCGTTCATCATTCCGCACTTGGGTAGCGGAGAAAACTAATTTCCCCGGCGAAGTGGCAGAAGCCGCATTGGCCCATCAAAATCCCAATGAAGTTGAACGAGCATATCAACGCGGCGACCTACTCGATAAACGCCGAACGCTGATGGAAGCGTGGGGTGCCTATTGCTCCAATGATACCACTTTGGCGAACGTGGTGCCGTTCAAGCAGGCAGGATAGCATGTGGGCGGCGAGATCAATTTTCCCCGCCCACACTCACAATGAATAATCCGCCAGCAAATCCGCTGGCCGTATTTCCAATGCCTGAGCCAATGCCAATATGGTTTTGATGGTGATATTTCGTTCACCACGCTCAATGCCGCCAATGTGATTGCGATGCAGTTCAGTCAGACCTGACAAATCTTCCTGCGTCAGACCACGCGTCTTCCGCAGCCGCCTGACGGCTTCCCCCAAGGGAACAAGGTCTTGATCGACAACCACGCATGATGCGTCGTCGCCGCGCCCAAAAAGCACCACATCTCATAAGTGTGATTAACGCTTTTACGATGCATTTTTGCCAAGTCACACTTATAGGTGTCAAAATTTCGTATATATTACGCTAAGTGTGATTCACTCAAATGTGAGAACCGCTCTGACAAGAGTATCGCCATATAAATACCATCCATTTTTGAGAAACGATTCAGAACTAATTCTAAAATCTCAGTCTATTTCTACTCATCACTAAATTTCAAATCAAATCTAGATAAAGAAAGGGGAACCATGAAATACATATTCTCTATCGTGAGTGCATTTATGATATCCGGTTGCGCCAGCACAGCCATACCCAATTTATTCAATGGCAGCTATTACATGTCTGGAGATAATAACTGTAAATCACTAGTGTCAGTTTCAGCAACTTTGGTACGATGTTTTAATAAAAATGGCAGAAAAACAGAACTGCGGAGCGCGATGTCGCAGCAAGATTTACAGATGTGGCAGTGGCGAATGCAGCAAAATCAAATGGCAGTTCAGCAGATGCAGCAGGTAGGGCAGGACTCTCGAAACATTGGATTCCAAGCACTTCAAAACAGTCAGCAATATTCCATACCTCAAACACCAGCTTTGGCACCGAACGGCTACTCCAAGGGAATTACCTATCGGCAGGTGGGCAATTCCCTCATTGGCTCAAACGGCGTTACCTACCGTCAGACAGGAAACTCCATTCTCGGTTCCGACGGAACCAAGTGCCAGATTGCAGGCCAGAACATAATCTGCCGGTAGATCGAGCATCCGACTGGCAGGCTCCAACCGACCACCCAACACATCCGCCGCAGGCGGTGGGGCAGGAGTGGAGAAGGATGGAGCCAGCCGGTCAACATTTGAACCAAGCCAGCAGCCGACTTCCGAACCAGAGATAAGAAATTCGGAATCACCTAAGCACCATGTTTTGAATTTAATGAGTAATTTATATTTCGCTCCATGGCTCCTTCCCCGCCCTCCACTCTCGCTTTGCCCTATCGGTCCTCGCTGCGCTGCGGGCCTCTGGGCAGCCTCCGTTACGAACGGGTCGAAGCCTGCACAACAGAAGTGGGAAGGAACCGACCGATTACTTCCAAACTGCGCGCACAGCCGACACCATTTTTCGGACACAGAGCATTCCCGCTGTGGGTGGTCAAAGCGGGCCGAAAACAGACTGTCAGTTTCTAGCCGACCAAAGCATAAAGAACCGACGTCCGTTGGCCTTGGTAAAATTGCCACGGGCACTTCACGGGGCATCAGAAACCGTTATGTTCGCGTAACGCTATTGGAAAAGCGAGCGGAGACAGTTCGTTGTTGGACACCACAATCCATGCAAAAACGATATCAAGGCAATTTCGTAGAAGCGATTTTCGCGATGGGTCTTGGGGAATCTCCGCAGAAGACAAGGATGAAATCGTCGCCGAAGCCGTCCGCATTGCGGCCAACGGTTTCGGAGCGATTTCTCTGAGGCGGAATACTCTCGCAGGTAAGCCAGTATATCGGCACTCATCATTAAGTGAAGCCCTGTTAACACGGCATATATCGGAAGGGCTTCGACGGATAACAGGTGTCAAGCAGTCTGACAGAAAATCAATCGTAAAATCCCTTAAAGCGCTGACGAGTGAAGGGGTTCCGTTTGGGGTACTGAAGTTCGATATTAAATCTTTCTACGAGACCGTAAATACAGATAATCTTATCGAGGCTTTGCAACGAGATTCAGCGTTTTCTCGTCAATCAATATCGCTTGTAGACACATTTTTTTTCGTCTTTACGGTCGCAAGGCATTGAAGGACTACCAAGAGGAATAGGTCTCAGCGCCACGCTCGCGGAATATGTTCTCCGATCTTTTGATTACGAAGTTGCAAATTATCCCGGCGTGCGCTTTTATAGTAGATATGTCGATGACGGAATAATTGTCACATCAGACAAGGTAGATCTTCCAAAACTGAAGGCATTTATCGAGAAAATCCTGCCATCCGGTCTCAATCTTAATCGTTCAAAAACGACTCATTGTCTCTTTGGCTCATATGCGCGTGGAGCCTCTGGCATTACCGATCACATGTTACAGTTCCTCGGATACTCCCTGAATATCAGTGAAATTATACGATTGAACAACAAATACACTAGAAACGTTCAAGTCGATATCGCGCAATCTAAAATTTATAAGCTAAAGAGACGCATTTGTAAGTCATTGCTTGAATATAACAATGGCGGAACATTCAATGACCTACTTGGAAGAATTAAGCTTTTGAGTAGTAATTTCGGATTCATTGACGAATCAACAGGTCAGCAACGATATTCAGGGATACGCTATAATTATGGACTGATTGATCCGATGAATTCTTCACAATTAGATTCTCTCGACCGATTTTTTGTTAATGTGGTCACATCCCGTCATTCAAACAACCGAATACGGCCCGATCTGACAAAATCGCAACGGGCCAAGCTGCTTGGTTTCGGCTTCAAGTCTGGCTTCATCGAGAACCGATTTTACACCTTCAGCGACGAGCAATTGAAACATCTCATCGGGTGCTGGGCACATGCGTAAAAAAGTAATCGCTAAGGGGAATGTGCGTCGTGGTGATTTTCTACGGGCCGTCGTAACGGATACCCTGCCGGAAGAGGTTCCAATCATATTCTCGAATGATGGCTTCTATCACAATTTGTCAAAGAGCGTCCCACAGTCGGCGCAGGCAGCACTGTTTGTCGAGACTCTTCTCGACCCAGAAAGGGCTTACACAAAGCCGTATCGATACAGCGTACTAAAAGATGCAAAGTCGGCGCGGGGTTTGAGTTTAATCCACCCATCTGCCCAACTGGCGACCGCCCACTTCTACTCCAAGTACGACTCTTTGATCTGCTATTACGGAAACCGATCAGAAGCATCTCTGCGCGCACCGGCGAAAATCGGAAGCACTTTCTTTGTAAGAGGCCCCATCAGTCAGCGAAACCATTTTCGACGAAGCGGTATCGATACAGTAACAATTGATAACTCGGTATCCAATCCCGCGTCATATTTTGCCTATAACAAAATTAGTCGTGCACATGAATTTTTCGATTCCAACGAATATTTGCATCTGGAGAAAAAATATAAAATATTTCGTACTTTAGATGTTAGTAAATGTTTTGGAAGTATATATACGCACACTTTATTTTGGGCGGTATCTGACGTTCAAACTGCAAAGGACAATACGAATTCCACCGGCTTCGCGAACGAGTTTGATCGCTTAATGCAGTCGATGAATTACAATGAGACGAATGGAATTTGTGTTGGACCTGAAATTAGCAGGGTCTTTGCGGAGATTATATTTTCTGAGGTTGATCGCAGAATATTGCGAACGCTCGCCGATAAAAATATGATATTTCGCAAAGATTATGAGTTTCGTCGGTATGTTGATGATTACTATGTCTTTGCGCAGGATGAAGCAACAGCAGATCGGGTAACGGCAGCGACCCAAACATGTCTGGCGGAGTTTAATCTTCACCTCAATGAAAGCAAAATGTCGACGATCTACAGGCCATTTTTCACAAAAAAGTCCCAAATAATTTCAGATACAAATGCATCTATCACAGCATTTTTCGCTCGGTTTATTGGTGAAGTTTCAATTGATGATGACGTTGCACTTGTTCCTAAGCGAGTATTGAGAACGGATTCTTTAATTCGTTCGTTAGTTAGTGCTGTGAAAGCAACATGCCTACTGCACAGTACTGGATACGATACGGTATCGGATTACATTGTCGCAGCATGTAGCAAACGCGTAACGGATTTATCCGACGGGTTTGCAGCATTAGGCGACAGCGACCGACCGGAAAATGAGAAGTATATTTCAGCGATAATGGTTCTTATCGAGACAATATACTTTTTCTATACTGTAAATCCAACGGTAAGATCCTCTCTTAATGTAGCGCGATCAACGATCACTTCGACGCGACTTTTTAGAGAAAATTTCTCCGACAGGCTTCCTTATTTGTCGGAAAATATCGTACGATGGACTCTGGACTTAGCAAATTCGATCAGCAGAAATTCCCGTCACAAAGATTTAACGGCAATTCCGGTAGAGGTTTTGAACATCTTAATCCCTATGCGGGAGATAGCGCGGACCGAACCGTTGGTAGATGAACTCATATCTACCATGTGCAACTCAGTTGAAACATTCGAATATTTTGAAATAGTAACGTTTCTCTTTCTTTCAGGGGGGCGGCGGGAACACCGTGATCTTATCCGAAAGCTCTTTATTCGGGCGAAGCAAATTGTAGCAGATGACCTCGGACCACGAGTGGACTCTCAGTCGGCTCATCTCGCATTGGACATTTTAGCCTGCCCCTACATCACAATTGAACGACGCGCTTCATGGTTCAACAACTTGCGGTCAAGATGCGGCTTAGGCGGGCTTTCGGTGGTGGATGCTCGATCGACGGTGCAAGAGATTCAGCACCACCCTTGGTTCGTGCGCTGGGATAAAATTGACTTGCTAAGTGTTCTGCGAAAAAAAGAGTTGAGCGCAGTGTATTAATAGGACTATCTGGCTACGGGCGCTGTCCTTCCACTTGAGAGCAGTTTACTGCTCTATTCTCCCGTCCGAAAATTAACCTCGTAGCCGAGGTTTGTTGGGCGACGATGATGAGCCTCTGTGCACACACCAAATGTGGTTGGACAGCCCCACAGCACTGGTATCTGCTTTGAAGCGAAGCGTGTCAGGGGGCGGGCCATCAGCAGTCAAGTCGCACCAATGATCGGAAGCGGTCAGTCGGCTAGATCTCGGTCCCCCGTCATAAGCGGAATGTCCGCTCCTATGCGCGCACATATCTAGATGGCATGGCGGGAGTCGCGCTTCCCAGACCAACGGCAAGGCTGCTCGTCGTGATGTTCGCTACCGTAACACATTGCCCAGAGCGCAGCCGTTGCGAAGGCGAAAGGGAGGCAGGTTTCCATTCTGGCTCCAACTATGTCCGGCATCGATAAACACTGGATCAACACCCGGCGATCCAAACATACCCCCCCCGGTCATCCCAACATATATAAACACCTACCCCCACCATGGCAGCAAGGATAACGACCTTACGGTCGTGTGGATGCATTCACTGCATCATACCCTCACGGCATTTCAGAAGGATCGAACAGCATGGCCAACATGGCTCAGGCATTTAGCGGCATACTCAATATCGCCACTGCATCCTCATCCACCGTCGTCGGCAGCGTGAACTTTGTTCACAAAGGCGTATCCGGCCTCAACATCATTGCAGAACAGTGGCTCGAAGACCTGCAAGAGTCCGAAGTTATCAACAAGGACCACAGGCGTCAGAAACTTGTCACCCAGAACGCAAAGGCAGAAGCGACCTACTCGAAGAGGTCGATCAACTTTGCAGAAACCCCTCATATTCCGAAAAATTCAATTCCGCATTCAAACGGAAAATGGATCTTCTGGAAGAGTATGATAAGAAAAAGGCGGAGAAATCCGCCTAATTCTTTTTAATATGATTCAATTTTTCCGATAGATAATTCTATCAGTCTATCCAACTCGTCCGACCGCAGACTTATCCCCGTCCTGATCTTTACTAACAATCGAAGATCACGATCAATGGCCTTCACGGTTTTCAACTGGCTCTCAGCTTCCGCCGAACGATTTCCATGCTTCCATGCATTCCGGTTGCCTTTGGGCGCACCACCATTGGTTCCCCCATGCATCCGGCAGCGATTTCGTCCTCTTACGGCAGGTGACTGGCAAGGCTTCCCTGATCGTGTCTTGGCTCCGCACCGTGGCGCATTAGCCAGATTTTCCGGTTGCATGGGATTGTCCGTTGAACTTTCCAACATCTCTACTTCCGTCCCAACTTTGGGCTATCAGGGAGTGGCAAAGTTGAAAATCCCTCACCACTCTCCTGACTTGTCCGCCACAAACGCCACGGCGCAACAATGGCGGATTACCTACACTTTTCAACTTTTTGGATCAGCAACGCCATGATCCACACCGCCACATGGCGGCAGCGGAATGTCATCCGCAACGCCAGAACCGCCGGTTTTCTCAGGGCTTTCATGACCTGTGGCGGATGTTGCGTTTGTTGCGCTCGATCCCGACTTAGGCAGATAGCGTTCCCATGCATCAAGGAAGTCTGCCCGCCTGTAGCCTTTCGGCGTTGAACCATCGGGCATACGGATCGAAACTGAGCGGATGCCATAGGAACGGAGCATCTGACCCAACTTTCGGGCATCTATTTTCCGTCCTTTCAGATCACCCCAAGGTGCCTCCTCATCGGCCAACAACCCTTCAATCAGTTTGGCCGTCGTGATGCGGTCAGCAGTGCCAAAACATGTGCGGATATCGACCAGCAGTTGAACACCTAAAGACGGGCGCTCATTCGCCTTTGCAGACATGACAGCATCCATAGCAGCCCGCCTCGCCAACTGAGGCCAATGACCGCCCGCCAGATCAGCCACCACAAAAAGCGGACCCCATACGTCAGCATTTCTATCAACTATGGCGTCAGGAAATTCAGGTTCAGCCATTTCCGCCATGCTAAAAATGCTGGATGCCCATCCCGCCAATTCATCTTGCAGAGCGAGCGCCTGATGCTCATGAACACGCGGCTGGAATGGTTCAGCCTTTTCGCCAGCCGCCCTCTTCCGCATACGGATGATGACTGACCGCGTCATGATCGTATCCGGCAAGTTGCCAAGACCGCCCATGGCGACAGCGGCATAGGTTGCGAGTTCGACTGTCTGAACCTTTCCGCGTTCGGTATTGCAACGCCCAACTACAGCACCACGCCGATAACCGGCATTGACCATCCCACGCAGGTCTTCGTTTCCACGAGCCGCAGGACCAAAGATCGTGTCAATTTCATCATATAATATAGTGGGCCGATTCTCCTGATCGGCAACTTTCCGCAAGATATATGCAGCAGATGCATTAACCGAGAACAGAGCATTAGGCACCAGCAGCGCCGTTATCTCCAACACCCTCGATTTCCCGCTTCCCGGCTCCGGCGACAAGACGGCTAGGCGTCCCGTTGAGAACCAAGCGTCCATCAAATGCGTGTGGGCAATCCACAACACATGCGCAATGCTGGCCATATCGGAGGGGTAACATATGAACCGACGAGCAAAAGCATGAATGCGATCCAGCAGGGCCGCTCCATCAATTAACTCACCATCAGAAGGTAGGTTTTCATCTGGCAGCAGATGCATATTTGCACTATCAAGGGCCGTCAGGTTCGTAGCTATGACAACATCCGGGCCGGTCGCTGTTACAGCAGCGTCTGGCCCTTTTTCTATCGTTACATCGTTCATGCGGCACCGCCAGTCGCGCCGTCGATTAGCGCTTTTATGCTATCCACCTTAACCAAGGTTCGGCTGCCGATTTTCACCGTATCCAATCGCCCTTGCTTGATGAGGCTATAGGTCAGCGTTCTACCTATTCCCAAAGCTTGCGACGCACTCTTAATCGAACTCAACATTGTAAATCTCCATTATTAACCACGCCTATGCGGTGGCGTCCGGAGATGTACAAAAAATTTAAAATGTTTCAATAACAAATACTTAACGCAACTTAATTATGACTATTTATTCAAGAACCAACATGACAATAAAACTCCCACACACTTAACGTATCCCCTCTCAATCGCGATTTTCCAAATTTTGAATTTTCAGCCGCCTCGAAAAAATTATAATAAAAAATTATTTTCGTCTCAGACTGCGTGGAAAAATGGCATTCCAAAGGCCTTCGCAGACTTTCGAATCAGGGGAGGCTGCACGTTGTTCACCGGGGTCAAGTCTTACCGGACGAACCAAGTAGCCGATGCATTCCACGACGCTGACCACACTTCCACTCCAAACTGAAATGGGCGCACATCATGAAAGTGTGGGGAATAATGTGGGTAGGGATTTTCATCCCTATAAATAATACAAATATATCAATGTCATAGATGGCAAGTTATACTCCCTGCCGCCCCACCAAGCCCTCTCATAAACCCATAATTTTAAAGGGTTTTCTGGCGCGGCCTTTGTGACACCCCACATTTCGCCCCACATTCTTTTTAGGAACATGTGAGACGGTCTTTGCCGATGAAGTGATTCCAGTGCGTCGTAGGCGGCGGATCGGAACTGCACATCGCGATTTGCACTGTTGCTGGACAGAGGTTAATCCCCTCGGCAAACTGCGGTATGGCTGAACAGATTGCCCGCCTTCGCATCACCCTAGAGGTGGCCGGGTTGATTTGAACAGGGATCTGCAACGGTTAAGTGGATCGTCTGCCGGTTTCATCGAACTGCCGATATGGGGCGTCATGTCGGGAGGGCGTAGCCGACCAGAGTGACGCCCCATATCGGCGGCCAAATTCAAGCTGCCATCAACATGGGCAGGTTGTCAAAATAGGTCTGGTCCGGCGTCTTGGCAGCAAGGCTCGAATGCGGCCTCCTACTATTGTAGAAGCTCAGATACCGACCGATCGATGATCGGGCTTCGCTGACCCCGCCGTAGGCGTGCAGATAAACCTCTTCGTATTTCACCGAGCGCCACAGGCGCTCGACCATCACATTGTCGCGCCATGCGCCCCGACCGTCCATGCTGATGGCGATTTCTTCGCGGAGCAACACGCTGGTGAAGGCCATGCTCGTAAATTGGCTGCCCTGATCGGTGTTCAAGATCTCCGGTTTGCCGAAGCGCGCCAGAGCTTCCTCCAGTGCCTCGACACAGAAGTCGGCTTCCATCGTGATCGACACCCGCCAGGCCAGGACCTTGCGGCTGAACCAGTCGACGATAGCCACGAGATAGACGAACCCCTTCGCCATCGGAATGTAACTGATGTCGGTCGCCCATACCTGATTGGGCCGTACGATCGCCAGCTTGCGCAGCAAATAGGGATATACCTTGTGCCCCGGCGTCGGCTTTGAAGTGTTCGGGCGGCGGTAAATCGCCTCGATCGCCATCTTCTTCATCAGCGTAGCTACATGCTGGCGGCCGATCTTCATGCCTTCCTGCCGCAGTAGATCGCGCAGCATGCGACTGCCTGCGAACGGAAATTCCAGGTGCAACTCGTCGATGCGCCGCATGATCGCCAGATCAGCCTCCGAAACCGGTCTGGGCAGGTAATAGACGCTGCCCCGGCTGATCCCCAGTTCCCGCGCCTGCCGCGCCAACGGCAAACTGTGCGAACGATCGATCATCGCTTTGCGCTCGGCAACAGACCGGCCTTCCCGAGCGCGCCGGCCAAAAAATCGTTCGCCAGCGTCAACTCGCCGATCTTGGCGTGCAGCGTCTTCACGTCAATCGCCGGCTCGGCCGTTGCCGACTCATTGTCCGAATCAAATACCCCGGCCGCGCCCTCCAGCAACTGGCTACGCCACGTCGTGATCTGGTTTGGGTGCACGTCAAACTGCTGCGCCAACTCGGCCAGCGTCTTCTCCCCCTTCACGGCAGCCAATGCTACCTTCGCCTTGAAAGCCGGGCTGTGATTCCGGCGTGGTCGTTTGCTCATTTCTACTCCTGTCACGCGGCCATCCTGGCCGCCGTCAGGCAGAAAATCCACTCATCTCAATGTCCAGATTTCCCAGGCCACCTCTCCCTTATTGATAGCGATCCTGCTGTGTGGCGCAGGGTAGAACTGCCTCTAACAAACAGCCTAAAGGCGGTGCACCTAGCGATCCAAGCTGCGGTGCTGTTCGAGAACTACCATCTGTTCCAGTTCGACGTAGGTGATAGCTCTCGAGTATCTCGCCCTCGTGGTCAACGGCGCGCCAGAGGTAAACCATCTCGCCGCTGATCTTGACGTACATCTCATCAAGGTGCCAGCACCAGTGGCAAAAGCCTTTCATATGGCAGATATCGATGTCGCGCTCGAAGAGCAGATCTTCTACGTTCCGCCGGCTGAGCGGGTAGCGGACATACATCAGCACCACCAGCAGGATACCTCCGGTGATGAGTTGAAATAGCGGAAGGGGCCGGCGGGCGTGCGAGTGCGGGGCATAGATCCGCCCTATCGCCATCCCCCTAACAGCTGGTGCATTTGCTTTACCAGAGCCATTCGATGGCTTCAACAATGGGACCAGTATCTTTTGTTAACTTGCTTCTTCTAGGCTTAGCTAGGGGAGAAGAAGGAAATGCTCGATAAGCTGCGTCAGTTACACTTAGAAATTATACAAAATTTAGACGCGATCAAAGACATAACTGCGCTTCCCGAACCAGATGTTGGACGCCTCGTTGCTACTAGGCTCGCTCTCACTCGCGCGAGCCGAGCGCGGACGTTGCTGCTTGAAAGCAGTTATGATGATTTGATTGCACGCAGTTCTGGAACTATCAAAGCCGCAATCGGGACGCTTAGGGCCGAAGGGAGGGCAAATCTGTTGGTATCGATCCAGCACATCGCCCTTTGGTCTTTGCCCGAAATTGCTTCCAGGTGGACAGAGTATTGTATGGCGTCAAAAACCATCCAGTCTGCAATGCGTGCAAGAGTAAAACGCGAGGTTGATCTAATCTATCCCCTCCTCGCCCATTCAGAAACCTGTTCTATCCGTAAGAAAGCCTGATACTGGATTTGACCTGCGCCATCACCAGCGTCGATGGGCGGGCATCTGCCCTATGAAAGCAGAATTCGTAATGTGTGAGCCTGACTTATTTTCATAGGCTTGTGACTGCACGGACCCGTATATGCCCCACGTAAACCTTCTAGGACTTCGACCATATCGTTGCTGCCAATTTGTGCTGCTATCGCCAACTCGTCCAAACTGACAGAGCGCGAATCCTTCGGTCGGCTTGCTCCGCGCTTTGCGATCCTGACCGCCGTGCGATCGGGCGAAGTCCGAGGCGCGGCATGGGGTGCGAGGTCTTACCATCGTATCAAAGCTGGTACGGCAATACGCCCCAGCGCGGCTGACACGGCCACGGGCGCAACGTGCCAGATACCCAGGTGGCCGATAGTATCAAAAGGACATGACAGACCGTGGGCAAAACTGCCCAGCGCCCCTGCCGCTAAGCCGGTGTAGAACCCGGCAAGGCTGGGAGCAACCGGCGCACCACGGCGCAGCCAAATGATCAGCGCTGCCGCGACGCCGACGCCGCTTGCGGTTCCGGCGATGAAGCAGTTCAGCCCATCCGTCGCGTGGTCGTGTCCGCCGACTGCCCCCTCCAGCGCCGCCAGCAACAAGGCGGTGACGGGCAGGATCGCAAGCGCCGCCAGCAGCCAGCGCAACCCATCCTGCCGGACGCCACGCGCGGGGCGGCCATGCGCACTACCGCCCGCGCTGAGGCGAGCCCGACCAGCGCGATAAGCCCGTTGGCGATGAAGAAGATGGCGGTCGCCTGCCCGTCCGTCGGACCGCTCCACAAGCCTTGCCATAGCGCAATCACGGCGATCGTCAGCACGGTTGCAACCGCTACCAGCGCCAGGCCATGACGCATTTGCAATGGGCGTACTGGTTCAAGCTCGTCTGCGAGTTGTGCGATTAGGGGATTGGGACGGGGGGGCATGGTCAGTCAGCCTCTTCGACGAGCACGGACAGTTTCCTGAGGCCGCGATGAATGTTCACTTTGATCAGACTTTCACTCTGGCCGGTGCGCTTGGCCGCCTCGGTAACCGAAAGTCCTTCGATCTTCACCAGTTCGATTGCGCTGCATTGCGCCGGGGAGAGTTGCACGAACAGCCGGTCAAGGCTCATCCGGGCCAATATGGCATCCTCCTCGCTGTCCTCGGCAGCATCATGATCGCCGAGTTCACTTTCGCTGGAGCGGTAAACCCGGCGCAAATGATCGACCCAGCGATAGCGGGCGATGGCCGCGAGCCATGGCAGGAACGCCCGCGATTGATCCCAGGTCGCGCGCTTGGCATGAATGGCAAGCAGCACGTCCTGCACCAGATCATCAATCTGGGCCGGGGGTACGCGGCGGCGGAAGAAGCGTTCGAGCCAGAACTGCGCCTCGGTCAACAGCACGGTGTAGGCGCGCCGGTCGCCGCCCTGGCTCGCCATCATGAGCCGAGCAAAGGTAGGCTCGTCCGCGATCATCGCCGTTCCCTCTCCCTGTGGCCGTTCACGCGCGCTTGTGCCGCCAGTAGCCGATCGGCGTGTCGAGCGACAGCACGCCACCGCCACGCACGATTAGCACCGCAGCCAGCGCGGCCCACAGCATATGCGTCGTCCACCAGGCTTGCGGATACACGAAAATCTGGATGACGAGCGTCATTGCGAGCAGCGCTGCCGCCGAGAGCCGGGTTGCCAGCCCGATCACCAGCAGCACGGGGAACAGATGCTCGCCCAGCGTCGCCAATGGCGCAGCGATCTCGGCTGGCAGCGGAACGGCGGCATAGTCATTTTCGAACAGATAGCGGGTTGAATCGCTGATCTCGAAAAGACTGCCTTCCGTCACTTTACTCCGGCCCGATCGCCAGAATATGCCGGCGAGCGCGATCCGGGCCAGCAGCAGCGCAACGCCCTCGGCCAGGCGCGAGGCGGCAATGGCTACGATCCGATCATAGAATGTGGCGATGTGCTGCATGTGCTGGCCCCCTCTGATGGCTGCGTGTCAGCGGTTGAGCGGCGTGAGCGAGCCATTGCCCTTGGGCGTCGATGTCTTCACGCATGTGCCCTGCTTGACCAGCTTCCAAGCGTTGCCCTGATAGTCGCGGGTCGAGGTTCCGGCGCAACTTGTGCCAGCCCCAGCGGAGCAATCATTCTGTCCCGCCTTGGCGATGCCATAGCATTTCTCCATCGGGGCCTTCTGCGCGGCGACGGGTGTGGTGGCGACGCCGGCCGCCAGAGCGGCGGTCGTGGCAAGCCCGGCGATGCGGGCGATGGTGGCGGTCTTCATGGACATAATCTCCAGCTTTGGGGGAGCAGCGCCAAACGGTTGTCCGGGCGGTGCATGCCCCCTCTTTCGCCGGGCGAGCCGGACCCGTTACAGGCAGAGAATAATAATTGTCGCTGTAACCGGCGAGCACGCGAAGGCGAACATCATGGCGTGCGATCACGCACCATCGTTTTCAAGGAGCCGCTGACATGACCACCAAGATCCGCACCGCATCCATCGCCGCTGCCGCAGCAGCCATCGCGCTCAGCTCATTCTCGGCCTTTGCAGCCGACGCGCCGACCGGAAGCAAGGGCCGCGCCCTCGGCACCAGCGACACCGTGCACTGCTATGGCCTGCATAGCTGCAAGGGCAATTCCGACTGCGCCACGGCCGAACATGAATGCAAGGGCCAGAATGCCTGCAAGGGTCATGGCTTCAAGGCGTTGAAGGCGGGCGAGTGTCTTACAAAGGGCGGGACGATCGGCGACCTCGGCTGATCCGACCCTGGTCCGGCGGGCCAGCGCCCCCAGGCTTGCCGGACCAACTTTGGTACATGAGACTTTCGCCATGAGAGATGTTGCCGCATTCGGCGGGTTCGGCCTTGGTCTGCGCCGCGATTACTACCGGGATTTTCTTACAGGAGACGTCGCGGTCGATTTCGTCGAGGTCATATCCGAAAACTTCATGGTCGATGGTGGACGACCGCTGCGTGTACTGGAACAGGTGCGCGCCAAACTTCCAGTCATCCTGCATGGCGTATCGCTGTCCGTCGGCTCCGCGCATGGGCTGGATGACGATCATCTGGTCCGGCTCAAGGCATTGGCGGACCGGATCGAGCCTTTGTGGGTGTCCGATCATCTGTGCTGGACCCGGACGAGCGCGCACAACAGCCACGACCTGCTCCCGTTACCGCTAACCCGCGCGGCGATGGACGCCGTATGCAACAACGTCGATCGCGCGCAGGAAACGCTGGGCCGGGCGATGCTGTTTGAAAACCCGTCAAGCTATCTGACATTCCCGGACGACGAGATGACGGAGTGGGAATTCCTGGCCGAGATGAGCCGCCGAACCGGCTGCTATCTGCTGCTCGACATCAACAATATCTACGTCAGCGCCTGCAACCATGGTTTCGATCCTGTGGCTTACCTGGCCGGCATTCCGGCCCATCGGGTGCGGCAGGTGCATCTGGCCGGGCATACGCCGGGCGACATCGTCATCGACACGCACGACCGGCCGGTCTGCGACGCCGTCTGGCACCTTTATGAAGCGGCCATTGGCAAGCTGGGAGAGGTCGCCGTCATGATCGAACGGGACGACGCCATCCCGCCGTTGGCGCATCTGCTCACCGAACTGGATCGTGCACGCATGATCGCCGCCACAGCGCGCGTTGAGTGGGCGGTATGACCCAACTTTTGCGCACACAAAACGACTTCCTTGCCTGCCTGCTCGATGAAGACGCGCCATTGCCATTTGGATGGGATGCCCGGCAAGCATCTGGCATGGCCGTCTATCGCAATGCCTATCGAACGCGGCTGATCGATGTCTTGCGCGACACATTTGAACGCACTGCACGGCTGGTGGGCGACGATGCCTTCGTGCAGGCGGCGACGCATCATCTTATCACATATCCGCCCACAAATTGGACCATCGACCTGGCCGGTGAGGAATTTCCCCACACCTGCGCCCAACTGTTCGCCAACGATCCCGACGTTGGCGAAGTGGCTTGGCTGGAATGGCAAATGCACTGCGCATTTACCGCAGCAGATGGAGAGCCTCTGACGCTAGCTGATTTTGCGGCCGAGACGGCGGACTTTGACGCTGAGCAATGGGATGAACTTCGCTTCGAACTTATGCCCGGCACGGCCTTGCGACCGATCACATATGATCTCGTTACGCTGTGGGAGGCATTGGCCGATCCATTGTTGGCGTCGCCAGTAGAAAAGCTGCTGGAACCAAAATGGGTGCTACTGTGGCGCGAAGGCGAGCAACCGACATTCGGACTCGTTTCCGAAACAGAAGGGCTAGCATTGGCAGGCCTGCAGCAAGGCGGCACGTTCGGCAAAGTTTGCGCCGCTCTTATGAATCATTTCAAAACTGATGATGCCGCGGCCAAGGCGGGCGCGATGCTGCTGAACTGGCTCGAACTCGGGATGGTTCGACGGATACATTCTTCGCGGCAGTCAACCAGCAAGGATCAACTGTGATTTCCGCTTTCGTCATCAAGAGCGCTGAGAGACGACTTTGCGCAACCACTCCATAGTTGAGTCTGACGCGCCACGAACCGGTGGCTCGGTCAAGGTTCGCGTTCACCGCAACGAGGATCGACCTGCTTGCTGACGGGTAATCTATGCCATTGGTTTGCGCCAGCTTCGCTTTGATATTCCAGAGACGGCTGGCCAGGACCAGCCTTGGCGCGGTATGTGCCCCTTATGACGAAGCCGACCGATAGCCAACTCGCCACATTGGGCGCAGCGTTTGAAACCTTCACGCGCCGCTACAAGCTTGCCGAAGCGATTAGCGTAGAGAAACCGCTGAATGAAATCGACAAACAGACCCTATTCTATGTCGCCCAGCATCCGGCCTGCGGACCGAGCGACGTGGCGCGATTCCTTGGCACGGCAAACACGACAATCTCTTCGGCGACCGATCGCATGGTCAAGCGCGGCTATCTCAAGCGCGAACGGGTGGAGGATGATCGCCGCGCCGTGGCTTTAAGGCTGTCCGACGAAGGCCGAGCCTATGTCGAAGTTCAACTGCAAATGTACCGCGACATGTACCGGCTCATGCTGGACCGGCTGCTGCCCGCCGAGCGGGACCAGTTTATCGCGATGATCGCAAAAATCGTATATAACGATGATTGAATAATACGAAATTCGTTCTATCTTGGTGGGAGTGACGTCGCAGCGGCGAAGCTGGATCGGGAGAAACGCAATGACGATATGGGTCAATGGCGATGAAGTGCCAGTGCCGCTTGATGCGCGGGTGTCGCTCGCCGACCTGCTGCGCGAGCAATTGCACCTGACTGGCACTAAGGTCGGCTGCAATCAGGGCGCCTGTGGTGCCTGCACGGTGTTGATCGATGGCCAGCGGGTGTTGGCCTGCCTGACCCTGGCAGTGCAAGCGGATGGGAAGTGCGTCACGACGATCGAGGGGCTGGGCGCAGCGGATTCCTTGCATCCGCTACAGGCCGCCTTCATCGAACATGACGGCTTTCAGTGCGGCTATTGCACCCCGGGCCAGATTTGCGCCGCGGCGGCTATGCTGGACGAAGCCGCAGGGGGAATCCCAAGCTACCTAACGGCGGATCTCGCGACGGATCGGATCGTCCTGACGCGAGAGGAGGTGCAGGAGCGGATGAGCGGCAATCTGTGCCGGTGCGGCGCCCACAACGGGATCATCGATGCGATCATGCCGTCGCAGGGGAGCACCGGCCATGACCCCTGTGACCTATGCCCGGGCGTCGTTGGTCGGCGACGCCGTGCGGATGGGAGGCGCGCAGGGTGCCCGCCTGCTTGGTGGCGGCACCAATCTGGTCGATTTGATGCGCAAGGGCGTGGAACAGCCATCGCAACTAATTGATGTCACCGCCTTGTCGGACAGTATCAAGCAGGCGGATGATGGCAGCCTGATGATCGGCGCGGCCGCCAGCAATAGCGCGGTCGCCGCGCATCCGCTGGTGCGCAGCCACTATCCGATGCTGGCACGCGCAATCCTTGCCGGTGCTTCTGCGCAGATCCGCAACATGGCGACGGTCGGCGGCAACCTGATGCAGCGGACGCGGTGCCTATATTTCAACGATGTCGCCGGCTCGCGCTGCAACAAGCGGGCGCCGGGCAGCGGCTGCGATGCGATTGGCGGGTTCAACCGCTATCATGCGATCTTGGGGGGGTCTGAAGCCTGCATCGCCACCCACCCCTCCGACATGTGCGTCGCGCTCGCCGCTCTGGACGCGCAGGTCCATATCGCAGGGCCAGACGGCGCGCGTGTCGTTCCGCTGGTCGACTTGCACCGTCTGCCCGGCGAACGTCCCGACGTCGAAACGGTCCTCGATCCCTCCGAGATCATCGTCGCGATCGCGCTTCCGGCTTCCCCGCTTTTTGCCAAATCCACCTATCGCAAGGTGCGGGACCGGGCGAGCTATGCCTTTGCCCTCGTCTCGGTCGCTGCGGGGTTGACGATACATCAGGGCGGCATCGACGACATCCGGGTCGCGTTCGGTGGCATCGCCCCCAAGCCATGGCGCGCCTTCCAGATTGAGGCAGCGTTGCGCGGCGGGGCGTTGTCCGCTGCCGCGATTGAGGCGGCCTTCGAGGCGGAGTTCGCCGGGGCGGCGCTGTTGCCGGGCAATGGCTTCAAACATGGGCTGGCAAAACGGACGTTGTCCGCCCTGCTCCTAGACCTGGCGGGAGACGTCCAATGACCAAGATACAGAACGCCGTCATCGGTTCGGTCAGGACGGTCATCGGCTGGGTGCCCGCAGGCTGGCTTCCAGGCGGCACGCCCGACCCGCTGATCGAACGCCGCGCCGCGATCGGGCGGCAGGCGTCGCGCCTGGACGGGCCGCTCAAGGTCATGGGAGAGGCGCGTTTCGCGGCGGAGGTCGCCATGGAACAGCTGTCCTATGCCGCGCTGGTGCATAGTCCCATCACGCGGGGCCGGATCGCGGGGCTGGATACCAGCGCGGCGGAGGCAGAACCAGGCGTGATCCAAATAGTCACGCATCAAACCATGCCACGCCTCGGGACGCTGACCCTCATCGGCATGACCGATATGTCGGCTGTCGGGAACAGCGATCTGCCGATCATGCAGGACGCAAGGATCCACTATAATGGGCAGGTCGTCGCAGCGGTGATTGCCGAAACGCAGGAGCAGGCCGATCACGCCGCTTCGCTCATCGCGATCGACTATGCAGAAGAACCCGCCAAGACCGTCTTGGAGGAAGCCAAAGCAGACGCCCGGACACCCGCTTCGATCCTGATCGAGAAGAACCATGTCTTAGTCGGCAATGCCGAGCGCGAACTGGAGCGCGCGGCCCACAGCATCGACAATGTCTATCGGACGCCTGGCCATAATCATAACGCCATCGAACTCCATACCGTCACCGCCGCATGGGAAGGCGGTTCCCTGCTGGTCCACGACACGACCCAGATGGTCGCGCCGAGCGCCACGGCGCTCGCCAAGCTGTTTGGCCTCAAGAGGGAGCAGGTTCGCGTCCTCTCCCCCTTCGTCGGTGGCGGCTTCGGGGGCAAGGGGATGTGGGATCACCAGATTGTCGCCATCGCCGTGGCCCGGATGATCGGTCGTCCGGTGCGGCTGACGCTCAGCCGGGAGGGTGTCTATCGTATCATCGGCGGTCGCACACCGTCGGAACAGCGTGTGGCCATCGGCGCGGACGCGGCGGGCAAGTTCACGGCGCTGGTCCATAGCGGCTATTCGGTGATGCCGCCCTATAGTGCCTGCCCCGAACAATATACGCTGGGGTCGCGCGCGCTCTATGATGCAAAGAGCTTCGAGTTCGTGCAGCGCCATGTCGATCTCGATATCGTGCCCAATACCTTCATGCGTGCGCCCGGCGAGGCGATCGGCACCTTCGCCATCGAGAGCGCAGTCGACGAACTGGCGCATGCTATGGGTATCGACCCGCTCGACCTACGTCTGCGCAACATCGCGCAGCGGCATCCGATCTCCGGCACGCCCTTTTCCCAGCATGCACTGAAACAGGCCTATGCCGATGGTGCCGAACGGTTCGGTTGGGATCGACGGCAAGCCGAGCCGGGTAAGTTGCGCGATGGCGAATGGCGGATCGGCATGGGCTGTGCAACCGGCAGCTTTCCCTATGCGCGTATTCCCGGTGCCAATGTGCGGATCACGCTGCGCAGCGACGGATCGGCGACCATTTCCTGCTCGGCGCAGGAAATGGGCATGGGTACGGCCACGGTTCCGGCGCAACATGCAGCCGACCGGCTTGGCCTGCCGCTGGAGGCGATCCATTTCGAACTGGGCGATTCCGACTTGCCTGCCGCACCCATGGCAGGCGGTTCCTCGCAGACTGTGTCGATTGCCGGGGCAATCATCGCCGGCGCGGAAAAGCTGACGGGCGAACTATTGCGCTTGGCGGGAAATGCCAGTCCGGTTGCGGGTCTGCGCGCGGGCGAGGTGCAACTCACCGACGGCGGGATCGCCAGCATCGCCGATCCGGCCCGGCGCGAAAGCTATCGCTCCATCCTGACGCGGGCGGCGCGCGAGGATGTGACAGTGACGGCGGCGGGTAGCATGCCGCTGGAAATGTTCAAATTCGCCATGCACAGTTCCTCCGCCATATTCTGCGAACTGCGCGTCAGCGACGTCACCGGGGAGGTACGCGTCGACCGGTTGTTGGGCTCTTTCGATTGCGGCACGATCCTCAATCCCAAGACGGCGGCCAGCCAGTTTCGGGGCGGCATGATCATGGGCCTGGGCCTTGCCTTGACGGAAGAGACATTGTTCGATGAACGCAGCGGGCGGATCATGAACGCGTCGCTGGCCGACTATCATATCCCCACGCATCTCGATGTGCCGCAGATCGACGTGATGTGGACCGGCATTCCCGACCCCCGGTCACCGCTGGGCGCCCGCGGCATCGGCGAGATCGGCATCACCGGAGTCGCTGCAGCGGTGGCAAACGCGGTGTTCAATGCAACCGGCAAACGCATCCGCGACCTGCCGATCACGCTGGACAAACTGTTGCCGGATTGAAGGACGTAGCCACATAGGCCGATCCTCGTCAGCGCCACTGGAGCCAACCTCATTTTTCACCTGATCTTCGCGCTGCCCTCCATCCTGGTCATCACACATGTCCTATGGCCGCTCCCATGGCCGCTGGCGGTCAAGCTGGTCGTTGCCATCCTGATGCTCGCCGCCTCCCAGTTCCAATATTGGAGCAAGCTGTCGTCAGGCTCTGTTTTCGCGCCGGAGTTCCCCCGCGCCATCATCTTGCTGTTCAACTGGGCGAGCGGGACCATCCTGTTCCTCGCGCTGATGCAGTTGCTCGCCGATGTCGCCCTGTTCGCGCTGTGGCTGGTTCCAGGGCGAGCAGGAACGATGGCTGACGAGCTGCGCTACATGATGGCTGCGCTCGCCGCTCTCCTTGCCGCCATCGCCGTGTGTAACGCTACGCGGGTGCCTTCGCTCAAGGATGTGGAAATCGGCATTACAGGGCTACCGCCGCAGTTCGACGGCTACACTCTGGTCCAACTGACCGACCTGCACATCAGTCGCCTATTTCCCGCCGCCTGGACCCGTGCCGTCGTCGATCGCACCAATGCGCTCAATGTCGACCTGATCGTCGTCACCGGCGATGTCATCGACGGCAGCCTCGCCATGCGCCGGGCCGATGTCGAGCCGCTGCGCGACCTGCGCGCACGCGACGGGGTCTATATGAGTCCGGGCAACCACGAATATTTCCTCGGTTATCAGGAGTGGATGCGGCATTTTGCAGCCATGGGCATGCACCTGCTCGCGAACAAACATGTTATTCTTGAGCGAGACCACAGCCACGTCCTTCTTGCTGGCGTGACGGATGTGACGGCACCGGCTACCGGTATGCCGCCACCGGACTTGTCCGCCGCACTGGCCAACGCACCGAAGGCCATGCCCATTCTCCTCCTCGACCATCAGCCCGGGTCGGCGCGAAGGACGGCCGCGCGTGGCGTCGCCCTCCAGCTGTCCGGGCATACCCATGGCGGCTTGATGCCTGGGTTGGACCGGCTCGTCGCGCTGGGGAATGACGGGTTCGTGTCGGGCCTCTATACGGTCGATGGCATGGTACTCTATGTGAACAACGGCACGGGGATATGGCCCGGCTTTGCCATGCGGTTGCGCCGTCCCAGCGAACTGACACGGATCACGCTGCGCCGAACAATCTGAGCGGCGATATGGAACGCAGCGGGAAGCCCCAAACGGTTGGAGGAACAGGTTCGACCCGCTGTTTGCAACCAGCATCCGAAAGCTGCCATTGTTGATCCTGCTGCGTCATGGCTTGAAAATGATTCATCGGTCATTCTGGCAGTGCGGCATGATCAAGTCTTTTCACGCCATTTTAATGGCCAGCGGTGCAAACCCCCATCGATAGTTCACGCACATAGCGACGATCGTCGGCTCCGATGAAAAGGAGTCTTTCCATGACGTTCGACTTTGCCCTTGCTGGTCTGGTGGCGTTGGGCCTGCTGGGCTATCTGACCGCCGTGCTGATCAGGCCGGAGCGTTTCTGATGGCCACCCCCTCGCTGTTCGAGCGCGCGCTGCTGCTGCCTGCGGTCCGCGATGCGTTCATCAAGCTCGATCCCAGGACGCTCGTGCGCAATCCGGTGATGTTCACCACGGCCATCGTTGCGATGGTCGCGACCATCATTCTGCTGCGCCACATGATCGCCGGTACGGGCGATCTGGCGTTCGAGGCGCAACTCATATTCTGGTTGTGGCTGACCGTGTTGTTCGGCAATTTCGCCGAAGCGCTGGCAGAGGAGCGTGGCAAGGCGCAGGCACAGAGCTTGCGCGCGACCAAGGACCAACTCGTCGCGCTGCGCATCGGGAAAAATGGCGCGACCGAGGAGGTTCCGGCCACGCAATTGCGGCAAGGCGATGTGGTGCTGGTCACGCAGGGCAGGCAGATCCCGGCCGATGGCGAAGTCTTTGCCGGTGTCGCCTCCGTCAATGAAGCCGCGATCACGGGCGAAAGTGCGCCGGTCATCCGCGAGGCAGGCGGCGACCGGTCGGCCGTTACGGCTGGCACCACCGTCCTGTCCGACGAAATCCGGGTCAAGGTGACAGCGGAACCGGGCAGTGGCTTTCTCGACCGGATGATCGCGCTGGTGGAAGGGGCGAGCCGTCAGAAGACGCCCAATGAGATTGCGCTGACGATCCTGCTCACGGGACTGACGCTGATCTTTCTCGTCGCAGTCGGGACACTCCCGGCCTTTGCCGCTTATGCAGGCGGCGTGCTCTCCGTGCCGGTGCTGATCGCGCTGTTCGTCGCGCTGATCCCCACCACCATATCGGGGCTGCTGTCCGCCATCGGCATTGCGGGCATGGACCGGCTGATCCGTTTCAACGTGCTGGCCAAATCGGGCCGGGCTGTCGAGGCGGCGGGCGATATCGGCACCTTGCTGCTCGACAAGACCGGCACGATCACGATCGGCGACCGGCAGGCGAGCGAGTTCGTGCCACTGCCCGGCGTGGCGCAGGCGGACCTGATTGCCGCCGCGCGGATGGCCAGCCTGTCCGACACCACGCCTGAGGGTCGGTCGATCGTGACGCTGGCGGGGGACGGCGACGCCCTATCCGCCGACGCGGTCCCTGTCTCCTTTACCGCGCAAACGCGGGTGAGCGGGATCGACCTGCCCGGCCGGAGCATCCGCAAGGGCGCGGTGGACGCGGTGCTCAAGCTGGGCGACTTCCCCGAGGATGTCGTGCGCGCGCTGCGAAAGATTACCGACCGTATCGCGCAGGCGGGCGGCACGCCGCTGGCGGTCGTGGAGAATGACCGGCTGCTGGGCGCGGTGCACCTCAAGGATGTGATCAAAGCGGGCATCCGCGAACGTTTTGGCGAGTTGCGGCGCATGGGCATCCGCACGGTCATGATCACGGGCGACAATCCACTGACGGCGGCCGCCATTGCAGCGGAGGCAGGGGTCGATGACTTCCTGGCCGAAGCGACGCCGGAGGATAAGCTCGCCTATATCCGTAAGGAGCAGGCGGAGGGCAAGCTGGTCGCCATGTGCGGCGATGGCACCAATGATGCGCCCGCGCTGGCCCAATCCGATGTCGGCGTCGCGATGAATACCGGCACGCAGGCGGCGCGCGAGGCGGGCAACATGGTCGACCTGGACAGCGATCCGACCAAGCTGATCGAGGTGGTGGGCATCGGCAAGCAGTTGTTGATGACGCGCGGCGCGCTCACCACCTTCTCGATCGCCAATGATGTCGCCAAATATTTTGCGATCCTGCCCGCCATTTTCGTGGTGCTCTACCCCTCGCTTGGCGTGCTCAATCTGATGGGGCTGGCCAGCCCGTCAAGCGCCATCCTCTCGGCGATCATCTTCAACGCGCTCATCATTCCGCTGCTGGTGCCATTGGCGCTCCGGGGCGTGGCGTATCGGCCGATGCCTGCGGCCAGCCAGTTGCTGCACAATCTGGGCGTCTATGGCGCGGGCGGCGTGATCGCACCCTTTATCGGCATCAAGCTCATCGACCTCGCCATCGCCGGCCTCGGCCTGGTTTGAGCGGGAAAGGACCAGATCATGTTCACAGCCATTCTCACCATCATCCTGATCGTCGGCGGCGCGGCGCTGCTGTCCTGGCCGCTCGGTCACTATATGGCGGCACTGTTTTCGGGGCGCTTCGCGCACGCCGATGGCCTGTTCGTGCGGGTCGCGGGACGCGCGCCGCAGCAGGACTGGAAGCAATATTCGATCGCGCTGCTGGCGTTCAATGCCCTGATGTTCGTGTTCGTTTTTGCACTTCTGGCGACGCAGCATTGGTTGCCGCTCAACCCTGATGGCCAGAGCGCCGCATCGCTCGACCTGGTGTTCAACACGGCGGCGTCCTTCACCACCAACACCAATTTGCAGCATTATTCCGGTGAAAGCAGCTGGAGCTATCTCGCCCAGCTCGGCGGGCTGATGTGGCTGCAATTCGTGTCGGCCGCTACCGGGATCGCTGCATTGGCAGCCCTGGCCCGTGGGATCGCCGGACAAGCAAGCATGGGCAACTTCTTCCTCGACCTGCAACGCGCGACCTTTTGCGTGCTTTTGCCCCTGGCGATTATCGTCGCGCTGGTGCTGGCGCTGAGCGGCGTGCCGATGACTTTCGAAGGCGCGGCCCATGCAACGACGCTGGAGGGCGCGGCGCAGACGATCGCACGTGGACCTGCCGCCGCGTTCGTGGCGATCAAGCAATTGGGCACCAATGGCGGCGGCTTCTTTGGTCCCAACTCGACACACCCGCTGGAAAACCCGAACTTCTGGTCGAACGGCTTTTCGATGATCGCCATCATCATCATCCCCATGGCTTGCGTGTGGATGTTCGGGCGGATCATCGGGCGAATGAAACATGCCGGTGTGATCTTCGCCGTCATGCTTGCCTTCCTGCTGTTGAAGATCGGCGGATCGGTCGCCTTCGAAGCCGTGCCGACCCAGGCCTTCGTCCATCTGCCGGTGATGCAGAATGTCGGCAATTTGGAGGGCAAGGAATTGCGCCTTGGTGCCACGACCGGACCACTCTGGGCGGTGCTGACCACCTCGACCAGCAATGGGTCGGTCGCGGCCATGCATGATAGCCTCAATCCCCTCACCGGCCTGATGCCGATGGTCGGCATGTGGCTCAACGCCACCTTTGGCGGGGTCGGCGTGGGGATGATCAACATGGTCCTCTACATTGTCGTGGCCGTCTTCATTGCCGGGATGATGGTGGGGCGGACGCCCGAATATCTGGGTCACAAGGTCGAGGGTGGCGAAATGCGGCTCGCCATCCTGGCGCTGTTCAGCCACGCCCTGCTCATATTGGGCGGCACTGCCTTGTTCGCGGCGACCGCCTGGGGGCAGGCGACGCTGAACAATGTCGGCGCGCATGGCTTTTCCGAAATCCTCTACGAATTCAGCTCCGCAGGCGCGAATAATGGTTCGGGTTTCGAAGGGTTGGGCGACAATAGGGTGCCCTGGAACATCGCCACCGGGTTGGTCATGCTGATCGGACGCTATTTGCCGATCATCGTGCCGCTGGCGATCGTCGGATCGCTGATGGCCAAGAAGCGCAGTGCGGAAAGCGCGGGCACGCTGAGCGTCGAGGGCGGCAGTTTCGGCATCATGCTGGTGATCACCATCTTGATCTTCGGCGCGCTGACCTTCTTCCCCGCTGCCGCGCTCGGCCCGATCGCCGAACATGTGACATTGATGCGCTAAGCGACCATTTGGTCAAAAGGATTATGATCAATGACCTATCTCATCCCCTCGCTCCGCCTGTGGCTGGTGACGCTGCTTGTCTGCGTTGTCGGCTACTCGCTGTTCGTTCTTGCCTTTGCGCAGAGCGTCGCGCCGTTCCGGGCCAATGGATCGATCATCACGATCGATGGTCGAGCGGTCGGCAGCGAACTGGTCGCCCAGAATTTCACGTCCGATCGCTATTTCTGGCCGCGCCCCTCCGCCGCCGATTATGACGCTATGGGGGCGGCCGGTAGCAACCTGTCGCCGACCAGCGAGGCCCTGGCCAAGCGGGCCGCCGAAACCGTCGCGCGCTACGGCGCCACGCCCGCCAATCCCGTTCCGGCCGACCTGGTTGCCGCGTCGGGCGGTGGACTGGACCCGCATATCTCGCGCGCCGGCGCCCTATATCAGGTGCAGCGGGTGGCGCGTGCGCGCGGGATCGCCGCCGCCAAGGTGCAGCAACTCATCGATGACAGCATGATCGTACCCGGTGGCCCCTTCGCACCCGACCCCATCGTGAATGTGTTGCAACTCAATCTGGCGCTGGATCGCCTGACCCCATAGAGCAGAGCAAGTCATGACCCAGCCCTCCCCCGACACGGATGCCGACCATTATCTGCGGCTGGCGCGCCAGGAGCAGAGAGGGCGTCTGACCGTCTATCTGGGTGCTGCGCCGGGCGTCGGCAAAACCTATCGCATGTTACAGGATGCGGCGCGGCGGCAGGCGGAGGGTGTGGACGTCGTCGTCGGCGTGGCGGAAACGCATGGTCGCAGCGAAACGGCCCTACTGCTCGAACCGCTGCACATTCTGCCGCGCCATCGCGTCGATCATCAGGGTCATGCGCTGGACGAGTTCGACATCGACGCCGCGATTGGACGGCGTCCGGGGCTGATTTTGGTCGATGAGCTGGCGCATAGCAATGCGCCGGGCAGCCGACACCCCAAGCGGTGGCAGGATGTGGAGGAATTGCTGGCGGCAGGCATCGATGTCGCCACCACGGTCAACATCCAGCATATCGAAAGCCTCAACGATGTCGTGGCGGGCTTCACCCATATCCGCGTGCGGGAAACCGTGCCCGACCAGATATTGGACGATGCCGAACTGATCATCGTCGATTTACCCCCCGATGCCTTGATCGAACGATTGGCGGCGGGCAAAATCTATCTGCCCGATACGGCCGGGCGGGCGCTGTCCAACTTCTTCACACCCACCAAGCTGGCGGCGTTGCGCGAACTGGCCCTGCGCTTTGCCGCCCGCAGCGTCGATCGACGCTTGACCGATCAACTTCGCACGACCGGAGAGGAACGCGATTTCGTCGCTGGCGAGCGGCTGATGGTCGCGGTCAGCCCCGGCAGAGGCGGGGCGCAAGTGGTCCGCCATGCCAAACGTATGGCCGACATGTTCCATGCGCCCTGGACCGCCGTTGTGGTGGAAAGCGGCCGGGCGCGCGCGATCGTCGGCGCGCAGCGCGAGCAGTTGGCCGACAATCTGGCGTTAGCGGCGTCGCTCGGCGCGTCGCTAATGACGGTGGCGGCCGACCATGTCGGGGAAGCCCTGGTCGATCAGGCAAGGCAGCTGCGGGCCAGCCAGATTGTGATCGGCAAGAGCCGCCGGTCGCGTTGGTTCGAATGGCGGCATGGGTCGATCGCCCAGGACGTGATCCGCAAGGCGCAAGGTGTTGCGGTGCATGTCGTGCCGCTCACCGATGCGGACGAACGACCGGACAAGCCGCAGGAAACGATGTTCGCGCGCGACGATATGGTGGCGCTGGCGATCGTCGCTACCACCGTTGCCCTGCTGCACCTGGTCCAGCCCTGGCTCCCTTTTGGCGCGATCGACCTGCTGCTGCTGGTCCCCGTGATCCTATCAGCGACGGTCCTGCGACTGCGCGCCGGCCTATGGTCGGCGGTCTGGGCTGCGCTCTGCTATAATTTCTTCTTCATCCCGCCCCTCCATACGCTCACCATCGACGACCCCCAGAATGTCATCACCTTTGCGGTGCTGGCGTTGGTCGCGACCGTGGTTGGCTGGCTCGCCGGGCGCATCCGGCGGCAAGCCGAAACGAGCGCGGGGGTCGCGCGCCTCAATGCATCGCTCGCGCGCTTTGCGGGCTTGATGGGGGGATTGTCGGCAAAGGAAGAGACAGCGCGGGTAGCTTGCCGCGAAATCGGCAGCCTGCTCGATGTCGAGGCGGTCATCATCACGATCGAGGATGGCGATATCGTCGTGCGCGGCAATGACGCCTATCGCCGGATCGACATGATCGACGAGGCGGCGGTCCGCTGGGCGCTGGAGCAGGGCGTACCTACGGGCCGCGACACTGGCACGTTGAACGCCTCCGACTGGCAGTTCCACCCGCTCAAGACGTCACTCGGCACCATGGGCGCGTTGGGACTGGCGCGGCCTTCGCAAGAGCGGATCATCCGGCCGGACGATGCGGTCATGCTTGCCTCCCTGGTCGATCAGACGGCGTTGGCGCATGAACGCATCGTGCTGGAGGGCCAGGCGCGGCAGGTGGACACGTTGCGCGAGCGGGACCGCCTGCGCGGTGCCCTGCTCGGCAGCATCGCGCATGACCTGCGCACACCGCTGACAGCCGTGATCGCCGCGACGGAGGCCATCCCGGCGCAGGGCGCTTTCGCCGAAGAGGTCCGCATCGCCCGCGCCGAATCCCGGCGGCTTCAGCGCTTCCTCAACGATCTGCTGGAGGCGTCCCGGATCGAACATGGGGCGATCGAACCGCGTTGGGAAAGCATCGACCTGACCGACATCATCGCTGACGTATTGCATGCGCTGCGCCAGGACCAGGCAGGTGCGCGTGTCACAACGCGGATCGACAGCGATTGTCCCTTCGTGTCCAGCGATCCCCTGCTGCTGCGGCATGTGTTGATCAACCTGATCGACAATGCGCTCAAATTTTCGCCTGCCACGACGCAGGTAGAGGTCGAGTTGCTCTGCCAAGACCAAGACGTCCTGTGTCGCGTGCTGGATTGCGGCCCCGGTCTGCCAGTCGATACAGAAGCGTTGTTCGATCGCTTTCACCGGCTCGAAGGCAGCGACCGGGTCGGCGGCTCCGGCCTTGGCCTGTGGATCGCCAAGAATTTCACCGAAGCGGTGGGCGGCACGATCATAGCCGGTAACCGCGCGGGCGGTGGCGCGGTGTTCGAGATTCTCTTGCCTGCGCCCCGCAAGGGGGAAGCGGAAGGAAAAATTGTCGATGCATAAGGATGTCCTGATCGTCGAGGATGAACCCGCGATCTGCCGATTGCTGGTGGGTGCGCTCGAACGGACAGGACTAACCCATGTCGAGGCGGGCAGTGCCGCCGAAGCGTTGCGCCTCGCCGCCATTCAGCCCCATCCGCTGGTGGCCCTGCTTGATCTGGGTCTGCCGGATCGCGACGGGCTGGAGATCATCCCCCAACTTGTGGACGCGGGATTGGCCGTCATCATCCTGACCGCCCGCGACGCTACCGACGAAAAGGTGGCGGCGCTGGACTTGGGTGCCGACGATTTCGTGACCAAGCCCTTCGACAGTGCTGAACTTCTGGCACGCATACGATCGGCGCTTCGCCGCAAGACCGGCAACCGGATCGACCCGCAACGGCGCGCGTTCGAGGGTGGCAGCATCGATCGCGACGCCCATATCGTGGACATGAATGGCGCGGCGGTTGCCCTCACGCCGCGCGAGTTCGACCTGCTATGGGCGCTGTGCGAAAAACCCGGCCGCGTCCTTACGCACAAGACGCTGCTTGAAACCGTCTGGGGGCCTGCCCACCGCGACGACGTCGATTATCTGCGCGTCGCCATCCGCGCGTTGCGCAAGAAGGTCGAAGCCGATCCATCCCGGCCGAAACTGATCATGAATGAGCCCGGTGTCGGCTATCGCCTGGCAGGATCACCGGCGAGGCCCGAGTGAACGTCCGCACTGTAACAGGCGGGCATCACCATGACATGGAACAATGGCGCGCCTGTTGCTGAAGGCTCATGGGATATTTTGTCCCTCTACTCTGGACCTGGCATGCATGACAGGGCTGCGCGCTGTCGATTGCCGGGGGATCGCAGGCACAAGACGCGTCCCATCGGTCGATCTTCGAGTTTTGGCCGCTCCCATCCTTTGTCCGGCGGAACTCAGCCCGGCCCGGTGCGCTCTTCCGATAACTGTCGGAAGGGAAGCAGAAACCCATGAAAATCGCCATTATTTCCAGTTTGTTTCTAACAGGTGCCTTGGCATCCCCGGTCCTCGGACAATCCGCGCCAAAGCTGCCACCGCCCGATACGAGCCACGCCGTCACCAATTATCCCGTTGTCACAGGCTGGCCCGATGGCGTTACGCCGACCGCGCCCAATGGCTATGAGGTGGTCGAATTCGCCCGCAGCCTGGATTATCCGCGCCAGATGCTGGTGCTGTCCAATGGCGATGTGTTGGTGGCGGAAGCCAAGACCATCTTCAACATGGACGCCGAAAAGGCTCCGGACAAGATCAAGGGGCAGGCGGTATCGCTGGCCGCCGGCACGAGCGCGAACCGGATAACCCTGCTGCGCGATACGGACGGGGATGGTGTCGCGGACTGGCGCACGATCCTGGTCGATGATCTCAACCAGCCGTTCGGCATGGCCGCCATCGACGGGAAGCTCTATGTCGCCAATACCGATGGCCTGGTGCATTTTCCCTTCACGCCGGGCGATACGACGATCGACGCCGCGCCGACCACAGCGATGCCGCTTCCAGCCGGGGGCTATAATAATCACTGGACCCGCAACCTGTTGCCCAGCGCGGATGGCCGCACATTGTTCATCTCAGTGGGTTCGGCGAGCAATGTCGCGGAAAGAGGCATGGAGGAAGAAAAGGGCCGCGCCGCAATCCACGCCTATGATATCGCCAGCGGCAAGAGCCACCTGTTCGCGTCCGGGCTGCGCAATCCGGTCGGGATGGATTGGGCACCCGATGGCAAGACGCTGTGGACGGCGGTGAACGAACGCGATGGCCTGGGCGATGATCTGGTGCCCGACTATATCACCAGCGTGAAGGAGGGCGGCTTTTACGGCTGGCCCTATAGCTATTTCGGCCAGCATGTGGATCCGCGCCGCAAGGGCGAAGCGCCCGCGCTCGTGGCGCGCGCAATCGTGCCGGATCAGGCGGTGGGATCGCATGTCGCGGCACTGGGACTGCTATTTGCACCGGAAGGTTTTGCGCCAGGCGCGCTGGTCGCGCGGCATGGGTCGTGGAACCGATCGACCTGTCGGGTTATGATGTCGTGCTTGTGCCCTTCTTAGGCGACAAACCCGCCGCGCCCCAGCCGTTCCTAACCGGTTTTCTGGGCGATGCCGACGCGCAGATCGTCTATGGTCGCCCCGTCAGCCTGCAAAAGACGGCGAAGAGCGAATTGCTGGTGGCCGATGACGCGGGTGGCCGCATCTGGCTGGTGCGGAAACAAGCCCAATGATTTTGCGCGCCGTCCTTGCCGCTGCGCTGGTGGCCACTGCTGCGCCCGCCATCGCGCAAACGGTGCCGCTTGGCGCCAATCTCGAACGGTTCGCCTATCCCTTCCCGGTCAAATGGCATGAGGCACCGTCGCAGGGCGGCACCGTGCGCATGGCCTATATGAACATTGCGCCCACCGCGCGCGCCAATGGCCGCACCCTTGTCCTGCTGCACGGCAAAAATTTCTGTGCAGCGACGTGGGGGCACACCGCCCGCACGCTCGCGGCCAAGGGCTATCGCGTAATCGTCCCGGATCAGGTCGGCTTCTGTAAATCCTCCAAACCGGCAGGCTATCAATATAGCTTCCATGCGCTGGCAGCGCTGACTGCAGGCCTTTTGGAGCGGGCAGGTGCGGACAAGGTGACGATGGTGGGCCATTCGACCGGCGGCATATTGGGCATTCGCTTCGCGCTGACCTACCCCGATCGCATCGACCGGCTGGTGCTGGTCAATCCCCTGGGCCTGAACGATACGTTGGCGGAGGGCGTGCCCTATAGCGACCTCGGCATCTTGCGGGCGGAGGAGCAGAAGACCGACGCCGCGTCGATCAAGGCCTATCAATTGCGTACCTATTATCATGGCCAATGGCGCGCCGACTATGATCGCTGGGTGGCCATGCTGGCCGGGCAATATGCCAGCCCCGACGGCGCTATCGTGCGCGACGCGCAGGCGCGATTGTCGGACATGATCGAGACCCAGCCGGTTGCCGCCGAATTGAAGGATGTGAAGGTGCCGGTGTCGCTCATCATCGGTCAGCGGGACGAAACCGCATTTCGGGCCAATACCGCGCCTGAATCCATGCGGTCGCAGATCCGCAAGGTGCCGCAGGCGGCGGATGATGCGGTATCGCAGTTTCGCGACGCGCGCCTTGTCCGGCTTCCCAACCTTGGCCATTCGCCGCAGGTCGAAGACCCGGCCGCATTCGAGGCTGCGCTATTGGGCGAAGTGTCGCGCCCGGCTGCTACGCCATGACGCGGCGAACCGTATGCGTGGCGGCGTTGATGCTGGTGCTGGCCAGTTGCGCCCCTGATCCCGCCGCCAATGCGTCGGAGCCCAATGCAACCGCACCCGGCACACCCGCCGCCGCCACGGCGACACGCGGGCTGGACCCCACATTGATCGCCGCCGCAGTGGCCAAGGCCGAAGCCTTGCCCAGGCTGCGGTCGCTCCTCATCCTGCGCGATGGGACAGAAGAGGCTGCCCATCGTTTCCATGACGGGCCGGCGCTCGACCGGCCGGTGAACATCAAGTCGGCATCCAAGACCGTCATATCCGCGCTCGTCGGCATGGCGATCGATCGTGATATGTTGGACGGCATCGATCAACCGGTCGCGCCCCTGCTCAAGGCCGACCTGCCCGCCAACCCCGATCCGCGCCTGTCCCGGATTACCATTGGCCATCTGCTGTCGATGCAGTCTGGCCTCCAACGCACGTCGGGCCAATATTATGGCGCATGGGTCACCAGTCCCAACTGGGTCCGCTATGCCCTGTCCCGCCCGTTCGTGGAGGAACCAGGGGGCGTGATGCTCTATTCGACGGGCAACTCACACCTCCTGTCCGCCATATTGACCCGGACGACGGGGCGCGGGACCGATAGGCTGGCCCGCGAATGGCTGGGCAAGCCGCTGGGTATCCAGATTCCCTCTTGGGCGCGCGATCCGCAGGGTATCGCCTTTGGTGGCAATGACATGCTGATGTCGCCGCGCGGGCTTGCCCGCTTCGGCGAATTATATCGGAATGGGGGCCGCGTCGATGGACGGCAGATCCTGTCCGAAACATGGATTGCCGATAGCTGGCGGCCACGCGGCGTTTCGCCCTGGAGCGGCAATGGCTATGGTTTTGGCTGGTTCGCGAGCGAGGCGGCTGGCCATCGCGTCCATTTCGCCTGGGGCTATGGCGGCCAGATGCTCTATATCGTTCCCAGCCTGAACCTGACCGTCGTGATGACGTCGGACAGCGCGCCGCATCCGCGTGCCGAAAGCCATATTGCGGAACTGCACGCCTTGCTGGCGGACTATATCGTACCGGCCGCGCGGAAGGGGAATGCTTAATGGAGACCTATTTCAGGGTCAGGACAAAATCCCGACGCTGGCTTTTACCCTGCATAATCCCCCTGTCCTACACCGTCCGCCAACGCTACCTTCCCATGTATGCGTCACTGTTTTGATCCTGCGCGGCCCCTACGCTGCGCGCCATATTATTTTCCGCCGATTGTCATCACGTTACCAAAAGTCCGCACGCACAATCGCAAACCCTGAACCGAAAGGCATCGCCCATGCCCGCCACCCGCACCGAAACCGATAGCATCGGCCCGATCGATGTTCCCGCCGCCGCCTATTGGGGGGCGCAGACGCAGCGGAGCATCGAGAATTTCCCTTTCGGCGACACCGAACGCATGCCGATCGGCATCATTCATGCGATGGCGATCGTGAAGCAGGCCGCAGCCAGGGTGAACCGCCATCATGGGCTGGACGCCGTCCAAGCCGACGCGATCGAGACGGCGGCGGCGGCGGTCGCGGCGGGCGACTATGACGACCAGTTTCCGCTCGTCATCTGGCAGACCGGCAGCGGCACGCAGACCAATATGAACGTCAATGAAGTGATCGCCGGGATCGCCAATGAAGCGCTCACCGGCACCCGTGGCGGCAAGGTGCCGGTGCATCCCAACGACGGTGTGAACTTCGGTCAATCCTCCAACGACAGCTTCCCCACCGCGCTGCATATCGCGGCAGCGCAGGCGGTCGTAAATGCCCTGTTCCCGGCGCTCGATCGGCTGCATGCCGCGCTCGATGCCAAGCGCAGGCCTGGGCAAGCATCGTCAAGATCGGCCGCACCCATTTGCAGGATGCGACGCCGCTGACGCTCGGGCAGGAATTTTCGGGATACGCCCATCAACTCTATCGCGCCAAGAAGCGGATCGAACCGGCCGCGATGCATGGCATGATGGCGCTGGCGCAGGGCGGCACGGCGGTCGGCACCGGGCTCAACGCGCCCAAGGGCTTCGACGTCGCGGTCGCGGCGGAGATTGCGGCGATCACCGGGCTCCCCTTCCGCACCGCCGACAATAAGTTCGAAGCGCTGGCATCCAACGATCCGCTGGTTCACCTCTCTTCCACCCTCGCCACGCTGGCTGTCGCGCTGACCAAGATCGCCAACGACATTCGACTGCTTGGCTCTGGTCCCCGTTCGGGCCTTGGCGAACTGGACCTGCCTGCCAATGAGCCGGGCAGCTCGATCATGCCGGGCAAGGTCAATCCGACCCAGTGCGAGATGCTCACGATGGTGGCCGCGCAGGTGATAGGCAATCATCAGGCGGTGACCGTGGGCGGCATGCAGGGGCATCTGGAACTCAATGTGTTCAAGCCGATGATCGGCGCCGCGGTGCTGCGCTCGATCCATCTGCTTGCCGTCGGCATGGACAGTTTTGCCGAACGCTGTGTCGAGGGGATGGAGGCGAACGAAGAGCGGATCGCCGAACTGGTCGATCGCTCGCTGATGCTGGTCACCGCGCTTGCCCCTGCGATCGGCTATGACCAGGCGGCCGCCATTGCCAAACATGCCCACAAAAGCGGTCAGACGCTCAGGGAAGCCGGGCTGGAACTGGGGCTGGTGGATGAGGCGACCTTCGATGCATTAGTCCGGCCGGAAAATATGGTGTGATCAAGATCGATATGGCGGAACCCGCAGGCGTCCGATACATTAACCCTCTATGAAGAAGCCGCGCACCCCCTCCGCCCCGCTCGTGACCGTCCGCCCGCCCAAGCGCGCAGGCATTTTGCGAAAGGTCGCCCGCGTCGGCGCGACCGTGGTGGCGACCCGCGTCGCTGCAGCCACCGGCAAGGCGGGCATATTGGGCCTGGTCGCGGGCATGGGGGCAAAGCGGGTCATCATGCGCCATCCTGCGGGCGCATTGTTCGTGACCGGTGCCTATATGGCGGGCAAACTTTATGAGGCCAAGCGCGAGGTGGACCGCAAGCGCGCCGCCAAGTTGCTGCCCGACATGAGCGGCGAACCAATCCCGATCGACAGCGCGCGCAAGACCCGCGAAGGCTGAAGCGCCGACTGCCGGGTCCTGCTATCCTGATCCCGCCTCTTGCCAAAATGCGTTGCAAGCGTCACTAGCGGGCATGGCCGAGCATATCCCGATCGAAACGCCCGATTTCCAGCGCCGTGGCGTTCTCTTCGTTCTGTCCTCGCCTTCGGGCGCGGGCAAGTCCACGATCGCGCGCAAATTGCTCGCCGCCGAACCCGACCTTTCGATGTCCGTTTCCGCCACCACCCGGCCGATGCGTCCCGGCGAAGTCGATGGCAAAGACTATCATTTCGTCGATCTGGAAGTGTTCCGCCAGATGACGGCCGACCATGAATTTCTCGAATGGGCGCATGTCTTTGGTCAACGCTACGGCACGCCCCGGGCGCCGGTGGAAGCGATGCTCAAGTCCGGCAAGGACGTGCTGTTCGACATCGACTGGCAGGGCGCACAGCAATTGCACCAGATTGCCGGGGGCGATGTCGTCCGCATTTTCATCCTGCCGCCGTCGATGGAGGAACTGGAACGCCGCCTGCGCGGGCGCGGCACCGACAGCAATGCCGTGATCGAAGGCCGCATGGCCCGCGCAGCAGGCGAAATCGCGCATTGGGACGGCTATGATTATGTGCTGTGCAATGTCGATGCCGATGATTGTTTCAGCCGGGTGCAGACTATCCTCCACGCCGAACGCATGAAGCGTAGCCGCCAGACCGGCCTCATTGGCTTCATCCGTCGCCTGGGCCGCTATCACCAGGACGATTGATATCAGGCCGTAAAGCCCGCCGGATCGGCCCAGTCGGGATGGGTCCAGGCCATCACCCGGAACAACGTGCCCATCGCCTCTTCATCGGTCAGCCGCACCCGTGCCGCCTCGATCTCCGCCGCGCGCATGGGCGTTACGCGGGCCAGTTGCTCGGCGCGCGGATCGATCCCCAATTGCCGCAGGAAATCGCCCTGCCCCACAGTGCCATGGACCCGCAGCCCCGCCTGCCGCGCCATATTGCCAATAACGCTAAAATCGACATGGGTGGTCAGGTCCACCTCGCCCGGATCGGTGAAGGGATCGGCGAACTGGTGCGCCTTGACCGCCTGCAACGTGTCACCCAGCAGCGGCCCTTCATAGCCATAGTCGATGATGATCGCCGCCCCGCCCTGCTTGGCGATGCGCTGCGCCAGGGCATAGGCTATGCCAGCCCCAACGATCGGCGTTTCGATGATTGCGCCATCCTGCGCCTGCGCGGCGATCGGCGGCAGGCCGGAGTCAATGCGGCGATAGCCGGGCACCGGCAGAAAGACGGCATCCGCTTCGCGCCGGATCACCACCCGTTCGCGCCACTCGTCACCGACGCGGATGCATTGGCGGACCGGCAGGGCATCGAAAAATTCATTGGCGACGACCAGCAGCGGCCCTTCATGGGGCAGGCTATCGATACTGTCATGATGGGTGACATGGGGGATCAGCCCGCGTTGCCGGTCCCGCAGGACGGGGCTGGTCTCGACGCAATGGACGCGCGGGGCGAGCGCTGCGCGCTCCATCGCCCGCAGCGCATCGGCCGCCAGCGTGCCGCGCCCCGGCCCCAGCTCGGCATAGAGCGCGCCGGGCCGCCGCCCCGACCGCATCCAGACATCGGCCAGGCACAAGCCCACCAGCTCGCCGAACATCTGGCTGATTTCAGGCGCAGTGGTGAAGTCGCCTTCCAGCCCCAGCGGATCGCGGGTCGCATAATAATGCTGGTTCGATTCGGCCATATAGTGGGCGACCGAGATCGGCCCGCCCGCCGCAATCTGCCGCGTCAGTCGTTCCGCCAGGGACAGCGGTTCAGCTGACACTCGCGCTGCCCGCGATCGGCTCCACCCGCACGCGGCGCCCCTTGGCGGTGAAGACGAGGTAGAGCCCGCCCAGGATCATGGGCACGCACAGCCACTGGCCCATATGCAGGCCGGTACGCGCGGCGAACTCCATCAACTGGGCATCGGCCTCGCGCACATATTCGACGCCAAAGCGGAAGCAGCCATAGCCGAGCAGGAAGATGCCGACCAACATCCCCGGTTGATAGCGCGCGCGGGTGCGCCAGAAGGCGAAGGCGAGGATGGCGAACAGCACAGCCCCCTCCAGCGCGGCTTCATAGAGTTGGCTGGGATGACGCGGGAACGGCCCACCGGTGGGAAAGATGATGCCCCAAGGCCCATCGGTTTCCTTGCCCCACAATTCGCCATTCACGAAATTGGCGAGACGGCCGAAGAACAGGCCGAAGGGTACGCAACAGGCGACATAATCATGGATGCGCAGCCAGGAGAGCTTCTCCTTGCGCGCCATGTAGAGGATGCCGAGCGACACGCCCGCCGCGCCGCCGTGGAAGGACATGCCGCCATTCCAGAGTTTGAGGATATCGAGCGGGTTTTGCAGGATTTCGGGCTGATAGAAGATCACATAGGCGAGCCGCCCGCCGATGATGATGCCCAGCGTCGCATAGAAGATCATGTCGTCGGCATGCCGCCGGGCCATCGGCGATCCGGGCTGGGCGATCAGCCGCAGCAGATACCAATAGCCGATCAATATGCCCGCCAGATAGGCGAGGCTATACCATTTCAGCGTGAAGAACCCGAGGTCGAGGGCAATGGGACTAAGCCCCAGATCCTCGAAACGGATGGCGCTCGAAGCGGCGGCGGCAAGGTCCAGGATCAAATCGGCTTCCTTAGTGGCAAGACGTTTGCCGCCATAGAGGAAGCCCCGGTCAAGACCAAGGGGGCAGTCGCCGGGCCGAGACGGTTTAGGTCGTCCCGGCCCGAAGCCTTATTGCGGCAGGCCCAATGCCTTGACGATATCGGCCCAGGCGACGAGCTTGAAATTCTGCGCCGCCGCGCCATTCTCTCCATCCTGCGCGATGAACAGCCCGCCGGGATAGGCGGGGCCGAAATCGCCCAGCATCAGTTCGATGCCGTCGGTTTCCTCCGACCCGCCGATCGCGCCGTCGACCACGCGGAAGCGGCCGACATAGGCGTCGTCGCGGATGCGATAGACGACATAGGCATTGTCGCCCTGGCTGGAGACGAGGACATAGCCATCCTTCTCTCCGATCGGTGCGATGGCGACGCCTTCGGCATCGGCAACGATATTCTTGCCGTCTGCGGCCGCGATCTTCGTGGGTGTGGTGCTGCCGCTCGCCCGCGCGTCGAAGCGCCACAGGCCGACATCCTCTTCCGCGACATAAAGCGTGCCGGTGCGGTCATCGACCGCGCAGCCTTCCGACTGGGTGCCGAGCTTCAGGCTACGCACGATGCGGCCCGTAGGCGTCGCGCCGGACGCATCGAGTGCGACCTGGTTGATCGTCCCGTCCTTGAGCACGATGAAGGCATAGAGGCCCGCGGCATCCGACCCCATGCACAGGCCATAGGCTTCGCCCGCGCCGCCATCGATCGTACCCAGCGCGGTCAACTTGGCCGTCGCCGGATCAAGCCGGAACAGCGCCAGCTTGGCGCGCGCGACATCGTTGCGGTCGGAGGCGACGACCAGGATGCCCGTGCCGCCGTTGATTGCGACGCCGTCTTTCAGGTCGATATTATTGACCCGGCCCGCGTCGAGAAAATCGCGGACCTTGCCGTCCAGCCCATAGACATAGACGCCCGCCTTCTTGTCGGTGCCCACGATCAGGCTGGCAGCGGGGTCCGCGGCATTGCGCCAGATCGCCGGATCGTCGGCCGCATCGGCATTGGTCGTGCCGACCGGCGTCGTTTCGCCCCGCGCGGTCACCGACACCGCCGGGGTGGCGTTGGCGATGCGCACGGCGATAGGCACTTCGACTTCGCCAGCGGCACAGGCCGCCAGTGAAATCAGTGGAAGCATAAGGGCAATGCGCTTCATCAGAAGTTCGCCGTCACGCCGAATTTGGCGGTCCAGTTATATTCCTCAAACTGGAGAACCCGCTTGCCGCCTGCATAATTTTGATAGGCGAAATAGGGTTCGTTGGTGACGTTGATCCATTCGGCGAACACGCGGAGCTTTGGCGTGATGCGATAGCGGGCGCTCAGATCGACCTGGAAGTGGCTGTCGACATAGCGGTCCTGGTCCGCTTCGCTGCCCAGTTCGTCCAGATATTTGTCGCGGAAAGTGCCCGCTGCGCGCAACGAAATCGGTCCCTTTTCGTAGCCCACAACCAGGTTGAACGTGTTCTTGGACGCCGATGCGAGGGGGATCTGGCGCGGATCGGAGATGTCGCCGTCGGTCAGGACCGTGCCCTTGGCGTCGGTATAGGTGTAGTTGGCGTTCAACAACAGGCCATCGAATGGCGCCGGCAGGAAGCTGAACACCTGGCTGTAGGACAGTTCGAGACCCTTGATCTTCGCCTTGTCGCCATTGATGAAGGTGGTCAGTTCCTCATAGTCGACGCCATAGATGGTGCCGGGCGTCGTAATCCGCTGTTCCACGACGAAGTCCTTGATCGACTTCCAGAACAGGCCGCCGGTCAGTGCCGCATTGGTCCCGAAATACCATTCCGCCGAGAAATCGGCGTTCCATGCGCTGTACGGCTTGAGATTCGGGTTGCCCAACGAGGCCTCACGATCTTCGTTGATGTCGAAGCGCGGGGCAAGGTTGGACAGTTTTGGGCGCACGAGGCTCTTATAGCCGCCCAGACGGAAGACGAGATTATTAACGGGTTCGTAGCGGACGGTCAGGCTCGGCAGCCAGTTCATGTAGTTGCAGCCAAAGCGGTTCGGCGTGATCGTGACGTTTTCATCTGCGTCGGTTTCGGTGACGAAAGCGCGGATGTCATTCTTGGTCTGCTCCATGCGGACACCACCGATGACCCGCAAAGCCTGGCTGTCCCAGCGGCCCAGCAGATAGGCGGCAAGCACGTCTTCCTTGACCGAATAGTCGGACGTGGTCGAATTGAGCAGGGTATCGAGCGCATTCAGCTCGAAATTGCCCTTGTTCGCGTTGAAAAATTCGGTCGGGCCAGTGTGGCTGGCCTGCGGCAGAATGTCCTGAATACGATAAGTCTGGCCGCCCAGCACGTCTGCCAGCGTATAATCGCCATCATAGCCGTCATAGACAGCGGCTTCCAGATTATAGCTCTTTTCGCGCCAGCGCGACTTCATACCGGTCTGAACAGTGAAGGTGCCGCCATCCATGGTGAAGGCACGCGAAATATCCGCCCGCACGACATATTCGCGATCCTTCGCATCCGACAGGACGGTCTGTTCCAGTTCGTTGAAGCCATATTCCGAGGGATCGTAGAAGAGGTCGGTATTGCCGGTGACGGTGTAGCGTGGCTTCATCGGATCGGCATAGTCGAAGCCGACATCGACGCCATCTCCATCGAAACGGGCACGGAAGCGCGTCGGGTCAACCGAACCATTCTCCCGTTCACTCGCTTCCGACCAGCTGCCTGCATAAGTGATTTTCCACGGACCCGTATTGGTTTCGCCGCCCACGGTCAGAGATTTGATCTTCTGTGTTTCCAGACGATCCTTCATGCGGCGACGCACTTCGATACGACCATCGGCGTCGGTGAATTGCGCCGACGTCGCCGTGCCCGATGCTGGTTCTTCATCCATGATGAAGATGACATCGCCACGATATTCCTGATCCTTGAACTGGCTGTAAAGGCCACGAGCATAGAGTTTGGTCGTGTCGGTCGCCAGCCAGTCGAAGCTCAGCGAACCGCCGATACGCTCGCGCTCCACGTCATAGTCGCGATACTGGATTTCCTCGGCATAGACCGTGCCGTCTTCGGTCTGATTCCAGTCCGCCGCTTCGACATTGTCGCTTTCGAACTTGCGCTTATAATAGCTGGCTCCGCCAGCGATGCCGAAGCGATCGGACAAGCGGGTCGAAAAGTCGAAGCTGCCCTTGGGCGTCAAAGCATCGGCAAATTCGTTATAGCTGCCTTCCAGCTTGACCGAATACAGATCCTTCTTACGGTCAAAGGCGCTGGTCGTGTTGATTTCGATCGAGGCACCGATCGTATCGGCATCCATATCCGGCGTCAGCGACTTTTTGATCTCGATCGATTCGATCAGTTCGGACGGAATGACGTCCAGCGCGACCGAGCGGACATCGCTCTCCGGCGCAGGGATGCGCGTGCCGTTGATCGAGGCGGCGTTGAGTTCGGGGTCAAGGCCGCGCACCGATACGAAACGGCCTTCACCTTGATCGTTCAGAATGTTCACGCCAGGTAGGCGGCGCATCGATTCAGCGGCATTCTGGTCAGGAAACTGACCGATCGCATCGCGGGTCAGCACGCTTTCCACGCCGTCAGCGGCGCGCTGGCGCGACAGGGCCGATGCCTGGTTGGCGACCTGCCCGACGACGATGATCGATGCGTCGACGTCCGAACCAATACGGATATTGGCATCGACGTCGCCGGCCTCTGGCACAATCACGGTAACACGAACCGGATCAGCGCCGACATAGCGGGCCTCGATCGTATAGGTGCCCGGTGCGACGTCGGGGAAGCGATAATCGCCATCACGGCCAGCTTCGGCGATGCGACCGAGTTCAACCAGCCGCAACTGGGTCGATTGAAGGGCGCGCGTACCGGTCCCGTCAGACACGGTGCCCGTGATGGTGCCTGCGATAGCGGCAATCGGCGTCGACAGCGCAAGGACGATCGCGGCGCGACTCGCGCTGCGCAAGAGATTGATCATGATTAAGCTTCCCCTTTTGTTGGAGAGGCCTGTGCCGCTACTTTCTTACGCAGACATGGCGTTAGCATTGCGATTAAACGTCTTTTTTATGATGATTGAGTGACATTAGGGAGAGCCGCCGCCTCTTTGGATGATGCCCCCTCAATGAAAATCGCGCGACCCCGGTAATATCCGTACCTGGCGCGGGTGAGTGGCGCTGCGCGGTGGGGGGCTGCCTGTGCCCTCGCCGCTGTGGGTCAGGCGGCCCAGCGCGTCGCTGCGGTCATGAACGCGAACAGCCATCAGGTGGACGACGCCCTCCTTGCTGCGCTGGATTTCGCCTTCCACCAACATCAGCCGCGACGCCATCACCGCGCGCCGCTGCATCTCGAACAGCCGCGCCCAGAGCAGAATATTGGCGACGCCGGTTTCATCCTCGATCGTGATGAAGACGGCATTGCCCTTGCCCGGCCGTTGCCGCACCAGCACCACGCCCGCCACCTGCACCCGCGCGCCATTCTTGGCCGCGCTCGCCTGCGCGCAACTCAGCACGCCCTCGGCGGCGAAGGCCGGGCGCAGAAATTGCATCGGATGGCCTTTCAAAGACAGGCGCGTCACCTGATAATCGGTGGCCACCTGCTCGGCGAGCGGCATGGCGGGCAGCATGGCGTCCGGTTCCTCGCCCAGTTCGCGCGCGGCCCGATCCTGACGGCGCGCCGCAGCGAACAGCGGCAGTTCGTCGGACGGGGTGCGCCGCGCCTCCCATAAGGCGGCGCGCCGGTCCTGCCCCAAGGAACGACAGGCATCGGCGTCGGCCAGCAGGCGGAGCGCGCGCGCGGGCAGGCCCGCCCGCGCGCCAAATCCTCGATGCTGGTAAAGGGGGCGTCGGCCCGCGCCGCCACCATCTGCGCTGCCCAGCTTTCGCGAAATCCATCGACCTGCCGCAACCCCAGCCGCAGCGCCAAGGCTTGGCCCGTCCCCTCCCCCCGATCGGTCCGGCGGGCCCGGTCGATCGGCTCCAGCCCATTGTCCCACTGGCTGGCATTCACATCGACACCCTGCACGGTCACGCCATGGGCGCGCGCGTCACGGACCAATTGCGCGGGGGCGTAGAAGCCCATCGGCTGCGCATTCAAAAGCGCGCAGGCAAAGACTGCGGGCTGATGGCATTTGAGCCACGCCGAGACATAGACGAGCCGGGCAAAGGAGAGCGCGTGGCTCTCAGGGAAGCCATAGCTGCCAAAGCCTTCGATCTGCTTGAAGCAGCGTTCGGCAAAATCAGCCTGATAGCCGCGCGCGGTCATCCCCTTGACCAGCTTTTCGCGGAAATGATGGATCGTCCCGACATTGCGGAATGTCGCCATGGCGCGGCGTAGCTGATTGGCTTCCGACGGGGTGAAGTCAGCTGCTGTGATCGCCAGCTTCATCGCCTGCTCCTGAAACAGCGGGACGCCGAACGTCTTGCCCAATAGCTGCCGCAATTCGTCGGCCGGGCCATGGTCGGGCGCAGGTGCCGGATAGTCGATCTTCTCTTCGCCGCAACGCCGTCGCAAATAGGGATGCACCATATCCCCTTCGATCGGCCCCGGCCGCACGATCGCGACTTGCACCGTCAGATCGTAAAGAGTGCGGGGGCGCAGGCGCGGCAACATGTTGATCTGCGCGCGGCTTTCCACCTGGAACACGCCGACGCTGTCGCCCCGGCACAGCATGTCGTAAACGATGGGATCGCTGGATTGCAGATCGACCTGCAACTGGTGGTCGCCGAGCTTATGCTCCCGCATCAGGTCGAACGCCTTGCGGATGCAGGTCAGCATACCCAGCGCCAATATATCGACCTTCATCAGGCCGAGCGCGTCGATGTCATCCTTGTCCCATTCGATGAAGCTGCGATCGGCCATGGCGGCATGATGCAAGGGCACCGTCTCGTCCAACCGGTTGCGGGTGAGCACAAATCCGCCGACATGTTGCGAAAGGTGGCGGGGAAACGGCGCGTCGAGCAGTTGGTCCACGAGCGCGCTTAATTGTAGGATCTGCGGATTGTCGAGGGCGAAGCCTGCCTCGCCGACCCGCTCTTTAGCCATTTTGCGCCCATGACTGCCCCACACGGTGCTGGTCAGCCGCGCCGATACATCTTCCGACAGGCCCAGCACCTTGGCGACTTCGCGCACCGCGCTACGCGCGCGATAATGGATGACGGTCGCGGCGATCCCCGCACGGTGGCGGCCATAGCGCTCATAGATATATTGCATCACCTCCTCGCGCCGCTCATGTTCGAAATCGACATCGATGTCGGGCGGCTCGTCGCGCTCTTCCGACACGAAGCGGGAAAAGAGCAGATCATGCCGCTGCGGATCGACCGAGGTGACGCCCAGCAGGAAGCAGACCATCGAATTGGCTGCAGAACCGCGCCCCTGGCACAATATGCCCTTCATCCGGGCAAAGGCGACGATGTCATGGACGGTCAGGAAATAGGCGGCGTAATCGCGTGTGCGGATCAACCCGAATTCCTCGTCCAGCAGCGCCCGCACGGCATGAGGGATATGCGGGCCATAACGGGCATGGGCGGCGCTGAGCGTCAATTCCTCCAGCCATTGCTGTGCGGTCCAGCCTTCCGGCACGGGTTCGTCGGGATATTCGTAGCGAAGCTGGTCGAGCGTGAAATGCACTTGGTTCAACAGGCGCAGGCTTTCCGCCAGTGCTTCGGGGCAGGCGCGGAACAGATGCGCGATCGCGGCAGGAGCATGGAGATGCCGTTCCGCATTGGCCTCCAAGATGCGTCCGGCCCCGGCAATCGTGGTGCCCGCACGGATGCAGCTCAGCACATCCTGCAAGGGGCGTTCGGCAGAGTCGGCATAGAGCGCGTCCATCGTCGCGAGCAGCGGCGCGCCCGTGCGCGCCGATAGCGCCCGATAGCGCGCAAGCCGCCGTGCATCGCGGCCATCCCGCTGCAATGCCGCGCCCAGCCACACCCGTCCCGGTGCCAGCCGCGACAGGCGGATCAGCAGCGCCTCCAGATCGGCGGGGCGCGGCGGGGGAACAAGGCTGAGATGCCCTTGCCGGATCGCTTCGGCAGATGGCCTGTCGTCATGGTCATAGTCGACCGGCTTGCGATGCGCGGTCTGGGCGGTGGCGGTCGATGTCGGCAGAACGATCAGCAGCAGATCCTGCATATAGCCGGTCAGGTCGGCATAGGTCAGGATGCAGTCGCCCTTGACCGAGCGCAAATTGCCGACCGTCAGCAATTTGGTGAGTTCACCCCAGCCGCGCCGTGTCGCGGGGTAAGCGACGATGTCCGGGGTGCCATCGGTAAAGACCAGCCGCGCGCCGACGATCAGGCGCAGGTCACTGTGGCAGGATTGTTCCTCCGCCTCGCTGAGTTCGAGCGGCAGGCCTGCTTCTTCCTTCGCTTCGAGCAGCGCCGTGCGGGCTTTTTCGGGTGCCCGCTTGCGCGCGACATGGGCGCGCACGACGCCCGCCACCGTGTTGCGATCGGCAATGCCAAGGCCCGTCAGCCCCAGCGCCATCGCCATCGCCACCATATCGGCGGCATGCGACGCCCCGCGCAGAAAGGAGAAATTGGTCGCCGCCACCAGTTCGGCAAAGGGCGGCGCATCGGCTGGCGGGGGGTGGGGAGATGCGCTTTGCTTGCGCGCCTCTCGCCCCATAGTGCCCCGTGGGTCAGCTGATTTTGGCTTGGCAGGGTCCGGTCCCTTGCGGCGGTTGCTCATGCGAACAGGCCGTGGAGATACCAACCTGGATCAGGCGTCTCCGCACCATAGAGGCCGTGGCGGAACAGCCAGTAGCGGCGACCGCGTGCATCCTCGACCCGGTAATAGTCGCGCGTCTTGCCGATACTGTCCCCCTCGATCGCGCCGTCGGGCGCGCGCCACCATTCGGGCGCGATCCGTTCGGGGCCTTCGAAGCGGACCACGTCATGCAAGGCGCGGCGCCAGCGGAAGCGGTGGGGCGGACCATCGGGCACGCCGGCGATCACGTCGATGGACTGGGGCGGATCGAACAAATGAATGGGGCGCAGCGGCGGGTCGCCCGGTTCGCCGACCGGTCCCCAGTCGACGGGCGCGCGCGCTTCGACGGCGGGCAAGGCCAGTTGCGCTTGTTCGGGAATATGGCTGTCGCACGGCACCAGCCGCTGGATGCGTCCGCGCCCGGCCCGGATCGACAGCCGATCGACCAGCGCCGCCACGCTTTCGCCCTTGCGCGCTTCGCCCCCTTCCAGCGCCAATTGGGTCGCCGCCATCGGCTCGGCCAGCGGCACGGTCAGGCGCAGCATGTCGAAGCCGAAGCCGGGATCGATCGGGTCGGACAAGGCGTCGATCCGCTCACGCATCAGCCGCAGGATAGAGGGCGCATCGCGCACCGGCAGCCCGGTTTCGACGCGCAGCGGGAAGGCGAGGCCGTCGCTGCGGAAGAAGATCGCTTCGAACCGACGACCGCCCTGCCCCCGTTCGGCCAGCCGCTCGCCGGCTTCGGCCGCCATCTCCGCCAGCCGTTTGAGCGCATAGGCGGTGCTGCCGATCGGTTCGGCAAAGAGGCGGTCGATGCGGATGGCGGGACGGGCACGGCGCGGCGCGAGCGGGCGATGGCCCAGCCCCAGCAGCGCATGGAGCGCATCGACCGCTTCCGCGCCGAAG